>NZ_JAFEJA010000003.1 GCF_016919245.1 Streptomyces zhihengii | reverse complement strand
AGCGCGCGGGAAGCAGGCGGGGGCCGGAGCGAGCGCGGCATTCGAACGCGGGATCACCGCACTCGCCCAGTACATCGAACGCGAAGACCGCACCGTGGTCCCCCGCTCGTGGGTCGAACAGACCCCGGGCGGGCCGGTGAAGCTGGGTGTGTGGGTATCGAACACCCGCAGCAGACGCGCCGGGCTCAGCGAGGAACAGCGCAGCCGACTCGCCGCTCTCGGCATCGACTGGGTGTAATCCGGTTCGCCGCTGTGGAGTGCGCGAGACCCCGGGTCCGTGATGGCCCCGGGATCTCGCACGTCTGGCGCTGTCACATCGAGGTGATGCACCAGCAGTGCGCGGTTACCGGCGGCGCGGGATGGTCAGAAGCCGGGCGGGGCCCCGCCGCGGCACTGTCGAGCCCGCCAGGTCGCCCCTGGAAAGGCGAGGGCGCGGCGCCCCTGATCGGCCCGGCCTCCAGCCGGTCGGGGAGGGCTTGTTCGCCTAAGCCAGGGGCGGACGGTCACCGGCCCCGGCCCGAGGTCTTGGCCGGGGCGGCCTGCTGCCGGTGCGCGGGCACGGCGGGTTCCGCGGGCGCGGCCTGACCGGGCGCGGCGGCGGTCGGGGTGGTGGTGGAGCGGGAGCGGGCGGCGGTGGCGGAGGCGCGGGGGCCGTCGGGGACCGGGGCGCCGGGCGGGGTGGTCAGGGAGGTGAGGGTGGCGGTGACCAGGCGGCCCGTGAGGTTCGAGGACGAGCCCTGCCGCCAGGCGCTGTTGTCCCTGAGTCCGACTTTCAGGCGGTCCCGGAGCCCTTGTTCTCCTTCCGGGCCGCGGGCGATGTCGGCCATGCGGGCCGCGAGCAGGGGCCAGGCCCGGGTGCTGACCAGCAGGGCCGTGTCCCGCTCGGAGGTGACGTACTCCTGTGTGAGGGACACCAGCCGGCTGTTCGCCGTGGTCGAGACGCCGAGCTGTTCCAGGGCTGCGGGCCGGTCGGACAGGTCCAGGTCGTTGGAGACGGTGAGGCCTCGGGTCAGCGGCCCCCACATCGTGCGGGCGTCCGCGCTCACCGCCACCGGATCCGCCACCGGATCCGCAGCCGGGGCCGGGGCCGGATCGGGAGCAGCGGGGGCGGGGCGGCCTCGGGCCCCGCGGGCGCGGCGTACGGGTTGGGGGCGGGGGCGGGGCGGGCGGCTGGCACCACGGCCGCCGGTACAGCGGCCGGTGCGGCGGCGGCGCCGGGCTGGGCCAGGAGGGCGGCGACGGCCTGGTCGACGCCGACGCCCTGGCCGTGCGCGGCGGTCAGGAAGGCGGCGACGTCGACACCCTGCTGGTCGAGGTGGGCCATCTTGGCGGCCATGTCCGGCCAGGCCGGGGAGGACAGGATCGCGTCGCGCACCAGGCCCTCGGGCATCGTCTTCGTGAGGAGGTCGGCCCACCGGTCGGTGCCCGCCGCGCTGATGCGGGCCTGGTTGGCTGCCACCGCCTGGTAGACGATCTTGGCGGCCTGGCCGAGCTGCGGGAGGAAGAGGTTCAGGTCGACGCCGGCGCGCTGCAGCAGGACCATCTGCCCCGCCATCGCGGGCCAGTCCTTCCCCGCCATCAAGTCGGCCAGCACCTGGTCGTCGAGGAGCGGGCGCAGCGCGTCGGCGGCCCAGCCCGGGGCGAGCTTCTCCTCCCCCTCAGCGAGTTCCTCCTCCTCGCCCTTGCGGGCTTTCTGGGCGGCGCGGCGGACGGCGTCGGAGATCGTCATCATCAGCCGGAAGGCCGCCGCGGCGGTCTGGGCTGCTTCGGCGACCGACTCGGCGAACGGGTCGACGGCGGCGGGGGCGGGTGCGGGGGTGGACACGATCGGGGCTCCTTGCGCACGGGTCAGCGGGACTTGGCCGGGCCGGTCTTGGGCGGTCCGGGAGCACGGGGCGGCACACCGGTAACGGCACCGGGCCCGGTCGGGCCACGGCCCGCCGCCCGCGACGTCCTCGCCGTACGGGCCGGGCCCGTACGGGAGACGGGTGCGCCAGCCGCGGCGGCGGCCTCGCGCAGCAGCCGCCCGGCTTCGGCAGCGGCCTTCGCCTGCGCGCGGTGGGCCTGCGCCTCGTGCCACAGGCGGGCCGCTTCCACCGCCTCCACGAGCGCCACCAGCAGGGTGAGGACCACCACCGCGCCGCCACCCCGGGCGGTGCGCGGTGCGCGCTCCAACGCGCGTGCCGATGCCCGCCATCCGGCACGCGCCCGCCCCTCCAGGGAGCGTTCGCCCGGGGCCCGGCCGGCTTGCTCAAAGGCGTCGGCCGCCGCCGTGATCCGGTCGCGGACCGTCGCGGGGGCGTGCGCGGCGGCGGCCACCAGGAGGTCGCCGAGCGCGGCCACCCCGCCGGCGCCCTCGGCCCGGCCGGAACGGGCGAGCGCGGCCGCGGCCTCGCGCACCAGGCGCTCCGCCTCCGTCCAGTGCGCCGGGCCCACAGCGGGGGTGAAGCGTTCCCGTACGCGGAGCAGCGACAGGTCGTAGGCCAGGGAGCTGCCGGAGAACCAGACCGGCCGGGACCCGGCATCGGCGCGGTCGCCAGGGAGCGCGACCGCGTACCCGGCGAGGGTGCCGTCATCGCCGTGGCGCTCGACGCGGAGACCGGCGTCGCGGAGCCGGTCGAGGAAGTCGGCGTCGTCGTGGGCGCGCGCGGCCACGATCCGAACGGTGCGATGGAGGGACTCCCGGGCGGTCTCCAGCAGGCCGCGACGGTCGGCCTTCGCCAGCTCCCCCGTCGACGGGCGGCGCACCGCCGTACGGTCCTGCGGCGACATCGCCGTCAGCCCCCACCGGGCCTCGAAGGCGCGAGCGACGGCGTGCATCGCGAGGATGTCGCCGCGCAGCCGGGGCTGCCGTCCGTCGACGCGGGCGAGGGTCGCGACGAGGTGGATGTGGTCGTCCGCGTGCCGTACGGCGACCCAGCGGCAGGCCTGTTCGTCACCGGCCGGGGCGATGCCCGCCGCGTCGACCATCGCGGCGGCGACCTCCGCCCACTCGACGTCCGACAAGGTGCGGTCGGCGGGGGCGTTGCGGACCGAGACGTGCCACACGTGCTTGTCCGGACGGTCACCGCGCAGCGCTTCCACCGGAGCGTCTAGCAGGTCCGCCAGTTCGCCCAGCCCGATGCGGTCCGGCCGCCGGGCCGGGCACGGCAGATCGGGATCCCAGGCCGCCACGAGGTGGGGGTCGGTGTGCTCGTCGCGCTTGCCCGTACCGAAGAGGTACTCCACCAGCTTGTAGGTGTCGTCGCCCATCTCCGGCTTCTTCGGCATCACGTACGGGCCCGGCGTTCGCGCATCACCGCCAGCGTCGCCGCGTCCACCCGCACCACCGCAGCGCGGGCATCGGCCACAGCGTCGGCCAGCCCCGCCCCGGTCGTGGCGGCGGGGCCGAGAGCGTCCAGGCGGACCGCGACCTCCCGCAGGCCGGCCCGCGCCTTCACCAGCTCGCGAAGGACGTCCGCGCGGTCCGCTGAGACCGGCACCAGGACGTCCTGCGCGACTGCCATCGCCTGCTGCCCCACCCACCCCGCCGCCGACATCCCCTCACGGACCGCGGCCGCGCGGACGACCTCCAACTCGGCCGGGCTGAACGCGACGCCCACCCGCTCCGAACGCCGGGCCCCGCTCTCGCGCTCACGTCGGCGGCCACCCTCACCAGCCATCGCCCCTGCCACCCCTTTCGACCACGCCCGGACACCGAGAACAGCCCCAGGGCCCGGGGCCTTATCAAGATCAGTTAGGGCGTAATGTTCCATTCCGCACTAACTGGCTGCCATTCTTTAATATTGGGGAAATCCTCCCAGCCTGCTGCACGAGCCCTTCCGAAACCGGCTGCCGCGGCCCACAATCACCCCAACCAGCGACCCCCGAAAACACCCCACGCCGAACCCACCCCACCCACATCCACGCCCACAGCCGCGCCCACGCCCGCGCCGAACCGCCACACCCCACCCACGACCCCACCGACCAGCCCCCACACCCCCACCACACGAAGCGACGACCACCCCGTGGTTGAACCTCGCCCTTCTCCTGTCTTCGGGATGCCGCAAACCCCTCCACAGCTGCCCCCGTGGGGTGGAAGTCTGTGCGCATGGACCTTGAAGAGCTCCTCCGCGCGATGGACCGAACAGCGGCCAACTTGAGCAAGCTGGAAGGCGTGTGGGAGCGCGCGAAGCCGTACATCCCGACCGGCCCGCAGCATGGTTCACATCCGGCCTACGACGATCTCGCGAGGGCATGGACGGATCTGCTTCCCGGGCTCCCGCCGGTCGACGGTTGGACCATCACCGAGCAGTTGCCGGACATCGCCGCCATGGGGCAGGCCTACCTCGACTACTTCGAAGTCAGTGAGCAGCCCCACGCGGTTCAGGCGGCAGGCGAGAAGCCGGAAGCTGACCTGGCCGCCTACCGGTACCGTCTCGACCGTGCCCGCCGGCGGGCCGCCCGGGGCCGCCTGGAGCAGCTTGTCGCCACCGTCGACACCGCGCTGCCCCTCGCGGTGAAGGGAGTTGCTGAGGACTCGCTCGATCACCTTGTGAATGCGCACACGGAGCAGGTCGAGACGGCCGTAGGAGAGATCGCCAGACTCCTGGGCGACGCCGCGGACACCATCGGACGGTGGTGGGACCTTCATCGACACCTGCGGTTCAGCCAGGGGCACGACTGGCGCGACATCGTCGTCCTCGACTGGCCCACCGTGCGCGCCGACATCCTCTCCCATGCCTTGGGCGACAGCGATCCGCTGCCCGTTCCGGACATGGACCTGGGGCAGGCAGCCTCCGGCCACCTCACGGGGCCTGCCACCCTGGCACTGCCCTGGGAGCGGCTGGACGACGACGGCTTCGAGCGTCTCCTCTACGACCTCCTGCGCAGCATCCCGGAGCACGAGAACGTCCAGTGGCTGATGCAGACCCGGGCGCCCGACCGGGGTCGTGACCTCTCTCTGGACCGGGTCCTCCGCGACGGCTCCGGTGGTGTACGAACCGAACGCGTCATCGTGCAAGCCAAGCACTGGCGCAGCCGGTCGGTGAACGCCGCTGCGGTGAGTGAGACCGCCACCGCGGGGAAGCTGTGGAGCCCACCTCTTGTGCGGGGAATCGTGGTCGCCACCAGCGGCCGGTTCACCGCTGACGCGGTGAGCTGGGCGGAGCGGCACAACGCTGAAGGTGCGGTTCCCTACATCGACCTGTGGCCCGACAGCCGGCTCGAAACCCTGCTGGCCCAAAAGCCGCACATCGCCGCCGCGCACGGCCTCCGGTAACTCCATCGGTCTGCACAGTTCTGAATCCGAACCGGTCGATTGTCAGGGAAGGAGACCTCGCGGTGCCGTTTACCGCGGTGCATCCCGACTTCGGGCTCCTGGACGCCACGCTTCCTGATCTGGGGTGCAACCTGCGCTGGGCCGACTTCCACCGCCAGGCCGGTTCAAGGCCCTCAATCGTGTGTCCGGAGTGCGCGTGGGGCGTGCATGCGAAGCTATCGCCGCCGCGGGTCCGGTTCTTCTGCCACGACCCTGGACGCCCCGATACGTGCACGCTCAGGCATGAGTCGATGGACCATCACATGCTCAAGCTGGAGATGGCGGGCGCGATCCGTGACGCGGGCTGGTACGCACAACTCGAAGTCGCAGCGGACGACCGGTCGTGGCGTGCCGACGTGATGGCTACCTCGCCGGACGGTACGCAGCGGATGGCCTGGGAAGCGCAGCTGTCTCGCATCACCGTGGACGACATCCGGTCGCGAACGGAGCGGTACACGGCGGAAGGCATCTCGGTGTGCTGGGTCTCGCCGAACCAGACGTCTCCAGACTGGATAGGCAGCGTCCCTTCGATATGCGTGCACCCTGTGGAACGCGTCCGCCCGATGGCTGTTCGCGAAGGACTTGTCGGCTTCGACCCGCAGAAGGGCCGCTGGGTGGTCCGCGAGGAGCGGTTGGGTCAGTTCGTCCGCTGGGTGCTCGGGGGCACGGTCGAACTGGTCTCACTCGGGAGGCGAGCCCCGCTGCTGTGGTGGACCTCCCGGAAGTCCATTCGTGCGCGAGATGCCTGGGAGGCCGCGCGAGCCGAGCAAGAACGTGCCCAATTCGCTGCTGAAGAGCAACGACGAAAGGAAGCCGAGGCGGAGGCTCGCCGACGGCGGGAGGAGATGGAGGAGGAGCGGCTACGCGCCCGAGACGAGGCAGAGAAGGCCAACCCCGCGCTGCGGTACCAGCGCGAGGAGGACGAGTACCGGGAGCAGCAGCGTGCCGAGCTGGCGGCACGGCTCGTCCGCGAACGTAAGGAACGGTCCGAGCGCTGGGCACAGCAGGAGGCCGCTCCCTCGCTGCGGCCAAGCGGCTCGAAGAACGTGAGCGCGTCGGCTCCGCGTGGTGGGATCGCCTTCCCCGTGAACAGGTCGAAGGCCTCTTCGCGGCCGTCGTAGAACGGGCGCGAGCAGAGGGGATCACGATCAGCATCGCCTATCCGCCGAAGTCCGATCCGCAGTTCGCCTACGGAGTGCCGGTCTACCGCGGCAGCCCAATCGGTCTGTACGGGGTGGTCCGGCCCTGCCCTGACCTGCTGGATGGCGTTGGCATCGACCACTGGCCCCAGGTGTTCTTCCTCGGCGGAGAGGACGGACACGCAGCGGAATCCTTCCCGGGCCCTACGACTCATTTCATGTGCGGTTCGAATGGGAGTACATCGTGAGCAGCAGCCAAGACCCTGCGCCGGCCATCGACGCCGTCCCCACCCTGTACGGCGACACCATGTTCCGTTCGCGCCTCGAAGCCGACTGGGCGGCAACGCTCGACGGTGCCGGAATCCAATGGCTGTACGAACCGGAGACCATCACGTTGCCTTCCGGTGCTGTCTACGTTCCCGACTTCTGGTTGCCCGAGCTCGGGACCTGGATCGAGGTGAAGGGCCCCGGCATACCCAGGGTGGAGAAGACTGCCGAACTGGCCCGGAGCCGCGCATGCGGATGCGAAGCTGCGTGCTCCTGCCGGTGGCCCGGCGGCGAATTCGTCCTTCTGGGCCGGTCGGCTGCACCATCTCGATGGAACGAGAGCGGCCACCGCCCGCGGTACGGATACGCCATGTGGGAGGCCCTTTGGGGCCCGTCCGCCTACTTCGTGACATGCCCCGCATGCGCACGAGCACAGTGCATCACCCTCCGCCGGCCATGGCTCTGTCGCGCCTGTCACCGCTCGGTCGAGAAGCAGGAGCTCCATAGTCCAGTGGATCGGGTCGTCCGCTTCATCGAAACTTCAAGGGCGGGTGGTCTCTTCGCAATGCCGGACCTTGGGAAACCGTTCACCGATGAGGAATTGGGCCCCTACGAAGAGCCAGAGGAGAATTGACCTGCAAGACGTCGCTTTCCGACCCGCGTCACATCCCCTGGCTCACCGTGCGCCAACTACAAGATCATCATCGGATCTAGTCCAACTGAAAACGAGTGCTGAGGCTGTCTGCCCAAGACTCTGTCTCGGCATCGCTCTCCTGCCACTGCCCTGCGTCCCAGGTCAACGTCTTCGGCCCGAGGTGGACTCGTGGGAACAGGGATCGGCTCGACACCCGGGGACGCACCTCGATGGTCTCCACGCGGAAGGTAGGCACCTTGAATCCGCACACATCGCCGTCATGGAACAGCAAGGATCCGTGGCCGGAGAACCAGACGACCAGGCTGGAGTCAGCCAGGTTGCAGACGACCGGGACGCTGACGGTCCCGGGTGCCGCGTCACAGTCCTGCTCCTCCACCTCCGGCGCCGTCAGGAGGAGTCCACGGGGGACCGGTTGGACCTGAAGGTCGGCTGCCGCACCGAGAAAGATCAGGGAGTTCTGGGACTCTGCGCTAGCCAGGTCTCTGACCATGACAGGCACCGCATCCCAGCCGTCCAGGCCCCGTGCATCGCGGTAGGCGGCCGCGCACCGGACCAGACCGGACAAGTCTTCGAAGTGCGTCACGTCGAGAGTCAGTCCGTCGCGGTCGTCGAAACGGAAGGTCGACTCGGGGTCGCAGGTGGCAAGGAAATCAACCAGGATCGGATGGTTGGCGAGCAGGACGTCGCTGTCCGGGTCGGCGAGCGCCCGCATCAGGTGCACGTACTGTCCGTCCTGCTCGACTCGGACGGAGACGGTCAGGGCGAAGCCCGCAGGGTAGACGTAGCCGAAGTGATGCTCGTTGGCGGTACGCAGCACGGGTAGTTCTGCGGACGCAGACGCGGTCTGGACGTACACCTGGGTGGGGTGGTCCATGACGAAGCCGGCCAGTACGTACGGCTGGGGCAGATGCGTGAGTCCCCCCATGAGCTTGCCACTCAGCGCGAGGTCACGCATTCTCTGGTCACGTCGCCCCGGTTCACCGAAAGTGGCTAGGTAGAGCGCCTCCTTCTCGGCGGCTGTTCCTTGCTCGAACCATGCGTACATGTCCAGAGATGTGATGAGGGTTGCCTGGGTGTCAGCGTCACGGTGGATCTGAATCTGGACGGGTCCGGTGATCGGTTCGGCGATCTTCCGGGCGGCGTCGGCACGTACCTGCTCCAGGTAGCCGGTAGCGATGACCTCACCGATCGCGGCCCGGATCTCCGTCACGGGCCGCATGTCCTTGGGGTAGAAGTGCTTGGAATTCCTGGCGGACGCCAGAAAATCGGACAGCTCTACGATGAAGGCGGTGTCCATCATCCGGAAGTAGATGCTGGCGGACTTCGGCCCGTTCAGCTTCACCAGGGCGAGACCGGTCGGGAAGTGGGCTGCCAGCAAGCACTCAGCATCCGCCCGATTGAGCCTGATCCGCCCATCGTCCCGATCCGTGGCCCGGACGCTGAAGCCGACGAAGACTCCGGCCACCGGTCCGATCTTGCCGAAGCCTGCGGCCAGGTCCGGCTGACACAGGAAGTCGAACCCGAAATCGTGTTCGACCTTGTTGGGGATGATGAAGTTCTCCTGACAGGAGAGCCGGAATCGGTCCTCTCCGATAGCCCCGATCCGCTGCGCGCCGTTGCGTTTCTTTGACACAGTTCCCCGGACCCCTACCTTCTGGCTGCGACAGCCATGATCTTCTTGCGGACGGAACCTAGTCCCAGCCCGGCTTGGGCCTGGCCGGCAGGTCCGCTACGTCGGCGACCGCGAGAATATTCGCGGCTACCCCCTCCCCAAGCGTCTCCGCGAGTCGTTCTTCGGTGGTACCGATCAGAATCCACGACTGGTTCGGGCAACGTACGAGCTGTGTGACCGTCTCGCGCACACCAGCCGCTTGCAGGGCAAGTGCGGCTTGCGCCTCGGCCGGGTCGAGCGGCCGCGGCCCCTTCGCCTCGCGCCGCAGGTCCACGGAGATCGTGACGTCGTCGACCATGACGACCTCAGCTTGGATCGGCACGTCATACGCCCTGGCCACCTCGAAGGCATTCGTCCCAGCGATGTGCTCGGCGCCGTAGCCGGCGTTGACCAAGCGACGGATGGCTGCGTAGGCCGCGTGGGACTTACCGGACCACGAGGGACCCATCAGGAGCAGCCGCGCTGCGGATCCCGACAGGACCGTGGAACACCATCGGTCAATTGCAGGGTGATCGCTCTCGGCATCGCTGTACCTGGGCGGAACGACATGGGAGGCCATCCCGGCAGCGTAGCCATCTCAGGCGCAGCAGGAAGGGGCATTGCTCGCTTCGAGCTACCTGCCCTCGGCGGGCCCTGGCCGAAGGGCTGAACTCGTTGGAGTGTGGGACCTGGCCTTGTAGCGGAACCGCCAGGTGGACGCGGCGGTTCCGCAGACATGAGTGACGACGACGGCCTCATCACGATCGAGATCCGCGGCAGCGAGAAGGCTGCGGTCGAAGCGGCGCAGCGCATCGCGGAGCTGTTCCTGTCGAGCGGCCCTGTCGGCTGAAGCGGACTCCTGGTGAGCGCGACGTGGAGGTGCGTGTGTACGCGGACGTGGCCCGGGGGCCGCAGGAAGGCGGGTATCCCGGCCCCGGGTGAGACCGCTCAGGCGGCCGGGTGCTGCTCCGTGCCGACGTGGAGGACGAGCAGGTCGTAGACGGGCCCTTGGGGTTCGTTGCGGTACGGGCCGGCGTAGGTGTAGCCGAGGCGGTCGTAGAGGGCGCGTCCGCGGGGGTTGTCGGGGTGGACGAGGAGGGAGGACCACTGGGGTGCGATGGCGGTGACGAGCTGGTGGTGGAGGCGGCTGCCGATGCCGCGGCCCTGCCATGGCGGGGTCACGGCGAGTTCGCACAGGCCCATGAGGCGGCCGGCCCGGATGTGTTCGGGGATGTCGGGGAGGAGTTCGGGGCCGTACCAGTACTCAGGGGTGGCGGGGAAGGCGTAGGCGAAGCCCACGGGGCTGCCGTGGGCGTAGGCGGCGACGAGGACGAAGCCTTCGCGGCGGGCGTGGCCGGTGATCTGACGGCGCAGGGCGGTGGTGGAGAGGCCGTCGGTGCTGCCGCCAGGGGTGTCGACGAGTTCGGGGTGGGCGTCTGCCCAGATGTCGGCGAGGGTGTCAAGGAGGGCGGGGATGTCGCCGGGGCCGTAGGTGCGGATGGCGACTTCGTCGTCGGTGGGGGTGGTCACGCCCGTCCTCCCTGGGGTGCGGTGATGGTGCGGTACTGCTCGATCCAGTCCGCGACGGCCGGGACGCGTGCGTGGCGCTGGAGTGCTCCGGCGACCCCGTGGAGGGACTGGAGCAGGCGGTCGGATCGGACATCGGGCAGGAACGCGATGACGCGGCCGGCGGCTTCGGCGGCTGCTTCGGGCTCGGGCCGGTGTCCACTTGCATGTTGGATCGCGATGTCGGCGGTGTACAAGGCCCGGTTTCGGGCGAAGGCGCTGCCGTGGAGGAGTACGGCCTGCTCGGCGCCGGCGGCGGCGCGTTCGTGCTGGCCCAGGTCGGCGCGGGCGAGGGCTTCGAGGCCGGCGAGTTCGGCGGGCGTGAAGAACTCCAGCCACCCCGGATCCGTTTCTGCGGGCCCGGCGGCGTAGTGGTGGTGGGCGCGGACGATCGCCGCGTCGGTGGCCTGCCGGTCGCCCATGAGGGCCCAGCCACCCGCCTCGCGGGCGTGGAAGAGGGCGAGCAGGCGGGGTGAGCCGAGGTGGCGGGCGACGGCCTGGGCGCCCTGGGCATTCGCGACGGCCTCGCGGGGGCGGCCCTGGGCTTTGGCCAGGAGGGACAGGCAGCCGAACGCGTGGGCTTCGAGGGCGCGGTCGGCGGCGATGCGGGCGGCGGCGAGGGCTTCGCCGTAGAGGGAGTGGGCGTCGGCGGGGCGGCCGGAGTCGTAGGAGAGCCATCCCGCAGCGATGGAGAGGTTCCCGGTGGCGGTGCGGAGCCGGGTGCCGGTGCGGTCGGTGTAGGTACCGGCCTGGAGCCAGGAGTAGGCGGTGTGCAGGGCCTCGTTGGCGGCCCGCCGCAGGGGGCCGGACCCGTGGTCGTGGTCGTGCCCGTAAAGGGTGGTGACCGCGGCGGTGACGGCGCGGACCTCGGTGACGCCGATGCGGCCGGTGCCGCGGCCGGCGGCGGGAAGCGCCAGGGCGACGCCGACGCCGTCGCGGAGGAAAGACCTGCGGTTCACCGATCCACTCCCCTCATCCCCGTCGTCGGCGTCGGTCGGCTTCCCCTGCCCGGCTGGTCGCGATTCGGGAAGGGCGAAACCGAGCTGGTGCAGGGTCCGCCCGGTGTAGGCGGTCAGGACCCGGCGGTAGACGGCGCGGGGGCAGGCGACGTCGCCGTCTTCCCAGGCGGCGATCAGGCGGGCAGTGCAGCCGATGTTCTCGCCCATCCGCTTCGCCTGCTCGTTGAGGGCCTTGGCCAGTTCGGGCCGGGACATGTGGAGCTCGGCCTCGCGCAGCGCGCGTAAGTCCCGGTTGGGGTGACGGTCGGCCATGCCAGGCTCCGAAAGCAGGGTGTCCGCGGGGGCGGGGCGGGAGGGCTGCGACCGTACCGCTCCCACGCCGTTCATGCCCGCCGCTTGCCGTTTCTTCACCGTCCGGCAGGCAAGTTGCATCGCTCTTTCATCGCTCGCGTCTCGCGGGCGGTATCCGTGCACTGCTGTCGTGAAGGTGCAGGCGCAGGGACGGACCCGGAGGCGAAAAGTGGCGAAACGCTCCAGCCCTACCTGGCACACGCAAGCGGCCGTGAACGATCAGCGCGTGGCGCAGTGGCGTACGGCCCCGTGCGGTACCGGATGGGTGCCGTGCGGCCGGGACTGGGACGCGGTCGCGATCAGCCCCCTGGCCCTCGGGCTGAACGCGCTCGCCGTCCTGCGGCTCAGCCCGCGGCGCGGCTACCCGGTCCTCGCCGACCACGTCAGCGGCGTCCTGTACGTGATGGTCCCGCCCGGCACTGGACACCTCGCGGCCGGCGTGCCGGGTGTACGGCTGCTCTCCACGGGTGTCGAAGTCGTTGTCCCCTGGGGGCCGCACGGGAGTCCGGCCGCGCACTGGGTCAGTCCGCCCCGTGAAGACCCGCCTCCCCTCGTCCGGGCCGACGAACTGGCCGAGGTGCTGTGGCGCCTTGGAGCCGAGTCCCCCCGCCCGGAGGGCGGCATCGTGATGAGCAGCCCGTACAGCGCCGGTGACACCCCTGACTTCGTGCCGGCACCGCCATGGGGCGCTGCGGCTTCAAGAGCTGCCTGCACCCTCGTCGCGGGCGACATCGTCACCGTCGACGACCAGGTCCACGTGGTCGCGCGCACCGTCGCCCTCTTCGGTCCCCCCGCGAGCCCTTACATCACCCTGCACTTCACCGACGGCGTCCGGCATCGCGTGCCCGCCGGCTGGCGGCTGCCCGTCGGCCGCCCGGACCAAGAAGCCCATCCCAGCCCCATCCCACCTGGAGGTACGGCATGAACGACACCCAGCACACCCCTCTTCCAGCACCCACACGTACCCCGTCCGAGACGACCCTCCAGCCGCAGGTCCTCGTCGGGCCGTCCTTCGGGCAGGACCTCGTGAGGACCGCACCAGGCCTCCACGGTGGTCGGCGGACTCGCCTTCCCCGATGGTGCCGACTCCAGCGATGTCGAGGTGTCCGCCTTCGGCGCCATCGTCTGCACCGGCGACAGCCCCGCCGACGCCCTTCAGGCCGCCGCCGCTGTGGCACGGCGGGCACCCGGCCTGGAGATCCACGCCCTCGCCTGGGCCCGCGCCGACGGGCCCCGCGAGGGCACCTTCGAGTACAAGGTGACGATGACCGTCACCGCGCCGGACCCGGCCACCGGCGAGCACAGCGGAACGACCCACCACGCCGGCAGAAGCCACCACTGACTGGGGGCGGTAGAAGGGGTGCGGGCACCACCGTGGTCGGTGGTGCCCGCACCCCTTCGCCCGTCCCCGGTCTTCGTCAGGCCTCTCCGGCCGGGACGGGGCGGCTCTCCGGCAGCGGCGGGCGGCCTTCTTCCTCCAGCTCTTCGAACCTCCGGTCCAGCCCCCGCATCGCGCGGCTCAGCGCCCACACCCGCCATCGACTCCCGAGGAAGAGCGTGTGGAAGTGCGCGGTGAGTTCCAGCAGGTGCCGCAGCTTGGCCTCGTCGGTTCGGTCGGAGATCCACACCATCCGGACCGTCCCGCAGTAGCGCATGCCGCGGATCGAGTTGGGGCCGCGGAAGGTGAAGACGAACTCCTGCGCGTGGTCGGCCAGGTGGCAGGTGGCTTCGTCGAGCTGCTTCGTCCAGCGGGCCCGCTCTTCGGTGAGCGCGGTCCGCAGGGTGTCGGTGACGCCGTCGGGTATCTGCACGGTCTGGAGCTTCTGCGTGGCCGACAGCACGGAGAGCGCGGCTGCGGTGATCTTCTCCTGAGCCTGCATCTTCGTCTGGAAGCGCCGGTTGCGGACTTCCAGGAGCGGCGAGATGTAGCGGCCGGTGACGATGGTCGTCGCCATCGCGATGAGCGCGGTGCTCCCCCACGCTGGGATCCAGTCAAGCATGTGGCTGATTCTCGCGGTCTGCGTCCCTGCGCACAGCAGGATCGCCCGATTCCCCGCCTGCCGGAGCGGGGAACCGGACGTGCCTGCGAGGGGTCGGATGCCGTCTGCGCCAGAGTGGTCGTATGCACCGTCGGACCCTGCCCCTGCTGGCCCCTTGCCGCTGACCGCGCTGCCGACCCCCCGACCACCTCACCGGCCGCGCCCCCGAGGGGTTCTGTGCCGGACCAGGTGCAGCCGGCGTCTCGCCCGCGGGATGAGCGGCGCACGGCGCCGGAGGTGGAGAACCGACGATCCGTCGGGGAGCGGACGCAGGAGAAGCGGTGGGCACCCGCGAAGTCGAAGCCGAAGACCCGCCGGGTCCACACCGCCCGCCCACCGGCCCCGCCGCGCTAGCGGCCTGTGCCTGCCCCGGCTACGGGCCGGGTCCATATGGCAGACCTGTGCCGGGCCTCCCAGAGAGTCACGAACCCGGCGATCACGCAGCTGTGCCGCAGCACATACCGGTGATCACCACTGCGAGGCCCATTTTCGTGCTCGCCGTTCCACGGGCCTCCCACTCCGGGCTGGCAGGCTGGTCGCGTGATTACCGCAACCGCCATGCAGCGGATCCGTACGGACCGCGCCACGATGCTGCAGTCCCTCCAGGCGTGGCAGAACGCGCATGCTGCGCTGTCCGACTCGATCGCGGCCGCGCTCCCTTACGGCTACAGCCCCGTGGACGTCGAACAGATCGCGCAGGTTCTGTCGTGGAGCACGGAGGGCGTCGAGAACGCCCGCACCGACTCGCTGTGCCGCGCTGCTGGCCACCCTGAAGAATGCTCTGAGTGCTCACCCCTGGTCCAAGGCGGAGTCATCCCCCTCGGGTGATACCACGTACCTGTGCGGGCAGGCCGGGCTCCGTGGGCATCGGTTTCGAAACTCGGTACGCCGGTCGGCCCGTTGCTCCTACGCTCGTTCCATGACCTGGGACGAAGCTCATGGAGCGGTGAGTCGGGCCTTTAACGACTGGCGCACGACCGATGCTGAGAACCGAGCGTTTCTGAAGCTGACGGCCCAGTGGTCAGCGGAGGCCTACGAGCGTCAGTGGAAGCAGGCCGAGGACGCCCTGAGCGAGGTGTTCGATCCGGAAGTTCATTACGGCGACGAGCACGTGGACATGTTCGACGACTCCGTGGGCGGCCTCTGGCCGTTCTCCCACCAGTGGATGGTGGAGGCCTCGGTGTTGAAGAACGGCGTGACGGCATTCGAGGTCTACCTCGAAAAGGCAGCCCAAGAGGTCATCAAGGGCTGGAGCGTCACCGTCGACGGCAAGCCGGGCCCTCATCTGTTGCGCCTGAAGACTCCGAAGGGGTTCACCTCCCCGGGCTGGAAGACCCTGGTCACCGCGCACACCGTTCTCGGAAGCGCCGTCGCAACACCAGACGTCGAGTGGGCCAGGGACCTGCGGCATCTCCTGACCCACCAGAACGGTGAGCTGCGCGACGACGAAGCCGTGGAGAAGTTCCGGAACGCTGAAGCCGAGGACGCCGCCGACTTCCTCCACGACGCCCGCGTCGGGGGACGGGTCCATCTCGGGGTGGAGCGGGTCGTCGGTGTGCTGGACAACCTTGCTTCTGTCGTGCGCCATGCCGACGTGGCCGTCCATGCGTACGTCTGGGGGGCCAAGCGTCGCAAGGTGCCACTGAACGAGCTGCACGCCGCGAAGTGCCTGGAACTCGTAGCCGAGTGAGTGGCGGTCACACGGCAGCGGGCTCGGCTTGTAGACGTACGCCGGTGGCCCTGCGTACGTGGCCGGCCATCGTCGCCAGTGCGCTGTGGAAGCTGTGCGCGGTGGCGCCGGGTTGGGCAGTGACTGCCCGCCGCCGACCCGGAGCACCTGGTTTCGCTGGCAGTGCGAGCTGCTTCGACCGTGCTCTACATCCCGGTGGTGCACGGGTCCGCCCCACCGTCGCGGGGGTGCTCCGCCGGCCTGCCCGTCGGCACCCGGCGCATAAGGGCTTGGCTTGGCGACGTCCTCCCCACCGACGCGGGGGTGTTCCGAACACGACCAGCAGCACGACGACGAGCGAGACGTCCTCCCCGCCGTCTCGGGGGTGCTCCGGCCCATCCCGACCCCAAGCCCGGGGAGTGGCTGTCCTCCCCGCCGTCGCGGGGGTGCCCCGACACAGAGTTTGTTGTCTGCGGACAACAAGCACGCCCTCCCCGCCAACACGGAAGTGCTCCGACCAGCACGTAGGCTTGGCAGACGCTGACGTTGCCCTACCCGTCGACGCGGGGGTGCTCCGTGGACGAGCTGCGCGGCACAGAACTCACTGCGGTCCTCCCGTGTTCCGGTCTTCACGACCGTCATGACCGCCCCGAAGAAGTCCTCCCCGCCGACGCGGGGTGTTCCGTCCCACATGCCGGAGCCGAGCCGGGCGAGCCGAGCCTCCCCGCCGACGCGGGGGTGCTCCGTTCGTCGCCGGCACCAACTCCTACGCCTCCTCGTCCTTCCCGCCGACGCGGGGGTGTTCCGCCTGCGGAGTGGTTCGCCGAATCACCTGAGCTGTCCTCCCCGCCGTCGCGGGGGTCGCACGCTGGTCGGCCGCGTACGCGCGGGCCGACGCGGCGGCTTGCTCGTCGAGGGGCTGGCGGTCGGGCATGAGGGCCGGCTGCTCGCTCATCGGAACTCCTGGACTTCTGTCTGGCGCGTGTGTCACGACGGTATCGCCGGGCCGCCCAACTGAACCCTCATACAGATGAACCGGGCCGAACGTCCACCCGTCCCTTGCCACACGGCGCTGCGCGCGAAGCAGCCCAGCAACGACGGGGGAGCTGCCGGTGCAGTTCCCACCGCCTCGACGGAGCACCCCCACGTTCGCGGGGTGTTCCATGCATGCCGTCCCCGGCCTGCTCCTCGGTGGCGTCCTCCGCGCCGTCGGGGGGTGTTCCGGCCGAGCGGATCGCCACTTGAGCGAGCGTTGGGTTCTCCCCGCCGACGCGGAGGTGTTCCGTCCGACGCGATCAGGTTCGCCCACCGCGCGTAGTCCTCCACGAAGGCCGACGCGCCCTCAGGGAACGCCGCGATCCGCGGTCGCTCCTCGACAGTGATGGGGCGGCCCGTTCAGGCCGCTACGTCTTCTGTAATCGCCAGAGTCATATGCATCTCCAGGATGTACGTATATCGAGTGACGGCGGAGCCGTCGAGGCAACTTACGGACCGTCAAGTACGTCTGCCGTGACGAGCGATGGGCGGCTACCGTTGCTCTACGGCCCTACGTCGACGGACGCCTGATGGGCCGCTTGATCACTTCAGGTATGAGAGGGGGCGCATGATGCGAGACCCGCCTTGAGTTAGCCGCGCCACGCGGTAACAGGTGCCAAAACTTGCGGAGACAGAGGAAAGGCGCCCCTCTGGCTGCGCGCTAAAGGGAAACCACCTGAGCAACTTCAACTCTAAGTGCAGTTATGAAAGCGCCAAAAAGGAGTATGCCATGACGATGACTCAAAGGAGAAACTACTATGAGGAATTCCACGACCGACCATAACCGGGTCGTCCGAATCAGTCTTATTCTGGCCCTGGGCTTGATGTTTTGCGGAATCATTGGACTCGGTGCCGGATTCGCGGCACTCGGGGGAGGCGGGGTTACAGTGCTCGCAGCACTGGGACTCGCGGGCGACGTATTTTTGAAGGTCGCGGGGGTATTTCTTGCCTCTGCTGTGGTGGTCCTGATGGTCACCACAACGATGCACCGCTAACGCGCCAATTCCAGTGACCATTAGCCGACTGATTTGAGGAGGGGCTCCGGAGCGGACGCGCTCCGGGACCCTGCGTTATTAGGGGAGTTCGCGCTCCACGTACACGGCCGACGGCGCGGGGGGCCGAGCTGTCGGAGAAGCTGACCATCTCGGTCACCTTCGTCGCGTCCGGGCCACTCGTCCGCTTCACCGCGGAGTGCTGGTCAGTGAGCCTCCGCCAACTTGAAGTCGCAGGTCAAAAGGCTGGTGTGATCGATCCTCGGGGTACTTGTGCTGGTCGTGGGTATGCGCCATCGCCGCGATCTTTCCTTCGGCCCCACCGAAGTAGATCCACAGCCTGTCGCCGTCCCTCATCCGCTTCAGCGGCTTCCCGAGCCACCACTCGGACGGACCAGAGACTTCGCGCGCCAGCCTCGCGACTCGCGCTGGGGTGGAGGGGCCGTTCTCGATCGTGTCGCGCTCCGGGTCCAGGCAGTACAGCCAGTCCCGACGGCTGACGACCTGGTAGACGACGCGTCCGCCTCGGTTAGAAATCCTTTCTCCAGCACCTCCTCCTCGGTCAGGGCCCGCAGCAGTGCGCAGGCCCGCTTGCCGTCGGTCTCCCAGCCGTAGCGGCCCGGCCAGCCTGGCAGCCCAGGGTCCTATGGCCGCCGCCTTCGGGGATCCGGCCAAGCTTCCCGTCCACGTGGGCCCGCTACAGTGACCTTGCGCACATCTAGCATCCCTGTGATCATCACGCAGAGAGCCGAGGTCCTCCCCGTCGACGCGGGGGTGCTCCAACCACCCACGCCGACGTGCATCAGGAACAGGCGTTCTCCCCGCAGACGCGGGGGTGCTCCGGATCGGCATCAAACGGTGCCAGGGCATCCGGAAGGCGGCCGAGGCGCGCGGCGAGGAGCCATCTCCACCCGGCTCACGGTCGGCAACGAAACGAGCCTGCATCTGCAAGACGCGGCCACGCGTTGGAAGGCCGTGCTGCCAGCTCGGCTGATCGACCCAAGCAAGCGGAGCTGGCCTCTCCCCCGAGCGCGTCACCCTGTCGTTCTTCATCGCATTCCAGCATCTGGGTGCCGGTCGAGCGAAGCGCACTGGCAGCCTTGTCGCCCAGCTGCCGAAATCGGGCGCGCGGTATTGGCGTCGGCTGGCGCTGCCCCCAGGAGTCGGCAGCAGGCCCTTCGGTCCGTAGCGTGCCATCGGCGCGGGAGCGCAGCCGGGCGAGGACTCCCGTCTGTGCTCTCCGGTGGGCGAGGTCCCGGTGGGCTTCCTCGCCGCGGGAGCACCAGCTGGTAGTCGTCCAGGCCGGGCTGCATGCCGGGGGTGGGTCGCTCCGCCGCAGGACGGGCACGGCCAGACAGGCAGGGTTACTGAAGTGGGCCAAGGCATCGGTGAGAGAGTGCAGGTCGCCGAAGCGGGTCCAGACCGCGCCGTGGGCCCCCGCGCCTCGCCTACGGTGCGCCGAGGGTGGCCGACCAGCCGCTGCGGCTGAAGTGGCAGGTGCCGTCCGGGTCGATGCGTACCGCTGCCCTGGAGATGGGGAGGTCGCCGTCGATGACGAGCCAGGTGCGGATGCGGTCCAGTTCGTCCCACAACCGGCGCGGGCCGCCCTGGTGGACGGTGGGGGCCTGGCGGGCCCCGGGCGCCGTGGCGCGTGCCCAGGAGCCGTCCGGGTGCAGCATGTAGGCGGTGCGGGTGCCGTCCGCGGCGGTCTCCATGCGGTGTTCGATGCCGGGGACGGTGAGCTCCAGGGTGGAGCGCACGTCCCAGGTCCGGCTGACCCGCGTCACCGGGTAGCGGCCGGTGGTGACGCTCTCGCCGTCGGCATTGCGTGCGGTCGCCCACAGATCGGCCTTGTCGACAGCGGGCGGGTAGTCGTCGTCGTGGCGGGTGCTCATGAACTCGGCGGGCTCGGAGGCGACCTTGCCGGAGGCGCCGCCGTCGGCGGTCTTGTCCGCGACGATGAGCAGCCCCGTGCCGGACAGGGCCGTCACGAGCCGGCCGCCGGGGGCGAGTGCAGTGAGCCAGGAGGCGGGGACGGCGGGTACTGAGACGGTGGAGACGATGCGGTCGTAGACGCCGGGCAGCGCGCCGGTCACATCGCAGACTTCCAGGTGCGGACGGTGCCCGGCTGTGGCCAGGCGGTCGCGTGCCGCGTGGACCAGGTACGGGTCGATGTCCACGCTCGTGACCCGGCCATCGCCCAGTCGTCGGCAGGCCAGGGCTGTTCCGTAGCCGCTTCCGCAGGTGACCAGGAGGCGGGAGTCGTCCGTGAGGAAGGCGTGCTGGTACAGCTTCACCACCAGCGCGGGCAGGGTGGCCGAGGAGGTGGGCCGGGCTTCCGGGACAACGGCTGCGGGCGTGGCGTGGTCGGCGTGGTGGGGGCCGACGCGGGTGATCACGCTGAGGGTGTGGTCGTAGGCGCTGCTCATCCACGCGGCAAGGTCGTCGGCGCCGTGGCGGAGGTTGTAGACCCATGTGCCGTCCTGCTCGGCCGGCGTCCACCAGCGGGGCACGAACAGGTGCCGGGGCGTTGTGGCCAGGGGCCGGTGCCAGCGGGACTCGGGCCGCACCGTCGCTTCGGCCATACGGACCGCGTGGGCCTCCCAGCCCGCGGATGTCCCTTGCATGAACAGGCCCCGCCTTTCAGACGAGTGCGGACACGGCGGCCGCGGGCGAGCCGGGCGCCAGGGGGGCGTAGCCCATGGGGTCGCAGGGGTCGTTCTTGCCGGGGTCGCAGGAGTCGGAGTCGGAGGGCTGGCAGTCCGGGTGGCAGGCCGTCGCTTCTGTCCGCTGGGGGATGCTCGCGCTCGCCTGGGCCCACCGCGGGCTGGACAGAACGGATTCCAGGCCGGCCCCCTGGACGTTGCCTGCGGTCAGGAAGCGCCCGATCTCGCAAACCGCCACGTCGCCGCCCGGCAGGACCACCGCCCGCTGGTCCCCGCACCGCCCGCACAGCTCGGCCGTGGACGGCAGCGCGAGGCCCGCGGCGTTGCCGACGGACCGCACCCTGCCGACGTGCACGTCGCGCACGCCCAGGGCCTCCAGCTCCCCCCGGGCCCGTTCCGCGCGTCCGGGGTCCCCTGCGTCGAGGACGGCAACCTTCAACGGGATGCCGCGCCGTATCGCCCCGCCGATGTTGGCGCGCGTCGCCGTGTGCGAGCCGGGGCGGCCGGTGACCTCGTCGTGCTCGGCCGCGACGCTGCTGTGGTAGGTCGTCGCCAGCCGCACAGCCGGGTGCTCCAGCAGCCGCCAGTGCTCCTCGCTGATCCGCAGAAGGTTGCTGTAGACGCGCACGCGCAGGCCGGAGTCGACCGCGTGCCGGGCGATCGGGACGAACCCGGGGTGGAGCGTCGGCTCACCCCCGATCAGCTGAACCTCCTCGGCGCCGAGCGCAACGGCCTCATCGATAATCCGCAGCCAGTCATCGTCGCTCATCGTGCCGTGACCCCGCGTCGGCCCCGAGGCGGCGTAGCACAGCGAGGGACAGGTCAGCTGGCACCGGCCGGTGATCTCCAGCGACAAGAACCGCAGCCTGACAGGGGCCCTGCGGGCGATCGTCATGACACGATCGTAGGCCGCTGGCCCCCAACCCACCTGGCGATGGCGCGAGTTCGGCCGGTGGAAGCCCTCTGCAATGGCCACCACAGCGACCCCTGGCGGCCACGGGACGCGCTTGCCGCGACTGATCGGCCGGCCCAGGACCACCCTCGGACGTCGTCCCGGCCGACAGGGCGTACTCGTCGCGTGCAGGTATCCAACACCCGCAGCAGATGCGCTGGGCTTAGCGCAGAACAGCGCCGCCGGCTCGCCGCACTCGGCGTCGACCGGGTGCGAGTGGTCCCTGGGCTTTGGCAGGGCCTGCCCGGCGGGTTGCGCGCATGAGTACGTCTACTCATGCGCGCAACCCTGTCGGCAGCTCAGGCTGGTCTCCTGGCAGGTACTCAAGGGAGGCGGGCGTGATGAGGTCGCAGGGAATGATCATGGTGGTCTCGGCTGTGGCACTCTCGCAGAGGGATCGAGCGTGAGTCCCTTACGTCGGCGGTCGAGCGAGGTCGCATCTCTGCTGGTGCTTTTCCTTCTTGCGGGCGCAAGCGCCTGTACGAGCCCCGGCCAGCGAGAGCTCAAGAAGGTCGCGACTTCGGACGAGGTACAGCAGAAGCGGGAGCGTGCCGAGCGGGAACTACGTCGACGCGCTGCAACGATCGTGAAGTCCGGGCCGTGGGGTCCGGCCGCACGTATCACTGTTGCGGACTCGTGTGCACAAGGTGGGGGCAAGAACTACCTCGATCGCAACGCGCCGAAGCAGCCGGTCCTCTTCTGCATTATGCGGCTGCATCTGTACTTCGTCGTGGACCGTCCTGTGCCCGAGGTGCTCAACGACCTTCGGGCAATGAAGGTCCCGACCGCGTGGAGTGAGGGATCGCTGCGCAGCGCGCAGCAGTATCTCGATTCCCGGGCCTACGAGGGGCCGTATCCGTACCCGCCGTCCATCGGAAGCTTCCCTGGCGGCGAGGGCCTCTCCTGGGATGCGCCGGGCGCCAACCCCAGGACACGCCTGGCTGAGCAGTGTCCCGGACACAAGGCCGTCTTCCGTACCTGCGTTTCCGAGCCCGCAGACCTCACTCTTGCCACGCTGCGGGAGCGCCCGGGCACCCTGTTCGAATGGACGCTGCACGCGGGCTATCACACCGTGCCGGGCACGTAGCGCCCGAGATCCGGCGAGCGCGGCGCGTTCGTCCGGGAGCCGTGACCGACCGCTACGGCTGGCTGGGTCCGTTCCGTCACAGCGCTTCCGGCTCACCACAGCTCTCCGGGGCCTACGACCGTGAGTCCGGCCTGCTCGGCAAGCCAGTGGGCGTATGGCTCCCTCACTTGGCGGCCGTCAATGCGGCAGCTACGGACATGGAGCAGGACGGTGTGATCGTCGGCGGGCTCGTCGAGATCGCGGGTACGTGTGTTGAACAGGAGCGACACCTCGGCATGCTTACGCTCGCCAAGGAAATCCAGCTCAGGCGCATCCGGCCAGCACAGCCACTCCCAGTTGATCCAGCCCCTGCTCGGGCCGATCACCGCTGCGAAGATGTCCTCCATGCTTCCGATCGGCAGGTCGTCGAGCTCGCACCTCACCGGCAGACGACGTTCGTAAGCCGCCGGATCGGTCGGCAGATCCGGTCCTGCAAGACCGGCCACCAGCGGGGGCCACTGCTCCCGTGGCACTGCGTCAATCTCTCGGTGGTCAAAGTCCCCCGTGTACTGCCCTTGAGGCAGCTCCCGTGCCACCCGCTGCACCTCGGCAACAGAGCAGAGCTCGGCATAGGCAGCGACTCGAGAGTCCTCACGGCGGCCGAACTCCACCAGACGGCGCGCGGTGCTGAGAGCCAGGCCGGCGTCGGAAGTGCGCAGGACGGGATAGGCGATGTCGTCGGACATGCGGGCGACTGTGCCATGACCCGTCCTCGCCGGTCACGGGATTTGCGCTGCCGGAACCTCGCTGGGTGTCGATCGAAGCCCGGCGCGCCCAGGCTTCGCGTCAGGCCCTGGTCTCGTCTGCTTCGATCCGCAAGAAGAGAGCCTGTGCCCCTGAGCCGGCTGCTCTTCAGCGGACGGGGCAGCAGTCGCCGACAGCCGTCGAGCACGAGTCACCAGACGGCCTGCTGAAGCTGGGTGTGAGGAGCAGCGACACCCGCTCACAGTCTGCCGGAATGTGTGACGCGTGACTGAGCGGCCTACTTTGCCCGCGCGGCCAACTCCGGCGCTGAGCCTCCGCCGCGTCAGGTACGCCCCAGCACTGCACGGAACCGCTCCCGTCCCGCTGTCACGCTGGCCTCCCAAAGGCCTGCGGCGTCGCTGGTCGCCGAGCGGGACTGAAGCCGCTGCTCCTCGGCACTGAAGCCGGCACCCGCGAGGTTCCGGTCCAGCATCCCCACCGCGGTGAGTGCCGCGTGGCCACAGGCCACCGCGTCACGGGCATCCCCGGTGCTGTTGGCCAGCAGGGCGTGCCGCAGGACGAGGGCGCCGAAGAAGGCGTAGGTATCAGCGACGTCGGTGGTCCCCTCTTCGCCCCGTTGCAGTTCGGGGAACCGCTCCAGCACGCTTACACGCTCAGCAGCGTCGGCCAGCGGCTGGACGGTATGCCAGAGGTCGCGTACGGACCGCACGCACAAGTCCAGGTCGGCTTCGCGCCCAGGCACCCCCGCCCGCAGGCCGATGAACAGCGGCGCCATGCGTTCCGCGCAGCCCGCGACGTACAGACGGACCACCGCGCCGCCGCTGTCACGCAGTGCCTGCGCGACAGCCCCCTCCACCAGCGTTTGCAAATGCCACACCCGCTTCGCTCGTCAGCCCGTCGGCCGGCTTCGATCGCGCTTGCCCGCGTGCCAACCGTCGGGCCCGCACATCGTCGCAGGGCCACTGCTCTGTGCTAAGCGGGCCCCGTCCTCCGCAAAGACATCATCGGCCCGCGCGGCCCCTCCAACCCGTCCGGCTTCGCATCACGGGTGGTCTGGACTTACCTCGCCCGTATACGGCGCAGGGAGGGCGGCTTCATGCCGTGACGTGTGCGCCGGCTCGTGGACGTCGACGGGGTGGAGGCAGTGGCGGTCTCCGGACTGCCGTCGCTGGTCGCCGACCGGATGGCCGCGATCACGGACCACGACAAACGCGGCAGAGCCGCAGAGGTCCTCGGCCAGCACACACTCACCCTCGTCCACCTGCTCGGCGAGGCCGGGCAGACACGGACAACGGATGCGGGTGAGGTGGACAGGGTGCCGGTCAGCAGCGTCCACTCAACAGGCGAACGCCTCCGCCGCCTGATCTGACCGGCACCGAAACCGACATGCCCCAGCCAAATCCATCGACGTTGGGCGAGCGCTGGTCAGCTCCCGTCGACGGGGCGGGCATCCCGATGCCGTGATCACACCAGCCACGCAAGATCATGGCACCCGCGGCATCCGCTTCCGATGTATGGGCCGGTCAACCGTGCTTCTCGCGACAGGGCCTGAGCCAGCGCGCGGAGTTGAGGGGTGGGGACACGGCAAAATACCTCCAGTCCCGAGCTGGCTGCCGGGGCCTGTCCGACCCACCCCCCATGGCCGCGAGTCCCCCACGATCTCCGTCCGGCCCATCACACCGCACCGTATCCCGAGCCACTGACAACGCGGCCGGCCCGTAGGCAATGGCTATGGAGTCCCCGCACGGCAGCCAGCACCGGCATCCGTCGCGACACCTGAGCAGCAGTTACGGGACAACGCTCAGCAGATCTGGGGAGCGCTTGTCAGCGGCTTGCATTTTCTGGGCCCATCGAGGTCCGCGCTCGGCAAGTTGGCTCAGCGCGGGTTCCACCATGACGACCTGGGACCGGCGCGGTACGTGATCAGGCGACACGGGGCAGCTCGCCGGCCAGGCACTCCAGGTGGGCGTCGCGGGCGTCTTCCCACAGCACGCCCGTTTCCGGGAACGGATAGCCGTGGGCGGCGATGTCCTCCAGCACCGAGGCCAGAACGTCGGCCTTCGCGCGCTGGTCGGCCCCGTACGCACGGGCCGACGCGGCGGCCTGCTCGTCAAGGGGCTGGCGGTCGGGCACGAGGGCCGGCTGCTCGCTCATCGTCTGGCGTATGTCACCACGGTATCGCCGGGCCGCACCACTGAACCGTCATACGAGCGAACCGGGCCGAACCTCGACTTATCCCTTTGCCACACGGTGCTGCGCCCAGCAGCCGAGCAACGGGGGATCTACCAGTGCAGTTCCCACGATGGCGAGGAGCGCTGAGCAGCGGAGTCGCCCTCCTCCTTGGCCAGCGGAGCACCCCCACGTCGGCGGGGAGGACGAGCTGGCGGCGCCGCCGAGAAGGCCGCCAGCAGAGCACCCCCGCGGCGGCAGGAAGGACGTGCGCGGCGAGCGTGGAGCCGTCGTGGGCACGCGAAGCACCCCCGCGTCGGCGGGAAGGACGCCTTGGAGTGCTCGGACTGCTGCTCCCATGGCGGAGCACCCCCGCATCGGCGGGGAGGACTCCCGTGCCTGCGGGCGCCGGGCTCACCGGTCGGAGCACCCTCACGTGGGCGGGGTGAACACGAGGGTGCGGCGCAGGGCGGTCACGGCGGGCGGGGCACCCGCTTGACGGCGGGGAGACTCGGCGCACATGGCGGTGACGTCGTTACGGCACGGGGTACCCCGCCGACGTGGGGTGCTCCGTTCCGTCACCGTCGGCAGGGCGTCCCCATGCGAGGCGCCCCCGCTACGGTGGAGGGGAGGATTCTCTGAAAGAGCGTTTCATCCTGGCGGGGGCGTTTGGTATCTAGCGCGTTGTCGCTGCTTGGGGCGGACCGTACCGACGTGTGAGGATCCGCCTGTGGAGTGCGATGTGTGTGGTGCGGCAAAGTGGCGGTGGCCGGTGCCGCCGACAGCGTGGGAAGAGGAGATCTGGTCCTGTTCCTGGTGCCATGCCGCCACCCATGTAGGCGGCGAGTGGTTCGAGATCTCGCGACCGCCATACCTGCCCATAGAGATGCGCTGGGAGAGGGCCGTCGCGAACGGCCGTCCCGCTGGCGCCTCTCACGCTTTCGGCATCTTCGACAGGACGCTGTGCGGTATTCAGGAAGCTGGCATGTCGCCGTCCGACCACTGGTGGCTGCCGGAACGGGAGGACGCCTGTGGCGCCTGTCGGGAAGCGGCGAGTGTCATCGACGACCGCTGGCCGCCGGCGATGAGAGGCGCCGACGCGCGGGTCAGCGTGGCCCGGCGGCTATGAGTCCTTCCAGTTCGGAGTCGACTCTCGGGTGATCCTGCGGCTCATGAGGTCGACCATCGCCACCTTGATCATGGCTTCGGAGCGGTGGGGGTGGGTCTCGTAGTCGCGGGCGAGGCGGCGGTGATGCATGAGCCAGCCGAAGGTCCGCTCGACAACCCACCGCCGCGGAATCACCTTGCAGCCCTTCTGGGCAGGATCGCGGCGGGTGACTTCGACGTCGATGCCGAGGCGTACACCGTGATCGATGACCTTTGTGCGGTAGCCGGTGTCGGCCCATGCCTTGGTGATGCGGGGGTGATCGGCGGCGATGTTCGAGAGCAGGCGGATTCCGCCGACGTTGTCGGAGACGCTGGCGGCGGTGACCAGCACGGTCAGGAGAAGGCCGAGTGTGTCGACGCCGATGTGGCGCTTGCGGCCTGCGATCTTCTTGCCCGCGTCGATGCCCTGGCCTGACACGGGGACGTTCGCGGAGGTCTTGATGCTCTGGGCGTCGAGGACGCAGGCGCTCGGCTCGGCGTCCCGGCCCTCAGCTTCCCTCACGAGCCGGCGGAGGAGACTGTTGAGCTGCTCGAAGACTCCGTCCTTCTGCCATGCGGCGAAGTATCCGTAGACGGTCTCCCACGGGGCGAAGTCGTGCGGCAGATACCTCCACGGGATTCCGGTGCGGTCGACGTAGAGGATGGCGTCCATGATCCGACGCAGGTCGTGCTCGGGCGGCCGGCCGATGTCCAGGCCCTTCCCTCTCCGGTTGGCCCGCCAGGCTGTCAGAGTCGGTTCCACCAGCTCCCAGCGGGCATCGGACAGGTCACTTGGATACGGGCGCTGTCGACGAGGCATGTTTCTGTAGTAGCGATGCCCGCCGTCACGCCACAGGGCGCAAACAGGCGTGACCGGGGGCGTGTTGGGATCAGACAGGAGCGAAGGGACCGAAACGGACCCTCAAAGGACGTCACCCGCCCCACCTGCCACAAAAGGTGGTGCAGATTAGCTGGGACCTCCGGCAACGCACTGCCGAGGCGACGCAAGCCGGCGCCTCGGGACCCGAGCGGCACCGGTCCGATGCAGGTCTGGCGGCACTCGTTCAGGTCTGTGTGGCTTGCGGCCGAGGCCGCTGTCTCGGTGCGCGCAGGTGGCGCCTACCAGGAACGGACGAAGGAGAACGGTCTGTGGTAGATGGGGAGGCTCCGGCGACCTACTCGACCTCCTCAGAACGGGAACAGCGGCTGCTCGGCAGCTACGAGCTGTTCGTGAGAGCGGAAACGTGTGTCCTCCGGCGACGCCGAACGGATCGGCCGCATCTTCACCCAGCAGATGGCCGGATCGCGGCAGGCTCCACCCGCCGGATCGCGGCCCTGGTCACCGCGGCGAACCCGGCTGCCGGCCGGCAGCCGGGTCTCCTCGCCCGGATCGTCTCTCTCCTCATCCGCATGGCCGAGCGCCTGGCCGGGCTCGTGCAGGCCGCCGCCCGGAAGATCGCAGAGAAGTACAGCAGCGCCCGTGAGCGGCTGCGGCGCCTGCGCGCCTTCTTGGGCCGCACCGCCCGCCGTGTCCGGGTGTGACCGGAGACCCGCCCCCTGGCGCGTCTCCGGCGCGCCGTGGACCTGCCCGACGCAGAGGGGGCTCCCTGGCCAGCCGGGTCTTCCACTGGGCCGAAATCCTGCCGGAGCTTGGCCGGTTCGGGCAGTCGCAGCGGCGCGTGACCTTCCGCCCTCGGCGACGACTTCGGCGACGACCCGCACAGCGCTCTCCAGAACGCCGACAAGCACGTCGCCAGCCGGGAGCCGCGCGTGGTGGATCGCCTGGCCGCGCGCACCGGCGGGACGATCCCGGACGGCGAGGACGCCGAGACCGAACTTGCCGTGCCGAACACCGTAGCCGCGTCCCTGGCCGACATCCGCGGCATGGGCTCCGAGGGCGCTGGACGACGACCTGCGGGCGTTCCTCCTGGGCCTGATGGCCACGCGATAGGTGGCACCAATGCTCACCGTCACCGGCACGTTTGGCGACCGTGCGACCTAACACCGTGCAGATCACCAGGCGGGCCGGCCGCCCGATGATCGGGTCGTACCGTGCCGCGGCCCTCGTCGAGCTCCACCGAGGAGAGGCCAGGGAGAGGCCCTCGCCCTGGCACCCACCGGCCCCGCCGTCACCGTGGACTGCGGCAACGAGCGTCCGTACTCTCAGTGCTGCGGCAGTTCACCCACATCATCGAGGAGGTGAAGGCCCGGCCCGCGGGCACCAACCCGTGATTCAGCCTCGGGGCGGCGCTTGCACAATTGGGCAAGAACGATCTTGGATGGCTACTTGGAGCCGCACTGCTCGATGTTGACGTACCGCAACCACTCGTCCTCACCTGGCTTCATGGGAGCCAGGTCAGGTGAAGGGGTCGATATGTCAGGAATCTGGGCTTCAACGATGGAGCTCTCGTGCAGGACTCCATCGGCTGTGCGTTCCCAGAACTTGCCGTCCCTGTCTAGGATCAGCAGTTTGCTGACGTGCAGGCGGATGGCCCCCTTCATCAGTCTCGCGGTCGGAATTTCAAGACGCTGGCAGGGGGGAAGGATTCCGAGTTGCACCCACTCACGATCTTCGACTGTGTTTAGGCCGCGCACTCCAACTTCGATCCAGATGGGCGCCGCGTCGAGAGTTCTGTTGGCGATAATGGTCTCCCATCGGTCAGCGTGCCACCAGAACGTGATCCGCTCGGTCTGCTCACGACTGCTGCTCTCCCGCTGCTCCCTGGCCTGAGCAAGCTGCTCGTCAGCGACTTGGGCAGTCTTCAAGGTGCCCCAAGCCGTAACCATCAGACCAGCCGCTGCGATCAGCGCTACCAAGACAGCCGTGTGTTTCGCCCAGTCCATGCGGCCGTACCACCTGCGTGCCGCGTCGACGAAAGGCCGGGAACGCGAGGCGGTGGGCAGCGTCGGCGTTGCCGGGCCCGGAGATGCTGCGACTGGAGGACGGGCGGGAGGGCGTGGTCTTAGCTGACGTATGCGTAACCGTGGAGAGCGGGAACCGGGCAACGCGACCTCGCAGTTTGCAGGCTGAGTCCTACGGTCAGGGACGCGCTGCTTCGGCTCGAGGTTCCCCCGGCGTCCGTGAGAACGCTCGCCATCATGCGGGCTCATCCTTCACATGTGACCAGATACGGATTCGCCATCGAGGCGCTCCCCCAGGGCGGCAAGCCCTTCGGAGAGCAGGACGACGAGAACGACGAGACCGTGGAAGCCTCCGAACAGGCCTCCCTCGACAGGGCCGACCCCACTGCCTCCGGCCCGCAGCCCAACGACGACGACTTCGAAGACGAACTCTCCGAAGAACCGAACACCGCACCCGCCTAGACCCCCGACGCCGCCTCCGGCCAGGACCCGGCAGCCGCCCCACAGGTCCCTCACGACGGCTCCCGACCTTGGGCCGGAGACCAGTACGACAAGGGCGACGAGACCGATCCGAACGCCGCGTTCTCCGCCTACACGGGCGCCGACGAAGAACAGGTTTGGCTCGACCGGGTACCCGACGGCACACTGATCGGGTGGGTCCGTGACGCCACCGACCAGGTGTGGCGCTGCACCGACCCCGAGGCGTGGGCAACCGACGTCGACGGGGCGCAGATGACAGAACGCACGGCCCCGAGGGGTCGACCGAGCCCGCCGGCGAAGCCACACAGACGCCGGGAGACCGCGGGGTCCAAAACTCCATGTTCGCTAGCCAGTAGGGAGCCAAGACTGTGCAACTCGACCGTCAGACCGCCCCGGACCTCATGGGCGAGGGCAACGCCGCATTCCGGCAAGGCGACCCGTACGACGCCAGCCCGTACATCAGGTACGGCTATGCCGATCAGCAGTTCAGCTACCGCTTCTGGACGAAGGGCGGGAGCGCGGCGCAGACAGAGCACGACAGCGCCCAGCAGCCCGCACGAGACAGCGCAGGACAATAGCCCCACGCCGAAGGCACGGTGCCGAACTGGTCGCTTTCCCGCTGGCTGACCGGTTCCGCCGCCGCGCCAGCCGCCTTCGCGCTCTCGCCAATGAGCACTACCGCGACCGCGTCATCGTCCAGGAGGACCTGTCATGAGCCCCGTGCCTGATGAACGCGACCGCATCCGGGCCCCCATGGAACGGATCCTGGCCGATGCTATTGAGTACTCCAACGGCGCCTTGACCATCGTGGCCCTTGCCCAGGAAGCCCAAGTTTCCCGCACCGCACTTACCCAGCGCCACCTGGACCTGAAGAACGAGCTCTACGACAAGGTTCGCGCCCGGGGCGCCATGCCGGACAGCGAGAAGCGACTGCGCCACCTGGTGACTGAGCTCATGAAACTGCGGGCTGCGGACGCCAAGGACTCGCGGGACTACGGTCCGACGTCGAAGCCCTGGTTGGTGCCCTGCACCAGGCACAAATGGAGAACTGGCAACTGCGTCAGCGGCTCGCCGCTCCAGGCCCAAAGTTCGCTCGCTGCCCACACAGCACCGGCCGCGAGCTCCTCAGGGACGCTATTAAAGCGACAGCATCGACATCCGAGCTCGTGGCAACATCAGCACTGACCGCGGCCTCTGGGGCTGAAGTCTCCGTCGATGGGTACTTACCTTGCCTGAAAGCATTGTTCCGCTCAGACTGCCGTACGAGCCGGACAACTACCTTTGCACCTGGACTGTCCCCGACGGAAGGGGCGGCATTGCCGAACTCCCCGGTAACCTAAAGGTGCTTCCCAATCGCCCGCCCACGGGTTCAATATATGGTTCGGTGCCACTGAATAGCGAATCCCCCGGCGTGTATTCCTTTCCGCAGGTAGTTGAATTCTGTGCGCTTGCTGGAACTCTAGCCAACGGCGGATCAGTAGTTCTGCTAGACGCCTCCATCACTTACTGGTCGATGGGACAAGGGCACATTTCGGGAAGCGCGGCACTCCTCGGCAAGGGACGTGAATTTTTCGGTCGACACAGTCCGCGAACAGCATTCGATCACGCAAGCGATGTGCCGCTAATTTCATCCGTGAAATTCCAAGTGACGGCTCTCGATGCAGTCATTGGCATCTCTCCTATCAAGAGCGTGCAAACCCCTGGAATACATCCGGAGAACCCTAAAGATCTATGGAGCGCGAACCTCGACCTGGAAGCGAAGGGTAAGTGGGAAGTCGAGGATCTTTCGCTCACTGTTGGCTACGAGGGTCGGATGCGAACAATGGATGGCTATGAATTCCGGTTGGCATTTAGCCCAGTGGCGGAGCTCAAGGTAAGGGAAGGTGCATCGCTTCGCGTCGTTATGGATGAGTTCGTAGAGCCGCTGCGCCGGATCATTTGTATCGCGACCGGAAAAGTTCAGGACCTGACGTATGTTTCGGTCGAGCTGATGGCCTCCTCTGGCGTGCTGCAAGTTTTCGGTACGGGCATTGACCAGAAACCGTTCGCGAGCTCGTCAAATGAAATCCGATCCAACAGCAGCGCTGTCCGGGCCAAAAATGATGACCTTTCACTTCTGGATCTTATCCTCAAATGGCGACAGTACGCTGCCACGCACCACCCACTAGTGGAAACCTACGGATCGATGCTCCATGCGCGCGACCAGCACCCACGGTCACGGTTCCTGCTTCTAATCCAAGCGCTGGAAGGTCTGCATGGTCACGAAATGAAGGACAAATACAATCGGCGCAAAATGGAGCACCTATCTAAGCGCGAGAGTGTCATCGTCGACCTGAAGGATAAGGTTGACAGCGACACAATGAGGTTCCTCAAAAAATCGCTTCTAAAGAACCCGCCGACGAGCCTCGAATCAGCATTGAATGCTACAGTTAGCGACCTGCCTGTGAATTCCATGCATCACCTCGCGAAAACCGCACTCGTCGCGGACGTCATATCGCAACCTCCGGCACCAACGACAGCCGCGAGTGCCCTGCGCGTGGTACGAAATAATCTCGCGCATGGCAACCGAGGATACGAAGAACACAAACTCGACGAAGTAGTCAGGATTCTTGAGTTGATCGTCCGAGCGCACTCACTGCGAATTCTTGGCTGCCCTGACGCTGTAATCGAGCGAGTGTTCAAAGAAACCAAATAAGGGATCGTGCCACTCCTGCCCTGTAAATGCCCAAACCTGCGATTCTCGGCAAATGGATTCGCCCAGGTATCCGAAAGCATGGGTAGGTTGCCGTTCGGTATCCGCGGGACGTACGGGAGCTGCAGAAGGCGAGGCGCTCCGCATCGCCAGATTGTGTTTGCCCCGCCGCTTTAGCCCGCCCGCCGGTTCACGCTGCCGGACGTGCCCCCGGGCCACCGTCACGTTCACCCCGAGCGAGGGAGCCCAACCCGTCCACGAGTCCATACGGCTCGACCTGCTGCTCAGGCTGGGGCTCCTCACCTCACCCGAGGCCGTCGTCCGGTGGACTCGAAGTACCGCTCCCGCTGACCGCGGCCTGCCATCCGGAGCGCACAGGCCGACGTTGTCGGGGGGGCAGCTCGTCGTTCCCAAGCTCGTCACGAAGATCGGTCTCACACTGCGCAGGAGCGACCAGCTCGAGGACGTCGACTCCTGGCCGATCGACATCGACGACCTGGTCGAGGTCGCCGCCTACCGCCCCCGCGGGGACGGCACGTAGGATGTCGACTTCCTCGTCGGGCTCGACGGGGCCGCCGTCGACCCGATCGTCCGCTACGTCACCACCCATGCCGCCGATACCGAACACAACCGGCCCGGCGGGGTCGGCTCCCAGGGCCGGGTGTCCTCCGTCAACGCGGAGGGGCAGTCGATCTCCTGCGACTCATCACCCGTCACCGGCCAGGCCGGCGCTCTGCCGGAACTCAGCAGCTTCTCCCGCTGGAAGCGCCGCCTCTTCCAGGCTCTCAACCGGCCCGCCCGCCAACCGCGGCTCTACTCCTCCAGCCGCCGCGCCCGCTGAGAAGGGATTCGCTCGCCGTGGCCGTCGTGCTCCCGAACGCCATGCTCACCGCGTACGTCCTCGCCCCCCTGGGCGCGCGACGCCAACGGCGTACCCGTACCCCGCCCCCGGGCCGACGGCCCGCACCACGCGCCACCTGGCCCAGCTCCGTCCTCGAACAGCCCGACGGCACATGGACCGTACGGCTCGACCCCAAGGGGTGGCCGGTCAAGGACGGCGACACCATCTCCGACGGCACCGGCCGAACGTGGACGCTCACGTCCACCCGGCAACACGCCGTCCGCGGCTGCTCTGACGTCGACTACGTGCAGGCCACAGCCACGCTCAACCCGCCCGAGGTCGCCGGATGGGGCGCCGCCGGCATTGACGGGGTCTGGGCGGGCAGCGTGTAGCGCGATAGGGATACCGCTCCTCGGCCGGTGGGCATCGGGGTGCGCGGCTTGCCGGTCTCACTGGACGCTGTCGACCAGCCCGTCCAGCGTATCGGGGGACTCGGAGGTGAGTCGGCAGAAGCCCTGGAGGCTGACGGAGCGCTCCAGGCGGCCGTCCACGATGTACTTCAGGTTGCGGGTCTTGCCTCGAGCGTTGTGCCAGGTGAAGGCTGGCAGCAGGTCGCCGGGTATCGGGGTGTCGAAGCGTACGGCTGTCGCGTCCACGTGGACCGCGCTGGGGAAGTGGCTGGCCTGGCAACGACGACGCGCCAACGAGGGGCGTCTTTCCCCGATCCGGGGAAGGCTTTGACCATGATCGATCCGTGGTGGAATCCGCCCTGGCCCCCTGCAGTGGCAGCAGACCTACCACCGCATCCGCACAGCAGCTACGGGTGCCGACGGCGTCCCGGCCACGAGCCTCTCCCGAGGCCTTTGCCGCTGGACCCGTGTCCAGCGCGAGTGCTGGGAGCATCTCCACCCCGCCCAGCAGGATCTCCTGACCGCCCTCGGCATCACACCCCACGCCGACACGAGCGAACGGCCCGCCTCGGCCACACGCTCCTGCAGCGTCAGCCCCGGCCCGGGCCACGCACGCGCCTACGTCTCCCAGAACGGCCACCTCACCCCGGACAAATACACCCGGCAAGCCGGCTGCCCTCTCGGGCAATGGCTGGGCCAGCAACGCCCCAACGGTGCGGTCCTGGCATTCTCGCCGCGTGCGGACGGCTGAACGCGCGGCCCGAGTTGAGGACTGCCGCGGCAGGCCGGGCGTCTACGACATCTCGTCAGTCGTCTTGCGCCAGTCGCTGTCCTCACTCGGCAGCCGGCAGTCCAGTACGTGCGCTGCGGCCAGCAGTGTGCCCTCGTGGGTCAGATGACGAACCTGCTCGCGTTGCTCGCGGCGGACGTCGTCGATGCCGTGGTTGGTCGCGGGGCAGCTGCGCTTCTTGGTGTTCCAGCGCGTGCAGTCGAAGTAGCCGACCAGGAGCAGTCCCGCGGTGTCGGGTTCGCTGAGGTAGGCGCGCAGCTGGGTTCGGGCGGTGGTGGGCAGCTCTGGGTTCCAGCATCCCTTGGCCTCGATGATGACTCTGAGGGTGTGCTGACCGGTGTCGGGAGAAGCGGGGGCTTCGATCTGGACGTCGGTGCGCAGGCCGGGCAGGCCGTCGCGTCGTACCTGGACTTCCCGGTTGACGACGACGCGGTGGCCGCCGATGTCACGGCGCAGGAAGGAAGCGACGGCGTCGCTGAGGTCGTCTTCCCAGCAGGGCCAGCACTGGGTACTGGAGTTGAAGCGGTGCTGGTTACGGTTCCAGAGGCTGACGGCCGTTCCGTTGTAGCCCTGAAGGTCTTCCTCCAGGGCGGCCAGGGATTCACGGACCAGGTCGAGGAGTTGGCGGGCGTCGCGGACGAGGCGTGCCTGGTGGTCGGTGACAAGCCGGATCATCTGTTCGGGCTCGAGAGGCAGGATGCTACGGTCCGCCGCCGTGCGGGCGGTGGCTCGGGCGAGCACGCGCAGTTGCCATACGAGCGGGTAGGCCTGGGCGAGCCGGTACAGAGCGGCTGCCGCGTGGTGGGTTTCACGGGAGGCGAGGATGCGTGGCAGGTGGCGCAGCAGGTCGACGAGGCGGTCTTCCTGCTGGATGAAGCCACCACGCAGAGGCCGTTGCAGGCGTGCGATGCCGGTGTCCTTCAGAAGGAGAGTGTAGAGATCGACCAGTACGTCGTCGTCGAGGTGGTCAAAGGCCCCTCCATCGGGGCCGGTCGACAGGCCGGTGAGCAGGTTGCCGTATTCCGCCAAGACTGTGGCGTCGGCCAAGCCGCGGCGCAGAGCGGGCCAGTGGTCAGGCAGGATGTCGTGACGCAGCAGGGCGCGGGCGGCGAAAAGCCAGCGTTGCCGTGGCGGCGAGCCGGGCTCGTGTCCGCGCGGATCGGTGTCGAGGGCGTCCACCAGGTGGCCGAGGGCGTTGCGGTCTTCGGCGGCGGCGAGTTCCTCAAGAACGGCACACCACTGCTCGGGGCTGCGGTCGCTGTGCCGTGCCCAGGCAGACAGGAGCGTTTGGAGCTTGTATGAGGGATCCCCTTCCAAGGCTTTTACCAGGTCGCGCAAGGTCTGGTCGGTGACGTGGTCGAGGGTATCCAGCAGCAGCGGGGGCAGCTGGTCTTCGGCACGCGCAACGCACAGTGGCATCCAGGTGCGCTGTAGCTGGCGTTCCTCGGCATTGTAGGCGGGGTTTTGGGCGAGGGCGACGGCCCAGCCGGCCCAGTGCTCGGGGCTGGCGTGTAGCGCTACCGGGTTGTCGACGAGGGCGAAGGCGGTGAGTTCTGCGGACGGCGGGCGGGCGGTGGAAGCTGGGCGGAAGTTGGCTGTGGTCAGCGGGGGGAGTTCGCTCAGGAGGTGAGTGGCTGCCTGGCTGAGGCGCCGGGCGGGGTCGGTGCCGGTGGCGGGACGTGAGGGTGCCCGGGCGGCCAGCATGGACACGCCACCGGTGTGTCGCGCTGGTGATCCGTCCGGCGTGCGCCGCAGGTAGTTCAGGAGGGCGTTCCACGCGGTCAGGACGTCTGGGCCGCGGGCGGCGCGAACCTCGTCGATGGCCGTGCTCAGGGCGGCCGGATCAAAGCGCTGTTGTCGCCGTTGCGCTTCGGCTCGGGCAGAGCGTTCTCGCTGATCGCGTTGATAAGTCTCCCAGAATGCCGTGGCCTCGGCGAGCGTGGGATGGGCGCGGCGCGCGGCATCCGCACGTGCCTTTGTTTGAGGCTCTTCGGGGGGCGCGAAGCGGACAGCCTGCTGGGCGCGGGCCGGATTGATGGCGATGAGTTGGTCCCAGTGTTCCATCCAGTACAGCAGGTCGGCACCGGGCAGGAAGGAACCGCCGGGGATGCCGGCCAGCACGGTGTAGAAGGGATCGTCCTCGGAGTGCTGAAGGATATGGCGGGCGAGTAGGCGCCGGGTCTGGGGACAGCTGTCCAGAGATTGAGCCAGGTCCTCCAGAGAGGTCTGCAGGAGCGAGCTGTGCAGGCGGTCCTCGTCGTCGGCAAGGCCGAGCAGTCCCTCGCCAATGAAGGGCACGAGGTCGAGGGCGGGGGTCTCCTCGTTGAGAATAACCGCACGGCCCAACACGGCCAGGGCCAGGCTGGGGCTGGTGGACTGGGCATCTCCCGCGCGAAGGGCACGTCCGGCCCATTGGGCTGCTTCGGCGATGGTGCTGCCGTCGAGCTGTGCCGGTGCCTCATTGCGCAGGATGAAGGCGGTGCCCACGAACGCCGGGTCCGGGTCGCGGATGCGGTCGAGGTAGCCGGTCGCCGTTAGATGGCCGGGATAGAGGTGGCGTAGGGCCGCAGCGATCACCTCGGGCGAAGGATCTTGGGTCAGGTCCATGATCCGGGTGAGGGTGTCAGGCGTGGGCTCGGTGACGCCGGCTAGGGCAGCGGTGCGCACGCCTGTGTCGTAGCGCGCGTCTTCGGCCACGTCCAGCAAGTCGTCGGCGAGTTCGGGGTGGGGGCAAGCCCGGGCGATGCTGACTACCGCATACGTCAACCGGGGCTCGCCGGGCTCCTGCAGGCGAGTACGCAGCTGGCCGGCCAGTCGGCAGTGGTTAAGGCGGTGCAGCAGGCTGTGGTCGAGACTTACCGTGTCATCCCGTTCCAGCAGGGTGAACAGGGCGTCAACTACGCGCTCTCGGTCGGTGTCGGGCAGGCTGGGCAGGTCGGCCAAAAGCAAGACGAGGGGGTCGTCGTGCAGGAGGTCGGCAAAAAGGGTGGCGTCACTGGTGGTGCGCCAGGCGGCGACTTCCTGCTGGGCGGGGATGATGTGGCGGGCTTCGCCGTCTCCGATCCACAGCAGTTGGCGCTGGGGCTGCGGCTGCAAATGGTGCATGCGTAGGAAATGCGCGGCGAGGAATTCGCGATAGCTGTCGTGGGCGAAGGTCCAGCGCAGGTCACCGGTCGGGACCAGCAGGCTTGATTCGGTGACCTGCCGCAGATTCCACAGGGTGCACGGGACGTTGCCGCCAAGGTGTCCGGGTTCATCAAGGCCGTCGAGCCGCGACAGGCGCAGGTCTGTCGGCGTACCGGATTCGTCCTCGGTCACCGCGGTGTATGAACCAAATTGCATCGTGGCCGCCAGCCGGGCCGCGACGGCCAGCAGGTGTTCGGGTGATGCCTGCGCCTGGAGCTGGGTCGGGTTGGTGGGGCGGCGGTGCTCGGTGCACAGGCGCAGGCATGCCTGGAGGTAGGCGTCGTGCACCGTTGCCGGCAGGCGGTCGTGAAGGGTGTAGCTGTCCAGGAGCTGCAGCAGCGTGACCGGGTGGGTGGCCAGCGCCACCAGTCCCTGCTGCTGGATCGACTCGAGCAGGGCAGTAGTGTCCGGCACGCCGACCATCCCAGCTGCGACGGCTACGTCGTCGGGGCCGAGTGGGGTCAGGCCCATGCTCTTTATCTGGTCGGGTTGCCAGTCTGCGCGCAGGGCTTCTTCGAACCGGGCCGGCCAGCGGGCGCTGCGGCAGGTGATCCGCAGGCGAAGCCTTTCGCGGTCTGCTTCGGCCACATCCTCGAGCGCCTCCAGCAGGAGCTGGTCCAACTGGGGGAGGTCATTGAGGCCCTCGTCCAGGCCGTCGAGGAGGATGTGCCACTCCCCTGGTTCGGTGGGGGGTGTAAGTGCTTCTTGCAGGTGACTCTGCGCCCTGCGGGTCGTGGTGCACCGTTTCAGGTCGAGCCAGGCGGGATGCAGACCGGCGGACAGGAGGGCATCGTGTTCCTGGCGCAGGGCGTACGTCTTGCCCATGCCGCGTTCGCCACGCAACACGATGATCGCGGTGGCCCGCTCCTGGGCTAGTAGCACACCAGCCTGTGCGTGGCTGGGCGGCCATCCGTAACGGCCGTGAGCAGGGGGCTCGTCCAGCACGAACACGCGCCGCTGCCATGGGAACTGCTGCTGTATCAACGTGTTCTCCTGGCATGCGCGGTGTGGGCTGCCGGCCATCGAGGGTGCTGGAGCCCTCTGGGGTATCCCCGCCCGGCGGCCGACGGGACGCGGGTGGATCGAGCGTGAGGGCCATTATCCAACCGTGGGCTGCCCGTTCCCGCCCGTGGCCCAGCACGTCAGCTTGGAATTTCGCCTTCGATGATGGCCGTGATCTTGTCGTTGAAGAGCTGGACCCAGTTGTCCTGTTCGTGCCCGGACAGCGGGTGCCGCACGTGGGGGATGCCGCGGCGGCAGAGGTCGCGCAGATCGACCCCTGTGACGTCATCGCCGTACTGGAGCCAGTCGTCCACGGTTGCCCATCCGAGGTTGTCGAAGACGGACTCGCCCATGTGCTCGTCGTACCCGCGGTCGCTGGGTATCAGGGCCCACGCCAGCGGGCGGAAGTAGACCTCGGAGAACACGTTGTAGTAGAGCCTGCGCCCCAGCACCCGGTAGTTGCTGAACATGCTGGCCAGGCGTGTCCACCTCAGGGGATACAGGGCCACGCGCAGCGAGGCTCCCTCGGGCAGCGTAATGTGAGAGCGCCGCTCGCGAAGGTCGACGGCGAGTCCCGGGAACATCACCCGCAGCTGTGGAGTGGTGGCGAACATCCCGATCAGTATCGACCGGGCGACCCGGCCTGGTGCGACGCGTACGGGCGGCGCTGGGGCAGCCCGCGGAAGAAGCAGGAGCGAGCGCGCCCGCTGGTAGGTGTCCAAAGCCTTGGCGAAGTCGCCATAAGCGCTGTCGTAGTTCAGTCCCGCGAGACTGTTGCAGTCGCCGCAGAGTCCGCGCATCCACATGCCGCCCGCGTCGAGTCGACCCACGCTGCGTACGTTGTTGTGGACCCGAACGGTTGCGCTGGTCACCTTGCCTCGGTTGCCGGCTACCTTCGGCGGCACATGCGCCTTCGTCATCCCGCGCACCTCACCGCACAGCCCGCAGGGACGAAGTCCCGGCTTGCGCAGGTCAACACCCAACGTGCCCGGAGGCCGCTTGTCAGACATTCAGGGAGCGTAATGGCCCTCGCCCCTCGGTCGCTGGCTTTTTGTGGCGCGCCGGGGCGATACCGACCCGGCGCGCTCCACGTGCGTCGTCGTGCTGCCTGCGGCGCCGGTCGCGAACCGTCGCCTGCCCGCAGGCGCGCACCCGCCTCTCCCAGACACGGCACAGCCGAGATTCTCCATTCGCGGCTGGCACCCATGGCGGGAGGACCAGGTGTGGAAGACAGCCCTGCCTCCCCGCCCTGTCCGCCTGGCGCGAGGTCAGCAACTGCCGCTCAGGTGGCCGGCTTTCAGCAGGCCAGGGAGCGTGGGCAGGACTTCGTCGTAGAGGGTCTCCTACTCGCAGCCGTGCCCGCCAGTTCGGGCGATCTCGTCGGCCAGATCACGGAGGGCCTCGATGCCCTGGTGCGCGAGCCGGGCGGCGAGCTTGCGTTTTAGATAGGCCCTGCACGCTGTGTGCTGCCCCGATCCACCGCTATGGGGCCCGAAGCCCCAAGGTATGCCCCGCCTGCCGCATAGCTACCAGCTCCTGACCGTGTAACGGCGGACACCGCCCCGGGAGCGTGCATGCGACAGCCCGTGGCGAGATCGTTCGTCTGCCTCCACGGACAGGTCCGAGTCGTGGTCTCTCCTTCGGACGCGTGGACATGCATCACCACCTCGGCATCCAGTTGTTGCCAGCGGCCCGGCATGCTGCAGTACTTTGAGCAGCCGAGCAACGGGGATGGATGCTGAGCTCTTGTCAGCTCAGCGGGGGGAACGGAGTGCAGTGGCCTTCAAGCTCAAGTCCGCCGAGGCGGCCATGCCAGAAGACCCGGTCGACCTGTATCGGATTCTTGCCCTGACGAACCGTGGGCCCGAATTCGTGTGGGGACACCAACAGGATGTCCTTCGAGACTGGCACGAAACGAAGTCGGACGCGTCAGACGTAGCAATTGAGCTGCCGACCGGGGCGGGTAAAACTCTTGTCGGAGGACTGATCAGCGAGTACCGGCGCCGCAAACACGGCGAACGTGTCGCCTACCTCTGTCCCACGCGGCAATTGGCGCGGCAGACGGCAGCGAAGTTCGACGAGTATGGAATTCCGAACGTACTGCTCGTCAATCGCGTGAATACATGGAATCCAGCCCACCAGGCGCAGTACGAGGCAGGGGAAGCCGTCGCCGTCAGCGTCTACAGCCATGTCTTCAACTCGAATCCGGCTCTCGACAACGCTGGCATGCTCGTCCTGGACGACGCTCACGCGGCCGAGGGGTACGTGGCCGGTCCGTGGAGTCTCGCCATCTCCCGCAAGACCGAGGAGAGTGCGTACCTCGACGTTCTCTCCGTGCTGAAGCCCGCGCTGGATCCACTCGTCGACACCCGGCTGCGCGCTCCGAAGACAGAAGACTCCTCGGCGTACGTGTACCTCGCCTCCCCCATCGGTGTTGCCGAGCAGTCCCTCCCCCTCGAAGAAGCCGTCGCGGCAGCAGCCCACGGCTCGAAGCTGAGTACGAACGCCTTCCATGCCTGGAAGTTCCTCCAGGGACGCCTCGACCGATGCCTGATCTACGTCTCGTACGGACAGATCCTCATCCGCCCCCTCATCGCGCCCACGGCGCAGCACGAGGCCTTCAACAGCCCTGTCCGCCGCGTATACATGAGTGCGACCCTCGGAGACGGCGGCGAGCTCGAGCGTGCCTTCGGGCGAAGGAAGATCGACCGTATCCCCGTCCCCAAGGGCTGGGAAACCCGGGGCACCGGGCGACGGTTCTTCATGTTCCCCGAACTGACAGACGACCTGTCCACAGCGCCCGCGCGGGTACCCGCCTTCGTCTCCGGGGTTGTCAGCAGCGCGGGACGAGCCGTCATCCTCACCCCCGACAGCCGTACAGCCGAGACCTTCGCCAAGGAGTGCCTGCCCGAGACACACCCCGTCGTGAAGGCCAACGACGTCGAAGACGACCTCACTGCCTTCACCGCGATGGACCAGGCGGTCCTGCTCCTCACCAACCGCTACGACGGCATAGACCTCCCTGGAGACGACTGCCGGCTCGTCGTACTCGCAGGCCTGCCCGCCCGAGGAGACCTGCAGGAACGCTTCCTGCACGAATCACTCGGCGCCCTGGAAGTGCTTCAGGAGCGCATCCGCGCGCGCATCGTGCAGGGCTCGGGCCGGGCCACACGCAACAACAAAGACTGGGCGGCCGTCATGGTGCTCGGCCGGTCCCTGACGTCGTACCTGTCCGGTCCAGACGTTCAGGGGGCGCTGCACCCGGAAGTCCACGCCGAGGTCGAGTTCGGACGGACGAACAGCTTGGGCACCACCTCGAGCGAGATGCTCGACAACCTCGCCGTCTTCCGCAGGCATGATCAGGACTGGGCTGGGGTCGACACCCATATCTCCTCCCAGCGCGAGCAGTACACCCGAACCGTCGCCCCCAGCTCCCGTGAGCTGCACAACGCGGCCCGGCACGAGGTCGCGGCCTGGGAAGCTATCTGGAACAACCAATGGGACTGGGCCCTCACCGCCGTACAGCGCGTCCTGGACCAGCTCAAGGGCGAGCGGACACCCCAGCGCTATGCCGCGCTGTGGAACTACCTCGGGTACAGCATCGCCGAGCGGCTCGCGCAGCAGGGCGGAGACTCAACGCACCGCGCCACCGGTGTCCGCTACTACCGCGAGCTCCAGCGTAAGGCGCAGACCAGCAGTTTCCTCGCCCACATCGCTTCGCCGAGCGACCGGGCCCACGCGCCCGTCCTCGGCGACCTCGCCCCCGTTGATGAAGCCGCGATGCTCGCCGTCATCGCCCGTACCGAACTGCACCGTCCCGAGCCCTTCGAACGGGCCCTCACCGAAGCGCGGGCCGGCCTCGCAGGCACCGAGTACCGCGCCTACGAAGCCGGACTCGTCCACCTCGGCAGCTTCGCCGGCGCCTCGGAAAGTTACGGCAACGACGACGACGCCAACCCCGCAGCCCCTGATGCCGTCTGGATCTTCGACGACGCCCGCTGGGTCACCTGGGAGGCGAAGAGTGAAGCCACGCCCACCGGTGAGATCGGTCCGGACAATGTCCGCCAGGCACAAGGACACCTCAGGTACACGGAGGCAGAACGAAAGGCCTCTGCGCCCAGCGGCTCCATCGCGCTCCTCATGTCCCCCAAGCCGAAGATCATGGCCGCCGCGCGCATGCTCGCCAACGACGAGACCTACCTCGTACGCCAGCCAACGGTCCTGGACGTCTTCGACCGCCTCATCCGGTCGTGGCGCACTGCCCGAGCACGCACGATCACAGTGCTCAGCCTCGCCGAACTCGCCGACATCTTCCGGGCCGAGCAGGCGCTGCCATCACAGTGGCTGCCCCTGCTGAAGGCGACCCCAGTCAAGGAGTAGCGAAACGGCGCGTGGGTCCCTCAGGCCGACGGGCTCGAGGGACCCACGTCCGCACCGGCTCCCCTGCCAGCAGCACTCCAGGCAGGAACGGCTTCGTGATCTATCCGGCCGCGGAGGCGGCGGGTTGCTTCCGGAGGACCAGCAATAAGGTCATCGGCTGATTGGCGACCACTCCCCACCCGTGCCGAGAAGCCCGCAAGCTCCGGCGACGAGACGAAGACGGCCCGCCCCACCGGGCCCAACAGCACCAGATGAGCCACTGCCCGGCCGACCGCCGGGTACAGGCACCACACCATGGGGAAGACATGCCAGCACCGGACACTGCCCCCAGCACCACAGGTGATGAGACCAGCCAGTCAGCAGGCTTCATCACCGAACTCCTCGACGTGCTGTGGGAGCACGCCAGGAACTCTGCCAGCCACGCAACCGCGCCCATGTCCACCTCGCAGCTTCGGCTGCTCTACGTCATCGACCGCGACGACGGCATCCGTATGCGGAAGGCCTGCACCCTGCTGGCGTCCTCGCCGTCCAACGTCAGCCGGCTGTGCGACCGCCTCCAAGCCATGGGATTCCTCGAGCGGCGCCCCTGCCCCGGCAGCAGGCGCGAGATCACCCTGCAGCTGACCGACGCTGGAAAGACGCACCTGCGCGGCATCCGCGAGAAGCGCGACACCATGCTCCACCGAGCCATCGGGAACCTGAGCCCAACCGAACGCCGCGCACTCGGCGAGGGACTCGCTGCCCTCGCAGTCCAGCTTGACTTCCCCGGCGAAGACCTCAGCAGACCCCGCACCCGTCAAGTGGCCTGAGCTAGCCGAACACCGTGCGCGCCGGCGCCTCGGCGAAGGACCATGGGGCGCCCGTCCTGGGGAGTGTCAGGCGAGCATGCCGGTGCGGAGCTGGGCGAGCGCGCGGGACAGGAGCCGGGACACGTGCATCTGAGAAACGCCGAGCTCGGTGCCGATCTGGGCCTGGGTCATCTCCTGACCGAACCGCATCGCGATGATACGGCGATCCCGCTCACCGAGCTCCCCGAGAAGCGGAGCCAGCGCCTGCAGATCCTCTGACTTCTCCAGGGCCGGATCAACTGCGCCCAGAACGTCCGCATAGGTGCGTGCGACGCCCGCCGGGCCCTCGCCCTCGCCAGGCACGTCGAGCGAACCGGCCGTATAGCCGTTGGAGGCGATCAAACCCTCGATGATCTCGTCCTCGGTCAGTTGAAGGTGGTCTGCCAGCTCCCTCACGTTCGGGTCACGGTCGAGGCGCGCAGCGAGGAGTTCCTTGGCCTGCGCCAGGTCGACGCGCAGCTCCTGCAAGCGGCGGGGCACGTGTACGGCCCAGCTGGTGTCCCGGAAGAAGCGCTTGATCTCACCGACGATGTAGGGGATGGCGAAGGTGCTGAACTCAACCTCACGGGACAGGTCGAACCGGTCGATCGCCTTGATCAGACCGATGGTGCCGACCTGGATAACGTCCTCCATGTCGCCGGCCTCACGGCTACGGAACCGGCGGGCGGCGAACTGCACCAAGGAGAGGTTCATCTCGATGAGCGTGTTGCGTGCGTACTGATACGCGTGCGTTCCCTCCTCCAGCACCTGCAGCCGGTCGAAGAACACCTTCGACAGAGCACGGGCATCCTTCGGAGCAACCTTCCCGGCGTCCTCGACCCAGGGCAGGTCGGCAACGTCCGAGACCCGCTCCCCCGAACCCGCCAGTGCGTCAGTCGCCCTGCAGTCCGTCCGCGGCACAGAGATCGCTGCCATGTCCAAGCCCTCCCGGTGGTGCATCCTTACCGGACCGGCACCTTCCCAGGTGTAGCACACCTACACCTCCACGCCGCCGGATTCGAATACAGTGCAAGGAGCGGTCGCATCGCGACGGAAGGGCCGGCTAAACCGTTCTGCGGACCTGGGCCGCTGGTGCGGCAGGCCGTGACCTCGTCAGCACCCCGCACGCTGAACCGCCCAACGCGCCCCCAACGCCGACCACTCAGCCTGGAGCCGCCGCGCCGGTCTCGTTGCTCGCACCCCCCGTGGGCGTCACGGCAATGGCTGTCCACGAAGATCAGGCGGCTTTCTACGGCGGCTACGGCGACCGGACGGCTTGCCGGACGCGGTCCCTCGCCCTGTGGCGGGCGTGCTCTCTCACGCTGGCGGCGGACCGGTTCGTCGGCTCGCTGCGCGGGGACACGAGGGCGCGGACGTGGCTCGGGTACGCCATCGCGCTGACCGCCGGCGGCGTCCTGGACGCCGCCGTACCGGAGCCCGCGCAGGAGGCGGAGCCGGCCGCACGGGGGATGCTGTGCGCCGTGTACCCGTACCTGCCCGAGGACGTCGCCGGGGACGGGAAACGACCGCAAGCCTCGGCGCAGGTCCGCGCGGCGTTCAGCCTGTCCCTGCACGCGATGATCGCGCGGTGTCCAGTGCCCGGACTGCCCTCCCTGGATCCGGGCATGTGGACGACGGCCTGGATACCGCTGAGGGCCGTGCTGGCCGCCCGCCGCTATCTGGCCCGCCGGCACGACCCGCCCCTGGCCCCGCTTCACCCGCCACTGCCGCACCGTCGTCACCCAGGCACTGAACGGCGAGGACAGCCACACTCACCACCTGGTGTCCGTCACCAGCTCGTCCACACCGCACAGGACAACAGGCTCTCGCCCAGCGGACAACCTCAGCCGCGGCCACAGCCCCAGCGGCCGCACAGCCGCCCGGCACGACCTCGACGAGCCGGCCGACTCGGGCACCCACGACAGAGCCCCGCACAGCGGCGACTTCGGCGGAGGCGACTGAATCCACCCGAGCAGCCCGCTCATCGCCCTGCCTCCGCCGCCCCGCTGTTGGACTTGTCTCGTAACCGGTGTTCACTGCGGTGGCCAAGCCAATGTTGCACGCGCCTGTCGAGGCCAGGCCGGTGCCCGACCGGTCAGTCGAACCGGACAGCGGCTTCGACGGCCGTGGTCGCGTCAGCGCGCCCGGGGCCCTATGGACGGCGGTGGCGCCTTCGGCGCGTAGCGTCGGCCTCGAACTGGGCGTGCGTTTCTGCCTCACGGGTGACGAGCCGGGCCACGGCGGTCAGAAGTTCTCCGGGTGCGGTGCTGACGCGGGACACAGTGAGTCCGGCATTCGCGTGATCATCTTCCAGGGTGCAGTCGGCCCACCCGGATCCCGCCAACGTCCAGGTGATGCGTATGCCAGCTGTCATGGCTGCCCGCGGGTGAGGAAGTTCCAGACGTCGGCCGCCAGGGAAGTCATCTGCTCGCCGGCCTCCAGCCCGTTGGTCACCGAGGCGTCCCAGCCGCCGGCGCCCCCTCGCCAGGGCCGCAGGGTCCAGGTCAGTCCGGCATAGCCTCCTTATCGGGGCGCCTAGCTCAACGGCGTATTGCACGGCGTCCGTGTCGAAGCGAATCGGTCGCAAAGCGTCACGCCTATGGAAGAGCTGTCATGGCAGCAAATGGTCACGCTGGGCTTGTCGTCAGGGTGGCCGCCTGGGGAGGTCATGCGCGGCACGCTAGGTCGGTACCGCCTTTGCCGTCATCAGGATTCGGCGCTGACCAGGTGGAGCGGTGGCTCGCGCAGACCAGCGTGGGCCACCTCCACGAGACGCATCACAGCGCCGGGGCCGCCTCCGATCCCTCCGCTGCTGCCAAGCTGCCCTTTGGCCGAGGTCCGATGCGGGTCATCGGTCACGGTCATGCCCGGGGACCGGGCCGGAGTATCAGGTCCTGGCGTACGTTCCCACGCATGACATGCATCCTGAGATCCCGGCTGGTGGCCCAGTGAGTGGCTGGTGGGCCTACCTGGAGGAACGGACCTGCCGAGAGGTGGATGCCGATGTGCTGCGTGACCGCCGACTGTCGGCGGTCAGGTCCGTCTGGGAGGCGCTGCGCCCGCTGGGGGTCGGGCTACACGAGGCCGAGCGGGTGGTCCACGCGCGATACCAGGCTCTGGGCGACCGAGTAGAGCACACGCCGCCCGATCCGCTGGACCTCCCCTCGCTCGCAGCCCTTGCCGCGGCTCTACCTGACCGTGTGGCAGCGGTGGAGGCGATCTGGGACGGCAACACCGTGCACGACTGGTTCGTGGACCTGGTAGCGGTTCTGGACGCTCCGGAGGGAGAGATCCGCCTGGCGACCATCTATCACCGGCCTGGCAGCCCTCCTCCCGGCGCTGCTGCCACTGAGGCCGGCGGGGCGCTGGCCGCCCACCTCCAGGTGCCCTTCCACTTCGCGTCACCGGAGGTCCCGGATGACGACGCCCCGCGCTGGAGGACGGTCCAACGGCCGGCGGAGGGACCATGACCTTGCGGCATGGCAGGAGCGCGGCGGCCCGCCAGAGGCCGGACGACACAATGCCTCCCGTGCCCAGGAACACGGGAGGCAGGTGAGTCCGCTTGTCTCCCGGAGCGGTGAACAGCTGCTGTCGAAGCTTCGCGAGAAGAGACAGGCGCCGGCGACGTGGGTGACCCGCAGGTCCCGGCGGTGATCGACTCCAACCACGTGCGGGCCGCTCCGCAGGGCTCAAACTGCCCTGTTCCCGACGGAGATCCGGGACGCAGTCCCCCGTGCGCGCAGTGCCGGGGGTCTCACCCAGAGGATGCGTGTTCCCTGGCGCAATCTCGGCCGGACCGTACCAGCGACCTGTGACATCCTGATCGTCGGTGGACTTATCGTCAGATCACCATATGTACGAGCTCAGGGGGAGAGCGATGTCGTTCGATGAGGAGTGGGCGAGCCTCAAAGAGGCGGCGCTCGCGCGGCGGCGTGATGCCGCGCAGATGCAACTCAACGGGGTGCCGGCCGCGGACACCGGTTCCGATGGGGCAGGTAATGCGGGAGGCGGATACTCCGTCAGCAAGGCCTCGATCAACGGCAGCTCGCATCTCCTCATGGAGATCGCCGGCCTCCTCTACGAGGGCCGTATGGACGGCGAGAATGCCACCCAGGCCAGGCTTCCCCGCGCCCATGACGAGGTGGCCGCGCAGGTCGACACACTCGCCCGTTTCGCACAGGACCAGTACAACGACATGGTCGCTCTCCTGGCGTCCCTGGCCACGAAGTTGCAGGCGGCCGGCAGCAGTTATGTCACCGTGGACAAGGGCGTGCAGGGCCGGATGGATTCGATCCTCGACTGCGGTACCTTCGTCCCGCCCGAGAAGAGGTGACCGGTGATGGCCTATCACGCGGACGTCGCCTTCCTCGAAGAAGCCAATCCGGCGCTGATCGACCGGAACGCCGCCGAGTTCCGGCGACTGCACACGCTCATCGACTCCACTGACGACGCCTTCCGGAAGGCGGGGCGGATCGCGTGGGTCAGCTCCGCGCGCGATCTGTACGCGAAGCGGCTCCAGGAGAGCCGCTCGCTGGCCGATGGGCTCTCGGAGGCGTTCCGGAAGGCCTCGACAGCGCTCGCGGCATACGCCGATGCCGTCACGACCGCGAAGACGCACTACCGGAACGGCCGGGCTGCCGAGAGCAAGCTCTCCGAGGTCATGGCCCGGGAGGCGTCCGCCATCACACCCACCGCACGGGCGGCGGAACCCCTGCGCCAGTGGGAAGACCTGCGCGCCAGCACAGGCGTCATGGACTGGCTCGCCGAGGCGACCGTGGACGTGGACGCGATCCGTGACGACGCCGAACGCCTCTACAACCAGACCAAGGACCACTACGGTGACGCGCTGCGCGTGGAGTCGGCCGCCCGTCGGCTGTGCGTCGCCGACCTGAAGGCCGCCTACAAGGCGATACCCGAGTTCAAGGGCACGGTGCCCGACATCGCGGCCTTCCTGAAGGGCCTCGTGCCACTCCAGACGGAGGCCCGGGAAGCCAGGGGGAACGCCGGGACCCAGCTGCCGGGAGCCGGCCCCAAGGTCGACTCGATCCCCACCGTGGGTGAGCACGTGTACATGTCGGAGGCGCTGTTCCGCATCCAGACCAGGGTGAACAGCCTGCCGGAAGGCGTGGGCAACAACTACTGGTGGCTGTCCACATCGGACGAGGACCGTCGCGAGTACATCGCGGCCAACAAGGAACTCCTCAAGGCCGCAGCAGCGGATTCCGGACTTCCCCCGGAAATGGTGGCAGGCATAGCCTGGAAGGAAGTGGCAGGTGATCCCGGCCTGCTGGACGACGCGGCCTTCGAAGGCCGCAAGATCCTTCCCGGCAGCGAAGACCCGGACCGGACCTCGATGGGGCCCATGGCCATCCAGATCCGTCGCGCCGCCGAAGTCCTCGGCTACGACCCGGAAACCCTGACGGACACGCAACGTGCCGTCGTCGTGGACGCCGTCAAGGCCCCCGCGACGAACATCTTCATCGCCTCCGAGTACCTGGCGCAGCTCAAGGCGGAGAGTGGCTTCGCCGACGTGCCGCCGGAGAAGATGACACGCGAGCAGATGCAGGAACTCGCCGCCCGCTACAACGGCGGCCCGTACTACGAGAGCGCCGACGCCCAGCGCTACGGCCGTCAATTCGATCAGCACCTGGACGAGGCCAAGGAGTCCCTGCGGTGATGGCCACGCGAGCAAGTACCTCCCCCGGACACCCTGCCGAACGCCGCGGTGCCGGCCGCCTGGGAACCATCGCGTGCGGAGTTCTGCTCAGCGCGGGACATCTCGTCGCCACGTATCTGATCCTGCTCGCCTACATGGTCGAGCCCGGCACCACGGAGACCGCCGCGCACTCCGGCGTCGCGGCCGGCCTGGGGATGGGCGTCACCGCGGTCACCGGCATCCTGACGCTTCTCTTCGTCAAGGCAGGCTGGCTGCGCCGCTGGTGGTTCACCATGCCCGCCCTCATCGCCATCGCCACGGTGCTGCGCCTGACGGTACTCGCTCCGGCGGGCTGATCAGGCGAGAACCAGCGCGAGGGGGTACGGGGCGTACGCCCTCGGCGCCGTCGGCGGGCCGAATGTCGCCCCGCGACATGTAGACCGGGGCGGGTGCTTCGGCGGGCTCGCCGTTGTCCGCGTCCGGTGTCCCGATGCGTGCGGCGAAGCCGGGCACGGGCCGCCCACTCGTCTGCCGTGCTCCGCCGGCGAGGGAGTGAAGTCTCTGTTGGAGTCCGCGCCAGAGCGTGCAGTCGGCCTGCCTGCCGCCCCCGAGCGGTCACCCTGTGGGCGCACCCGGTGGCTCACGTGCCACGAGCTCGGCCGGGCACGTCGGTACCGGGGCGTGCTCACCAGCCTGCCAGACGGCGTCCGTGAGCAGTTCGTCCTCCTGCCGCAGGTTGTCGATGTAGATGTAGTCGCTCGTACGCGTGTACGGAGTCTCGACTGGCAGTGCGGGATGCGTCACGCGCATTGCGGAGCACGGGGCGGGGTGATCGGCGCAGGGTCTGGCGGAGGCGGCCGGGGACGGGCCCGCCCTCGCATCGGGGCCGGTCCTGATGCGTTGCGCCGCCGGCACGCGCAACGCACCGGGCGCTCAGGCGGTGCGCGGCGCACCGGACCGGTCAGGCAGGTGTGCCCGCGGTGCGCGTGTCCGCCGTCGTGATCGCGACCGCCTGCCCGGTCACCCGCACCCGCGGGTCTGCGGTTGACGCTTCGACGCGGAGCAGGCTGGGTCGGCCGAGGTCCTCGCCCTGGCGGATGGTGAACGCGCCGGAGGGCGGGAGGGCGTCGAGTGTGCGCAGGTAGCCGCCGAACGCTGCCGCCGCGGCGCCGGTGGCCGGGTCTTCGACGACACCGCCGACGGGGAAGGGGTCGCGGGCGTGGAAGAGTTCCCCGGACTCTCGCCAGACCAGTTGGAGCGTGGTCCAGCCGTGCCGGTGCATCACCTCGGCCAGGGCGTCGAAGTCGTAGTCGAGGGCGGCGAGACGTTCGCGGGTGGCCGCGGCGAGAACGAGGTGCTCGTTGCCACCGAAGGAGACGTGCGGCGGAAGTGCCGGGTCGAGGTCATCCGGGGACCAGCGCAGTGCCGCGAGGGAGGAGTGCAGCTCCTCGTCGCTCGCCGGCCGGGAGCGGGTGGGGACGCTGGTGAGTGTCGCCGCCACGGACGCGGACAACCGCGCGGAGGTGTCCAGGGCGATCTCGCCCACCGGTGTGTCGAAGACGAGCGGGCCGGAACCGATCCGCTCGGCCAGGGCCACCGCCGTGGCCACGGTCGCGTGACCGCAGAAGGCGACTTCGGCGAGCGGGCTGAAGTAGCGCAGGCGGAACCGGCGCGCCGGGTGGTCCGCGGCGGTGACGAAGGCGGTCTCCGAGTAGCCGACTTCGGCGGCGATGGCGAGCATGGCGGCGTCGTCCAGTCCGGACGCGTCGAGCACGACGCCGGCCGGATTGCCAGCGGCAGGGTCGGTGGTGAATGCGCTGTATCGCAGGATCTCAGGGTCTGTGGTCAGGTTCATGTCCCCTACCGTGACACCCCACTGGTATGCGTACAAGCGATGAATTTCGATCCGATCCATCGCTGGTTCCGATGGCAGCAAGTACTGTCGGCGCGATGGACACCCGACTCCTGCGCACATTCGCCACCGTCGCCCGGGCCGAGAGCCTGACCGCGGCCGCCGAGCGCCTCCACCTCGTCCAGTCCACCGTCACCGCCCAAGTGCAGGCACTGGAGAAGGAACTCGGCCTGCGCCTGTTCGACCGACTGCCGCGCGGAGTGGTGCTCACCGGCGCCGGACGCGAGGTGATGGCGCACGTCGAAGCGGTGCTGGAGGCCGAATCCCAGCTGCGCGCGGTCGCCGCGTCCGCCGGTGGCGGAGGTGACCGATTGACCGGACGGGTCGTGCTCTCGGCCGGCGAGAGCCTGGTCTCCGCCCGGCTGCCGGCGGTGATTGCCGCGCTGCGGCGCACTCACCCCGGGATCGAGGTGGATCTGCGCACGATGGGGACCGCGGCCGCCGTCGCCGCGCTGCGCACCGGCGAGCTGGATCTGGCCCTGCTGCTGGAGGACGAGGCGGCGTTCCGTGACATCGAGTGCACGCCGCTGGCCCGCGAGCCGCTGGTGCTCGTCTGCGCTCCCGGACACCGGGCCGCGGGCAAGGCCGCCGGCGCACCGGTGGACTGGACGGAACTGGCCCGCGAGGACTACTTCCTGCACGAGCAGGGCTGTTCGTACAGTGACCGCTTCCTCGAGCGGCTGCTCGCGGCCGCCGAGGACGGCCGCCCCGGATCACGAGGTTCGGCAGCCTGGAGGCTGCCAGGTCCTGCGTCGCCGCTGGTCTCGGCCTCAGCCTGCTGGCACACGCCAACGTCGCGGACGCGCTCGCGGCGGGCAGCCTGGCACAGGTTCCCGGAGCACGGTTCCCCGACGTCACCGTCCAGCTGGCGCGCCGACGCCGACGCTGGGTCTCCCCCGCGGCGGCCGTAGTCACCGCGGAACTGCCACGCTACTTCCCGCACCGGGCGCGGTGACCATCACGCGGGCCATCGGTGAGGTGCGGCCCCTGCTCGCCGAGTGGGGGTCTGGTGCTCCGGAACTCTGGACACGCGCCGTGCGCGGCGCTGTGGTCTTCGCAGGGAAGCGGCACCGGCGATCAGAAGATTCACGAGCGCGCCCGGGTGCGTGATCCGTACTCTGAGTGAGTGGGAAAAATCAACTACAAAGCTGGCGTTCCGGGTTGGAAGGATCTAGGTCCTCTGATCAAGGACCCGAAGTCGACGAAGCACTTCGTCCGGAGTGTCAAACACGAGACGACCGGTGAAGAAGCAGTCCTGAAGCACCGGTCGGCGCCGCCCATGAGCAATCGTGCCAAACGCTTCCACGACGAAGCTGTCATGATGCACCGGTTCACAGGCGAAGGCCTCGCCGGAGTACTTCCGGTTCTGGACATCGACACCGGAGGCACGCCGGCCTGGTACGTGATGCCCAAGGCCAGTCCGCTCGAGTCGGTCTTCGTGGAGACGACCAGCCTGCAGGAGATCGTCGGCCACATACATGTGCTGGCACAGACTCTGTGCGAGCTCGATGAGCGGGAGTACTACCACCGAGACATCAAGCCCGACAACCTCTTTTGGTACGACGGACGCCCCGTACTCGCGGACTTCGGCATCGCCTACTTCGGTGAAGCGAGCGTGACCTACGAAGGCGAGAAGCTCGGACCCCTGTGGTTCATGGCCCCCGAGATGCGCAGCATGACCAAGCGGGAGGAGGGCAGTCAGGCCGACGTCTATTCTCTGGCGCAGACCCTCTCAGCCTTCATCTACCCCCTCGGCCAGCTCCCGCTCCCGGGCACCTTCCGCGCCGGAGCCACGGACTACGACCTCAACCGGCGCTGGAAGGGAGATCACACTGCTCTGGACGCGCTGGGGCATGTACTGGAAGCTGCCACGAGGAACGACCGGAACGAGCGGCTGAGGATCGACGGCCTCGAGGAGGAACTGCGCCTGTGGCTCCACTCCGCCCAGACCCCTCTGGTCAGGAACACCGGCCTGCGCAGCGGCTGGGGTCCGCAGGATGACTACGCCCGGGACATGGCGGAGAGCCGCGGTATCATGCGGCGGATGCTGATCCGGATCGCAAGACATCTGGGCGACCAGGCCAGCCACCAGGAGTATGCCCTCGGGGACCCGGAAAGGCCTCGCTGGCTTGCCACGTACGGGTGGCCGCACAACTCGGAGGACGGGTTCGAACCGGATGGTCTGCTGAGCTTCTCCACCTCGTGCGCGGGCAGCGATCGCAGGGTGATTCTGGGGGCGGTGTATTACGGCCGACGGGTCTCGTTCATTGCCGAGACGCACCGGCTGACAGCCGGTGACTGGCAGCTGGAGCACAGCTGGCCCGAGACGGAGTGGGGCCGGGTGAGGCTTCCCTCCGCTGCGCACGCATTGCAGACGCTGGCGGACAGCGTGACCGACAGCCTCGCTTAAGGCGATCTGCCGGTCCGCACCGACCTGGGGCGGCTTCCAGCTGTGGTCAGGTTCTCTGTCTCGGGGGGAACTGAGCCCGCCGGGGTTTGCCCGTAGCTACGATGGTTCATCCGTCTCGAACAGCCGCGTGGGCAGGCCTCGGCGCAGCAGTGAGAGAACATCGCCATGTGCCGGCCGGGAGAACGATGCAGCTTCGCCGCGTTCGCATCCAGAACTTTCGCAATTTTCGTGACCTCGTCATTGAACCGTTTCCCACACCGGCCGTCGTCGTGGGCGAGAACGGGCACGATGCGATCACCGGCCGGGACGGGTCTCACGCGGCTACACGCGCCGCGATCCGCGAAGCGGTCATGCGCGGCAGGAAGCTGCCCGTCGCCATCGTCGACCACGGGAACGGCCCGCGGCGGCGCCGGACCGCTGGAGAATTCGCCGCCAGAGCACAGCAGTCCATGCCTCACCCCCGGCGCCGCCACCTGTCGTTCTCCGGAACATGGTCACTCACCCGCCGGTGCTGATCGCCGCGCCGGGGAACTGTTCGATCAGCGGGTTACGTGAAGACCCCACCAGCGAGCGACTACCAGTCGGAGTTACTCTCCCGCGCGGAAGAGGGATCGAGGGGCGCCGAGGCAAGGCCGAACTGCCGTAGCCCAGCTGCAGGCTGCCATTACGCCGTAATAAGCACGCTCGCTCGCTCGTCGCTGGCCCCACCGTGCCAGCGTTCTTCTCCACCGCGCTCTCCGCCCTCGGCACCGAGGGTGGACGGAGCTGTGGGTATCGGAAGATCCCGCCTTGCGCTGCTTCTCCGTCGTGAGCCGCTCGAGCCGGACGCGGCGGGGGTACGTGGTCCCGCAAAGGAGTCCACAAGCCCGCTGATCGCTGTCCACGGCTTGGCCTCTTTGGGCGGGGCTGGGGTTGTCCCCGCGGCGGGTTCTCGGTCTCCAGGCGGGGCCAACGGTGGGCAGTGCGACGCGAGTGTCCCAGGTCTGGTCGACCGTCTAGCCAGGTCTCCTGCCCCACGGCCTGGTCCTGATAGACCGACAACGGATTGGGCATGGAAGTTGGGCAGTCGGGCGATAGCGTACATGGCCTGCACCAGACAGCGTCGCGAGAGGGCGGTCGGCCCCACCGGTACCACTAAGGGCGTCGCCCAGCAGGCCGAGTAAGCAGGGACCACGGCGAGGGCCATGCCGAGTTCGGCATGAACGCTCTGTCCCAGGAGTTACCCGAAGCGCTTGATGTGTGACCCACCATAGCTGGTCCGGACTGGTCCGCTGTCCACCGGGCAGGAGCACAGCACCAACCCAGCGGCACCGAAAGAGGCGACACTTGGCCCCTGGAGCACCCGGCCGAGACGCCTACCGCAACCTGTGCGGCGTGGCACCCTCCACCCTCCTGCGTGTCACGTGCTGCTTTTCACCCGTCGCTAGGCGCGGCTGCGGCACGCTTGAGGGCATGAACACTCTGGAGGCCACGATGGCGGGCTACATCGGCCCTCCGGCGCAGCCCCGGCAGCTCGTCCTGCGGCTGCCACGCGGTCAACTCGTCGTGTCCGCAGATGTGCCGGAGGAATTGGCCCGCGCGGTGGCGACCTACTTGCCCGCTACGGGGCCGCGCTCTCGGCTCCCGGACGGCACGTCCTATACAAGCGTGCACCCTTCGCTCATCGCCGAACTGGCTGCCCGCCCCCAGGACGGCGCCTTCGAGGTCCTGCGAGTCTATTAACCGGCTGTGGCCCCGAGCGAGCCTCGTGATCGAAGCCGACCACCCCGCGCATCGCCACGCGCACGGTCAGTGCGCCGTGCGGCCGAACGTGACCGTCCCGAGGTTGACCCTCCGCTGCGGCGTCACGCGGCGTGATGGCGGCGCTGTCACATCAAGAGTCTCCCTGGGTGACGTGACGCGCCCCGGGGCCCGCCGAACCTCCCCGTGTGGAGGCTCGGCTCACCGCCGGTGTGAGCAGACCGTCCTGCGCAGGCGCATGATTCCTCTGGCAGGTTTCCCTCTCCCGCAGAAGCTTGCCTTCCCTGCCAGTACCGAGAATGGCGTCCAGGTCTTGATCCTTTGTGGGGAAGCCGACCACACGCGCCGCCAACTGGAAACTAAGGCGCCGTTGCGTTCCGTCACGGTCTCCCAAGGATGCCGTGGCCCGCAGGCCGCCATGCACGGGCCAATCGGTGCAAGCGGTCTTTGTCATGGGTTCGCGCTGCGACCTATCGACGGTGATCGCAGCACGGACCAGCTCAGCTACGGGGTTACCGTGTAGTTCACCACCGTCGTTTCGCAGGTCTCGCCGTAGACCTCCAGGGTCTTCTGTTCGGCCTCGTCGATCGCGAGTCCCCAGCGCAGCTTTGTTGCGACCCACTCGCCGATGTACCGGCAGTGCACGTCGGCGGCCGGCGGCAGCCATTCGGCAGGATCGCGGTCGGCTTTCGCCCTGTTGGAGCGGGCGGTGACGGCGACGAGCGAGACCGCGGCACCCTGGTCGTTGGCGTACGCTTCGCGGCGTGCCGCGGTCCACGTGCTGGCCCCCGAGTCCCATGCCTCGGCGAGGGGAACCATGTGGTCGATGTCGAGGGAGCCAGCCTGGATGACGGTCTGTCCGTCGTAGTACGAGGTCCACGATCCGCCGCTGATGGCGCAGCCGGGGCCGATCTCAGGTGCGACGGTGGCTTCGGCGAGGAGCACCTCCTGGCGGGTGTTGCAGCCGTCGGCCGGGTCGTCGCCGCCCGTCCAGTGCTTGAAGCTGCTGCGGGTGTAGCCGGTGCGGTCCTCGACGACGACGGGCAGCAACTCGACGGCGTCGGCGAGCGGCACGGTCTCCAGGGCCTGGGCCGGTGCAGCGATGGTGAGTGGGGCAAGTGCGAGGGTGAGCGCGGTGATTCCGCGCAGGAGGTTCGTGATCACGAAGATGTGGATACCGGCCGTTCGGCTGTGGCGATAGCGCGCGGCGTGTTGTTTACCCGAGCGGGTGAGCGCTTTCACCTGGCGAAACGTTCCACGAAGGCGCCGCGGGTGACGTCACGTTCTCCGTGTGGTGCAGCCGGAGGGGGTGGTCCGGTTAGTGTCCGGGCGCTCGTGGTGCCGAAGGCTGGCGGGGTAGGTCCGCGTGGGTATGGCGGGCCGGGCTCGGGGCACGCCGTGGGTCTCTCAGAGCGATAACCGGCCGAAGTTCGGTGTCGGACGGTCAGCGGCTCCGGGTGTCGGTGCTCTCCGCTACGGTCTTCGAGGTCCTCGCGCGTGGGGACTTGAGCCGCTCCCGCCTGACCTCTTTGGGCGGTCAGGCGGGAGCGGCGGCGCTCTGTCCCTGTTGTTCTCGGCACGGGGCAGAGCCCTTCCGGATGGGAAGGCCGACACCCTGGAGGTGTCCTGTATCCATTGACGTGGGTCCCTGGTGCGATTGCAAGGAAAACAGGGAACTTCTACACGGCAGACGGACCGTTCGGGCACCCTGCGCTCCGGAACGGTCATCTTTGTGCGCTTTGAGCTCGTTCTGCGACTGCCATTGTTCCGTGAATCCATGATCACGTGGCGTTACAACTCCCGTGTGCTTCAAGCTGGTTGCCCTCCCTCGGTGAGCGGATTCGGCACCCGTGAACCGTGGGCTTCGGATGGAGCCGACATTCATGGAGCTGGACATGACGTTCAATCAGATACTGATCGTTGCGCTCGCGGTGCTTGCGGGGAGCATCGCGATGGTCGCCATGGGGCAGGCTGCTGCGATCGCGGCGCTGGCCCCTCTCGTCGTCCTGGTCGTGCAGCAGATCCCGCGCGGATCGGGCCGCACGTCCCGGGGTGCGGCAGACGGCTGCGGAGACGACACCTCCGGCGAGGAGGGCAGCGCACTGTGACGACCCCCTTGGAGCCGCCGGCGCAGCCGGCTCCTGTACGGCCTGGCCGCAAACTCGGGCCGATCGTGGACGGCGTGGGCAGCGTTCACCGGGCATGGCTGGAGCCTTTACGGTCGGCCTACCTCGGCAGCGGGCTGACCATGAGCCACCTCAGCGTGCGGGTGCCGCTGGCGAAGTCGAAGATCTCGGAGCTGCTGCGCGGGATCGGGCACTACCCCCGGTGGGAGATCATCTTCAGCCTGTCGCAGCCACTGGAGGTACCCAGCTGGCCCCTGTACCGGCTGTGGCGCCAGGCTGCGCTCGAGGCCAGGAAGTCATCGGACTGGGTGGAACAGTCGACCGACAGGGCATCGGTGACCACATCCCAGTCGCCTCCGCTCGACCACCAGGCGTTTAGGGAGACGGTGGAGAACAAGTACCGGCTGTACGCGCAGGTCTTCCTCGACGACGACCAGCGGGACACCGCCATCTCCAACACGTTCGACATCCTGTGGCTGAGCTGGAACGACGCGCTGGCCAGCCCCGACATCCGGCGATTCGCCTGGCAGGCGCTGCGCGCCACGGTCATGTCTCGCACGCCGCACATCGACGGCCGGCCCGAGTTCGGGGCGGCGGCCTTCGACACGATCGCGCTGCAGCAGCTGTCCACCGAGGCGGCCCAGGCCCATCAGATGGCAGAGAGCCTCCAGCTCTTCAAGGCCATGAGCTGGCTCCCCGACCAGCAGCTCGACGTGATGATCATGCGCCGCTCCTATGCCTTCCTCCCCGAGGAGGTGTCCGCGCTGCTCGGTGTGCCGCAGGCCGTCGTGCTGTCCAGCGAGCGGCACGCCACCCACTTCCTGGAGAGCGTCATCTGCCCGCCGACCGAGACCGAAGGGACAACCGCATGACACGCATCGAAGAGATCCTCTCCCGGGCCCTGCTGGTCCGGGACCGCTCAGTACCCCGGGACATCGTGCCGCCGTCTAAGTCCGCGTACTCCGACTGGGACCCAGCTGCCCCTGTCGGCGCGCAGGGCCAGACACCCGTGTCCTCCGCCGCGGCGGAGGATCTGCGGGCCCTGTGCGAGACGCTGGTCACCCACGCTCCCGCGAACGATGTCGCGGACTTCGTCACCGAGCAGGTCCCTGAGCCCCGCAGCGCCATGATCCTCGCCTGCGTTCTCCAGCTCACCGACACCGACGACGGCGCCCGCTACTGGTGGCAGTACGCCTGGGGTGCCGGCCAGAGTGCGGCCGCCTACTGCCTCTACCTCCACCACCTCTCTCAGGGAGAGGCCCATCTCGCGGATTGGTGGCACCGGCACACCAACGACGGACCGAACGAGACACCAGAAGAACCCGGCAAGTCGCCGGAACCGGCGCAGACCTGGCACCCGGCCAACCAGCAAGTCACCAAGGCCTCCACGGCCACCATGCTCCGGGTACTGCGACACCTCGCAAAGCACACCACACGTCCCTACTCCGCGGTACTCGTCGAACTGATGGAGTACATTCCGACTGCCGTCGCGTCCGGATACCTCCGCCAGCCCGACTGGGAGATGCCCCTGCCCGGGCCCGACTTCTCGACCCGCGTCGCACATCTCCTGGACACTGCGCCGCAGCAGCCAGACACTCGGCGGCCGGAGCTCCCAGCCCGCAACCCGCGCACCCCGGATCCCGCACCCACAACCCAGCGCCCGACGCCCTCGAAAACGCCCGAGCCTCACGCCGTGTCTACATGCATCCGTGACACAGCGGCCCGATAGAGGCGGCCAGGCCCCGCAAGCTCGTGTGCTGCAGCCCGGGGCCGGCAAGCACGTCGTAGCCCCGGTCTCCCCGGCCGTCGGCGTGTGCGGAGGCGCCGAGCGGCTGGCGGTGACTGCGCAACCCTTCCCCATGTCGACGGCGAGCACCAGCATGCCTGAACGCAGCGGCTCGCGTGCGATGGTGTCAGCTGGCAGGTCCGCGCTGCGCGCCGGTATTGCGGGGCGGGTCGGTCGCGCGTGGACCTGCGGTGGTTCGGTGCCGCTGCCGCGGGCCAGCGCGCAGAGTCTGGCCTGCACGGCCGCCCATGAGACTCTGCGCGGTCCTCTCGGGAGCGAGCAGGCCGACGGGGGCAAACCGTAGGGCGCCGTGGTGTGCTCCTGCACCCGTCAAGGTGTCCGACCGGTAGACGGTGGAGCCAGACGGTCGCTGCGGCCGGCTCGACAACGTCCACGTCGCCGCCGTCACCGCTTGCAGCCGCGCGGGAGGCCATGGCCGCAACCAACAACGATGGGCCGACGCCGATCAAGCAGACCTTGTGGGGGGCGCACACGCGGGTGCGCAGCTCAGCGCGAACTCGCCGGGTCTGTGCCGGTCTCTGCGCAGGCTGGTGAACTCCTGACACAGTGCACCTGTCCCGCAAGCCTCATCGGCTCTACGGCCCGCTGCTGTGAAGAGTTCCGAGCTGGGATGAGTCGCATTGCCTGCCCTTCCCAGCGGCCCTGTCGACTGACTGGAGATGATGCTGTCCATGGACACGGAGATAACCGTCGCGTTGATCGGTGCGGCTGGTGTTTGCGGCACGATCGCCGGCGCCATCGTGGGTGCGCGGATTCAAGCGAACGGTGGGCTGGCGCAGGCCCAGGCAGCAAGGGACGCCGCTGACACAGTCGCGCAGTCTGCGCGGCGCCAGGCGTTGCACGACCTGCGGTGGAGGACCATGACGGCGTTGCTGCGCGCGGCTGGCGAGTGCGTGGAGGCGTCGGGGCGGCTCTACTTGGCTGCACCGGAGGCGAGCGGGGAACAAGCCGAGGCGGAGCAGGTGCTTCACGCTTTTCGTCTGGCTTTCGCCGAAGCTGAGCTGGCTGCGCCGCCGGGGGTGGAGGAGGAACTCGCGGCGGTGGGGCGGGCTGTGAGGACGGCGCATCACTGGGCGCGCACCCGGGCTCCGGGTGAACAGGCGTGGCGGGAGCTTGACAGGTTGAGCCGTCAGGGGGATGCGGCTGCTGCGCGTGCCAAGGGCGCCTTGGCGCGTCTGCGTGCTGAGGGGGCTCCTGTGTGGAATCCGAGGCATGGCGATGGAGATCCTCCGCCTGAGTACGAGGCGGCGATCGCCGCGCTGAACGCCGTGCCGCAACTGGAGCGGGGCCAGGTGCGGCTCTTGCTGGTGACAGCGGTGGAGCCACTGGAGTACGAGCGAGGTCACGAACCAACGCAGGCAGGTCTGCGGCTCAACGCAAGGCGGGAGTGGGCGCAGCGGAACTACCGTTACCAAGAGGCCAGGCAGGAGCTGATCGAGGCTGCACGTCAGGTTCTGGGGACAGATGGTCCGTGAGGGCCGGCCCCGCGTCTGACGGCCTACGGCCTGGGGCCGGATGTGGGCCCCTACCCGCCGATGGCACTGCTTCTGCCGGATGAGGCCGGGTGGGGCCGCGCTCTCCCCGGCTCCATCCTGGCAGGGCGTGGGGGTGATCGACCTCGGTGTGTCATGTGTCAAGGCGGGCCTGTGCTCCGCCGCTGTTGCGGGTGAGGTTGCTTCCGCACGTCGGGTTTCGGGGTCCGGTCACAGGGGCGACACCGCGTCACGGTCGGGGCCTGTGGCGACGGACGCCCCGGCCTGCTGGATCGTCGGGCGTCAAATGCGCGTCGCTTCACCGGGTCATGCCTTGTGGGCCTTGATGCTGTGCCGCCGGCTGCTGAGTGTGGGCCTGCAGGCGCACGGTTGCCGAAGCGGCGGCCTCGCGCCGGGGTGCGGGAGCTGCTGCGTTGGCTGCCATCGCGACCGCGGCACCCTGAACGCCGAGCGTCAGGGTGGCGACGTCGACTGCCTCGCTGAAGCGGCGCCGTACGCTGTCAGGGTACGAGGTGTACTGATCGTGCAGGGCGAGATTGTTCCCCAGCGCTTCGGCGGAGTGCAGAAGGTCGTCCACCATGTGCGGGTGGTGTCTCAGGTAGTCCGGCAGGACGGTGAACAGGGGACGCGGGAGGTGTCCGGCTGCTGCAGGGTCGGCGACGCGGCGCAGGGCCTGGGCGAGATCGGGCTGGTGCTCGCGGGCGAGCCACCAGATGCGGGCGGCAGCCGTTCGCAGGTCTGCGTCTGGTGCGTTCGCAGCAGGCGGGTGCGGGGCGTCGGGCGTAGAGGTGATGAGCCGGTCGAGGATTTTCCGGGCCGGCCCGGTGGCCTCCGGCACGAGCTGGGCGGCGCCCGCCAGCCTCTGCCAGTGGCCGTGCAGTTCCCGAAGGGCTGTACCTCTCAGCCGTGGACCGGGCCCGCCGCGGGCGAGGCTGTTGTGGAGGGCGTCGCCCATCTCGCGTGCGCCGTGTCGGACTTGTTCGCGGTCCTCCAGCGGTAGGTGGGCGAGTGCACCGGACGGGACGGACGTCTGTGTCCGCAGCATCCATGCCTGTCCGGCCCGTTGCAGTGCCAGCGGGTCGAAGCCGCCGACGAGTTCCTCCGGGAAGAGCGGGCGAGAATGGTGGCGGAGCCAGCCGGCCACGGCCTCGTGTACGCCGGCTTCGCGAGCCGGGTCCTCGCGGCGGTGTCTGGCCGCGTCCCACAGCAGGTTCTGCACTGGCAGCTCCAGGCCCGGGGACCCGTCGACCTGCACTCGGTAACGCAGTCCGGGCCGGTCGAGGCGGGCCCACTGCATCAGGGCCTCGACGGGATCGCCGGTCACGGTATGCGGCTCGGTGCCCGGAATTCCGGTCACCGCTCCCGCGGTGTCCCTTGTGATCGTGTACGTACGGGCCATGGTCGCCATTCCCTCTCCCCCGTTCCGCTTCCGTGCACCGGCTCGCTGCACCTCGTCCGGCTCTGGGGTGGGTCGGCCGGACGGCGGCGGTCGGGGACATCGACGCGCATGTCCGTAGGGGCGGTCTTCGTGGGTGTCCTTCCGTCCGGATCTGGTGGACGGGCCGCTCACGGTAGTGGGGTGCGCTGCGGATACAGCGGGTGTGCTGCGGGGTTTCCCAGGGGTTGGTACGCGGGGTCGGATCGTGGTGCCGGGCCCTGGCGCGCCTGAGTGCTGACGCACGGGATCGGCAATCAGCACTGACAGGCTGCTGGGGGCAGCCGGGCCGGCGCTGCGTCGGGGCGGATGGGGTCGGCGGGTGGCGACGGGCCATGACGGGTCCGTCAACTCCACGGCTGTAGCGCCCTGTTCGAAAGATTGGGGGTGGGGCGGTGCGGGTGCGCGCGGTTGCCCCATGCACACTGAAGGATCGCAGGGCCGGGTGCGGTGCCTGCGTTTTGGGGCGGTCGTTCAACCGCCGTATATCAGCGGGCCCGCCGGGCCAACGGGAGTAGCCATGGACAGCGTGACCACTGAGGTCAGTTCCGAGTTCACGCAGGTGCAGTTGACAGGTCCGGCCGACGCGGTCGCGCGCCTGATGGAGCATCTGTCGGGGGTCGGCGAGGTGATCTTCGGTCCGGTGTCGCAGCCGGCTGCCGGGGGCAACGTCCTGTGCACTGCGCAGCTGGTGACCCGTCCCCCGGCTGTCTCCCCGGCGGGTCCGGTGAGCGGGCAGCGTGCGGTCGTGACCGTCCAGTCGGTGCTGGAGCTGGACCCTGTGGCGCTCGAGGCTGAGGACGCCGCCGAGGGTGTCGCGTCGTCGGTGGCGGAGGCGGCAGGACGGTTGCCTGGCGTCCGGGCGGCCAGCGCCCGCCTGGTCGCTGTCGGGGGGCTGCCCGGAGTGCGGGAGTAGCCGGCCGTGGCCGGGGCCGAGGCGCAGCTTGGGAACGAGGGTGTTGCGCTGTGGCTGACCGACTGGAAGATCTCCCACAGCGACACGTGGGTGCCCAGGCGGATGATGGCCCTGGTCGGCGGCGAGCTGGCCGGGCGGCTGGACTTCCTGCTCCATCCCGATGGGCGGGCTCTGACGGTGTGGCAACTGGCGGTCGAGCCGCAGTTCCAGCGCCGTGGGCTGGCCTCGGTGATGATGGATGCCCTGCATGCGGCGCATCCGCAGGCCTGGATCAACCACGGTTCCCGGCAGCCCGATGGGGCACGGTGGTGGGACGCGTACACGGACCCGGCGCCGGAGCGCAATATTCACAACCGGCCCATGTCCGAATGGGCGGCGTACTTTCCCGCGCTGCAGGTGGCCGCACACCGGGCAGCGAACGCCTACCGGAATCAGGAGCTGGGCCTGTATGGGCACCGGGACGCGGAACACCGGTACGGACAGGCACTGGAGGAAGATGCGCTTCAGTGGGCCGCCGCCTACCGGGAGGCTGCGGCGTCCGGGCCCGATCCGGCCGTCCAGGACCTGTACGGCGGGATCCGGATCGTGCTGCCGACGCGGATTCACCGGGTCGTGCACGACGGTCAGCGCAGCGCCGCGGAGCGGGCCGACATGCTGCTCCATCACATCGGGCACGGCAACCTGCCCCATGACCAGCCGTGGAGCACCTCCCGACACGCCGCATTCGAGGACCTGGCGGACGAACAGATCCGCACACCGCCAGCGCAGCCCGGAGCCGCCTCCACGCATGTGACCTTCCAGGTCCGGCTCTCGGCCGGGCAGGAGGTGCCCGAGCATCATGCACGGGCCGACTGGGTGCGCTACCTCGACTCCCCCGGGATCGAGGTGGACGTTCACGGCATGGCATGGCGGGATGCGGCCGCACCGTGGCTGACGCACGAGACGGACCTCAGCCCTCCGGTCGGCGCCGCGATCGCCCCCGAAGGCCCGGCGAGCGCGCGTTACGCCGCCCGCTATGACGTGGTCGGGGAACTGCTGCCCGGCCTGAGCACACGCCGCCAACCCGTGGATGTCCTCGCCACGCGTGAGCTGGAGATCGCGGCTCTGGCGCGACGTATCACTGCCGAAAGCGGCGCACGCCTCGCTGCCTCCGGCCCGCCGGAGCCTGTTAGCGAACCCCGACGTGCACAGCAGCCCCCGGCGCAAACCTCCCACCGGAGTACGTACGCCCAGCAGCCACCACGCCTGCGCTAGCCGGTCGCGCGCGACGATGGGCGCTCTGCCTGCGCCGAGTCGTAGAACGGGCCCATACGAAGGAAGCGTCGGGCCCACCGCGCCTCCTGTCACAGCCGGCCAGCAGAACGTACGCGGCCCGCGCGGGGGTGCGCACCCCGGACACGCTGGCAGGTGACGGCGCATCGAGTGCCGGGAGAGTCAGCTCGGGGCGCCGCCCGGGTGTGCTGCGCCGGGCGACCGGTGCCGTGGCGCGCCAAGAGGAAGGATCCTGCGGGCAGGAGGAAGCCTGGGTGGCCGGTACGGGTCGGCAGTCAGTCTGGTGGAGCGTCCGCACCCGCAGCCGCCGGGGGCGACGGGTTGCTGCGCTCCCGGTCAGCTCGGCCCGGAAAGTCTCTCTGCCTTCAGTTTCCGATGCCGCCCGGCTGCTCTCGCCGCCTCGCTTTGCCGCTTGCGCAGTTGGAGGGCACGACTTGGCCAGGTGTGGCCAGGTGCAGCGTCCGGTTGCCAAGAGCCGCGTTGCCGGAGATACAGCGGTGTGGCTGTGGCTGCGTATCGAAAGGGTTTGTCACGACGCTGGAGGTCGACGATGATCACCCGACGACGATCCGGTGGGACCATGCCGTGTAGGCGCACGATTCCCTCTCCACCGCTCGTGCGCCGCCGACCGACGGTCACCGCAGCGTCCGATGAATGTGACGGCTCACCCAGGAGAGCTCACTTGTGAAGAAGACCGCCCTCAAGCCCTATGCCTGCCTCCCACGAGCGCACCGGGACGGCCACGTCCTGACCAGTACAGTCGACGTGTTCGGCGCCGCTCATTGGTTGCTCGGCACAGGCGTTTCGCAACGCGCTGAGGTCCGGCCCTTCGATGCCCGGGTTGTCTCCGTCCATCCGGGCGGTGGCGTCGAGCTCACTGAGCTGAGCGCCGTGCGTGCTCACTGGCCGCACCTGGACCGTCTGCCGGATGGCAGGTTCGTCGTCGCCGCGCCTCGCACCCGGCGGTCCGAGGACGCGCACCAGGTCCAGGTCTTCGACACGCGTGGCCGCGAGACCGCGGCCTTTCCCGTTGGGGACGCCATCGAGCATCTCCTCGCGGACGAGGCCGGCCATCTCTGGGTCGGGCATTTCGATGAGAACCCGGCCGGGATCCGCCGGTGGACTGCCACGGGCCGACTCGACTGGACGTCAGACGGCGCCCGCATTCCGGGCCTCTTCGACTGCTATGCCCTGAACGTGTCGGGTGCCGTCGCCTGGGCGTGCCCGTATACGGACTTCCCGCTTGTCGAGATTCGCCCCGCTCGGGTGGAGCGGCCCGTGAGGGTGTGGGCGAATCGCATACGGGGCGCCAAAGCGGTGGCTGTCCACGGTAGTCGGGTGGCCTTCTACGGTGGCTACGGCGAGGAGGGGGACAGGCTCGCCCACGCAGAGCTCACTGACGTATCCGTCGAGCCGTCGGACGTCGGCAGGCTTACCCTGCCCGATGGCTCTGCACCTGGCCGTCGGCGGGTCGTCGGCCGGGGCAGCCGCATCTACGTCCAGGCCGAGCCATTCACCGAGTGGGGCGTGTTCGACCTGAGCACCTGAGACCTGGCTCGGGAAGCGCAGCTGCCGCTGGATCGTCGACGTTGCACTGCCGTGCGCCCTCAGCGCCGTTCCCTGGTCGCAGAGTTCGTGTTCAACACCGACTGGCGCTTCCTGCCGTCGGGGAACTGAAGAAGCGACCGAGGATCGACTCCACTCGGCTGTTCGATGTGGTGTCGCCGTCCTTGGGGGTCGCCGCCGACGGCGTGCACACGTCACCCTGATCGTGGTGGCCCTGCGTGAGCCTTCATCATCTGCCGAGAAGGGTAGTTAGCGTGCGCATCGAAGTCGATGGCCCGGAAATCCACTCTGAGCACGATCTGCACCGCTTCTTCTCACTGCGGCTGGATTTCGCCCGTACTACGGAGCCAACCTGAACGCCCTCTGGGACCGACTGTCGACAGATGTCGAACGCCCCGTCGAGATCGTATGGAAGAACACCGAAGCAACATCGCAGAATCTCGGCGAGGAGTCCTTCAGCGAGATTCGCGAACTCCTTCTGCGCGTGCAGTCTCAGGACGAGTCCTTCGGATGGGACGATCGCTTGACGGTGACCTTTGAGTAGCAGACCAGGGAGCCGTCCAAGGGAGAACCGAGAAGGGCCTTCGGACTCGGGTTCGATCAGCAGCCTGTCGCTCGAGCCGCCTCTTGAGCGGCGGGCGTCGTGCGAGTGGCTGCTCGCCGCTGTCTCACGTCCGTCATGGTCCCTGGCACCGCGCAGGTGGCCGGCCTCAGATCACCTCGGCACCAGCCAACCGGACGTTGTCCCGGGCGACGGCGCACCCATCCTTCCGCGTGGGGCAGACATCGGCATCACGCCCTGGCGGGGTACAGAACCCGGCCGCGGACGACGTCTCAGACCGAAGCTGGCAGATCAGATGCCTGCCTTGGCACAGGTGACCTGCCGGGACAGGCCACACCCCCGCCCGGAGCTCAACGCTGGCACCGGGCAAGCGGCGACGACAGCGAAGGGGGCCCTTCCCTACATCGGCAAGCCCACCAGGGCCCGAGGCCTGTGCGCGACAAGGCCTCGTATGCAGGCGCGTTGGAGCTTGTGTCCTGCCTCTGGCGCAGCATTCGGGCTGAATGGTCAACCCAAGCGGTGCCCCATCCCGTCTTAAGGCTTGCCCGGGAATCCGGGATCCGGCAGTCCTGCCTGAGCCGTGCTGGCCTGCTGGTCCCGGCGCGGAGATGCTCGGATTGTGTCAGCCGCAGTGCTTGCTGGTGTACCTGCTCCAGGCGCCTGAGGCGTCCCAGGTGGCGTTGTAGGTGAACCCGCCCTCGAAGCTGATGCACGCGTTACGGGCGGAGACGTAGACGGGCCCCGCGTACTGGGTGAAGTTGGCTTGGTACCCGTCGAGCGCTGCCCAGCCGGACCCGGTCTTGCCGATCTTGACCTTGATACCGCGTGGCAGGTACACCCCGTCGACGGGCCTGGCGATGGCGCAGTTCTTTCCGGTGGTGCTGGAGAAGTAGACGTCGATGTATCCCTTGGTCTTGCCCGCGTCTGCTGTCCAGTACTGGGCTGCGATCGGCCACGATTTCAGGAGCGCGTAGCTGGTTCCGCAGGCGTTGATCCGCGGTGTCGCGGCGGCTTCCGCCGGGGTCACTGCGACGGCCAGGCCGGCCAGCAGCGCGAGGGACGTCGCTGTGAGGGCTGTGCTGCGGAAGGTTGTTGTCATGCCCTGAGTTCCTATCGAAGTGGGCCGGTTGGCTGTCCGGTTCCTGCAGGAGTGGCGGCAGACGTGCGCGGGTGCGTCGTCGGGAGGAGCGCGTGGGGCTGCAACAGGCTCCGGTGCTGTCGCAGCAAGCCCAACAGGGCCAGGAACGTGACTCAACTGCCCGTCCTTGCCTACGGGAGGCTGGTGCCTCGCCTCCCGGCAGTTGGCGAGGGGCGCGGGTGAGGCGACCCGCCGTGCGAGATGCGCAGGGCTGCGGCGCGGGTCGCTGTCGGGAGATTGCTGGGGCGGAGAGACGGCGGGCCAAGGCGTGCCGGACGTGCCGGTGGCACGCTGCTGAGGGCGTGGGCGTGGCCCGCGCGGCGACGGGATCCGGAGCCGTCTGATTCTGCGCGAAGCGGCCTCTCACGATCTGGTAGTCGATCTGGTGCCGGAATGCGGTGGCATCTGAGGGAACGGACCGTGCGTGCGCTGTCATCTGGAAGGCCCGTGGTGCCTGTCCCGGTGGCTACGGACCGGGGCGTGCCGGGCTGGGTGAAGCTGGGTGGCTGCGACGCGGGACGGGCCAGGAGACAGCTGGGCGCGTTCACCGTGAAGCGGCTTGGTCCGTGTACTGGCTGCTGCACCGGCTCGCCGCGTCGCAGGCATCCCCCATGTGGGTGCCCCCGCTGCGCTCACTCGTGCCGGTGGCAGGCCACGGAGGCTGGTCGCGGAGCTGGGCGCGCCAGTAGGGGTCGGCTGGGTGATCTCCCCCGCTGAGGATCCGGGTTCCTTGACGCTGGTGTGGTGCTCACCGTGCCGGTGGCCGGTGGCCGGACCTGTTGGTGTCGGGCAGGGGCTGTCGTCGTTGTGGCGAGGACGGCGCGCTGTGGGCGGCGCGTTCGGTGGGGGTGCGGGTCCGCATCTGTTGCAGGCGGCGCTGAACTTGGGCGTGGGTGTACAGGTCGATGGCGTCGGTGAGGTGGTCCCATTCCTCACCGTCAAGCCCGGCGGGGCGCGGGCCGAGCAGGTCGGGTCCCGCGCGGTGGTGACGGCGCCGGTAGCCACCGATTGCGGTGAGCAGCTTGGTGTAGGTGCGCTGTTCGTCTTCGTCGTCCTGGCTGGGGGCGGTGATCTCCTCCATCCATGGTGCGGTCGGGGGATCGCCGGCGAGCACGGTGGCCAGGGCGTGTCGAGCGAGCCGTGCGTCGAGCGCGGCGTGGGAGGGGACGGTCACGCCGAGAGGGTCGCGCAGTGCCTGGTGGTCGGGCAGTGGCCTGGGGGGCGGGGGTGTGCTGAGGTGGCCGAGGGCTGCCTCGATCAGGACGGAGGCGGGAGTTCCGGGCGGTGGGAGGTGCATCGGGCGGCGGCGTCCGGTGAGGGCTCGGATGCGTGCGTCCAGGGCGTCCCATGCCTCCGCGTCGCCCGGATCGGTGGGGCGTGGGCCTGGTCCGGGGGCGTCGGTGGTGGCGTGGCGGGTGCGCCACAGTTCCACCAGAGCGGCGGTGGTGGCCCATGCGTGGCGTCGGCGGGGGGTGCTGGTCGGCGGCGGGGGGCCGAGCGGACGGGCCCAGGCGGGTGGGGCGGCGGCCAGGGTGTGGCCTCGGTCGGCCAGTGCGCGGGCCAGGATGCGGTGGCGTTCGGCGAGGTGTGTGGTCCAGTGTGCGGGGGTGTCGGGGTGGGCCAGGGCGTGGGAGTCGGCGACCCAGTCGGGCAGGGGTCCGCGGTGGTGGGGGCGGTGGGGTGCATGGTCGGGCAGGCGGTCGCGGAAGCGGAGCTCGGCGTTGATCCTGTCGGTTGTGGCGTTGGCGCGGGTGAGTGCGGCCCGCGCGGAGTGCTGGCGATCGGCGGTGGAGGCGCGCCGTGCGTGAAGCGTGCGGCGCAATGCGGTCAGTGAGGTCGGGCTGGGGGCGGCGCTGCTGGTGGCCTGCTCGCGCTGGGAGTCCTCGCGTGCGGTGTCGCGCCGGTTCAGGGCTCGCCGGAGCTGCCACTCGCGGGTGAGGTCGTCTCTCAGGTGCCGGGCTGTATCGGACAGCGGGGTTTGGCTGGTCTGGGCGCGGCCGGTCTGGATGTGCATCGTGGCGAGGTGGGCGGCGAGTTCGCGGCTGGTCAGTTCGCCCATGGGGCGCTGGTCCCAGGCGGGGTGGGTGTGTCCGGTGCGGGTGGTGACCGGCGCGGGCAGGTGCGTTGCGGCGGCGTCGGCCGCCGTGAGTGCCTCGCGGGCTGCGGCGCGGTGGGAGGCTGCGAGTCGGGTGAGGGTGTGCAGGTGGGCCAGGGTGAGATGGGCCAGGGGGCGTGGCCGGTTGTCCTGCTGGGCATGGGCGGCGTCCTGCAGGCGGTGGCGCAGCCGCCAGGCGAGTACCGCGGCAGGGTCGTCCGCTTCGTCGAAGCCGTGCTGCGGCACGGTGTTCGACAGCAGGCGGGGCAGATCGAACCCGGCCCGCTCGGCGTCGTGCAGGGCGCGGGTGAGGGCCGGGTAGGCGTCGGCGGCCATGAGCAGCGCGCTCTGGTCGGGGCCGAGGGCGTGCTCGAGCAGGCCGGTCAGCCGGGCGGTGGTGGCGCGCTCGGCGACGTCGGCGTACTCGGCGGACAGCTGCCGGGGCCTGGCTCTGTCCTGCTGCAGGGCGGCAATCGTCTCGGTCGCCGGCACGTGGGCGCGGCGCCGGGCGGCGATGGCCGCCAAGGCATCGTCGAGATGGGCGCCGTCTTCGAGGGCGACGTAGAGGCGGTTGGTGCGGGCGCCGCGGGTCAGCTGGACATAGACGTCTGCGCGGGTGGACCGGGCGGAGGCCAGTGCGTGCGACGTGTCGACGGTCATGCCCTGGGAGCGGTGGATGGTGGAGGCGTAGCCGAGTTCGCAGTGGGCGGCCACGTAGTCGGCGGGCAGGCGGATACGGCCGCGGTGACCGATGTGGCGGGCCACGATGTCGTTGCTGGGCAGGATCTGCTGAACGGTCCAGGTGTCGCCGTTCTTGACGAAGTCCCTGCCGCCGCGCACGGTCATGCGGCGGCGGTTGGAGCGGGTGACGATGGTGTCGCCGACGTGCGCACGCTGCCCGGCACGCAAGGCGGCTGCGGATCGGGTGTCGACGGTGCCGGAGGCGATGTGCCAGGCCTGGGCCCGCAGGTTGAGCGCGGTGACCGTCGCGGTGTCGGCGGCCGTCATCAGCGAGGTGAGGCCCTTGCCGAGGTCCTTGGCCCATGCGGTGAACACCCTGTCGCACATCGTCTCGTAGGGTCCGGCGACGATCCGGCCCTTGTCCCGGTACCAGTCGAAGGCCGTCCGCGTGCTCTGGCCGTCGCGCAGGATCAGGGAGGCGTCCGGTTCCCCGGGGGTGCGGAAGCGGTGCAGCCGGTCGAGTTCTGGTGCCCCGCCGGCCCGGGATATGAGCCGCAGGGCTCCCCCGGCCTCGACGGCAGCGAGCTGGTGCGGGTCGCCGAGCAGGCGCACCACAGCACCGGCGGCCGTCGCATCCGCAAGGATCCGATCGAGCAGGCGGGTGCCGGCCATGCCTGCCTCATCGATGAGAACGATGTCGCCAGGCCGCAGGTGGAAGTCCTCGCCGACCTGCTTGCCGTCGGCGGCCCGGCCGCGCTGGTGCAGCCACGCGTGCAGGGTGTGAGCGCGCCGGTCGAGGTCGTGGCCGAGGACGTTCGCCGCTCGGGCGGAGGGTGCGAGGGGGATCAGCCGGCCGCCGGCCGCGTCCACGGCCCGGGACACCAGGCGCATCGCCGTCGTCTTTCCGGCGCCTGCAGGCCCCAGCCCGGCCAGCAGCAGCTGCTCGGACAGGACGAAGCTGGAAGCGAGCGCGCGCTGTCCGGCGTCCATCGGGGCGCGGTGCAGGGCAGCTATGCGGGCGAAGGTGCCCCGCCCCACTGGTGGGATCACGGGGGTGCGGGCGGCGGCCAGCAGCCGGTTCTCGGCGGCGAGCAGCGTGCGGGTGGTGTAGGTCTGTGAGCCGATGGGCTGGTAGACGGAGGTGCCGTCCGTGCGCTGGAGATCCGGGTGCGGCGGGTTGACCGCGGGCGGGGTGATGTCCAGGCAGTCGCCGTGGGCAAGGACCCGCTCGGTGATCTGCTCGGCCGCCCGGGGCGGAGCGGTGACCCCGGCCAGGGTGCGCATCAGGTAGCGGCGTGCTTCGGCCAGCACGTGGCGGCGGCGAAACGTCGTACGCCGTTCAGTCACGGCTGCCAGGACGGCATCGGCTGCTGCGGCGATGTCGAGTGCCGCCGGGGCGGGCCGTTCCCGCGCGGCAGAGCGGGCCGTGGCGAGCAGGTTGTCGACGATGTCGCGGTCGGTGGCCGCGATCGCCCGGCGCCGCCAGTCGGTGAGCAGATCGTCCAGGGAGCGTGCACGGCGTTTGGGCGGGCGGGTCTTCACGGCGGCCTGCCCCTGCACCCGGATCCGGGCCCGCTGCCCGGGCTCGCGCCCGTGGCTGCGCCGGTAGTCGTCGAAAAGCGACTCGGCCATGGTGCGCACCGCGTGGGAGCGCTGCGCAAATATGCTCCGCAGACGCCGGTCGATGCCGACGATGTGCATCACCGGTCGCTGGCCGGGCGTGACCTCGACCTCTTCGGTGGCCAGGCCCAAGCGGGTGCAGGCGAGCTCCAGGGCGCGCTGGTTGAACAGCTCGCTGGCAACCACGATGTCGCGAAACAGGAGCCGCGAGTCCAGGTTGCGCCAGCGCCCGTCGGGGCCCTTCACGCGTGGGGATATGACCGCGTGCTCGTGCAGCATCGGGTCGCCCGCGCGGGACTCGTAGTGCAGGTAGATGGCGGCCAGCAGCCCGGGTTCTGCCCGCTGCTGGGCCACCCCGCCCGCGCCGGTGCGGACTGCGAGGGCGTTGCGCTCCAGCCAGGCCAGAGTCTCGGAGCGGGCCTGGGCCAGGACCTCCAGAGCGATCCGCCGCACCTCGGGGCCGCCGAGCGCGAACAGCAGCGACAGTTCCTCTGAGGAAAAGGTGAGGTCGTACCCGGTCACGGCACGGCGCCGCGGGCCGGTGCGGGTAGCCAGGTACCGGCCCACCTCGGCCCCATCCGCGGGATCCCGGCGGAACTCGGCCTTGAAGGCACGCGCCGCACACCCCATGCGCACGTCCCGCGTCTCCGCCTTCGACAGCGGTCGGCACAGTTGGCCGCTCACATGCTCCAGAGCCTGCTCGATCTTCTCGTCGAGCGGGGAGAGTTCGGTCAGGCGAGGCACGGCCGGCCCGAGCTTGGCCGACTTCATGGCCCGTGTGAGCGAGACACCGGCACCCAGTTCACGGGCGACGATCTCCTCGGCATCGGGATGCATACCGAGCCCGAACAGAGCGCGCATCTGGGCTTCGCTCACCAGTCCGGTCAGCCTCAGAGCCTGAGCCCCCTGCCCGTGCCAGACACCGGGCGGCACCCCGGGCACGCTGGAGGACACCGTCAGCTCGGCGCCCGGGGCACCGTCGCCGCGGGCGACGTTACGCCGGTAGTAGCGCTCCCGCCCCGCAGTGAACGCCTTGGCTGTCATCCCCACGACGCCAGCAGATCACCGCGTGGCAGGTCGATGCCGGGGCAACCGGGCCCCGGGCCGCGAACCTCCCAGGGCCCGAGAAGCAATCTGCGAACCCGTCCCGTCCGAAGGGAGGAAGCCCCCTGCAGCAGGAAGAGGCGTCGCGGGTGCCAGAGGTGTACGAGCCTGCATCGGCCGGCGGCTGCCGACGCCTCCTTGCCACTGTCCTGGCGCTGCTGCGATGCGCGTACGCCGACACCTGCCGGCGCCCCGGGTTCCGGGGCTATCACTTCGCTGCAAACCTGCGTTTCTTGCTGCCTCTTGCCCCGTTTGCGGGGCGTGCTGTGAGCGGGACGGGGTGTGGCGGTGGGTTGAGGCGCTGTGGAGGTTGGGGGTGGCTGCGGCTGGCGGGGCGCGGTTGCCGGAGGGTGGTCTGTCGGCGGGGGTGGCCGGTGGTGGGTGGGTTCCGGTTGCTGTGTGGGGTGTTGGTGGGGGCCGGGTGGTGGGGTCAGGGCTGGTGGTGTGTCCAGGGTGGGGCGGGGCGGGGTGGTGTGGGTGTTTGGGGGGCGGGTGGGTGCTGTTGGGGTGGGTGGGGGGCGGTGGTCTGTTGTTGCCAGGTGGTCTGTGGGGCGGTGGTTTGGGGTGGTGGGTGGTGGCTGTTGGTGGTGGGGGCTGGGTTGGTGTTCTTGAGATAGACGGTGATGGGGGCCTGGTCGGCGACGAAGATGCGTTCGTGGATGCCGGGTGGGGTGAGGATCCACCAGATGGTGTCGTCGCGGCGTTGGGTGCGGCGGATGAGTGGTGGGGGGAGGGTGACTTCTTCGGTGATGCCGGTGTCGGGGTTGGTCTCGGGGACGGTGATGTGGTCGATGGTGGTGAAGAGGCCGGCGAATTGGGTGAGTTGGTCGATGGTGGTCTCGTGTCTCACGGTGCTTCCCCCGTCGTTTGGTGGTGGGGCTGTGTGCTGGTTCGGTTGGACGGTAGGTGGTCGGGGGTGTGTGTGGGGCGGGTGGGGGTGTGTGGTGTCGGTGGGCGGGATCCGGGTTGGGGTGGCGGGTTCTTTGGGCGGGAACGGGGTGGGGCCCCGCGCCGGGATGGGGTGGGGGCGCGGGGCTGGACAGGGGTTGGTGGGTGGGGGTTAGTGGGTGATGTAGGTGAGGGTCATGTGCTGTTCGTCGAGGGTGGCTTTGAGGAGGAAGCAGGTGGCGCCTTCGGCGGCGGCTTGGCGGAGCATCGTGAGGAGGGTGGTGGTGTCTTCGTCGAGGGGGGTGGTGAGGTCGATGGATTTGCGGAAGTCGTCGCCGCCGAGGATGGAGCGGGCGTCGGTGCCGGGTCCCCAGCCGTGGGCGTGGACGACGGTGGGCAGGCGGTCGGCGTTGCGGGTGTCGGTGGGGTCTTGTCCGTTGCTCATGAGGTAGGTGCCGTCGTCTTTGACCCACCACAGGCGGGGTGCGACTTCGGTCTCTGCGTAGCCGAGTTTGTGGTTGTCGGCGGCGGCGGCGTGTTCTGCGGTGGCGAGGACTTCGGCGAGGGGGAAGACGAGCGTGCACTTCTTCTGGCTGTGGGCGGTGTTGGCCGTGGGCGTGTCGTGAGGGGGCGTGGTGGTGTGGGGGGTGGGCGGGATGGTCGTGTTGCCGGGGTCGTTGTTGGGCGTTGCGGGGCGTTGCTGGGTGGGGTCGGTCATGTCTGCTCCTGGTGGGTTGAGGGTGCGGGGGTGGGTGCCGGGGGGTTGGTGTGGTGTCCGGCTTGAGGGTGCCGAGCCGCCCCTGGGGGAGGGGGTGGGGGCGGCTCGGCGGCCGGGGCTTCGACCTCGCCGCCTCCTGGGGGGAGGGGGTGGCGTGGGAGCGTCTTCCGGCGGGACTGACCTTGCCTGGGGCGGTTTTAGCTCCGCAAGGGCCTGCGGCGGGTCGGCTGGGGCGGGGGTCAGGGCGTGCGTGTGCGGCCCACCCCCGGGTTGGGGGTGGGCCGTGGGTGGGGCGGGTGGGTGTGGGAGTGGTCAGTTGTCGGTGTGGCTGGTCTGTGTGGAGGTCTTTGTGTGGTGGTCGCCGCGGAGGATGTCGCCTTCGATGTAGGTGATCATCGACCCGTCGGGGGCGCGCATCGTGTAGTCGATCGAGGATTCGGCCCAGGTCAGTTCCCAGCCTGCGTGGTGCAGGGCGGCGCTGACGGTCTCGTCTCCCCCGGAGCCTGCGAAGAATCCGCGGTCCGGGCCTTGGTCGGTGGCGAGAGTACGCAGGACGTCGTCGGCGTTGGTGGCGGTGCGCAGTTGTTCGAGCTGTTGGTTGATTGCTGCCCAGAAGGTGTCGAGCATGTCGGTCATGGAGCGTCTTTCTCTCCGGGTTTGGTGGTGGGCGAGAGCGTTGCGGCTGGCCTGTTGGCGGGTGGCGTGCCGGGTTGATGTGGTGTGCGGACGGTGTCGGGAGGGTGGTCAAGGCCCGCAACTGCGGCGGCCGGAGGGGGCTCCGGGCTGTGGGGAGGGGCGTTTCGGGGCGGCGGCCGGGTTGGTCGGCGGGGGACAGTGCGCGGTTCTGGCGCGACGGGCGGCCTGGTACGGGAGTCGGGCGCGTTCTGGCGTCTGGACGTGGGTGGGCGGGTGTGGGCGGGTGGAGGTGGCGTTCACGGTGCCGGGGTCCTGCGGTCGTGTGTTCTGTGGGGTTCGCGTTGCCGGTGGTCTGGTCTTTGCGTAGCGGTTGGGGGCGGTGACGATCCGGAAAAGGGGTGCGCGCTGGTGCGTCGGCCTGCGTCGCCGGGTGCCGGGAGGTGTGGGCGTCCGCCGGTGTGTGATGCCGAAAGCTGCGGGCCATGTGTGCGGGGATGGGGCGCTGTTCACGCCCCGGACCGGTTCTGGGTGGCTTCTGTGCCCTCATCCCGGAGCAGCGTGAGGGTGCCCGGGGGTGCGTTTCGGCTGGGCCGTGTGCAGTCTGCCGGCGCGGTGGGTGGCGTCCCCGGGGGCGGGGGCAAGCGGGGACAGGCGGCGTTGTGCGCAGCGGGTAGGAAGCAGCGGGTTCCCCGTAGGGTCCGCGTGCGGCATCAGCAACGGCTGCATCCGGTTTTGCCTATGGTCACGCCGGACCCGCAGGCACATCGAGTCTTCGGCTTTCGCTTCCGTCCTGCGCTGCTGTCGGGCCTTCTCTGATTGCTGCACCGGGAGCAGGTTCCGTGCGCCATAGTGGGAGCAACTGAGTCGAATGGGGGGATCTTTCATGATCGAGCAGGCGTATCTTGAGGCTGCGGACGTGACCAACCCGCCGGTGGCGTCGTTACGGGCCCGGATCGGGGCCGCGATCGACAGCAGTCCCGCGCCGGGCACGGGTACCGTCCTGGACCGCGTCAGCTTCTGGCTGCAGCTGCCGACCGACACGACGGTCGCCGGCATGCTGGACAAGCTGTGTGAGGCCCGCGGCAAGCGGGTGGGGACTGCCCTCAGCTCGGCCGCAGCCGGGGGTCTGTACGATCCGGCGGACCTGTCGGCGGCCGTTGACATCACGGATAAGTGGGCCGGGATCGGCGAGCGTCTGCATGCCGACCGCGCCGTGACCGTCAAGGGCCCGACCGGCCATGTCGGCGGACCCAGGAGCCTGTTCATCCAGGCCAACGGGGCCGGGTTCCACGTGATCGTGCTTCTCGCCACCGGCAACGACGGCGGCCCCGGCGGGCGGCCCTTCTTCCTGGCTTTCGACCCCGACGTCAGCGCCGTGACAGAGGCCCGGCAGACGTGGACGACCAGGAGAACCATCGGCGACACCGTCAAGAAGGTGTCCGCGCTCAGTGAGGCGGACGCCATCGCGCACATCAAGCTCATGCTCCTCGGCAACGACCCGAACCGCTTCGGCCCGCTGCTCCGCAAGTACTACGTCGACACGGCTGCGGCCTTCCCCGCGATCTCCCGCGCCGGGTCCGGTCAATAGCCCTTGCGGTGAAACCTGCAGTCCGTTGTCGTGGATCCGCTGGAGCTTTGCGCTGTCGCCGGCACGGACCGCGCCCGTATCCACCGTGTGAAGGCTGCGCGACCCCTTGGGCGGGCGCAGGTCGTAGGTGGCGACCCGTTGCTGATCGCCGGGCGGTGACCGGGGGGTCTGCGTGCAGGAGTGATCCCGCACTACTTCTCGTGAGCGGAACCTGCTGGTGGGTGCGGCGGTCCAGGAGTTGGGGGCGGCCGGGGGGTGGGGGTGGTCACCACTCCCCCGGCCGCTGCCTCAACGGTGGCGGACGGGCAGGCAAGTCCCGCAACGGCCCTCTCTGAGGATTGAGTCAGCACCTCGTGGGCGTGTGTCTTTGCGGTGCTGGTGGAGCGTGCGCGCCACGTGCGGCTGCCCCGGCGTTGCTGGCTGCGCTCCCGGGGCGGGGGCTTGGAGGTGTGCGGGTCGCCAGGGGGTGCGTTCCACGCGGCCGGTGGCGGCCCCCGTCCGTATCTCGTCGGGGCTTCCGCGGGCTCGGGGGCGGTCCGGTGACCGGGGGCTCGACCACGTCTGGGGGCGGGTGCGGGAGCGTCTGCCCGGTGCATCCGAGCTTGCCCGGTGGGGGGGGCAAGCAGGGGAACGCTGCAGCGGGCCGCTGACCCCAGAGGGCCCGGTGCCCTGCCCGTGTGGGCGGGCACCGGGCGGGGTGCCGCTGAGGGTGCGGGTCGGGGTCAGTTCAGGAGGCCGGACACGACGGTCAGGCCCCGCTGTGTGGTGAAGGTGACGGCGGGGTCGAGGGGTTTGACGGCGTACTTCCACTCTCGGTCGTACTCGGTGAACAGTCCGGCCGGGCCGAGGTCGACCGCGAGGCGCGGAAGGCTGGTGAAGCCGTGTGCGGTGAAGAAGTGCCGCATGCGGTGTTCGTGGCGCAGGGCCAAGGCCTGGTATCCGGCGGCTGCGAAGTCGCTTTCCACGCGGGTGAGGATTGCTGTGGCGATGCCTTGGCGGCGGTGGTCGCCGTGGACGGCGATCGTGTCGACGCTGGTGACTTTCTCGACGAGGGTGCGCCGGATGCGGGCGGGGATCTTCCGGTCGAGCATCCAGCGGGCCGGGCCGACATGTACTGCGCCGACGGGCTGGTCGTCGAGGGTGGCAAGCAGGAAGTGGTTCAGGCCGTGCGAGAACGGCGGGCGGACATCGGCGAGCGCCTCGCCGATCGTGCTTTTCAGGGCGGGGAGTTGATCGGCGGGCATGTGGAGGTCGACCAGCAGCGTCAGGTCGAAGAACGCATCGACCTCGTCTGCGCGCGCCGCGCGGATCACGAGTCCTTCCACGGACGGCGGGCTGGATGTCCAGCGGGGTGTCGGGTGGGGTGTCGGTGCCGTGTGGGGGCGGGGGCTGGGCATGGCGGGGTGCCTTCCGGTCCGTAGCGGGACCGGGCCCGCAGCAACTAGCCGGGGGCCCGGGGGTACGGCCGGACGGTGTCCGGGCAGCGCATTAGCGGGGCAACACCATGTCGCCCCAGGTCAGCAGCCTGTCCAGGCCCCGTCCCACGCCTGGTGGCGGGAGGTCGGCCGGTGGGTCGGGGCGGTGCTGGTCATAGCGCCGGGGGCTGGTTGACGCGCGGCCGCCCCCGCCGCCCGCAAGAACGGGGGGCAGGGACGGGGCATGTTCATCGCAAGGGGCTGGTGCCGACGCCCGGTCCCGCCGCGGCGGACCGTTCTGCCCGGTGCGGAGGGGGTCAGCGATCTTGATGGCGCTGGCGAGGGGGGTGCCGGTCAGCCGACGACGTGGGTGCCGAACCGGGCCGTCGGCGGCAGGTCGCAGCCGGGCAGCAATCCGGTCACGACCGGTCCCGGCGCGCCCGGCACAGGTTGCAGGCGGACGGTGGGGTGGAGGGGTTTGACGGCGGTCATGTAGGGGGCGGGCTGGGTGAGCAGCATCGCGGTGCCGGGCAGCAGCACGGTCGGCTGCGTGGCGGTGGTGTATCCCATGCGCTGGTAGAAGGAGGCGAGGTGGGGCTCGTGGATGAGCGTGGCGAGACGGCAGCGGGTGGCGCGGGCCCGGGTTTCGGCCTCCCTCAGCAGCGCACGCGCGATTCCGCGGCCGCGGTACTCGGCGGCGACCGCCAGCCCGTAGATGCTGATCGTCGCGGCGGACAGGGGGCCTGCGAGGCGGGCGCGGTGCGTGCCGAGGGTGTGTTCCATGGCCCATTCCGGCACGGCGGCGAACAGCGCGCCGACCGGCGTCGGGTGGCGGCGTAGGTGCGCGGACAGGCACATGGCCGGGCCGTGCGTGGAGGGCGGGTCGAAGCCGGGCAGCGTGATCAGATTCTCGATCCCGGCAGGCAGACCGCCGCCCGATGTCGTGAGATCGAGCAGCGCCAGGTATGCGGCGTGGTCTGCGTCGTGCAGCGGGCCGACAGCAACACGCACGGCACGGGCATCCGGTGAGGCAGGGACAGTTCGGGTCATGGGAGTTTCGCAGTCCTTTCGGACACAGCACGCGAGGAATGGGGGGCCTGCCCAAACACAGCCGCGGGCACCGTTAGGGACCTCCGCGGCAGGGGCGGCGAACGCACCCTCACCCTCAACGGCCCAACACCCGCAACCACACCGAGGGCGCACCGCCCGCTGGGTTTCCGGAGCCCGGCCGGCGTGCCGAAGCATGCCCGTCCTGCGAAGACATCACGACGGGGGGCGCACGGTGCCGGGGCGACGGCTGCGGTGGATGGGAAGAAGACATCGCCGCGCAGGGAAGGGAAGGTGACGATGCCGGTAGGTAGGTCCAGGTGCACGCTCGCGGTGCGCGCATCTGGGCGGCCTGCCAGGCCGGGCGGCGCAGTTGTGGCCCGGGGATCGGCTGACGGACGGACTCGACCCAGATAAGGGGTGGTGCTCGCATGCGAGAGAGCAGGTACGTCTCCGCAGGCTCAAGCCGGTAGGCCAGGACGAGCCTGCTGCCGGGCCCGTCCCCGGTCTGCCACCAGCCGGCAACCCAGGTCAGGCTCTTTTGCTGGCCCGGGTTGATCCACCGGCTGTTGGAGCGCATCCACTCGGTGCCGTAGGGACAGCTGGCGCTGTCGCCGTCAGGGAAAAACGGCAGGAAGCACTGCGCCCGGCCGGCGCGGGCGCAGAGAGAGCTTTGCGGCTATGACGCGGGGGCGGCTGAAGGAGCCCGGGTGGGCAGGCGTGGCCGGGGCGGAGTGAGGGGCGATGACCGTTGAGCGAACGGGTGCGGCATGACCACACCATGGCAAGGGGCGGCACCAGTCGAGAACAGGCGGCTGGGCATGTGCCGGGCCGGTACGCGATCGTCGCTGGCTGGTACGCCCGGCCAAAGCCTCGTTCCCGTAGGCCCCGGACCCTGGCTCGCGGGCAGCCAAGTTGCCCAACTCTCAACTCCGCGTGCGCGATCAGCGCTTCGCGGCCCCCGTTCATGTCGCCGCGGGCCTGATCGGTATGGAGAGTGATCCCTTCTGCGTCAGCAGAGGAGACCCCTTGTGAGAAACAGTCCGGGCCCAGGTCCGCGGAGCACCCCCGCGATGGCAGGGACGACAAGGTCGGCGCCGGAAAGACCACGAGCGCCATCGAAACACCCCCGCGTCGGCGGCGAGGAGGTGTCACAGGGTAGTTCTTCGCTCCGGCCTGTGGACTGCCCGCACGTCAGCCGGGAGGACTATATGGCCGGATTCGTCTTTCGCGAGCCGGTCGGGACACCCCCACCGCATGCGGCCCGAGTCCATCCGGGTGTCGCCGCGTCGGCGGGGAGGTCAGCTGGCCCGTCGCCGTCCCGATCCGCACCACGAGAACAGCCCACCCGTCTACGGGAGGACTCGTACCTTTCCAGCGACCTGTCCAGCCACGCCGACACACCTCCGTGGCGGCGGGGAACAGGTCGAGACCGCCGCCTGGCTCATCCGGAAGTTCGGCACACGCTCGCGTCAGCAGCGACGACTCACTGAGCCGACAGACCCTCGCACCGTCGACCAGCCCCCCGCATCAACTGCGTCAGCGGGGCAATCCGGCCTGTGCCTGCGCAGTCGGCGCCTGGGCCGGAACATCCCCGCTTCGGCGAGGAAGACATGCCCCATCCGAGGCGATCGGCGAACTCCCGCGGAGCACCCCCGCACAGGCAGGGAACACGCACCGGGCGCTGCCGCACTCCTGCTGCGTCGGAGCACCCACGCATCGGCGGGGACGACCAGCGTGATGGGCTGGATGAGGCCGAACTTTGCGACGCACCCCGCGTCGGGGAACTCGCCGGTCGTGGGCTGCTATCGGCGCCTTCTTGGGAACATACCCGCGTCAGCGAGGAAGACCAGTCGACCCTACCGGTCCGCACGGTGAACGGAGTAACACCCCTGTGTCGGCGGGGACAAGACGACTTCCCTGAGTATTTGTTGAGCTCAAGCGTCAGGGGAGGCATCAGTTGACCATGCCTTGGCCTCTTCGTGCCACGCGGCCGTGGGCTCAGAGTCAACGTCCGTCGAGACGAGCCTCGAACTCACGTCGAGGCGGTGCGCGCGCGAATGCGGCGCGCGGTCCGCAGTCCCTGCTTGGCGGCGGTTGCCACGAGGCAGCCAAGAGTGGTTCTGACGAGGTCATGAGCGGCGAGGCGTTCCAGCACTGGCAGGGCACGGCCGTCGGCGGTGGAGCCGAGAGCGCGGCAGGCCAGTGCTCGAAGGTCCGGGTCGGGGTCGGTGGTGAGGGTGATCAGGTCGTCCACGACTGGCGGACCGAAGGCAGCGATCGCTGAGGCGAGATGATTGGCCTTCGGGTTGCGGCGTTCCATCATGGCCTGCCAGAGCACAGCAAGTGCACGGTCGCCGCCGATGTGGCCGAGCGCCAGGGCGGCCCTGCTGCGTACCCAGGGGATCTCATCATCTAGCCGGGCTGCCAGGGCAGGTATGGCGGCGGGGTCCTCGAAGATGCCGAGCGCTTCGCAGGCACCCTCACGGACCATCGGATCGGGATGCTCGAGCAGTGCGATGATCAGCGGAACGGCCCGGCGGAAGCCGAGTTCGGCACAAGCGAGCGCCGTCCACCGCACCCCGCGATGCCCGGTGTCGGCGAGCGCGCGCAGCAGGCCCTGTTCGACGCTCGCGTCGCCGAACAGGGCGATCCGGTTCAGTGCCTTGGTCCAGACGGTGACTTCCTGCATCCGGTGGTCGGAGGCGACGTCGGACAGGGCCGCCCGAGCCTGCGGATGGCCGAGCTCGGCCCACTCCAGCAAGGCGTCGATCGCCCGCAGCCGCTGCGTGTGGCTCCTGCTCAACTCGGCGGCGTGGACAGTGACGAGAGATGCCGGGCCGTCCGGCAAGTGGCCGAGTGCGTCCCCGAGCGGACCGGCGAGCGATGGCTCGAGCTCGCCCAGCCGCAGGGCCAGTGGACCAATTCGGGTGCCGACGTAGGCGTCGTAGCGGCCATCGGCCCGCAGGTTCGCAACCAGCTTGGCGACTGTACGGAACAGCAGCCATGCGCGGTCCGATGGAGAATCAGCGAGGGCGTCCAATCGGCCGGACATCGCCGAGGTGACCACGGTCAGCGGGCGGCCTGTGGCTCCCAGGACCCCCTCGGCCCAGGCAAGTGGCTCGCCCTGACGCTCGAAGAGCTGGCGACCCCACAGGCGGAGGACGGCGTCACGATGATCGGTCATCTCAGAATCGTTCCAGCAGGGAACACCAACAGCCAACGAATTCTCTCCGTGCATCCCTGCACAGCAACACGACAGGGAACACCACGACGAGCCGGGTGGTGACCGTGACCGTCGGCACACCCCCACGTCAGCGGGGACGACGCGTCTCAGCGTCCACGCGTGCGGGTCGGCCCCGGCACACCCCCCACGCCAGCGGGGAGGACGGGCGGATGCGGTCGGGGGCGTCGCGCGGGCTCGGCACACCCCCACGCCAGCGGGGAGGACACGTCGACGCGCTGGATGATCCGGAACGTGGTCGGCACACCCCCACGCCAACGGGGAGGACAGTTCGTTGACCTGCTGTTTCGACCCTACAGACGGCACACCCCCACGCCAGCGGGGAGGACACCGCGAGCCCGCTCATCACCCCGTACTCCGGCGGCACACCCCCACGCCAGCGGGGAGGACTGACGGCGGAGGAGAAGCGGCTGGCCTCCCGCCGGCACACCCCCACGCTAGCGGGGAGGACCGGTAGCGGCTGAAGACGTCGAACTGGCTGTACGGCACACCCCCACGCCAGCGGGGAGGACGGCAGTCAGCCGGGCGTACAGGACCGGATCGACGGCACACCCCCACGCCAGCGGGGAGGACCAGGCCGGGGAGTCGCCCCCGGAGCTGGTCTTCGGCACACCCCCACGCCAGCGGGGAGGACGCCTTCAGTCGGCGGTCCATGTCGGCGAGCATCGGCACACCCCCACGCCAGCGGGGAGGACCCCAGTTGCGCGGCCAGTTCGGCGCGGTACGGCGGCACACCCCCACGCCAGCGGGGAGGACGGCGGGGTGCTGGACACACCTATGCCGAGGGCCGGCACACCCCCACGCCAGCGGGGAGGACACCGGGTTGGCCAGCATGGCCAGGCTCACCGGTGGCACACCCCCACGCCAGCGGGGAGGACGTGACGAACGGTCGCGCGGCTACGACCTGTCGCGGCACACCCCCACGCCAGCGGGGAGGACCAGGGTGGGCCGGGGGAGGTCCACCAACTCCGCGGCACACCCCCACGCCAGCGGGGAGGACACTTCCTGACCTGGGACTTAGCAGTGGCTTTGCTCCCTCTTTGCCTGCTGCTGCGGGGAGGGTTGGTGGTGCACGGGGTCACTGTAGCGGGACCGGTTGAGGCCAGGGGCGTTGTCGGCGGGGACGATGAGGAGCAGCGCGGAACCGTACGGGATCAGGGCCGCACACCCCGCGACAGCGGGGACGACGAGTTCCGGTAGGAGTTGATGACCGAGATCGCCGGCACACCTTCGCGTCGGCGAGGAGGACAGGATGTTGGCCTCGGTCACCGCGATGTCGTGCGGCACACCCCGCGTCGGCGGGGAGGACGCCGGGATCAGCGGCCAGGAGCCGTCGATCACCGGCACACCCCCGCGTCGGCGGGGAGGACCGCCAGGACCGCTCGACGAACGGGCGCAGCACCGGCACATCCCCACGCCAGCGGGGAGAACAGACGGGCCGTAGGCACGATGACGCCCTCAGCCGGCACACCCCCGCGTCGGCAGGGACGACGGGCGGGCTCCGGCCTTCGTACTCGGCGGGGACGACAAATCTGGACCGCGCAGGGCCAGGACGCGGAGCGGCACACCTCTGCGTCGGCGGGGACGACGCCTGGATGGCGAGTGCGTCCTCGGCGCAGACCGCCACACCCCCGCGTTGGCAGGGACGACACCTTGGCCTTGAGCGCGTCTGCCACCTGGTCCGGCACACCCCCGCGTCGGCGGAGACGACTGCGGACGCACGAAGTTGTACATCGTCGTCAACGGCACACCCCCACGCCAGCGGGGAGGACTGCAGCAGGGTCTCCCTGGTCACCGCGTCGTGCGGCACACCCCCACGCCAGCGGGGAGGACGAGTCGTTCCGCACGGCACGCACGCGGGAGCTGGGCACACCCCCACGCCAGCGGGGAGGACCCGCTCCTGGTGACGGTGACGTCGTTGCGCAGCGGCACACCCCCACGCCAGCGGGGAGGACAGAGGGCTGCCTCCCCGCCCCCGCCCCGGCAGCGGCACACCCCCACGCCAGCGGGGAGGACGCGCTCCGTCGCCGCCTCGAGGACCCGCTCGGCGGCACACCCCCACGCCAGCGGGGAGGACCCCTCCTGACCTGGGCCTGAGCAGTGGCTTTGCTCCCTCTTTGCCTGCTGCTGCGGGGAGGGTTGGTGGTGCACGGGGTCACTGTAGCGGGGCCGGTTGAGTCCAGGAGCGTTGTCGGCGGGGACGATGAGGAGCAGCGCGGAACCGTACGGGATCAGGGCCGCACACCCCGCGACAGCGGGGACGACGAGTTCCGGTAGGAGTTGGTGACCGAGATCGCCGGCACACCCCCGCGTCGGCGGGGACGACTCCAGCTCTCCAACACCGGCGGCCAGCCCGTCCGGGACACCCCCACGCCAGCGGGGAGAACCAGGATTCTCGATCTGCCCCAGCAATCGACGCTCTGAATCGGCTGTCGGCCCGGCCCGTACGCTGACTGGATGCCCACCCCGCCCTCGCGGCCAGTCGCGCCCTGCCGCCGCGCGCATCAACGCCGCCATCCGGGACCTGATGGACCAGCCACCCAGCCCGCCGCATTTCCTTCAGGCGTTGCGGCACACCCGCGCGTCGGCGGGAACGACGGCAGAACGGCCGAGTACGCCCGCACCCGCGCCGGCACACCCGCGCGTCGGCGGGCACGACTTGATTCCGAACAGCTCGGTCATCGTGCCGTCCGGCACACCCCCACGCCAGCGGGGAGGACTCGACGGGGGTCCAGCCGTCGACCACCAGCTCCGGCACACCCCCACGTCGGCGGGGACGACTGGTACCTGCCCTCGCGGACCTGCGTGCGCACCGGCACACCCCCGCGTCGGCAGGGAGGACGCGATACCGGCGGGGTCGATGCGGAACGGCGGCGGCACCCCCGCCTCGGCGGGGACAACCGTTCGCCGGTTTCCCGGGCCGCCGAATGTGGCGGCACACCCCCACGCCAGCGGGGAGGACGCGCGGAGGCGTTCGGAGAGTTCGAGCAGGTTCGGCACACCCCCACGCCAGCGGGGAGGACACTTCCTGACCTGGGACTTAGCAGTGGCTTTGCTCCCTCTTCGCCTGCTGCTGCGGGGAGGGTTGGTGGTGCACGGGGTCACTGTAGCGGGACCGGTTGAGGCCAAGGGCGTTGTCGGCGGGGACGATGAGGAGCAGCCCGGAGCCGTACGGGATCAGGGCGGCACACCCCCGCGGCAGGGGACCCCCGAGAGGTCAGCGCCGCGCTATCGGCCTGACTGGGTGGGCGCGGGCAGGCGGAATCTGCCTTGCCTTGTGGGTCATCGCTTCAAGCGCACGTTCAATGCGACTCATCGTGGTGATTCGGTCGTAGGCGTGCTCCTGGGCCTCCCGGAAGCCGTCGGCTGCGGTGACGGCCGCCCCGGACCGAGTCTCGTAGTAGGGCGAGAGTCCGTACCCCACGATCATGCGGTGCGAGCCGATCGTCACCAGCGCCGGCGTATGCAGCAGATCCAGGATGCTGTGCCGGTTGGAGTCAAGCACGCGGATCCGTAGGCTGCTCTCATCCTCCCGATCCATCAGGTCCACGAGATGACGGAGCTGCTTAGCCGCCATGGCAGGGCCGCCGATCGGACGGCGCAGCAATAAGGTCATCGATCAACAGCGTCCGACGCTGCGCGGGATGACGTCCTACCGTGCACACCCAGGACGGCATGCCCTCCATGTCGTTGGCCGCCGAACTCTGGCCACTACTCAGGTCCGGGGGATGTGCGTGGTGGCGTGCTCGATGAGTTCGCTGGCCGAGCACAGCACGGCCACATAGCGGGCGTCAGCCTCCGCCCCGCTCCGGTTGGACGAGATGACCCTCGACCAGCTCGACGACGACCTTGCCCAGCTCTCCCAGCAGTACGGCCGCATTCCCCCCTCAGGGGTGTTCGAGCATGCCTCCTACCTGCTGAAGTTGTCCCAGACGATGCTGGACCGCACCCGCTCCCCACAGCAGCAGACTCGGCTCTACTACGTGGCGGGCCAGGCGAGTGCGCTGCTGGCTGCGGTGTGCTTCGATCTCGGCTCCCTGACTGCCGCCGTCACCTACGCGCGATCCGCATCCCAGTACGGAAAGGCGGTCAACCACGGCCCGCTCCAGGGCTTCGCCTACGGCATGCTGGCCTTCATGGCGTTCTGGGACGGCCGCCCCACCGAGGCCGTTTGCCTGGCCAAGAAGGGCCTCGCCTTCCCGGGACTCGGCGCGACTACGCGCCGCCGCCTCTACGCCATCGAGGCCCGGGGCCACGGTCACCAGCGGCACGACGTCCAGGCGCAGCGCGCAATCCGGGACGCCCTCGAAGAGACCGGCGCCGACCGCGACGAGTTGCACGACGGCATCGGCGGAGAGTTCGCATTCGACGACGCGCGGACTGCGATGAGCAACTCCACGACGTGCCTCCTCCTGCGCGACGCACAAGGTGCGGAGGAGTTGGCGAGTCGCGCGCTCGAACTCCACAACGAGCGCCGGACGTCGGACCGCTGGTTCGTAATCTCGGCACCGGCCGCGTCCAACCTCGCCCGCGCGCGGATCATGGCGGGCGAGATCGAGGGCGCGCGCGAGGCGCTGAGGCCCGTACTCAAGATCCCGGTGCAGTGGCGCGGCGCAGGGATGCTGGAGCGGCTCACCGCAGCACGGTGCGAGCTGACGCACCCCGCGCTGCGGGGAGCACGCTCAGCCGTCGACCTGGCGGAGGAGATCGAGGAGTTCACCGCGCTGTCGCCCGCGCGGCGACTCGGCGGAACGAGCCCGCTGGCAATCGAAGGATGACCTTCGGCCGAGCGCGGCCAGGATCGCTGCTTCTCGCGCGGGGGCGATGCCGTGCTCGGCCCACCGCGGGTGGTCGACCGGGACGCCCCCGCCGTGCAGCCAAACCCAGGTGTCCTGCACCGCCTCCTCGATGGGCCGGCACCGCAGCCCCGCCGCCTGCGCCCTCCTCGACTCGACGTTCCAGACGCTGGCGTGCGTACGCCACAGAGGCGGCTCGGTCCACTGCTGCACCCCGTGGTCCAGGAGCAGCTTCTCCGGGGCCCAGGCAAGCTGCGCTTCGCCGCCCGTCGCGAGGATGCACGCCGTGAGCAGATCGCCATCGTCGCGTGCCCGATCGGCGCGACGCAGTTGTACCCGCCTCCCGTCTGCGCCGTGGCCTGCTCGAGGGCAAACGCCGCCAGGTCCCGGACGTCGATCGGCTGGATGGTCCGCTCCGGAGCACCGGGGGCGAGCATCCGGCCCCCACGGGCAGCGCGCTGGAGCCACCACGGGAGCCCGCCGACGTACTCCCCTGGGCCGAGGATCACCCCGGGCCGCAGGATGACCGTCCGGTCGTCGCCGAACGCGGCGGCCGCGGCGCGCTCCGCCCCGGCCTTCTGCCGGCCGTAGTACCAGTCGGGCCCCTCCCAGTCGTCCGGAAGGACTCCGTAGTCACGGTCCGCGTCCGGCGGGCCGTCCAGCAGCTCCGACTCCTCACTCAGCGGGCCATCCCCGGTAGGCGTTGACGGTCGACACGTACACGTACCGGCCCGCGACAGGCTCCAACGCCCGCGCGCCCGCCAAGACGTCACGGGGAGCCATCTCGGACGCGGAGGTGTCGACCACTGCGTCCCAGGTGCCGGACGCGGCAAGCCGCGCCAGGTCGTCACCGGACGTCCGGTCTCCGTGCGCGTCGGTCACGCCGGGCACATCCTCGCCGGATCGCCCGCGGTTGAGCGTCGTCACCTCCCAGCCTGCGGCCAGCACGCTCTCCGCCACGGTGCGCCCGAGGAACCAGGTCCCGCCCGTCACCAGAAGTCCCATGGGGCCGATGATCTCTTGCAGCCCGGCCGATGGGGAAGGCAACTCCCGTCCAGGAAACGGAAATCAGGCGGGGCAGTGTCGGATCACTCCGTCGTGCTCGGGATGCCGAGAACGTCGTACAGGTGCTGACCGTGCGCCCATCTCTTCAGCTCGGGACGACCCATGAGGATCAGGTCATGGTGCGCAGCGAAGCCGATTGCCGGCTCGGTGAACCCGTTCAGGGCGATCATGATCGGGAGGTCGGCTCTATGGTGGAGACGTGCCGTGCCGTTGAACTTCTGCACGTGCCCCGAGCCGACCGGTGCCTTGTACTGCTTGCACTGCAAGATCAGGAGCCGGTCGTCGTGGTCACGGGCGCTGACGTCCACGCCAAGATCTCCGGCGCCTCCCACCCTCCGCGGGCTGAGGAAGCCGTCACGGGCCAGGAGATCGGCGCACGCCTGCTCGAAGCCCGTCGCGCTCATCGCGGCGAGCTGCTTCATCTTGAACGTCAGGACGTCCGGATCCACTGCCTCGCCCGGCTCGGCGGCGGAGGTGCAGTCCTCCTCGCTGTCGACGTAGGCGTAAGTACCGGCCCCAAACAGGAAGGACAGCAGCTTCGCGAGGAGGATGATCAGGCACAGCGTGCCAACGGCGATGAAGCCGGTCCACCAGGGGTGATCGGTGATCAGTCCCCATAGGTCCACGGTGATCCACGGGATGACGTCTTCCGTGAGCCACTCCCACAGCATCTTGCCGATCGCCAGGGCAAGGACGGCGTACAACAGGAACTTCAGCAGCGGGTCGAGTGACCCATCCTCGTTGAACACCCACACCTCCGGGCCGCTAGTGAAGGGACCGGGCACGGCTTGCCCGGCCCACGGCGGCGGGGAGTACGGCAACCTGCCGTACCTGCAAGTACGGCGATCAGCCTGGTCACAGCGCCGATCGTGCCATCCGGGGGACCGAGACTTCCCGGGAAACGGCAGACACGGCGCAACGCCGCGCACAACGTGGCCGACAACCGACGGTCAGCTTCGCGCCGCCCCCGCCGGTAAGGCCCACCCGGTCATCAAGGGTCAGGTCAGCCAGCCTCCGGCCTCCACTGGCCGACCGCCCGCCGCCCCCGATCCGGGTGTATCTGACGGACTGCCAGAGAGCGCTTTCAGGGCATCCCGCCATGTACCGGCACGCCTCGCCCACCCACCCCCGGGAACGATGTACCTACCAGGCAGTAGACGTTTATGGTTCGGACCAGAAAGCCAACTGCGACCGCTCACGGACGAGCACACAGGAAACGGACCGCATGCTCGCAATGCGCCCGGCCACGCCGGACGACCAACCCGGCCTCGCCGAGATGATCCAGGCCCGCTCCGACTGGATGAAGGGCAACCAACTCCCCAGCTGGCGCAGCTGAGGAAGACACGTCCACGAGCTGGCCGACAACTGCGCACGGCACCCCGGCGACATGTGGGTCCTCGTTGAGTACGGCAACCGGATCCTGGGCTGCACAACGATCCTTCGGACATCCGCGCCCTGGACCTGGACCGCGGACGAAGCCGCCGAATCCGCCTACTACCTCAACGGCACCGTCACCGACCCGCCGAACGCCACCGCAAACTCGGCACCCTCATCGCCGACTGGGCGGTCGACCGCGCGGTCCGACTGGGCGGTCGACCGCGCGGCACGCGAAGGCATCAGCCGCGTACGTCGGGACTGCAGCTCGGCTGCTCTCGCCGCCTACTACCAACAACAGAGCTTCCAGCTCATCCGAAAGGTGTCGACCCCGGGAGGGCAGACGTCGTACGAAAGCGGAGCGTGTACTCGCTGTCACCGCGTTGCTCAGCCCATATGGGCACGCCGGGCGCCAGCAGAAGATTCTGTCCTTGGACCGTGGCAGATCAAATGTTGCCGAAGCAGCTCGGATCATCTCTCGGACGATCCGAGGAGTAGCGCGGAGCGCAGTTGTCGGTTTGAGAGGCATCCAAACAGAGCTCGAAATTCCCTGCGGTCGGCCTCAGACTGTTGAGGCCGACCCACGGGAGTTGCTTCTAATCTGCCGGCAGGCTGAGGAGGAAGTCGAACTCGCCGCCCTTGGCGGCCTTCAGCCACGCCTGGGCCTCTGTCGGCGTGTACACATGGGGCAGCCGATCGGGATTCTGCGAGTCTCCGATCAGTACGTGGCCGTTCTGCACGCCGACGCGAACGCAGTTGCCGCCGCCGCCGCTGTGGGAGGACACCGTCCATTCGACCGACGTCAGGTCGAACGAGGAAGGGTCCGGCTTCGCTGTCACTGTTCTAGCTCCTTGATCCTTTTCTTGAGACGCGAGCGCGTCTCATCGGGGTCCAGCGCTCGCTCCCACAGATCCGTGAAGGTCGCGGAGTAGCGCTGCATGTCGTCGTCGCCGTCGAAGTACAGCGAGCTGACCATCGTCTCGACCCACACGACTTGGCGAGCGGCCTCCGGAAAGGACATGAGTACGAAGGGGCCCGCTGACCCCGGATGCAGGCCGATGGTGTCCGGCAGGATCCGGATGGTGGTGCGAGGGTCCTCGGACTCCTCCAAAACTCGCTCCATCTGCAGTCTCGACACTGCCGGGTCGTCGCCAACGACGCGGAGCGCGCGCTCGTCCACGAGTGCGCGAAAGTCGGTGAGAGCGCCGGCTCGGACGTGCTGCTGGCGGTCCATGCGCACGTCGACGAGTGCTTTGACCTCTGAAAGGCGAAGATCGGGCCGCATCCGGGCGATGACGAGGTAGGCGTAGTCCTCGGTCTGACAGAGACCTGGCCAGAGTTCGCCTTCATAGTTCTTCAGCCCGGCGGCCCGGCGTTCCATGAGCAGGTAGCTCTCGAATTGCATGGGCCCGAGCAGGTGCGCGTTGCGCCGCCACAGGGCAGGGCGCGGCCGGCCGGCTGGCGTGGTGTCGGCTCCCAGCAGTGCCAGGATTTCTGAGCTCTCGGACTCGCTGGCCCTGTAGACCTCGAGAAGCGCCGCGACGAGATCGCGGGCCACGCGGCGGCGCTGGCCGCGCTCGAGGCGGCTGATGGCGCTCGTGTCGATCTTGACGCCGCGTTGGCGCAGCACCTCGTGGCGGGCGACGTCGCCTTGCGTGAGGCCCCGGCGCTCGCGCAACTGTTCCAGCCGCAGGCCGACTTCACTGAGGGTCAGCGACCACGGCGTCTTCGCTTCTGGCATGGTGACCAGTCTGACGGCTCGCCACGTCGCCTACAAGCAATATGGCCGAGCAATTTGCTCGACCATATTGCTAACGGCTTACCTTTGGGCGCATCCTTGCCAGGGTCACGAAGTGTGCGGTCCCTGTCGCCATGCGTGGACGTAGGGTCGCTGCTCTGCTGCCCGTACACACCCAGGGGAAGGGCTGTCGCGATGAGTCCGACGCTGTTCAGCCTCCTGCTGAAGGAACAGAACCTGACCACCTGGGAAGTGTTTGCTGGGGTGCGTGATACCGGCGTCTTCGTCGTCATGGGCGACGAGATCCATGCCGCCCGGCATGTCCGGAAGATGCACACGACCAGCCCGGCCGCCTTCGCCTCTCCCGCAACGGGCCCGGTCGGCCACCTGGTGGAGGGAACGGTCCGACTCCGGCATCCGCTGAAGCGCACCGCCCCCGTGGCGCTGCCCCTCACCCCCGAGTCCACCCCGGTCGAGGTGGCGGTTGTCACCGCGTCCCTCGGCAGCAGCGGGATCCTGCTGGAGGGGCTGGAGGGCCGGGTCACCGGCTTGGTCGTGGCCGCTTTCGGCGTCGGCCACGTACCCCAGACGTGGGTCCCCCGGCTGGCGTTTCTGGCCGAGGCCATGCCCGTCGTCCTGGCATCGCGCATCGGAACGGGGCCCGTACTCACCTCGACCTACGCCTTCCCCGGCTCCGAGAGCGACCTGCTGGCCCACGGCCTGATCGCCGCAGGCCCGCTCGACCCGTACAAGGCCCGCCTCGTCCTGGCCGCCCACCTGGCGGCGGGAACCCCCCGCGAGGCCATCGCCAAGGCCTTCCTCGACTACGCCTGATCCCCCAGCAACGATCACGAAGGACGTCCTTGCCCATGCGCTTCTCCCAGGTCCGTCCCGGCCGGCAGTTCGTACTCGCCCTCGACCACGGAGAGGACTTCCTCGACGGGCTCACGAGATTCTGCGAGGAGCAGGACATCCGGTCCGGCTACATCCCCACCTTCGTCGGCGGGTTCAGCTCGGCGCGGCTCGTGGGCACCTGTGAGCCGCTCGCCGACCCCGAGGCCCCGCTGTGGGAGGAAGTCACGGTCGAGACGCTCGAGGCACTCGGCGGCGGGACGCTCGCCTGGGACCTGGACAAGGACTGTCTGGCGCCCCACATCCATGTCGCGGCCAGCATCAAGGGTGCGGAGGCCGAGGGACGGGTCTCTCACCTGCTCGGCGCGACCGTACAGTTCATCTCCGAGATCCCCATCATCGCAGTTCTCGGCGACACTGAGGGCCTGTCACTGACACGGCGCCGCAACCCCTCTCTGTACGACGTTCCGCTCCTCGGCTTCGGCGCAGGCCTCTGAGAGGGGGCGGGCGATGCGCAGGGCGATCCTCTTTCCGAGGGTGGTCGCGGAGCGGCGCATGCGCGTCTACGAGACGTTCACGGTGCGCTTCCAGCGGGCTGCCAAGGAGGTGGCTCAGCTGGACGGTGACCCCTCTCTCGCCTCGGTGTACGTCTCCCGGTCCACATGGGACCGGTGGATGGCCGGGGACATCAAAGGACTCCCTCGCAACCCGACCTGCCGGGTCCTGGAGCATCTGCTCGACGAGTCGGCCGAGCGGCTGTTCGGTCCGGCCGAACCGGACGCCGGCGGTCGGACCGAACCCGAATCGGCGGCGAGAGGCGAGCGTCCGACTGGAGGCGGCGCAGAGGGGCCGCACGTAGCTGCTCTGGAGTCGTTCCGGCTTGCCGACCGTCAGCTCGGTGGAGGCCACGTCTACCGGTCCGTGGTGCACTATCTCACCAACGTCGTCGCCCCCGGCCTCTTCGGCTCGACCGAGACGGGCGAGGACGGCGAAGGAGTCTTCGGGGCCGCGGTCGTACTCACGGAGATGGCAGCGTGGATGGCTCACGATGCCGGCCGGGACGACCTGGCCTCCGGGCACTTCGACCGCGCACTCCGGCTGGCTCAGAGCCTCACGGACGTGACCGCGGGGGCGAACGTACTGGCAGGCATGAGCCACCTGGCCCTGCAGACCCAGCAGGTGGACATCGCCGCCGACCTGGCGCGCAGTGGTTTGGCGCGGCTCTCCGCCGGCCCACGGGTCCCGGCCCTCTCGGCACGCCTTCACGCCATGGAGGCCCGGGCACTCGCCCGGCGCGATGAGGGACGCGGTGCACGTCAGGCTCTCGACGCCGCACGCGACGCCTTCTCCTTCGCAGCCTCCGTTCCGATGTCGCCGTGGGTCGCACCGTTCGACGAAGCGGCCCTGGCCAGTGAGGCGGCCTCCGCGCTCCTGGATCTCGGCGCGCTTGACGCCGCGGCTGCGGAAGCGGCCCGTGCACTGGCGCTTCGTGACGCGAGCCGGGTGCGGAGCCGGGCGTTCGGGCAGGTCACGCTTGCGCGGGTCCTGCTAGCTCAAGATCATGTCGACGCAGCGTGCCAGGTCGGCGTGGAGTTGCTGACCGCCGGCCAGTCCGTGACGTCGCTGCGGCTGAGCAGCCAACTCGCTCTTCTGCAGAGCGATTTCGTAAACCATCGCGCGATTCCGGAGGTCCGTGACCTGCTCTCGCGGATGGCCGCAGCTGCGCGGCATCGTAGATTGCTGCTCGGCAGTCTCGCGCTCCCGGAAGGTCCCCAGTGAACGATGTACCCAGGCCAGGAGAGCCGGGCCGCGACGCCTACCTGGCCGAAGGAAACGCCAAGCAGGCCCGGAAGCGGGCGGCCGCCGATGCCCTGGTGCGGGACGAGGAGGGTCGGCTGCTCTTGGTGAACCCGACCTACAAGGACGGCTGGGACCTGCCCGGAGGCATGGCTGAGGCGAACGAACCCCCTGATGAAGCACTTCGCCGCGAGCTCCGTGAGGAGCTCGGCCTGAACATCACCAGCCTGCACTTCCTGTGCGTCGACTGGGTCGAACCGCATGGCCCGTGGGACGACTACCTCGGCTTCGTCTTCGACGCCGGGGTACTTCCCCCCGGACAGGCCGCAGAACTGAAGCCCTGCGACGAGGAGATCTCCGAGCACGGCTTCTTCGACGTGCCCAAGGCACTGCAGCTACTGCCGGCCCGGCAGCGGGCCCGGACGGAACAGGCGCTGCAAGCGCTGAACGACGGGATCCCGCGCTACCTCCGCAACGGCGTTTCCGGCTGAGACGAAGACACCTCGCGTCCAGCCGGGTGGTCGGTCGCCTCTACGATCACCGCGCGACCTTCGGGAAGGCGCATCGACTTGCGGACGACCTCGAAAACCTCCTCGATCACCGCCAGGTCCGTGGCGCACAGGGGCCCATCGAGACAGCCGAAATACCGACTCACTTCAGCGCGCTCACCCACGCCGACGGCCACCACGGCGTTCTGCGCCTGGTGGAGGATGAACCGTAGGGCCACTCGGAGCCGGGCATCGGCCGAGGGGCCGAACCGGTCGGCCAAAACGGCCAGGCCGCGGTCGACTGCCGTGGCCTGCTTCTCCCCTTGGTCCCCCGCCCCCGTCTCCATACGTGGGCGCCTGCCCGCAAGGACGCCGTTGGCCAGCGGAGAGGCGATCAGCAAGCCGACGCCCTGGCGATCGGTGAAGGCTCCCAGGCTCTCGCCGTCACCGACGTCCGGCAGGGGAAGCAGCCCGTTTGCTCGTGTCCAGACCACGTCGGGGCGGACCTCGTCGAAGAGCTCCAGGAAGCGGCGGATGTAGCGAGGGGAGGAGGAGCCGTCCGGGCCTCGCAGCCCGATAGCTCGTATCTGGCCGAGATCCCGAAGGGTCCGCATCTGCTCGACCACGGGGGCAAGGTAGCGATCGCCGTTGCCGAAGTCGTACGACTCCAGGATGTAGACGGCGAGTTCGGCGAGGTACAGATTCTCCAGCGTCTGTTCGAGCTGATGGCGCACACGCGGGCCGGCGTACGGATGAGGAGCAGAACCCAGGACACGACCCACGGTGCTGGACACCTGCACCCTGTGGCCCCGGTTCTCCTTGAGGATCTTGCCGACGAGCCGCTCGGCGTGCCCGTGAAGATGACTGTCCGCCGTATCGACGAGTTCCACACCTGACTCCACGGCGCAGCGCAAGCCGTCGAGGAGCTTCTCGTCGTCCGGCCTGCTCGTGCCCACGGACCACCGTGAGGTGCCCGTTCCGACGCACAGGGGTTTCAGGAGCAAGCCCGGTGCCATGGGGCAGTGGGGAAGATCGCGGGGCAGCATCAGTGCGTGCCACCCGCTCGGTACAGGAAGACCGCGACGACTCGTTTCCCCGCTTCGTCGGTCTGCACGCGCCAAGCACTGGCCAATTCGTTCACCAGAAACAGGCCTCTCCCGTTCACATCCTCATCGCCGGCCGGTTCCGGCTTCAGGGGCACCGCGGCCGTGTCGCGGTCGCGGTCTCGGACCTGGACCACCGTTCCCCACGGGTACAGGTCTAGGGAGACGTCGACAGCCTCCCCGGCGTGCGTAACCGCGTTTCCCACCAGCTCGTCGGCCACCAGGACCACGTCGTCCATGAACTCCACCGGGGCCTGGGTGAGTGCACGACGGACTATGCCGCGAGCAGCACTCTGCGGAGCGTCGAGGCCACGGAGGTCGAGCACGGCGCGCGTCAGCGGATGACCGAGGCTGCACTCCTGGTTCTCTTGCAAGGCGGTACTGGGACCAAGCACGGGGGTCACTCCTCGCTGCATTCACAATGCCCGGGGGGACGGACTGGCGAGTCCTGGTGAATACGGTCGCTGATGACGCGGTGCCGGCGACAGGGAAAGCCGACCCCACTTCTCCCCACTTCATCGCCGAGAAGGCGGACTTCCGGGCATCCGCACAGGCAACGGAGATCGGAATTCGCACACAGGCTCTGGCTCCGCATGGTCAATCCAGCACGCCTAGCACCAGCCCGGCGTCTCCCAATACCCGCCCCAGCCGGGGCGAGCTGCTTCGAACGACGGCGCCGAAACCGGCCCCTACCTGGCAGAAGGTAGAAAATGGCGGCTCCATACCCCACAGGCCCGCCGAGTGAGCGCCCTATCACCGTACATAAATCACGGCAAGCGATTCCGGTGAAGTGGGGCGAAGTGGGGTGGCGCGGGCCGGTCGACCGCCGGACCTGTCGCGCACGTCTCAACCCACCAAAGAATGACCCCTTTTGCCCATTTTCCCGATGAGGTTGGTGCGGGTGGTTCGGCAAGCAGGGACCACTCCGCAGTACCGAAGTGGGGAGAAGTGGGGGTGGCTTTTTGCTACCGGCAAGGCTCCCCAAGGGCAACGCTATTCACAGCTTCACGCGGTACCAGGAACACGCAATTCGGCCGCGCAGTCCCTAGATGACGAACAGGTTCACAGCGGTGAACCCTGCTGCCGGGTCAGTGACGCACCGTTCACCAGGGGCGCGCACGCCACTGTCGCGCCCCGCCCTACACACCCCAGAAGGGAGTAGTTGATGATGGCCCGCCTCGCCGCCGAACGCCGCACGACCAAGGTCCTGGCCACGGCAGAGGCCACCGTCGACCACCCCAAGAACGGGGCGAGCGCCAGCGCACGGTACAGGCTCCCCGTGCACGCCCTGCGCTGCCTCGCCCTCAGGCTCCGTTCCTCAAACGGGAGTTGTCCGGTGCTGCCCCAGCACCGCGGCTCCCACAAGGCCGGAGCGAGGCGCACGGGCACGCTGCCCATGCCTCCCGGCTGCCGCGGCGAGGGACTCCCCCGCGGCAGCCGGTCATCCCTTTCATCGCCGCTCGAGCCCTTGCCTCTCCAACGCCGCTTCCCTCAAGGAATCGCCATGTGTCAGCACGCGCCCGCCTGCCCCTCCGCCGACGCCCCCGACCACGAGGCCGCCGTCCTGGTCGCGGCGCATCCCGATCAGGGATGGGCGCTCCGCTGCAACGGGGTACTGACGTTCGACGACACCGGTGAGCTGCTCCCCGACGGCACGATCATCGCTCCGCATCGGCCGGCCGCGATGGCGAGTGCAGCCGCATGATCGCTCGTCGGTACACGCATGCTGGCCTCCCGGTGCCGTACGTGGCCGCGTGGAGCGTGGGGACAGCACATGCGCCGGCCGTGGTTCGTCACCGAACCGGGCGCGGGATCGGCTTCACGGATGAGGGGCCGTACGACCGCGATGCGGACGGAGTGCTGTGGATCCGTCAGGCCATCGCCCGGGGATCCGGCCGCCCCCTGTTCCCCACCGTCCACGCCTTGCGCCAGCGTCGAACCGTCAGCCGGATGCTGTGCCAGGTCTGCGGCGCCGACACCCTCAAGCACGATCCGGAGCGGCAGCTGTTCGTCCTCAAGGACGTCGGGCGGCCGATCGAAGAGGGAGAGCTGACCACCGCAGCCCCGGTCTGCCCCCCGTGTGCGCTGATCGCGGTCGAGCACTGCCCGCACCTGCGCGGGCACGTCGCGGCCTGGGTCGAACGGCCGCTGCCGTGGGGCGTCGCCGGGATCCTGTACGACAGGGACACCCTCTCGCCCGTCCCCGGCGACGACCTCACGAAGGTCGCCTACGGCGATCCCGCCCGCCACTGGCTTGTCGCCACCCGTCAGGTGCTGTCCCTCAACGGCTGTACCGCCGTGTTCAAGGACACCGGGTACCTCCTGCCCACCGGTGCCGTCGACCCTCGGCGGCCACTGCCGCGCGAGGCGGTGACGACGTGACCCCCTTCCACCCGCCTGCCGAGCAGCTCCTGGGCGTGCGGCTTCTCGCCGCGCTGGCCGCCCACGACTACGAGTACTGGAGGAGCCGGCTCGCGAACCCCGGCCTCCTGCTCGACGCGGTGGCCGTGGCGCTGTACCGGCTTCCGCTCCTGGCGGTCCCGGTGGGCACGGATCGCCGCAGCGGGCTCATGGACATGGGCCACCCGGTCTTCGCTGAAGCACTCGCCGACGCCCTGCGGGGACGCCCGGGCTTCGACCAGGTCACGGTCTCCGGGCAGGTCGTGCGCTGGGGCGAGCCGATGCCGGAAGACCTCGCCCCGGATGCCCGCCGCCGCTTCCAGGGACTACGGGAGGAGCCCAGGTACGGGCCCTACATGCGGCCCCCCGCCGGACACGGGGGGCGTGACCAAGGCACGAGGAGCTGGCCTCCCTTGTCCGAGTCACCGCCCGAACGACAGCCCACTCCTCCCCGGGCTGTCGTCACGGCCGGCGCCGCGCACGCCTGACAGCCGCGGCGCCCTGTCCCCGCTCTGGTGCCGCGCCGGCCACCCCCGCCACGGCGCGGCACCGGAGCCCCGATCACTCGCTGGAGAACACACCCTCATGACGTTACGCAGTGACCACCTGTGGCATATCGCTCTCGGTGAGCAACCGCCGATGGGGCTTCCTTCGGACCTGGCCTCGGTACGGGTAGGCCTGGCGCTCGGCCTGCCCGCGCTTGACGCCCTCGTCGGGGAGGGCACGGGCGTCGGGCCGGTGCAGTACTGCCTGGCCCATCGCCAGCTCGTGGTGCCGGTGGAGGCCGGACGGTGCACCAGTGGAGGGCCGCGCACTCCGACTGCGTTCCCGCGGCGGGATCCCGGAGCTGTGGTGCGGGCGGCTACCGCGGCTGCATGGGCCTGTGGGTGACCCGCCCCGGCCCCGGCCGACGCGCTGCACGAGGCGCTCAGCCTCACCCGCGCCCGCCTGCGTACTGCACCCGGCACGCGCTACCCCCGTCACCAGGGGGCCCGCTGTGCGTAGACACGTGTCCGAGAGCAGCGCCTGGTGGCCGTGGAGGCCCGGCCGCGATCACCTCCGCGTCCTGCCGTTCGCAATCGCCGAATCCGTGCCGAGGCAGCGGTGACCGCCACCGGACTGGTCATCACCGTCCTGATCGTGCTGGCCATAGCCGCCCTGGTGCTCCTCGGCCCCCGGCTGACCGCTCGGCGGCTCCCGCCGGAAACGGATGACCCTGCTCCGCACCCGCCCCTAGACCTTCCCTGACCACCCGAACACCCAGGCAAGGACCTTTCGACATGCTTCACGCTGTTCCGTCGCCGCCGGCTGAGGTGCCTCAGGCGCCCGCCCGGATCATGACGGGCCTCTACCTGCGGTGCCGGCGCGAAGCGCAGCACATCAGGCTGGAGCAAGCCGCCCGCGTTGTCGGGGTGTCCGTGCCGTCGGTCAGCCGGTGGGAGCGGGCCAAGTCCTCCATTCCGTCGGACGCGCTCGGCACGCTGCTGCGGCTCTACGGGGTGGCGGACGCCCACGCGAGATTCCTGGTGGGGAGTCTTCCGCCGCAGGGCTACAGCCGCGGGCAACATGAGGAGCGGGGTGGGGGCCGGCGCGCCCCGCACGACTGCTGGGTGGACGTGGCCCTCGACGAGGCGACGGCTCGTCACATTGCGATGATGCGCCTGGCGAGCGAGGTCATCCAGTACTGCCGTCAGGTGCCCGCCGGTCTGCGCACCGAGGACTACCAGCGGTTCATGCTGGACCCGGAGGTGTGCATCGCCCCTGATGAGCCGGTGCTCGGGCTGTCGTCGTGGGTGCACGGCGTGGACTGGGCCGAGCGACAGCGGCGGACGGTACTGCTGGACGAGACCGTGCTGGCCCGGGGACGCGGCGATCGCCCCGCAATGGTGGCCGACCAGTTGCGGCACCTGGCCCAGCTCGTGAACCGGGAGTGCGAGGGGCAGGGCCTGACCATCCGCATCCTGCCGGCGGAACAGGTGCTTTTCATCCACACGGTGGGTGCGAGCGCCGAGGTGACCCTCCACGAGCGCCGCATGACGGTGGCCTTCGGTCTCTCCCCCACATACGAAACCGGCTCCGGCGCCGCGCGGATCATCGGCGCCGGGCTACGCGAGGCCGCTGACGCCGCGTGGGGCCGTGAAGCAACGTTGAGGGCGCTCGTGAGCGCGGCCGAGGACATGGAGCGGAGGGCCGCGTCATGATCGCCGCCCTTCGGCTCCTCACGATCCTGTTGGGCTCCACGCCGCCGGGGGAGCCCATGAGCAGGCTGCTCCTTCTCGACGAAGCCGCCTTCGCGGGTCGTATCCAGGCCCGGCACTCCCATAGCGCGGGTCGCAGTGTCTCGGGCGTCGGGCACGGCCCTGCCCGTGTGGGGGTGAGCGCATGACCTCCGGATTTCCCGACGACTACTTCAAGAGGCCCGCCGTTGCGCGACTGCAGGACCACCTCGACGGCGGGACCGACAACTACCGCCCCGACCGGGACTTCGCTCGCGATCGGAGGACCTGCCGGCTGTCCGCCACACCAACGGCGAGCGCGTCACACCCCTGCGACTGCGCGCCGAGCTGCGGCCCGCGCCCACCGTGGCGATCTCCGCCTCCGCCGACGCACTCCCCTTGCCGACGGTGGACGCCCGATGAGCACCCGGGTGGCCACCCTGTCTGCCTCAGTCGGCCCGACGTCGCGCCTTCGCCCCCACGACGTCCGACCCTCACGCCGCGGGCACGCGGCCAGCGCTCCGCATCCGCGTTGGTGCGCGCCGAGACCGAAATCTGACCGCCGGACCGATCGAGAGGCAGGCACACCACGATGACTACGCCCGGAAGCCCACCCGATTGGGTCGCCATCGGCCGCGACCTGACCGCGCGGGCAGACACCGCCAAGGAGTCATGGCGGACGCCTGCCTACCGCCGGGCCGCCGCGCCTGCGGAGGTATTCTCGGCGGCCCGGAAGGCCGACGCTGAGAACGCCCTGTTCCTGGGGGAGATCGTTGCCCGGCACGGCTGGCCGGGACGGTCCCGGGTCGGCGAGGACGGATGCCGGGCCGCTGTGGCCATCGCCGTCCACGCCGACCAGGAGCGTCAGCTTCAGCTGCGGTTCCTTGCCGCCTTACGTGAGGCGGCACAACGAGGTGAGGCGACGCCCGCCCAGTGGGCCCGTGCGCAGGACCGACTCCTCGTCAACAGCGGTCAGCCGCAGATGTACGGCACGCAGTGGATCTACCGTCCGGACGGAACGGGCGGGCGTCTGGAGCTGCTGCCGGTTACGGAGCCGGACGCGCTCGACCAACGCCGCGCACAGGTCGGTCTTGCCGTCCACGGCGAGCGGGCCGGGCTTCTGCGCCGACGACACCTCGCTTCCTTATCCGCCCCCGTCGTCCCGCCCGTAGAAAGGCCGGCCGCATGAGTGCCCCCAGTCTCCTTGAGATTAGCCTTCCCCCCGGCCTTGACGCCGGGGCGTGTGAGGAGCTCGCGGTCGTGGCCCAGCGGTGCATTTCCGGGTACAGCGACGACCGGCCGGTCAGTGCCTCCCTGGTGCACTCACGGCTGACGAACGCGCTGACCGGCGCGCTGCCGGTCGACGGCGGCCGCGGCCAGCTGACGCTGGCCGCCCTCGCGGCCCCGGCAGCGGTCGCCGCGAACACCCACCTGCTCGTCGCGACGTGCGAGCAGGGAGGCCCGGACGCGGCCGAGGCGTTCTTCGCCGCCGCGCGGCGCACGGCACACCTCACCGCCCTGACCCAGGGTGTCGCGGAGCCGCTGTGCGTGGACGTATACGTGCTCGGCTTACTCAAGCCGCCTTCGTGGGCCGGCGTGTCCGCTCCGCTGGGTTGGCGAGAATCAGCGGTAGTTCCAGGTATGGCCGGTTCCGCGGTACTCCTCGACGGGAATCGGTTCGGTGCCGGGGAGCATGCGGTCCCGGTAGAGGGTGCCGTGGAGATGGTCGACCTCGTGCAGTACGAGTCGGGCGAGGCCCTGTTCGTATCGGGTGAGACGGGGGGTTCCGTCAAGGTCGGTATGGGCCACGACGACGCTCAGGGGCCGGGGTACCAGGCCGCGGACATCGAAGTAGCTGAGGCAGCCCTCGTACTGCTCGTCCGATTCGGCCGAGGTCTCGGCGATCGCGGGGTTGAGGAGAACGATCGGCCCGGCTCCTGGGGTCGGGGGGATGACGACGGCGGCCGCCCGGTCGATACCGATCTGGCAGGCGGCAATCCCCATTCCCTTCCCGAACGTGTGCAGTTGCCGGACGCGTTCGATGGCGTCGAGGAGCTCGCCCACCACCCTCGTTGCTTCATCGGCCTCGGAGGGAAGGTCGAAGCGGCGTGCGGCGGTGTGCAGCAGGGGGTCGCCCTCCTGGACGATGCCGGCGCCGGCCATCGCGGCGCTCGGGGGGATCGCGTTCACGGTCTCGGACTCGCTCTCTGCGGTGTGCAGGGTCTTGAGGCGCCACTCCAGGCGGTAGCGGGCGTGGAGCTGGGGTTCGCGCGTGCTCCACGAGAAGATCGTCTGGTCTCCGTCGATGGTCCGTACGGGCTGCGTGCGGAGCGGGGCGAAGTCGGCGGTGAGGGACGTCTCGGTGCCCCAGACAGTGGGGTCGAGGGCGGTGGGGAATGCAAGGGTGACGCTGAGCTCGCTGGTGGGCACGCGAACGGCCCTTTGGAACCACGGCCCCCATTTGTCGCCGCTGACTGTGTAGGTGTAGGTGATCTCGGCTTCTTGGTCCGGGTAGAGCGGAAATCGGGCCTGATCGTTAGCGAAGGTCAGCCAGATCTCCTTGAAGGCGTCCCGGTCGTGCTTGACCGTCCAGCCCATCGCCTCCTTCCCGCAGTGCGCTTCGAGCCGCAGTTCGTCCCAGGTCAGGGGCCGCGCGCGGTACAGGGCGTTGGAGCGCTCGGGTTCCCCGGGGTACCGGTCGACCGCGATGCGGACGAGGTATCGGGTCACCGGCTCGCTGCCGACGTTCCGGAGGAGCCTGCGCATTCGCAGGTGGTAGGCGCCGTCGGCATAGGTCAGGCGTGCCTCGTCCTCGAGGACGAGGACTCCCGTGGATGCAGGCGTCTCCTCCGGCGTCTCGGCGTGGCAGGGGTTCGCCGTCGTCGTCCTTCCACGCGTTCCACAGCGCGCCGGCGGCTTCCAGTTCCCTGTCCATGCGGCGGATCAGGTCGGAGCTTCCTCGCTCGCGCCCGGCTTCGAGATGGCTGATATAGGACGGGTCGATCCCGAGCCGTCGGGCCAGGGCGGCCGCGGAAAATCCGCGGATTGTGCGGAAGTGCTTCAGCGTGGCCGAGAAGGGTTCGATCTGAGACCGATCGCCCATGTTGCCTCCCGCATCCGTGAGTTGAAGATGAGCGTGAGTGAGTGCGGCTCATGGATGCCTCATCCTGCCCGGTTGGGGCTCACTGGTGCCAGGCGGCATCCGCGCCGGCTCCCGACGGGGCCGCGTGCCCCGCCCCGTGCCGCCCCGCTTCGCGTCCACACCCCCAGGGCCACGTGCCCGGACTCACTCCACTTCCCGGCTTCAGACCGGGGAACTTTGAAGGGCATCAGGAGATGACTGGACCCGCGCCGCGCACTGCGGTGCTCATCAGCTCGGGCGGCATGGACAGTGCCGTCACCGCGTACGACCTCGCCGATCAGGGCACCGCTCTGATCTTGCTGTCGTTCAACTACGGGCAGCGCCAGGTCAAGGAGCTCGCCTACGCCGCCCGGACCGCGACACGGCTCGGCGCGGCCCACCACACCGTCGACTTGAAGAGCGTGGGCACGCTGTTGACCGGCTCCGCGCTCACCGACACCTCTGTCTCGGTTCCCGACGGCCACTACAGCGACACGACGATGGCCTCGACGGTCGTCCCGAACAGAAACGCCATCATGCTGAACATCGCAGCGGCCGTCGCGATCAGCGCGAAGGCCGACGCCATCGGCTTCGGCGCCCACGCCGGCGACCACACCATCTACCCGGACTGCCGGCCGCTGTTCTTCGACAAGGTCACCCAGTCCATCGAGGCGGGCAACGAGGGGCTGCTCGTCCCGGGCTTCCGCGTCCTGGCCCCGTTCCTCCACCTGACGAAGGCGGACATCGCCCGGCGCGGCGCCGAGCTGAAGGTGCCGTTCGAGGAGACGTGGTCCTGCTACAAGGGCGGCGAACTCCACTGCGGGGTGTGCGGAACGTGCGTCGAGCGCCGCGAGGCGTTCACCCTGGCGGGCGTGGTGGACCCGACCGCGTACGAGGCCCTGTCCGGGGAGGTCGGCCGATGAGCGCGGTGCGGGGCTGGACCCGGATCGGCAAGCAGTTCCAGTTCCATGCCGCGCATCAGCTGCTGAGCCTGCCGGAGGGTCACAAGTGCAGGCGCGAGCACGGCCACACCTACACCGTCGAGGTCGTCTGGACCGCCCAGGTGCTGACCGGGCCCGGGTTCGTGACGGACTTCGCGAACTTCGGGCCGTTCAAGCGGTTCATCGACGACCACCTGGATCACCAGAACCTGAACAAGGTCCTGGAGATCGAGCCGACGTCGGAGAACCTGGCCCGGCTCCTCGCCGAGTGGCTCATCGAGCAGCTGGAGCCGGTCATCGAGGGCCAGCTCGTGAGCGTGAGCGTGTCGGAGTCCCCGTCCTCCTGGGCGACGTTTGAGGTGGCACGCGGATGAACGCCGGCGCGCTCCATCTCCTGTCGAGCTCTGTGACGGACGACCGGCAGTTATCGGTCGCGGAGACGTTCGGGCCCACCTTCCAGGGGGAGGGCCCCTCCACGGGCAGGCAGGCCCTGTTCATACGGCTCTCGCGGTGCAACCTGTCGTGCGGGCAGGGCCAGCTGGCCCGGTGGGCTTGCGACACCCCCGAGACGTGGGACTTCAAGAGGTTCGACCCGCGGGATCCGGCCGTCTCCCGCCGGCAGAGTGTGGAGTCGCTCACCGAGTGGGCGCTCGCCGTCCCCACCCGCCTGATTGTGATCACCGGCGGGGAGCCGATGATCCAGATGTCCGGTCTGACACGGCTGGCCCGCGCCCTGCACGGGGCCGGTCGGGAGATCGAGATCGAGACGAACGGGACGTTCATCCCCAGCGGTGAGCTGGTGGGATACGTGCGCGCGTTCAACGTGTCGCCGAAGCTGTCCACCGCCGGCGGCCGGGCGTCGGCCCGTATCGTCCCGGCGGCGCTGCGCGCGCTGGCGGAGAGCGGCAAGGCCCGCTTCAAGTTCGTCATCAGCCACCCCGGGGACCTCGTCGAGGCGGCCGAGCTCGTCGAGCGGTTCGCGCTGAGCGAGGTGTGGGTGATGCCCGAGGGCGTGTCCTCGAAGGCCGTCCTGGACGGGATGCGGGAGATGGCCCAGGAAGCGCTCCGTCTCGGCTTCAACCTGAGCCCCCGGCTTCACACCCTGCTGTGGGAGGACGAGCGTGGCCGGTAGCCCGGACAGCACAAAGCCTGAGTGGGGCCGTCGTTCCCGCTCTCTCCGGCCGCGTGTGTGGGATAGCGGCCAATCAGCGGAGAAGGGGATCGTTCCTGCCACTCAGGCAGGAGCCACTGTAGTGCGCAACTCCCGTGCTGTGTCTACCCATTCGCTGATGCCGTTCCTCGTCGAGCCGCTCCATCTCAAGCGAGCCGCCCGGCTGTGCATGCGTCGGGCCTCGGCGCCCGGTGCCGACGGACAGTCCTGGGCGGCGTTCCGCCGGGGACTGCCTGAGCGACTCGACCGGCTCGCCGAAGACCTCCGCCTGGGGCTGTGGCGTCCCGGGCCGGTCAAGGCGTCGCACGTCATCGCCTACACCGGCAAGCGGATCGACATGGTGATGCCGACGGTGGGTGACCGCGTCGTCCATCGGGCGATGCGCCGCGCCGTCGAACCGGTCCTGGAGACGCACGCGTTCGCGCCGTGGGTCTCCGGGTTCCGGCCGGGACGCAATCGGCTCACCGCGCTGCGCCAGGCGGCGCAGCACCTTCGCGCCGGCCTGGTGTGGGTCGCCGACGTCGACGTGAAGCAGGCGTCGGCCGGCGCCCATACCGAGGAAGTCATCGACTGGCTCGCCGATCACGTCCAGGATGGCTCCTTCCTCGACCGGGTCCGTATAGCCCTGGAGGCGCTGCCCGACCCGATCGCTCCCGGGTGCGGCCTGAGCCCGATGCTCTTGAACCTGCGCCTTTCTCGTGTCGACTCCGCACTGGGCGGCTTCCACGTCGTGCGGTTCGCCGACAACTACTGCCTGTTCGCGGACAGCCAGGAGCAGGCCGAAGCAGCGAACGAGGCCCTGACCGCGGCTCTTGGAACGGTCCGGCTGCAGCCCCACCCGGGCAAGAGCCGGATCCGGCCGGCGGCCAACGCCGAAGACCTCTTCCTGATCAACGGATGACGCCCATGACGCCCACCATCACCCCCGCCCAACGGCCGGGGCACGGAATCTGCTGGGTGCCGGTCCCCTCCGGGACCTGCCTCTTCGGAGACCGCAGTCGGCCGATCAAGGTCCGGGCGCTGGAATGGACCCGGACCCCCATTACCCCTGCCCAGCTCGGCGCGGGAGTCAGTACGGCGCCGATGACCGGGCTGTCCCAGTCCGAGGCCGCCGAGATCGCCCGTGGACTCGGCGGGCGCCTGCCGCGCTCCGTGGAGTGGGAGTACGCCGCCTCCGGCCCCGGCCGGCGCACATATCCCTGGGGGGAAGCCGCCCCGGCGGCCCACCTCGCGAACCTGCGCAGTGGTCCCGGCACCACCACCGAGGTCGGCTCCCACCCGGGTGGCGCGACCCCGGAGGGACTCCTGGACATGGTGGGGAACTGCTGGGAATGGACCTCCAGCTCCGTCCTGGGCGACGGTTTCATCCTGCGGGGCGGCTCGTACGACTCCCCTGACCTCTACGCGAAGTGCACCTTCCTCAACGCCGCACCCGCCGAACTGGCTTCGGCCGGGATCGGCTTCCGGGTGGTGAGGGAGACGTGAGCGCCCCCGTGCCTCTGCCCGGCACCCTGGTCATGGCCGGGTGCTCCCGGCGCAAGGCCACCACTGCGAGCCCGGTGCCCGCGCTCGACCTGTACCAGGGCGGCATCGTCCCGCAGCTACGCGACCGGCTGGCCGGACACGCCCAGGTGCTGGAGCGGGTGTGTTTCCTGTCAGCCGAGCATGGTCTTCTCGGAGCCCGCTCGCCGGTCCTGCCCTACGAGCGGCCGCTGACCGACGCCCGCGCCCGCCTGCTGCGGCCGGCGGTCTGCGCCGCCGTCCGTGAACGCCTCGACGCGCTGGACCACCACCCTGCGCAGATCCTCCTCGTCGCCGAACCGGCCTATCTGTCGCTGCTGGCCGATGTCCTCGGCGACGAGGACCGGCCGCGCATCCGGTGGATCACCGACCCCCGCGCCTGGGACGAAGCTTCTGCCGTACTCGACGATTGGAACTGGCCGTGAACGACACCTTGGCCCACGCCCTGGGCCAGCAGCCCAACGACCACAGCAGGCTGCGAGCCGACTTCGAAGGCGCCACCGGGATCGGCTGGCACACGCCGACACCGCCCGTCCTCGCCGCCGGCCGCGCCGTGTCGGTGGTGATCCCCGCCCGGAACACCGCCTACGCGCTCCCGGCCGTCCTTGACTCCCTCGCCGCCCAGGACACCCAGGGCCCCGTCGAGGTGATTGTGGTCGACGACGGATCCACCGACGACACCCACCTCATCGCCGCCCGGCATCCCGCCGTGGACACCTTGGTGCGCCTCGCCCAGTCGGAGGGGGCCGCGGCCGCCCGCAACGTCGGCACCTACCTGGCGAGCGCCGACACCGTCCTGTACCTCGACTCCGATATGGTCCTGCCGCGCCATGCGCTGGCCGACTTCGCCGCCCGCGCCCTGCCGGACACCATCCTCACGGGCTTCCGCCACAACGTGCCCTTCCAGCCCGGCCCAGACGGTCTGCCTCTCGTCCCCGACGGGCCGGCCGATCTCGCGGCCGACCACCGGGTCACCTGGCGCAGCGCGGGCGGACCCCTCCTCTACTCCGGGCACGTGCTGCCCGGCCCCACCACGGGCAGTCCCCTCAACGACACGGACGACTTCCAGAAGCTGGGCCACGGCGCCTTCTACCTCGACTGGGACCTCGCCCGAACCGTCGTGACGGCGATGGTCGCCGTTCCCCGCGCCGCGGTCGTCGATGTCGGCGGCTTCGACGAGACGTTCGGCCGCATCGGCTGGGGCATGGAGGACACCCACCTCGGCGCCGCCCTCATCGCGGCCGGGTGTCTCGTCGTCCCGCTGCGCCAGGCGGTTGGCTACCACCTCGACCCCCCGGACGCCGACGCCCAGTGGCAGACCAAACTCCAGGGCTGGCCGGCCACCCTCGCCCACTACCGCGGCAGGCTGGCCGCTTCGGCGCCCATCGGCCGCGGACGGGCCTTCGCGGCCGCCGCCCACCGGCTGCTGGTACGGGCGGAGGTGAACGGCCGATGACCGTTCGCGCCTTCTCGACCCGCGTCCTGGGCGGAAAGAGCCTGGTGTACGACCCGGCCACCGAGCTGACCCACCTGGCGCCGCAGGTGCTGGCCTCTGGGCGCTGCTGGCTCGACGGCACGCAGGTCGTGGCATGGCAGCCCGTCTTCCAGCGGCAGGTCGCCACGGCCGTGCCGTTCAACGTCTGCTGGTCGCCGCTCGTCCGGTGCAACCTGGAGTGCCCGCAGTGCCTGGACGACAAGACCGTCCAGGAGCTGCGGAGCGCTGACCGGGCCAGGATCGCCAGGATCCTTGCCACCAGCGGCACCCTCGGCCTGGACATTTCCGGGGGCGAGCCGCTGCTCCTGAGGGACCTGACAGCGCTCGGCCGGACCCTGCGCTCTGCAGGTGCCGTCGTCAGCTGCACCACCAACGGCTGGCACCTCGCGCGGCGCGCCCCCGAACTCGTCGGGGTCTTCGACGCGATCCGCGTCAGCCTGGACGGGCCCACCGCGGCGACGCACGACCGCTGGCGCGGCACGGGAAGTTTCGGTCGGGCCTGCGAGGGAGTCCGGGCCGCCGTTCGGGCCGGCCTTCCGGTGCAGCTCCACTTCGTCGTGATGCAGTCCACGGCCGACGGCATGCAGCAGATGGCCAACCTCGCCGCCCGGCTCGGCGCCGGCGGGGTCACCTTCCTGCAGATGCTGCCCATCGGCGATGGCCGGGCCCTGCGCGATACGCAGATGCTCTCCGACGCCCAGGCACGCACCCGTCTCGATGCGGTGACCCCGCCGCCCGGGGTACGGGTCCGGCTGCGGACCAGGGAGATCGCCGACGCGTTCACCGTCGTCCGCGCCGACGGCAAGGTCTGGCGCAACACGGACCAGGCCAACGAGATCAGCGCGCTGCGCCGCCTGACCCGTGCCGAGGACCTCCACTTGCCCGTTCCCGTCCTGCAAGGGAGCACACCGTGAGCGGCTCCACGGCCCGCCGGCTCTTCCGCGGCACCGGCCCCTTCGAGTTGACCGAACCCGTGCTGGAGCGCGCTCTCGACGAGCTGGCCGCGGCCATCGCGCCAAGCGGCGAGGTCAGCATCGTCATCGCCGTGGCCAACGGCGGCACCATCCCGGGCGCCGGGCTCGCCGGACGCCTCACGGTCCCCCTCACCCACATCCACGCCAAGCACAACCGCACCGACGCCATCCACACCCAGGCCACCGGGAACGTGGCCGTCGCCTTCCCCGACGGCTTCCCGGACGCCCTGTCCGGGCGGGTCCTGCTCGTCGACGACATCTGCGGAAGCGGCGCCACCTTCGACGCCGTCACCGCCGCCCTCGCCCCGCGGCTCACGACCGGGGCCCGCATCGAGACCGTGGCCCTGTGCCGCAACGCGGGCGCGGACCGGGAACCCGACTGGGCCGCGTACACCGTCGACGACTGGGTGGTCTTCCCCTGGGAGACCCCGCCCGCCGGCATCAAGCTCGTCGCCCTGCCCGCTCCCCTGAACGGACGACCCCTGTGAACCCGAACCCCCGCCTCAGCGTGCTGCTGGTGCTCGCCTCCTGGCAGGTGGATGCCCCCGCCGGAATCGAGCGGGCGACTGCGGCGCTCGCCGCGGGCCTGGCGGAAGCCGGACACCACGTCGTGATCGCCACCGGCGCGCCCCAGCCGGCAGACCAGGCTCTGCCCGGCGTGACGGTGGAACCCCTCGATCTCGGCGTCACCTTCCCCTGCAGCGACACCACCCTGCGCGACGCGATCACCGCCGGCGCCGACAAACTCCAGGCCCGCCTCCGGGACATCACGGAGCAGCACCGCACCGACACCATCGTCTTCACCGACGCCCTGTGGGGCCTTGGCCGCCTCGACGTGGACCTGCCGCTGGGCATCCGGCGGATCCTCGCCGTACACGTCCTGCCGCACGCCGAGGACATGCGCCCGGCCCTGGCCCTCGCCGACACCGTCATCGTCCCCTCCGAGTTCGTACGGTTCGAGGCCCAGCAAGCGGGCTGGCCCACCAGCAGTTGGCACGTGGTGCCCAACGCCTTGCTCCGCGAGATCGACCCACCGCCGTTGACCGAACGACTCGCCCTGCGCGAGGACGGCCCCATCCGCGTCCTCGCCCGCCTGGGAACCGAGAAGGGAGTCCTGCCGCTGCTCACCGCCGCAGCCTGCCTGCCTTCCGGCCGGCCGCTGCACGTGCAGCTCGCCGCAGCCGCCTTCGAGAGCGCCGACGGCTCACAGGAGACGCTGCTGGGCCGGTGCCGCGACTTGGCCGACAGGGCCGACCACATCACGCTCACCACCGGCACGCTGCCCTGGGACGAGGTTCCCCTCTGGCTCTCCGAGGCCGCCCTGGTGATTGTTCCCTCACTGCGGGAGACCTTCGGACTCGTCGCGCTGGAAGCCATGAGCGTCGGGGCTCCGGTCATCGCCTACCGGACCGGTAACCTGCCGGCCCTGCTCCAGGACGGAATCGCCACGCGGGGGTTGCTGGGCGAACTGATGCACGGCCCGAACGCGCTGCTGCGACTGGCCCAACGCCTCCTCGCCGATCCGATAGCCTACGGACGCACTTCAGAGGCCATGTACCACCTCTCGCAGGACTACAGGCCCCTCCGTATCGCCCAGCTATTCGTGAAGGCGGTGTCGTGATGGGTAATCCTGCCCGTCTGCACTCCCAGGTCGCCCCCCTGCTCCTCGTCGACGGCTTCAACGTGCTCTGGCGCGGGCACTTCGGCTTCCCCGCGCCGGTGTTCTCCCGGGACAAGACCCGCAACCTGACCGGCCTCTTCGCCTTCTTCGCGCTCCTGCGGGCCAGCGTCCGCGACGACCTGGACACCGGGCCGGTGGAGATCTGCGTCGTCCTGGACGGCGAGAACGGCAGCGCGGACCGCAAGGACGCCGACGCCGACTACAAGGCCAACCGGGAGTCCACCCCCGCAGCCCTGGAGCCCATCCAGTTCCTCGCCCCGATCAAGGAAGCCCTCGACGGGTACGGCATCGGCTGGGTCGAGATCGACAACGCCGAAGCCGACGACGTTATCGCCACTCTCACCGACCGCCACCCGGACCGTCCCGTACGGATCATGTCCGCCGACCAGGACTACTACCAGCTCCTGCACGGCGAACGAGTCAAGATCATCAACCGGTCCCGGAAGGCTTCCGCGCGGATCATCACCGACTCCGAGATCGCCGAGCGGTACGGCGTTACCCCGGCCCAGTGGCCCGACTACCGGGCCCTGACCGGCGACACGTCCGACAACATCCCCGGCGTCAAGGGCATCGGCGCCAAGACGGCCGCAGCCCTCCTAGCTGGCGGGCTCACCCTGGAGGACCTGCCCGACTCCGGGCGCCTGACCGGAGCCAAGGGAGCGGCCATCACCATGGGCTGGAGCGATGTGCATCGCTGGCGCGAACTCAGCCGGATGCGGCGGGACGTGCCCGTCGCCTGGCAGGCCACCGGCAACGTGAGCCCGCTCCTGCCCAAGCCCGCCGACGTCGTCGAGAAGCTGGGCCTGTGGTGACGCGCGCCGGATCCCTCTTAGCCGTCATGGCGCACCCCGACGACCCGGAACTGTGGGCCGGCGGCACCCTCGCCCTGCACGCCCGCACCGCCCCGGTCATCGCCGCCGTCCAGGCGCACGACACCGTGCGCAACGCCGAGGCCGTCGCCGGCGGGAAGGCCCTGGGCGCCGAGGTCGTCCTCGCCGAGGCGCTCGACGCGGCCACCGTCACCGAGCTGATCCTTCGCCACCGGCCCGAGATCCTCATCACCCACCCCGTCGACGATGTCCACCCCGACCACCGGCGCATCGCGGGCGCCGTCATGGAAGGGCTCGTGGACGCCGTCATAGCCACCGGCCACCCCAAGAAGCTCTACGCCTGCGACACCTACAACTCCCTGACCCTCAGCGGCCCCGTCGCCGCATCGGTGATCGTGGACGTCACCGCCACCTTCGAGCAGAAGATGACGGCCCTGCGTGAACACCGCTCGCAGCCCATCACCGAGCACTTCGGCCCCATGGCCGAGAACCTCGGCTCGCTGTGGGGTGCGCGGATCGGAGCCTCGCGCGCCGAAGCGTTCACCGCGCTACCGATCCTCGGCCGGCTCCCCGGCGCCGCGCACCTGTAACCCAGGCACGAAGACCCGCTCACTTCCCGTGGAGGGGATACACCGTCATGCCCCAGCATCCTGCTCCGGTCTACCAGTACAGCCAGCTCACGGCCGATGCCCAGAACGCCCTCGTCGGCGGCGGCATACTGTCCGGCCAGATCGCCACGTTCAACGGGGAACTGATCCCCGACCTCGAAGCGCGCGTCGCCCAGCTCACCGGCCGCGCCCAGGCCCTCGCCGTCGACTCGGGCTCCTCCGCGCTGCGCATGGCGATGCGCGGGCTCGAGATCCGCGCCGGCCAGGAGGTGATCATCCCCGAGATCGGCTGGGTGTCCGTCGGGGCTGCCGCCGACATGCTCGGCGCCACCGTCCGCGTCGCACCGGCCACCGAATCCCTGACCCCCACGTGGGCAGAGATCGCCCCGCTCATCGGCCCGGACACCGCGGCCGTCGTCCTGGTCCATCTCCGAGGACGCCCCGCCCCCGGCACCGCGGAGATCGCCCATCACCTGACCGAACGCGGCATCCCGCTCATCGAAGACTGCGCGCAGGCGTGGGGCGTCGACGTCGAAGGCCGCCCGGCCGGCGGCTGGGGGACCCTGGCGACCTTCTCCACGCACTCCATGAAGCTCATCGCCACGGGCGAGGGTGGCCTCGTCGTCGGCGACGACCCGGCCATGATGGCCCTCATGCGGGCCATAGCGGGAGACACCCGGCAGAAGACCCCGCGCGCGGTCTGGCGGTCCAAGGCCCGGATGACCGAACTCGCCGCAGGTCTGGCCCTGCCCCAGGTGGAACACCTGCCCAGGCTCGTGGAGGACCTGCGCGCACTCCAACGGGAAGTCCACCTCCAGCTCGCGGCACTGCCCGGGCTCCAGCTCGTGCCCGGATCCACCGACCCGGCCGGGAACGGCTCGCTCGTCGGCGTCCGTGCTCCCGACCCGGACACCGCCGCACGCATCTCCGGCGCCCTCTTCCACCACGGCTACCGCAGCTGGTGGCCGGGCCCCGGTGACCTTCACACCGCTGAAGCCTGGCCCGTCCAGCCGGAGCGGCAGATCACCGACCACCGGACCTACTTCGACATCCAGATCCCCTGGCTGCCCGCGGATGCCCACAAGCAGTGGGCCTGCACCCTCACCGACCTCGTACAGCAGAGCCTGGAGAGCAACCGATGACGGCGATACCCGTCCGGGTCGGCATCATCGGCTGCGGCATGGTCGCCGAGGAGTACGCGACCACGCTCGCCGCCTCCCCGCTGGTCCGCCTCACCACATGCGCCGACGCCGACCCGGCCCGCGCCACCGCCTTCGGTGGCCGGCACGGCATCCCCGCCACCGAACCGGGCTCCGTCCTCGACCCGGACCTCATCGACCTCGCGGTCATCCTCACCCCTCCCCACACCCACCACGCCCTGGTCCTTCAGGCCATCGCGGCGCGCGTCCCGGCCGTGTGGAGCGAGAAGCCCCTCGCGCTCACGCCAGGCGACGCCGCCCAGCTGGTCTCCGAAGCCGACTCCGCCAGGATCCTGCTGGGAGCCGCGCCCGACACGACGCTGGGCCCCGCGTTCCTGACCGCGCATGGTGCGGTCAGGGAAGGGCGGATCGGCACCGTTCTGTCCGCGGCGGCCACACTCATGAGTACCGGGCCCGAGCGCTGGCACCCTTCCCCGGAACCCTTCTACGCCCAAGGGGCCGGCCCGCTGGGCGACGTGGGCCCGTACTACCTCGCGGCCCTCGACGAGCTGCTCGGTCCGCTGCAGGTCCACGCAGCGACCGCGCACACCCGGAAAGTCCGCACCATCCGCTCCGGCCCCGCCGCGGGCAAGCACTTCACGGCGCAGGCCCCGACCCACATCGCAGCCTTCCTGACGGCCGCCGACGGTGTGCCCGTCAATCTGAGCGCCAGCTTCGATGCCGCCGCCACCCGCACACCCCGCATCGAGCTCCAGGGGACCCTTGGGGCCCTCGTCCTGCCCGACCCCAACTTCCACGCAGGCGACGTCCTCTTCGCCGAGTACGGCACCTTCACCTGGAACCCCCTGACATCCACGGGTCGTGCTCCGCAGACGACGGGCCGGGGCATGGGCGTCATCGACCTCGCGACGGCACTCACCCAGGGCACCTCGTCCGCCTGCACCGGCGCGCGGGCCGCACGCATCGCCGCGGTCAGCGACGCCATCCTCCGAGCTGCGGCCCGACCTCACCATGCGCTGCGCACTCCACCCCACCAGCCGGGCACCGCCGAGAGCCCTGCGACGATCACCAAGGAGCCCACCCGATGAGCGACACCCAGCAGACCTTCAAGGCCGTGATCTTCGACTTCGGCGGCGTCCTGACCAACCCCATGGACGACACCGCCATCGCCTTCGCCGCAGAGATCGGCCTGCCCACCTACGCCTACCGCGACACGGTCGCCTTCGACCCCGCCGGCCGCGCGCTCTACGCCCAGCTGGAGCGCGGCGACATCAGCCAGACCCAGTGGAACGAGGGCATCGCCAGCATCCTCGGCATCGACTCTGACAACCTCATGGGCCGCGCCCTCGCCACGCTGGTCCCGGAGAAGCTCGTGGTCAACGCGGCGCTCGCCATACGCGAGGCAGGGCTCAAGACCGCCATCCTGTCCAACAGCATGGGCCTGGAACCCTTCAACCCCTACACGCCGTGGGACCTGGAGGCCAACCATGACGTGATCGTCTTCTCCGAGCACCACCGGATCCGCAAGCCGGAACCCGCGATCTACCAGCTCACCCTCGACAAGCTGCAACTGCCCGGCTCCGCCTGCATCTTCGTCGACGACAACCCGAGCAATCTGATTCCCGCCCAGGAACTGGGCATGGCCACGGTCCACGCCACCACCGCCGAGGAGACCGTCAGCGGACTCCAGAAGCTGCTGGGCATCCCGCTTGGCTGATTCAACCCGCCCATCCGGCCGGGCGTGATGGGGACCATCCCGGCAAGCAGTCGGCGCCACGCACGATTCAGAACGCTGCCAGAGCGACGACGCAAGACCCTGATCGGGTGCCGCCTCCCCTTCTCCACTCGAACGTGTGAGTTCAAACGCGTCCACGCAAGCAGCAGTTACCGCGTCGACCTGTTCCGCATTCGCGTTCGATCCATTCGTCCGATCGGGGCCGTTACGACTCCGGATTCGGCGCGTTCTTAGAGCACCTGTGCCATCCAGCCGCCCAGATGGAGGACGTCATGAAACCCGGCCCGACTTCCCGCAACGACACCTGCGAATTCGAACGCCGGCCCGTCGACATCGCACCGGTCCCTGCCAGGTCCGCTCTCGAGCCACGCGCCGCCCAGCCGTCCGACCACGAGACCGCGATCTGACCCACCCCGAGCGACCTCCCTTGCCCAGCCCGCCCGCCGCCCCGACCCCACGACACCGAAGGCGAGACGACACTCATGTCCCCCAGCTCCACAGCGATCCGCAGGACCGTCGAGACGTACCTCGGCAGGCACCCCGGCGAGCGTGACGCCCTGGCTGGTCTCCTCGCCTTGCTGGACCGGCCGGTCGACGCGACCGCCCGGACGACGTTGCCCGGTCACGTCACGTGCAGCGCCGTCATCATCGACCGGCAGGGCCGGGTCCTGCACATCCGGCACCAGGCCACCGACGGCCTCATGCTCACCCCCGGCGGTCACACCGAGCCCGAGGACCGGACCCTGCTCGCCGCGGCGCTGCGCGAGGCGGCGGAGGAAACCGGGATCGCGCCGGGCGCCCTGTGCCTGACCCGGCAGCTGCTCGGCTCTCCGATCGACATCGACTTCCACGACATCGACGCCAGCCCGTCCAAGGGCGAACCGGCCCACCGCCACTACGACTTCCGCTTCGTCTTCTACCTCGCCGGCGAGGAGCCGCAGACGCTCGCGCTACAGAACGAGGAGGTGTCTGGAGCCCGGTGGATCCCGCAGCCGGAGGTCACCTCGCCGACGCTGCACGCGAAACTCCTCGCGACGGGCCTGGACGGCGTGCCGGAGCCGGTGAACGCGTCCGCGCTGATCTACGACGGGGCCGGCCGCTACCTGCTCCATCTGCGCGACCACAAGCCCGGCATCATCTGGCAGTCGGGCGCGTTCGCCCTTCTCGGCGGCGGCCGTACCCACGACGACCTGAGCCTTGAGGGCACGCTGCTGCGGGAGCTGTCCGAGGAGGTCCCGGGCCTCCGCCTTGAGGACGTGAAGCCCTACGCCATGGAAGTCGCGACCAGCGTCGACGGCCTCAGCGTCCCGGTTCAGGTCTTCGCCGGCAGGTGGCGAGGCAACCCCGACCGCCTCGCGCTGCACGAAGGGGTGCTGCTGCGCTGGTTCGCGGTCGACGAACTGGACCGGCTGCGCCTGAGCCCTGCCACCCGGGACCTGATTCGCCGGCACGCGGCCGAGAATCCCCCGGGCAGCGAGCCGGCCGTGGCACCGCCCGTGTGGGACGGGGGCAGCCGGGTGGTGCTCAACGGCGTCGGAGTCCACCTCCACATCGAAGACGCCGAGGGCCGGGTACTGCTCGGCCTGCGTCACCCCGAGTCGAAGTACGCGGGCGACACCTGGCACTACCTCGCCGGGAGGTGCGAGCAGGAGTCCGCCCTCTCATGCCTGGTCCGCGAGGCGTGGGAGGAAGCGGGGCTGGTCATCGACCCCGCGGACGTGGAGCTCGCGCACGTCGTCCATGTCGTCGACGCCCCGGGCAGTCTGCCCCTGATGCAGCTCGTCTTCCGGGCACGCCGGTGGGAGGGAACCCCCGAGGTTCGCGAGCCCGACAAGTGTCTGACCTGGAAGTGGTGGCCGCGGCACGAGCTCCCGGACCGCCTCGTCTCCTACACCCGCACGGCCATCACCGGGATCTCCGAAGGCAGCCCCTATTCGCAGATGGGCTGGTGGGCACGGTGAGCACGCCGACTCGTGGCGGACAGGCCGAGCTCACGTACGTGGAGCGGGAGCGCCTGGCGGTGCCGAGGGAGGTACTCCGTGCCGCCCTGCGCTGAGGATCCGTCCGTGGCCGGGGCCTCGCTGTGGCGGCACCGGGACTTCCGCCGGTACCTGACCGGCCAGGCCGCGAGCGTGGCCGGCAGCTCGCTCACGCAGATGGCGCTGCCGGTACTGGCCGTTCTCCACCTGGACGCCACGACAGCCCAGGTCGCCTGGCTGGCGGTCCTCGGCCAGCTCCCGCCCCCGCTTCTCGCCCTGCACGCCGGCGCGCTCGCCGACCGGTGTGTTAACTGCACCAAGTCTCTGATCATGAAGCGAGATGATCTACGTCTTCGAGGAAGTGTGTCTTGCAAGATCTGCACCGCCAGCTAATCGAGGGCCAGGCCGATGTGCCCCGTGTCGGCTCGGTCGTCGAGCTGGAGTCGATACCGCGGTACGCCGTTCTCGGGCCTGACGGGACCCCGGTCGCTCCCGTCGTCCCGTACCTGCGGGGTCTGACCCTGGACGACAACCGGCCGCTGACCGTCAGGAGCTACGCGTACGACCTCCAGCGCTGGTTTCGGCTGCTGTGGTTCCTAGACGTCCCCTGGGACAGGGCAACCGAGGCGGAAGCCTCCGCGCTGGTGGGCTGGCTCCGGCTGGCTCCGAACCCCCAACGACGCCGGCGGAAGCCAGACGCCCCACGACCCGGCTCGGTGAATCCCCGCACCGGCAAGCCCTATCTCAAGGCGGGGTACGCGCCCTCAACGATCAACCACTGCCTGACCGTGATCTGCAGCTTCTACGCCTACCACCGGCACTACAACCGAGGTCCGCTGATCAACCCGGTGCCGGAGGCAGCCGCCCAGCGCCGAGCCCTCGCACACAGGGCTCCGGACGGCACGGTCCCGCAATTCCGGCGGGCCCGCTTGCGCCAGCGTGTTCGGCAGACCGACCCCCGGTCCATTCCCGACGCGATGTGGGACGAGCTCTTCGAGGCGATGACCTGCGACCGGGACCGGGCGGCCATCCTGCTCTACGTCTCCAGCGGCTCCCGGGCCGGCGAACTTCTCGGCGTCACCCCCGGTGACATCGACTGGGCCAAGCAGATGATCTACGTGGTGACCAAGGGCACCGACGATCGCGAGCCCGTTCCCGCGAGCCCTCAAGCCCTGACGATCCTGGCCGCCTACCTCGACACGATCGGGCTTCCGCCGGCTCACGAGCCGGTCCTGCGGACGATGCGGGGGCCGGACCGGCCGCTGACCTACTCGGCGATGCGGCGGGTCTTCCAGCGGGTGAACGAGAAACTCGGCACGAACTGGACCCTGCACGACCTGCGGCACACCGCCGCGAACCGAATGGCGAACGACCCGAACCTCACCCTCGCCCAGGTCCGAGCGATCTTGCGACACACCGATCTTGCGACCACCGGCCGCTACCTCAATGCCCGAGTGGAGGATCTCTTCGACGCTCTGCAGGCCCACTACAGCCGCCCCCGGGTCCAGCGCACGTTCTCCGCTGGCTACGACGCCGAGGACATCAAGGCGGTGTTCGGTGGCTGATCACTCGACGGTCGAGGTCTCCACTGTCCGTAATCGGCGCCAGAACTACGCCGAGGCCCCGCGGGTCAAGGCACCGACGAGGTTCTCGAGGGCTTCGGCCAAAGCAGCGCCGGCACCCCGGCCGGAGAGGCCCCCGGCGCCGCTTGGGGACCTGTCGACGGTCGGCATCGCGGACTTGTGCGACCTGACCGGGATGGTCTGGCCGAAGGAGTCGAGGTCCGGGGCAGGGAAGCGCCGAGCGGCGATCCGCATTCTCTTCGGCCACTTGGCGACGCTGCCCGGGAACACCTGGCAAGAGCGATGGGAGGCGAGCGCTTTCAACGGCGAGAACGCCCTGTCAGTCAGAGTCCTGGGTCGCGAGGATGCACCCTGGGAGCGAAGCGACCTCCTCTCCGCGCTGAAGTTGGCGTTCGTGGCGAGGATCATCCAGCCCTCGCTGCCCGGGTTCCGGGCGAACAAGTTCAGTGACTACGCCGATCCGTTCCGGCAGGTCCAGAAGGACCCTCGCCTGGACGAGTTCTTCGCAGTAGTCGATGCTCAGCACCACCTGACCGCAGTGCACCGGCAGCGCGCGAAATTCGACCTGACCTGCGCTCTCACCACGCAGGGCATCACCATGGAGCATCTGACTCCCTCGGCTCTGCTGCACTACTCGATCGAGAGCAAGCGCCTGGGGCTCACCCATGGAGCCAACGGGGACACGACTCGGTTCGCGGCCCTGGGCACCTGGGAGATCCTGCACAGGATGGGGCACTTTCCGCCTGAGACGAGCCCGACCCTGCGGGCCTTCACCTACGCCGGTCAGCGAAGCGTCGAGGAACTTGTCGACGCCTACGGCATCAAGAACGTCGAGATCCGGCAGCTCCTGATCGACTACCTGGCTCGCCGCCGAGCGGACACGGACTACGTCACCCTTCAGGCATTGGCCCGCCAGCTGGCCAGCCTGTTCTGGGCCGTCATCGAAGAGCTCAACCCCGATCAGCGCGACCTGAACCTCAGCCAGGAGCTCTATGACCAGTGGCGGGCTGAAATCCAGTACTGGCGGAGGGACGGCAAAACCGACCGCACCCGCCTCCGCAAGGACGCGGAATCCGTCCTGCTGGCCGTCCGCGGCCTCTACCTCGATCTCCACAGCTGGGCCATCGGTGAACCGGAACGGTGGGCCCAGTGGGTGACGCCCTGCCCGATTCTGCCCCGGGACGTGAAGGGCTTCGGCAAGCGGCGCCGTGAGGTCACCCGGCGGATGGCCGACCGCACCCGCGTTCGCCAGCCCCTTTTGCCGGTTCTCGTCCGGCACGTCGAGGAGCGCTACGAGCACCTGGCCGGCCTGTTGGAAGCTGCCCGGCCGATTCCACTGGGTGAACAGTTCGAGCACAAGGGCCGCCGCTACAGCCGCACCAACTCCCGCGAGGATCGCCGCCGGGCGAAGGTCTTGGCCGAGCCGGCCGTGAGGGTTACCGACCACGAGACCGGCGAGCTGATCCACGTGTCGATGGCCGAGGACTCCGCGTTCTGGGAGTGGGTCGCCGTTGAGATCCTGCGTCACAGCGGTATCCGCGTCGAGGAACTGGTTGAGCTCACCCACCTCAGCATTCGCCAATACGAGCGGCCCGGTGGTGAGGTCATCGCCCTCCTGGTCGTGGCCCCCTCGAAGACCGAGCGCGAGCGTGTCATCCCGATGTCCGCCGAGCTCTTCCACGCCGTCGCGCAGATCGTCCGCCGCCACACCCGCAGAGGCCACTCGATTCCCCTCTTGAGCCGCTACGACGGACACGAGAAGACCTGGTCAGAACCCATGCCGTTCCTCTTCCAACGGCAACTGGGAACCCGCCACGATGTCGTATCGCCGACAACAGTTCAGCTCATGATCCGCCGCAGCTGCGAAGAGATCGCCGAAACGAACCCCGCCTTCGCCGGCACCAAGTTCACACCGCACGACTTCCGCAGGCTCTTCGCCACCGACATCGTCAACGGCGGCCTGCCGATCCACATCGGCGCAGCCCTACTCGGACATCTGAATCTCCAGACCACTCAGGGCTACGTCGCGGTCTTCGCCGAGGACATCGTCAAGCACTACCAGGAGTTCCTCAACCACCGCCGAACCCTGCGTCCCGAGGACGAGTACGTCGACGTCAACCGCGAGGAGTGGGACGAGTTCGAAGAGCACTTCGACAAACGCAAGGTCGAACTCGGTAACTGCGCTCGCCCCTACGGATCCCCCTGCCAGCACGAGCACGCATGCATCCGATGCCCAATGCTGCAGGTCAACCCCAAGATGCTGCCGAGGCTGGCCGAGATCGAGGAGGACCTGGTCCTCCGCCGCAAGCGCGCACAGGAGGAACAATGGCTCGGCGAGATCGAAGGCATCGACATGACCTTGACCTTTGTCCGCACCAAGCAAGCCGATGCGGCTCGACTCGCACAACGGTCGACCGTCCCACTCGGCATCCCGACCGTCCGGCCCCAGTCAGGCTGACAACAAGGATCGACTCGCTTGACTTAGTGCAGAGAAGGCACTCCAAGCGCTGGCAGATGATCACCGGCGATCTGGTCAGCGCGACCGCCCTCGCCACCGTGCCGGTGGCAGCCGCGCTGGGCGCCCTGACCCTGACCCAGCTCATGATCGTCGCCGCGGTGCAGGGAGCGGCCGGTGTCCTCCACGACGCGGCAGCCATCAGCCTGTTGCCCAGCCTCGTGGAGCGGTCGTTGATCCAGCGGGGCAACAGCCGCGTGGGCGCCCTTTTCGCGATTTCCGCGACCGCCGGAAGCCACCTCGGCGCCGCGCTGACCGCGCTGCTCGGCCCCGCCCGAGCGCTGCTCGGCGACGTCGCCTCCTACCTGATCAGCGCCGTGTGCACCGCCCGCATCCAGACCGCCGAACCCGCCCGGAATCCCGCCGGCTGCGCGCCGCTGGTGGCCGGCACACCCCCGCGTCGGCGGGGAGGACGCGACGTCTCGCGCTTGTCCCGTTCCCGTACACGGAACACCCCCACGCCAGCGGGGAGGACAGCGTCACGCGCACCTCCAGGCTGAGCGGGGGCGGAACACCCCCACGCCAGCGGGGAGGACATTTCCTCCCAGGTCTCGCCCACGAACGTCGTCGGAACACCCCCACGCCAGCGGGGAGGACCGAAGCAGTCGGGGCCCTCACCGTCGCCATAGAGGAACACCCCCACGCCAGCGGGGAGAACGTCGCCTGCGCCCTCATCCTCGCCGGCATCGGCGGAACACCCCCACGCCAGCGGGGAGGACCCGTAGACCCGGCGGTGCGCCGGGATGATCCGCGGAACACCCCCACGCCAGCGGGGAGGACGCCGTGGAGGCGGCTACGGCGGCTGCAGCTCGCGGAACACCCCCACGCCAGCGGGGAGGACCGGTTGGCCTGCCAGGCGCAGGTGGCCTTGTTCGGAACACCCCCACGCCAGCGGGGAGGACCGCCTCGAGGACGCAGGCCCTGGAGCGATGGGCGGAACACCCCCACGCCAGCGGGGAGGACTGGACCGACACCATGCGCGACGTCCGGTCCGCCGGAACACCCCCACGCCAGCGGGGAGGACGTCACCGGCGCCAACACCTCCGGCAACTTCGGCGGAACACCCCCACGCCAGCGGGGAGGACGTCGGCGGGGCCATCCTCGGCCTGGTGCACGTCGGAACACCCCCACGCCAGCGGGGAGGACGCCACACCACACCGCCGGGGCGCGGCCCCGTGCGGAACACCCCCACGCCAGCGGGGAGGACGGTGACGGGGGCCGTGGCCTGTCAGGGTTGGTCGGAACACCCCCACGCCAGCGGGGAGGACCCCTTCTCTGTGCTTGCGGGGCCTGTTGAGACCGGAACACCCCCACGCCAGCGGGGAGGACCCGGCCGCCACCGCCGACGAGGCGAAGCGCCGCGGAACACCCCCACGCCAGCGGGGAGGACAGTTACCGTTCGAGCAACCCCGACGGGGACAACGGAACACCCCCACCCCAGCGGGGAGGACGACGGCCACACCGTGGCGGGACTGGTAGTGCTTGGAACACCCCCACCCCAGCGGGGAGGACTCGTGCAGGTGGTAGATGTTCGCGTCGTTGACCGGAACACCCCCACCCCAGCGGGGAGGACACGGGGCGTGGCCTGCCGAACGGCAGGCCACGCGGAACACCCCCACCCCAGCGGGGAGGACCTGCACGTTGCTGAAGTCCAGCTGCTGGAAATCGGAACACCCCCACCCCAGCGGGGAGGACATCGTCGCCGCCGACCATTCGCTGGCTGAGCTCGGAACACCCCCACCCCAGCGGGGAGGACCTTGCCGGTGAAGCCGTAGCTATCAGGAGTGTCGGAACACCCCCACCCCAGCGGGGAGGACGACGTGGCGGCCCGCGAGTTCCGCCCGGGTGACGGAACACCCCCACCCCAGCGGGGAGGACCGTATCCGAACACCTCGCCCACCGGGCCGGGGCGGAACACCCCCACCCCAGCGGGGAGGACGGGCGTCGGCCAGGGCACGGTCCGCGTCGGCACGGAACACCCCCACCCCAGCGGGGAGGACGGATTGCCCCACCGGTCCGGGTGTCTGACATGCGGAACACCCCCACCCCAGCGGGGAGGACTTGCTCCCCTGGATCAGCAGGGCAGACAGCGACGGAACACCCCCACCCCAGCGGGGAGGACACTTCCTGACCTGGGGCTTAGCAGTGGCTTTGCTCCCTCTTTGCCTGCTGCTGAGGGGAGGGTTGGTGGTGCACGGGGTCACTGTAGCGGGACCGGTTGAGGCCAAGGGCGTTGTCGGCGGGGACGATGAGGAGCAGCGCGGAGCCGTACGGGATCAGGGCGGCACACCCCGCGACAGCGGGGACGACGAGTTCCGGTAGGAGTTGATGACCGGAATCGCCGGCACACCCCCGCCTTGGCGGGGACGACCGTTCGCCGGTTTCCTGGGCCGCCGAATGTGGCGCCACACCCCCGCGTCGGCGGGACGACTGGTACCTGCCCTCGCGGACCTGCGTGCGCACCGACACACCTCCGCGTCGGCGGGGAGGACGATGTGGCAGGTGCGGTTCATGCGGCGTTCTCCGGCACACCCCCGCGTCGGCGGGGAGGACAGAACGGGCCGTGGACGGAAGCCTGCCGACTGCGGCACACCCCCGCGTCGGCGGGGAGGACATCAACGTCCAGCCCCCGCGCCACGCCCACGACGGCACACCCCCGCGTCGGCGGGGAGGACCCAGCCTGCCCGCGTCCGACATCGAGGGCCCGCGGCACACCCCCGCGTCGGCGGGGAGGACTGATCTTGCACCTGTCGGCACGGTCACCCCCACGGCACACCCCCGCGTCGGCGGGGAGGACGTGCCCGCCGAGTCGGTGAGGCCGGCCGAGTTCGGCACACCCCCGCGTCGGCGGGGAGGACACAGTCCGTCGCTGCGCAGGGATGAGCGGAGTCGGCACACCCCCGCGTCGGCGGGGAGGACGCCGTCGTACTCCCAGATTTCGACCTGGCCCAGCGGCACACCCCCGCGTCGGCGGGGAGGACTGCGGGGCGCTCCATACGGTCTGCCAGGACGCCGGCACACCCCCGCGTCGGCGGGGAGGACCCAGCCTGCCCGCGTCCGACATCGAGGGCCCGCGGCACACCCCCGCGTCGGCGGGGAGGACGGCCTCATCCACCCACACGAGGATTTCCCGGTCGGCACACCCCCGCGTCGGCGGGGAGGACCGATTACCGCCCATACCGTCATGGGGCCGTGCCGGCACACCCCCGCGTCGGCGGGGAGGACGGGCCGCGCCGGCGGTCTTTGCGTCCACAGTTCGGCACACCCCCGCGTCGGCGGGGAGGACTTACTGCCGCGCTGGTGACCCTCAGTCCGGATCGGCACACCTCCGCGTCGGCGGGGAGGACGTCGCAGCGGCGGCCGGGCGGGGTGCCGCCGGCGGCACACCCCCGCGTCGGCGGGGAGGACCCGTCCAGGGGCCGGCCGGGCGGTCGTGGAAGGGGCACACCCCCGCGTCGGCGGGGAGGACAGCTTCGCGAGTGCTTTACGGTACTCCTCCTGCGGCACACCCCCGCGTCGGCGGGGAGGACGACTCCCAGGCCCTTCACGGCGGCCCTGAGCGCGGCACACCCCCGCGTCGGCGGGGAGGACGACCGGCCGACCCCGGCGGCGGCGGCTGCCGGCACACCCCCGCGTCGGCGGGGAGGACTCCTGCGCGACCTCGGCGATCGTGACCCGCACCGGCACACCCCCGCGTCGGCGGGGAGGACCCGTGCCCCGGCAGCCACAAGCCGTACGCCCGCGGCACACCCCCGCGTCGGCGGGGAGGACCCGAAGAGCCGCGCATTCTCTTTGCGGATGAGCGGCACACCCCCGCGTCGGCGGGGAGGACCACACCAACGGCAGTTGGGACCGTCCAGCCGGCGGCACACCCCCGCGTCGGCGGGGAGGACGCGACCGCGGCGAGGCCGGCGGTGATGCTGGTCGGCACACCCCCGCGTCGGCGGGGAGGACGGCCCGCAGTGCCTCGTCGTCGCCGCCGATGGCGGCACACCCCCGCGTCGGCGGGGAGGACCGGTGATCCTTGCGGACATGACCGCGCCCACACGGCACACCCCCGCGTCGGCGGGGAGGACTGATGCCTGCCGCCCGCTTGGCCGCCCGCCGCCGGCACACCCCCGCGTCGGCGGGGAGGACCCGGTCGCGCGGCTGATCGCGTCGTATGCGGGCGGCACACCCCCGCGTCGGCGGGGAGGACTTCGGCAGCGCCTTGATGGTCTGCACCACGCGCGGCACACCCCCGCGTCGGCGGGGAGGACGCCGACCGGTCGACCGCCGGCGCCGGGCTCGGCGGCACACCCCCGCGTCGGCGGGGAGGACAGACACAGAAGCCCCACACCAACCGTGTGGGGCGGCACACCCCCGCGTCGGCGGGGAGGACCGCGCCGCCAGGCCGACGAGCTCGAGCTCCAGCGGCACACCCCCGCGTCGGCGGGGAGGACACGTACAGCGGGTGCCGGGAGCGCACGGTGTGCGGCACACCCCCGCGTCGGCGGGGAGGACTGGATGATCGCCCTGCTGTACGTGGCAGCGATCGGCACACCCCCGCGTCGGCGGGGAGGACCAGACAGAGCCCCCGCCTGAAGTCGGCGGGGGCGGCACACCCCCGCGTCGGCGGGGAGGACCTGGTCGTGCCCTTCGTCAGGGAGTCCACCAGCGGCACACCCCCGCGTCGGCGGGGAGGACACCCGCAACGGCGGTCCGGCTCCCCTCGGGGAAGGCACACCCCCGCGTCGGCGGGGAGGACGGGAGCACTCCGGGGTGGAGCGGGCGCACTACCGGCACACCCCCGCGTCGGCGGGGAGGACCTGGCAGGGACGGGAGTTCCCTCCCAGTGGACCGGCACACCCCCGCGTCGGCGGGGAGGACTGGTGCAGGGCCCGGCGGAGGTTCGGCGGCGTCGGCACACCCCCGCGTCGGCGGGGAGGACGGTGCCGTCGGTCGGCAGCCCCAGGTCTCCGACGGCACACCCCCGCGTCGGCGGGGAGGACGACATCCACGCCCCCAGCGCGGCCAGCGCCCGCGGCACACCCCCGCGTCGGCGGGGAGGACATCGACCTGCGCGCCCAGGACGACGCGTCCACCGGCACACCCCCGCGTCGGCGGGGAGGACATGTCGGATTGGAGGGCCGGGGCGTCGGAATGCGGCACACCCCCGCGTCGGCGGGGAGGACCAGTACCCGTGCTCGCACATCTCCTCCAACAGCGGCACACCCCCGCGTCGGCGGGGAGGACCAGGAGTGCGGCGGCATCATGGCCGCGTACGCCGGCACACCCCCGCGTCGGCGGGGAGGACGAGTCCGCGCCCCTGATCGGCCTCGGGCCGCAGGGCACACCCCCGCGTCGGCGGGGAGGACATCTGAGACGCCATGGTCCGGGTGATGACGGACGGCACACCCCCGCGTCGGCGGGGAGGACCCGCCGTGCCGGCCCCGCGCGAGGGCGACCCCCGGCACACCCCTGCGTCGGCGGGGAGGACCGCGTTGCGATCGTGGCGAGACCCGCGACCGACGGCACACCCCCGCGTCGGCGGGGAGGACGCATCGTGGCCGGTGCGGTACTGGATCTGACGCGGCACACCCCCGCGTCGGCGGGGAGGACTGAAGCCCCCTCCCGGAAACTCAGGGAGAGGGCGGCACACCCCCGCGTCGGCGGGGAGGACTGCGGAGTGCGGGGCGAGGTGCCGGGACCGGATGGCACACCCCCGCGTCGGCGGGGAGGACGCGTTCGATGACCTCAACCTGCTGGGCGCCATCGGCACACCCCCGCGTCGGCGGGGAGGACCTGACATGCTGTTCACGAACGGCTCCCGTGATCGGCACACCCCCGCGTCGGCGGGGAGGACACTTCCTGACCTGCACCTTAAGAAGGGCTTTGCGTTTCCTTTGCCTTGGCTGCGGCGGTCATGCGTATGAGGGTGAGTCCGTCGAAGTCGACGGGTAGTCGGCGTCGGGTGCCGGCGGTGCGGATGGTGTAGCCCTGTTCGGTGGCGGCGGGGTGGACGAGGACGGCGGCGCCGTTGCCGACGGTGTCGGTGACGGCGCGCCACAGTTCGTCGCGGACGCGGGCTGAGATGCTGCCGACGAAGATGCCGGGGACGACTTCGCTGGTCCAGCGGCTGAGGGCGCCGCGTAGGTGGTCGGGGACGGCGGTGGTGGCGATGACCACCATGGAGGGCATCAGTCGTTTCCTGCGGCGTAGTTGACGCCGGCGGGTAGGGCGCCGGTTTTGGGGTCCCAGAGGTGGACCATGTGGACGTCGCGGCGCTCTGCTGGGTCTTCGTCGGTGTCGTCGTTCTGGAGGGTGTCGGGTGGAGTGGTGGTGAGGAGGGTTTGGGTGTCGCGGACGATGCGCGGTAGTAGGCGTAGGAGTCGCAGGTTGTCGCGGAAGCGGCGGCGGGCTTCTTGTTCGGGGTTGGTGGAGTCGTGGAGGGCGAAGGCGAGGGGCAGCGTGGTCTCGGCTTTGTAGAGGTCGGCGATGTCGTAGACGAAGGCGTGCTGGGTGCCGGCGTGGACGAAGCCGAGGGCTGGGGAGAGGCCGAGGGCGAGCAGGGCGGCGTGGATGATGCCGTAGAGGCAGGTGTTGGCGGCGGATAGGGCGAGGTTGACGGGGTCTTGTGTGTGCCATTGGTCGGGGCGGTAGTTGCGGCGGAAGCGGCCGATGCCGTGTTGGTCGGCGAGGATTTTGTAGAGGGCTTTCATGCGCTGGCCTTCCATGCCGCGCAGTTGGTCGAGGGTGACGGTGGTGGGCAGGTCGGCGTCTTTGAACCGCATTTGGTACATGCGGATGGCGATGTCGAGGCGGCGGTCGGGGTCGCTCCAGGAGGAGACTTGCTGTTCGAGCCAGTGGGTGGTGAGGGAGTCGGGGAGGATGCCGGCGTAGGCGCGGACGCCGCCGGAGCCGGTGCATACGACGCTGGTGCCGTGGCGGGCGAGGGTGGTCAGGGCGGGGGTGGTGATGGAGACGCCTGGGCCGAGGAGGAGGCAGGAGAGGGCGGCGGTGGGGAGGTAGACGGTGTCGGTGCGGCTGTCGTCGACTTGGATTTGGGCGCAGACGCCGGTGTCGTCTTGGACGACGCGGACCATGTCCAGGTAGAGGAAGGACAGGGAGTCGGCGATGCGGGGGAGCATGGCGAGGGTCGGGGCGGCGAGTCGTCGGCGGGCGTCGCCGCCCCGTCGTGGTGCGCTCATGCGGTGGTGGCCGGGGCGAGGCTGAGGAGGCCGGCGCCGTAGGGCTTGGCGCGGCCGATGCCGTGCAGGATGGCGTTGCGTAGTGCGTCGGGGTCGGTGACGGTGGCGGTGCCGTCGTAGCGCAGGAGGCTGTGCCGCATGCGGGATGTGCTGGGGGTGCGGGGGCGGACGGGTTCGGTGCTGGTGGGGGTGAGGGTGTGGAGGGTGATGCCTGCTTCGGTGGAGCGGCGGTGCCACCATTGGTCGGCGTCGGGGCCGGTCAGGGGCACGATGCGTCCGCGTTGGCCTTTGTGCTGGGTAGGGAGCCGTTCGCGTTTGGCGGGGTTGACGACGATGCGGTAGCGGACGGCGAGTCCTGTGCGGAGTGCGGTGAACATCGGGCCGAGGCTTTTGAGGTCTGCGGTGCCGTAGCCGGTGGGCAGGCGCTGTGGGTTGAGTTGGGTGGCTTGGACGAGGAGGGTGCTGGCGGTGTCGGTTTCGTCGAGGCGGTAGAGCAGGCCGGCTTGGAGGCGGGGGGAGTCGCCGAGGTGGTCGGGGACCATCCGCATGACGGTGCGGTGCATCTGGGTGGCGTCTTGGAGGTCTCGTTGTACGTCGCGGCTGTGGGGGTTGAGGTGGATGCGTGCGAGTACCGGGTGGTCGTTCATGCGCTGTCCTCGAGGTGGGCGTAGTCGATCAGGCGCTGTATGAGGGTGTGTTGGGGGCCGGCGAGGTGGCTGGGCAGCGGTTCGAGGGTGCGGTGGATGTGGCGTGAGGTGTGGGCGCGCTGGTGTGGGGCGAAGCTGATGGGGACGTCGTTGACTTGGATGATGTCGGCGATGTTGTGGGCGCCTCCTGGGCTGCCGGGGCCGGTGCTGCCGGGTGTGTTGGTGGTGAGGGGCTCTCTCGCATGGTCGCGGTGGGGTGCCGGGTGGGTCGAAGTCTGCTGTTCTCGGAGGAACTCGACTTGAATTGTGGCGTGTTCTTTTGTGCGGCCGTGCTGGTCCCGTGGTGCGGGGCGGCTGAGGGGCACGCGGGTGCGGAGTTCTTCTTCGGGGTTGTCGACGTGGCGGCGCAGGAGGAATGGCTCGTCGGGTACGCAGGAGCGGCGGCCGAGGTAGGGGGCCCAGTGGGGGCGGCATAGGGCGGTGGTGAGGGGTTCGAGGATTGGGTCGGGTGTGGTGACGGCGACGACGAACACGGCGTCGGACAGGTAGTGGCGGCGGGTGATGACGGCTGCGCCCTTGTTGCTGCCGGCGCTGGTGGCGGGGGTGCGTTCTTTGGGGAAGCCGCCGCCGGCGGTGTGGTAGTCGATGAGCCGGACGCCGGGGCGGTCGACGCGGACGGTGAGGTGGAGGTCCTGGTAGCGGTCGAGGCCGCCGTCGTGGCGGCCGATGCCTTCGGCGGCGGCGAACATGCCGATGAGGGCGGAGCGGGTCGGGAAGGGGGCGGTGTCGCGGACGGGGGCGAACGCGGAGCGTTCTCCCCAGGACTGCAGGGGTCCGGCCAGGCGCAGCAGGAAGCCGCTCACTGCTCGTTCTCCGCGGTGGGCAGGGCGGTGGTGATGGCGGCGTCGATGAGCTGGTCGAAGGAGTCGTGCGCGATGCCGAGTCCGGCGTGCTTGGCTTCGGGGTCGATCACGGTGTGGCCGTGGAAGCGGCGGTTGCGCTGGCCGGTGAGGCGGTTGAGGTTGACGGCGTAGGAGTCGAGGGCGGTGCGGGAGGGGTGGGAGAAGCCGCCCTGCTGGTCGGCGGTGACGGGGGTTTCGAAAGCGGCGGCCAGAGAGAGGGGGCGGTGTTCGCGCACGGCGAGGTAGGCGAGGTCGGGGACGGTGTGCGGGGCGGTGCTGTTCTTCTTGGCCTGCGGGAGGGACAGGAGGAAGTGTTCGGCGAAGGACCCGAGGACGGTGCGGGCGGCCTTGGTGTCGCCTTCGAGGTTCTTCAGCAGATCGGCGACGTTGACGGTCGCGTAGCGGTAGAAGACGCCGGCGCTGAACTCGGCGGTGTCGAGGTGGCCGCTGCCGGTGTCGGCTTCGCCGAGCCAGTCGTCGACTGCGGTGAAGTAGTCGCGCTGCGGTTCGGCGGCGTGGGTAGTGAAGGCGTGGGCGACCTGGGCGGCGCCGTCGACGTTGGCGTCCGGGAGTTCGGCGAGCATGCGGCCCAGCAGGCTGATGGAGGCGGTGCGCCGCTTGAGGATCGCTTCGATGGCCTGGGTGGGCAGGACCTGGCCGGGCTTCTTCTTGCCCACGGCGGCTTCGAGGGCGGGGCGGTGCTCGGTGCAGACGGCGGCGAGTTCGTCGATCGCTGCCTCCGGGAGGAACAGCAGGACCGAGGTGTGGCCGGCAGCTTCGGTGCCGATACCCTTCCTCCCGGCGCTGGCGGCGACCTGCGCGCCCGCGAAGGCGGCCAGTTCCTCGGGCCAGCCCGCCTTCTGGAGGGCCTGGCGCACCTTCACCGGGACCTGGCGGGTGCGGGCGGCCTTCTCCCCGAGGTCCTGCTCGACGCCATGGCGGATCGCCCGCTTCCAGGACTGGCTGGAGACCCGGATCCGGGAGGCGTTGCCGTAGCGGACCTGCTTCGGAGAGCCGAGGTCGTCACGGTTCAGATTCGCGGCGGGCACCGACTGCAGGGCGCTCAGGTCCAGGTAGACAGTCATCGGTCGTTCTCCTCGGCAAGGTTGGCATGGGCAGGGTCGGCACCGGCGGGGATGCCGGTGCCGTAATCGGTGGTGCGGGTGGAGGTGCGGAAGTAGTCCTCGAGCCAGCGGGTGGCGATGCGGTCACGCTTGCGGTTGAACCAGGCAAGGTGCTCCAGCAGGACGGCCCAGTCGACCGTGATCCCGCCGCCCTGGAGCTGCCGGATCAGGGCGGGCAAGGACGGGTGGATCGCATCAGTGCTCTGCCGGGTCATCAGGTGCAGGCTGCTCTCGGCGGAGTTGCCCTTCATCACGCCAGCCGCAACACCCCGGCCGAGGCTGGCTCCGAGGCTCGGCCGCTGAAACCAGGAGATCCCGGCATGGGCCGGTACCGTGTCCCGGGCCGCACGGGGACGCGCGGCAATCAGCGACGCGACCGCGTAGTACGCCCGGCGGACATCGGCGTGGTACGGGTCGTCGTGGTCACGCAGCCAGGGCACCAGGTAGCGGTGCATGGTGTTGCACCGCTCCACCGGCAGTCCCAGACCCCGGCGCAGCGCGGCGCGGGCCTCGTTCGACTGGCACAGATGGTGCACGTGGGCGACGAACCGGTCCGAACAGCGCGTCTCAGAGCGCGGCGGAGCTGTGGTCGGCGGATCAGATGGCGGCGGCACCGATGCCGCCGGCACAGAAGTGGTCATGAGGCGTCCCTTGGACGAGGGTGTGGATGTGATGCCGCGCCGTGCCTGCGCACTGGCACGGCTGTCAGCGGCAGGGTCAGGCGTTGGCCGGCGCCGGGCGCAACAGCGCCAGCAGCAGGCCGCGGGCGCGCTGGCGGGCGCGGGCGACGCGGATGTCCGCCCGGTTGACCTGGCCCAGAGCGTCGTCGAGTGCGGCCAGAGCGGCGTCCACGAACGGGCGGGCGACCTGTTCGGTGGCCTGGCCGGTCCTGGTGAGCTGCCAGAACGCGGTCTCCGCTGCCGGCCAGTACCGGGTCATCGCGGCGGCCGCCCAGGGCCCGGGCTTGCGCGCATCGATTTTGACCTTCGCTGTCGGCGACAGGTCCGTATTCGCGTCGGTGGCGACCTTCCACGCGATCCGCGCGGCGTAGTCGAGCCGGTCGCCGGTCTGTTCGGCCAGGGCGTGGCAGCGCTTGATGTGGTGCGCCATGGCGGTGTCGTTCTCTTCCTGCCATCGCAGCACGGGCGGAGTCGTCGCCTGGTACCAGACGCTGTCCTTTTGCTGTCCGTCCTGGTCGAAGCCGTAGGCACGCACCCGCAGCTGGGGCAGGAGCCACCGCGGCAGATGCTCCAGAGCGGGCGGACGCCGACTGCTGTCACGGCTGTCCTTCAGCAGCAGCGAGTCGAGGTCTCGCCACAGCGCCCGCGCCCCGTCCGCCTCCCTCGGCTGGAACTCGCCGTCGCGGCGCGGGTCAAGAACCTGGTAGGGGTCGCGGACCTGCTGAGGCTTCTCGTGGGTCGCCCACGTCAGATAGGCGTCGCACACGGTGCGGCCGTCCGGGGAGGGAACGAGCAGTGCTGCGTGCCGGGACCGTCCGGTCAGCATCCCGCCGGGCCACGTCACCGCCGGCACCGGCCCCAACGGATCTATCAGGGTTTCGGCTTCCCACGGGCAGGCATCGTCTGTCTCCCAGTCGGCTTCCGTCTGCGGGCTCGGCACCGCCAGTACGAGCGTGGTAAACAGGTCAGGGCCCCAGGGAAAGTAGGAGACCGACTTGCGCAACGGGGCCGCATCCGTGCTGCCCGTCCGCTCGCCGGTGATCCTGCGGGGCGTGCACTGACCCGACGGGCCGTAATACAGCTGTGCGATCAGATGCCACGCAGCCTCTGCCGCCGGCACCGGTACCGGAGCGGTGTCCGTGAAGTGCCCGAACAGAACAGCGCCGTTGATACCTGTCGGCCGACCCATCACCAGCTTGTTCACACCGGACGCATTCGGTGCACCCTTCGCGTCCACACACTCGGTGCGCAGCCGCGGGTCCTGCAGGAACGGCCGTTCGGGATGGAAGAGGTCGAATCGGCCCTCCAGATCCTCCCGGGCGAAATAGGCGTTCACCGCTTCCGGGTCGAACCGGCCCGCCTTCAGGATCCTGTCCCGCAAGTCGTGCCACTCGTCGATGTTCTCGCCGATGCCCGCGTCATCCAGAAACTCGTCGCCGTCCGCTGCCATCCGCCCCGTAAGCGACGCGAGGATCCTCATCAGACCAGATGCGGCCGGCGGCACCGGCACCTGAAGGTCCTCGATCTCATGCGCTCGCGTGAACAGTGCACGTAACCCCAGCCGCACCGTCTCCCCGGTCCCTAACCGCACCGGGATCCACGGCTCAAGCCGCAGATCAAAGCCCCCGCCCACAGACACCCCTCTCCCCCGCCGCGCCTGACATACAGACACGACACAGCCGCCTACAGCCAGTTACTGCAGCGTGACCGCATTCAAACACCCAGCACCGACAATCCGCACCGACCTGACAAAATTCACGGCCCTCACCGCCACCCCTGCTAAGGGCCCGCCACGGCGCGCCAAACAAGCCGAGCACTCCCCACCCCCTGCGCAACGATCCTGGGGGGCTGAAGGGCAGGGGCGGCACGGACCCCCACGCCAGCGGGGAGGACACCGGCGCCTACCGCGGGACTCGTCCGTCGCCCGGAGCACCCCCACGCCAGCGAGGAGGACCTACTGATAGCCCTGGGTTCGCCGGGGCCGACGCCGTCAACTCACCTGGCCCGGCCGGGGCGGACGTTGCCGCAGTCCCGGCCGGACCCGCGGGTGCAGACGGGCGGAACGGCACCGCTGGCCGCGACGGGCAGACCTATCCGGACGGGTACACCCTCCAGACGTCACCGCTGGCCCCCGACTCCCTGGTCTGCCGCTGCAGCAGCGCGCCGGCCCCGGACCCGAGCCCGACCGGGCCACCGTCGGCGCTTGGGCTCGACCCGACCCGCAGGCAGTACCCATGGCGTTGCCCCCGTCCCGGCCATGCGCCGGAGGCGGGGGTCGCTTTGCTGGCCGGTCCTCGCACACCTGATCTGTGCGGCAGTGGCCAGCCCCGGCGTACGCGGAGAGTGGACAGCCGAGGACACTCGGCACCTTGAGCACGTGGGCAGGCGGCACAGGATGAGGACCGCGGTGCAGGTCCAAGTCGCTTACTTGCGGATCGGCCGGGAGTACGACCGGACGCCGTGCCGGGAGTGCCGCGGTACCCAAACGATGGCTGTGCTCATAGGGGGCCACGTCATCGTCACCTGCGATGCCACCGGCGGAGCGACCCCTCAGCGGATGCTGACTGCAGCCGAGTTCGCCAGCAGTCGGCCGTAGTCACCCGGCCTTCACTCCCTCACCAGTTCAGAAAGTGGGACGCCGATCGCGTCCGCGATCCGCAGCAACGAGTCGAGCATCGGCGCCACGTTGCCGTACTCGATGTCCTGGTACGACGACCGGTCCGCTCGGCGACCGCCTGCTGCGTCAACCGGGCCTCCTCGCGCGCGGCCAAGGATCTGCCGGGCGATCCGACGGCGGGGGCGCAGCAGGTCGGGATCGGGCAGGATGACGCGTGGCACAAGGAGCCACATGTCCGGTAAATGATCTCTGTGTATGCAGGGTCAATCCAGCATCAGGGTCCGCGGGATCCCACTCCCAGACCTCGCCCCTGGCCCACACACTTCCCGACTGCCAGGACGCGACACCACAGCGGCCATGGCGTACGCATCTCCGCGCGACGCCACGAGGAGCACCCCCACGCCAGCGGGAAGGACCCGACTATTCCGGGGGGTTTTCATGCCCGAGCGGAGCACCCCCCACTCAAGCGGGGAGGACCAGCTCGACGACCCGCGCCCGCAGCCCGTCCGCGGAGCACCCCCACGCCAGCGGGGAAGACGATCGCGGCGGCGAACCGTTCGCGGCGGGAGTCGGAGCACCCCCACGCCGGCGGGGAGGACTTGCCCAGCCGGTGTCCGGTGAGGTCGCCGTTCGGAGCACCCCCACGCCAGCGGGGAGGACCCAAGCATGCGCTTCTTATCGTCCTTCGGCGCCGGAGCACCCCCACGCCAGCGGGGAGGACGTTCTGGGAAGGCCATCGGCCGCACCCCGTCGCGGAGCACCCCCACGCCAGCGCGGAGGACTCGGTCTGCCCGAGACCGCCGTAGGTGCCCGTCGGAGCACCCCCACGCCAGCGGGGAGGACCGCACCGTGCAGGACGCCGCGGCGGCGCAGTTCGGAGCACCCCCACGCCAGCGGGGAGGACGCGGCCACCACCGACGAAGAGTCGCGCGGGGACGGAGCACCCCCACGCCAGCGGGGAGGACGGTGGCGGTGCGGCCGCCGTGCCCGGTGTTCGCGGAGCACCCCCACGCCAGCGGGGAGGACCCGCAGATCCTGCAAGGCGTTCCCCCTGCGGGCGGAGCACCCCCACGCCAGCGGGGAGGACCTGCTCGCGGCCTGGAGAGCGTCCTGCTTGATCGGAGCACCCCCACGCCAGCGGGGAGGACTGCACCGCGACGCGGCCGCCATCAGCAGCACCCGGAGCACCCCCACGCCAGCGGGGAGGACGGGGAGATCATGTGGCCTCGCCCGCCGGCCAGCGGAGCACCCCCACGCCAGCGGGGAGGACCTGGCGCGCTGGTTCGGCGTCAGCATCGCCTACGGAGCACCCCCACGCCAGCGGGGAGGACAGCTGCAATCCGGTGATGGGCCCGAGCACCTGCGGAGCACCCCCACGCCAGCGGGGAGGACTTGGCGAGTTGGAGCGACAACCCCCGGTTGTCGCGGAGCACCCCCACGCCAGCGGGGAGGACGTTCCCCAGGTGGTCGACGAGCCGCCGGTGAGCGGAGCACCCCCACGCCAGCGGGGAGGACGCCCCGCACGCCCGGTACGCCGTGAAGCGGATCGGAGCACCCCCACGCCAGCGGGGAGGACGGCTGCTGCTCCGGCTCCTTCGGCGCTGCCGTCGGAGCACCCCCACGCCAGCGGGGAGGACGCCCCGAGGACGTGCTCAATCAGCAGTACCAGCGGAGCACCCCCACGCCAGCGGGGAGGACCTGCTCGCGGCCTGGAGAGCGTCCTGCTTGATCGGAGCACCCCCACGCCAGCGGGGAGGACTGCACCGCGACGCGGCCGCCATCAGCAGCACCCGGAGCACCCCCACGCCAGCGGGGAGGACGCTTCCTGACCTGGGCCTTAGCAGTGGCTTTGCTTTTTCTTTGCCTGCTGCTGAGAGGAGGGTTGGTGTTGCACGGGGTCACTGTAGCGGGACTGGTTGAGGCCAGGGGCGTTGTCGGCGGGGAGTGGTTGAATGCCGGTTCTCAGAGAAGGACTGGCGTTGTTGGGTGGAGGTAGTGGTGTCTGAGGCGTGGGGTTTGCCGGACGAGTCGGTGTGGGGTAAGTCCCGGGGGCTTGATCCGGGGTTGGCTCCCTATCCTCTGGTGCGGCATCTGTTAGACGCCTCGGCTATGGCGTTGCATCTGTGGGATGCGTTTCTGTCCGAGAATCAGCGCTTGCGGATCGCGGAGGGTATGGGGTTTGCGGGTGAGAGCGAGCGTGCGCGCGCTGTGGTGGGCCTGTGTGCAGGGTTGCATGACATCGGAAAGGTGTCAGGGTTTCAGTTCTGTTCGCGACACGGCGCCAGTGGCCTGAGTCAGGGCCTGGCCAAGGATCGGGTTCGCCTGACCGGCGAGCGGTTCGGGCATGACGTGGCGGGGCTGCAGGTGACGCAGGAGGTGCTCAAGGCGCTGGGTCTGGTCGCGGGTGGGGAGGTGCGGGCGGCGACGCGGATGGCGGAGGTGATCGGTGGTCATCACGGCCGCTTCCACCGCGTGGAGGATGGTTTCTCGACCTTCCTGGGTGACGAGGTGTGGGCGGGGCAGCGGGCTGCGCATGCCGGCGTGGTGCATGCGGCGCTGGGCCGGCCTCATGTGCCGGAGGTGTTCAGCGCTGCGGCGGCAGTGCTGGTGTGCGGGGTGGTGATTCTGGCGGACTGGCTGGTGAGCCAGGAGGACTATCTGCGCGGGCGGCAGCGGGCGCTGGAGCCGTCGTTGGCGGGGCACTTCGAGCGGTCACGGCAGGATGCTGCGGGGCTGTTGGAGGGTGCGGGTCTGGCGCGGGTGCGGCTGGGGCGCAAGGGGTTCGGCGAGGCTTACGGGATTGCTGGTGAGCCGAATCCGTTGCAGCGGTCTGTGATGGGCGAGCTGCGGGGTGCGGTCGGTGAGGGGCTGCGGGGCGGAATCCTGGTGGTGACGGCGGCGCCGGGGGACGGGAAGAGCGAGACGGCTCTGGAGGCGGAGCGTGTCCTGTCCGAGGTGTTCGGTACTCAGGGGTACGCGTTTTTGCTGCCGACGATGGCGACCAGCGACCAGATGCACAGTCGGATCGCAGGGACGCTGTCGCGTCAGGCCGGTCGGGGCGGGGGCTTGACTCTGGTCCACAGCATGGCGTGGTTGAACAGCGCCTATGCCGACGAGGGCCTGGAGGCGCAGCCGGTGCTGACGTGTGACGGTGACGAGCTGGTGCGAGGTCGTGGTCGGGTGGAGGCGGATATGCGGCCGCAGCGGTGGTTGCGAGGCGCGAAGCGGCCGCTGCTGGCGCAGTTCGCGGTCGGCACGATCGACCAGGCGCTGATGGCCGTGCTGCCGGTGCGGCACAATGCGCTGCGCATGCTGGCCCTGTCGGGCAAGACGTTCATCGTCGATGAGGCTCATGCCTACGACCCGTACATGCAGACGCTGTTGGGGCGGCTGCTGACTTGGCTCGGCGCGTACGGGGTGCCGGTTGTGTTGTTGTCGGCAACGCTGCCCGGGTGGGTGAGCGACCGGCTGGTCAAGGAGTATCTGCAGGGTTGCGGGCACAAGATGCGCAACCGGAAGGGTGCCAGGAGCGCAGAGCCGACGCTGTCCGGGCGGACCTTCCCTGTTCCCTATCCGGGGTGGCTGTACGTCGACGGCGCCAGCGCCCGGTCCACTGCGATCTCCGAGCAGCGGCGGGACGAGCAGGCGTCCGCGCGGAGCATGGAGCTCGCTGTCCAGGTCGAACCGGTGTCCCGGGAGGCAGGCGTGAGGGTCCGACAGCGGCAGGATGTCATCGAGCAGCTGCTGGAGCCGGTGGGCAGCGGTGAGGGCGGCACCGCGCTGGTGGTGTGCAACACCGTGGCTGACGCGCAGGCCACGTACCTGCGGCTGCGCGACCGGTTCGATCGGCGCGCCCATCACGAGGGCGGGACTGTGCAGTTGCTGCATGCCCGCTTCCCCGCGGATGTTCGCGAAGCTCGCACCCTTGATGTGACTGCAGGTCTCGGCCGTAGTGGACCGCGTCCGGTGCGGCGGATTGTCGTAGCGACCCAGGTGGTCGAGCAGTCTCTCGACCTCGACGCCGATATCGTGATCAGCGACCTGGCCCCTATGTCGCTGCTGCTGCAGCGGGCCGGCCGCTGCTGGCGGCATCAACAGCACTGGACCCGCAACGGCTACCCGGACGGCCGGGGCCGGCCCGCTTGGGCGGACGCGCCGCGTCTGGTCGTCCTCGACCCCATCGCCGGCACTGGGCGGGTGCCCGTCCAGTGGGGAGAGGTGTATTCCGAGCACCTCCTTTCCACTACCTCCCGTACGTTGAGCAGCCTCACGAGCGGCACTATCGCCATCCCCGGGCAGGTGCAGGAACTCGTCGAGGCGGTGCACGCCGACAGTGCAGAGTTCCAATGGGAAACACCCGGCAGCCGCGAGGAGAAAGCCTGGACCGCGCACAAGGGCAAGGAGACGGCCGAGCGCAGCATGGCTGGCCTGCGGGCCGTGCCGCGGCCCAGTGTCGTCGCGGAACTTCGCAACCTGCACCACTTGCCCGGTGAGGAGGACGAATGGGAACTGTCCACCCGTCTCGGCGCCGACTCTGCGCGTGTGCTGTGCATGTACGCCCACCCAGACGGCCGCATCACGCTCGACCCGGAGGGTGCACACCCGTTGCCCGAGGTCGCAGACGGGCAGGGGAAGCTGCCCACCGCCCTTGTACGGGCGGTCATGCGCCGTACCCTCCCCGTCCGGGCAGACTGGCTTACCGGAGGAGACGCCGCAAACATGGCGCCGCCCGGAGCCTGGGCAGACCACCCCCTCCTCGGCGACCTCCGAGTCCTTCGCCACCCCCTCCACGCCGGCATCCCGCAAGCCGTCGCGTTCCGCGACCACACCCTCCGACTCGACGCAGACCTGGGCCTGGTTCGCAACGAGCGTGACACGCGACGTCAGGGCGCTGCGGCCGGACGAAGCATGCGGTAAGGGTCGCCGGGCACGGGGTCCGGGTGGAAACCGTGGCGTGCATACCAGGCGCGCAGGGCATCGTGCTGAAGGCCCCTCTGACGCCAGGAGGGGAACGGTGCTGCTGCGAGTCCGACCGGCAGACCCGCGGCGTGTGTCAGCAGTGCGCTCAGCAGACGGGTGGCGTGGCCGCGGCCCCGGTAGCGTGGATCAACTCCGATGTGGGTCACCCAGACCGCTCCGCGGTCCAGAGCGTCGAGGAAGCCGACGCGCTCCAGGGGCGTGTGCAACTCCCAGACCAGTCGCGGAACATCCGCGTCCACACGGACCAGTTGCACCTCCCCATCCACGCCGCTCCCCTCCCCCATCCCTACGCTCCCGTGTCCTGTCGTATCCGGCTGCCGGGCACGCGGTGCGGCACCCGTGCATCATCACACCATCCGCCACGCGCAGCACCGTACCGCCGCCGGGAGTCGCAGCGGGTTCTGCGAGAAGTGGCCGATGCCAGTGCAATGCGCGTGGCGGCGTCCCCGGGGACCGATCCTCCGGGTGGCGGGCAGCGAACGTCGTACGGGTCGCCCGGGGCGCTGTCAGGGCGCCGCACGACGGTGAGGTCACGAAGTCCGTGTCATGCGGTGCCGGAAGGATAGTCCCTTACAGGCGAGGGGACTGGGGCGCTTCCCCGTCCCCGGGGTGGCCCGGGGACGAGGGCGTCGCTGCACTATCAAGGTGTGGGTGTCAGGCGCACCGGGCCGGTGCGTCTGCGGTGGTGGGGCGGAAGAAGACGTCGCCGTACGGGGAATGGAAGGTGACAATGCCTGTGGGTAGTTCCAGGTGAACGCTCACGGTCCGCATCCGTGCGGCCTGCCGGGCCAGGTGACGCAGCTGCGGGCCGGGGATCGGCTGTCGAACCGGCACGTTCCGGATGAGTGTCGCGCTGGTGTAGTGCCAACCGGAGATCAGGCAGGTCTCCGCAGGATCCAGCCGGTGGACCAGTGCGAACCTGCCGTCGGGCTCGTGCCGGGCCTGCCACCAGGCAGCGACTGTTCCGTCGGCCAGGGTCAGGCCCTGCGGCTGCCCCGGGAGGATCCACCGACCCTCGTAGCGCATCCACTCAGTGCCTCGCGGACAACTGACGCTGTCGCCGTCACGGAAGGACGGCAGGACTGCATGTGCCCTGCCAGCGCGGGCACAAAGGAGGAACGGGGCAGCGGGGACGCGGGGACCGTCGTAGACAACCGGGTGGGCCGATGCTGCCGGGGCGGTGCGAGAGGCAGTGACCGTTGAGCGGGCAGGCGCGGGCATGGCAACTCCAGGGCAGGGGCGACAGGAGTCGAGAACAGGCGGCCGGGCATCCGCCGGGCCGGGCTCGACCACCACCGGCCTCACGACCGGGGGGCGGGAACCTCGCTCTCGATGCCCCGGACACTGCCTCGGAGGCCACCAAGTCGCACAACCCGTGTACCGCAGCGCCGCCACACTCCGGGCGGCGCGTACACGGCCAGCCCCGAACCCGGAACCCATGCGGGCCAGTCATCAGCGGACGACTGCGCATGTCCAGCCAGCACGATGCCCGCACCGTCCATGTCGCCGCATGCGGGACGGCGGCCGCGGGCAGTTCGCTCGACCTGCCCACCCCTCACACCGCCGCAGCACAGAAGACGTACACGCCCCTCAGGGACGGCAGACCGGGGCACCGACACGCCCCGCTCTGGCCGACCCACGGGCTGGGACCCTACGAGGAGGGGGTGTCGAACGTGAACGTGGTACCCGACGGCATGCGCAACGGCTTGTCCGCAGGGCCCTTGATCCGCAGAGGCATGATCTCCTCCCGGTGTTCATGATGCTCATGAAGCGTGTCGTTCAGCTTGTGATGAAGGTACGGGTTCGTGCAGGTGCTGCGCCGGTAGGGCGGAACGGGCCAGCGGCAAGACCAGTTGACAGTACGGCGGCCGTCGGACGCAGCCTTGTCCCGGTCCGCAGCCTGCTGCGGCGGGCGGGCCGGGGCAGCAAGATCGACAACACGCACAGCACCATCACCGATCTTCTGCGCGGCCCCGGTGGTACGGGCCTTGGCAGCAGCCTTCTTCCGCGCCGCAGGCGGCAGCGTATGCCGCCGCTCCTCGGTGAGCAGCGATCGCCCACTCTGCTGCATGATCTGCCACGTGGTATAGACGGTCGCAGCCCACTCCTGAGCGGTGTGCGGACGGATGTCGCCAAACACGTCGCCTTCAGGCAGAACGAGTTCGTTATTCCACGCCAAGGGCCCGAACAAGTGAGGGTCACGGCGCTGGAAGGACATGTCAGCAGTCACCGACTGCGCCGCCGTGACCGGACTGCCATCCTGGTCGACAGCCACAGGCTGGTCGGGATCGATACCCACTGTGTCCTGGACCCGAGGAGCGTAGAACGTCATCCATACGCCCCGCATCGACGGATCCAGCAGCGAAGGGGCGCCGTCAGGATTGTGGTGCATCCACGTCACCGGGCGGCCACCGACCTCATGACGGGTCCCATCCCACACCGACCACGACACAGCCACGATCGGAGTGTGTATCTCCACCGGCCCGGCCGGCGTGTCATACATCGCCACATCGGACCCGATCGGATCGGCAAACAGCATCAAGCCATGCGGACTCGGCGCCCGGTCAAGACTGATCGCCTCCCCCGGCGACGACCCAGCAGTCGCCGCGACAGCCAGCCCGGTGGCGTTGGCCCCAACGCTGTAACTGCGCGCCGAACGCAGCCGGTCCGCTTCCCCCATCATCAGCGTCAGTGCAGCGAACTCAGCGTTGATGGCAGCAGGAGGCAAAGCGGCAATCTCGCCCGGCAGAGGCAGCAAGGTCCAGTGCCCGTTCTCCAGGGCAGTGCGCAGCATGAGATGGCACAAGTTGGAGCGAGTGAACGCTTCCTGGCGGCGCTGCCAGTCCAGGACCCGCAGAGGGGGCGGCGCCAGCCAGCCAGAAGGCTTCGTCGGACGGAACGAGGAAGAAGAGGACATAGGGCAGCTCCAGTGCAGGACGCGGGCGAGTGAGAGAGCGCACCCGGCCAAGCCACTGGCAGAGGGCTCGACTAGCCACTCGCCGTCACCCGGAGGCGCTCTCGATGTGCGCACACTGGCCGCGGCACCTGTAAGCCGGGCAACTGCCCGCATGATGAGAACTGCAGTGAGCAGCGATATGGGAGGCCCGCTCTCTGAAGCGGGGACGGGCCGCAAGACACCGACATCGCCCGGAATATGAGACAGGCCCTGCCACAAGGGCCTGGTCTCCTAAACGTACGGAAAGCACCATCCACAAACGCCCGGACCCAGGCCCCATTTCGGCGAGCACTCTCCCACGCGCCAAGCCGACGTCGCCACGCCCCACTCCCGGATCACGGCCGCCGAAGTATCCCCGCAGGCGGCGAGGTCGACCTCCCCCGCGGCCCTTGTAGGACTCACTCACCGCCGGCCCGAGCTAAACGCTATACACCTCTGGCACTTGACCTGAGCATCCCCGCCGACCTGGGCCAACGCTCTGTGCGGACGGATGACGGAGCCCGAGACAAGTGGAGTAGCGACCGGAGCCCGGACACCAGTCGGATCAGCACCGCGCGAGCGGGGTCGACGCGGTGTGGCGTGTTGCAGACGCCGAAGCGTCCGGAGCATCCCAGCGGGCGCGGGGTCGACAGCATCGCCGCCGTGCTCGCCGTGGTGCAGCGCGGACCACCTCCGCGTGAGGGGCACGCCGAGCCGGGCTGTGCGTCACACTTCGGACAGGCTTGCTGTTCCACGTCGTTGGCATCCGACCGGTCGGAGGCGGCAGAGGTCTGAAAAGCCGCCATGGGTCCGGATTTTCGTAGAATGCAAGTCTCAGAAGGGGGCAGACCCGCTTTTGAGGCCGGCCTGCGCGCCCTGGTCGCGGCCCTGCACGACCACCCGGCCCAGCTGGCCGCCGGATACGGCGTCCGAGGCCGGGCGGCGACCTTGCGGGCCTTCGAGACGCTGCCCGCCGCCCTCCTCCTCTGATCCCTCCCCGGAAGCGGACTGGGCGATCAGGTCGTTGGGGTTGGTGAGGGGCGGTTCAGCCCCGCGCGGGCGGAGCGCGGACGCGTCGATCTTCTTCGGTGACTTAGGGTGTTCCGGTTCAGCCCCGCGCGGGCGGAGCGCGGACGCGTCGATCTTCTTCGGTGACTTAGGGTGTTCCGGTTCAGCCCCGCGCGGGCGGAGCGGACTGGTACTGCACGGTGCGCTCGGACAGGTCGAGCGGTTCAACCCCGCGGAGGCGGAGCGGACGTCTGAACGATGTCGACGTAGCCGGGCCCGACCGGTTCAGCCCTGCGCAGGCGGAGCGGACCCAGGGTAGGACAGAAATATCAGTGCTGCGGACGGTTCAGCCCCGCGCGGGCGGAGCGGACAGGGAGGCGGCAACCCCGGGCCGGGTGCCGACCGGTTCAGCCCCGCGCAGGCGAGGCGGACATCTACGAGGATGGAGGCAGAGCGCTCCGGTAGTTCAGCCCCGCACGGGCAGAGCGGACCCCACCATCGTCGACGCCCTCGTGGGTGGTGGCGCCCCTGAGGCGGCGGGCGCGGGGCAAGCCGTCGGATTCGGGATCGATCCCGACCATGGCGGCGATCTCCAGGGAGTCGGAGAGCCGCAGGATCTTGATCATCAGATCGGTGCCGATATCCGATCCGATGACGGCGACCTTCGTGCTCATGCTGCGGCTCCCTCCGTGGCGGTGGACGCGAACGTGGTCGTGACCGTGCCGAGCCCTTCGATGTGCGCGGTGAACTGGTCTCCCGCGGCAGCGACTGCCATCGGCCCGAGGGCACCGGTCAGGACGATTTCGCCGGCCCGCAGCGGTTCGCCGAGCCCGGCGAGGGTGGAGGCGAGCCAGAGGGCGGCGGTGAGTGGGCTGCCGAGGCAGTCGGCGCCGGTGCCCTCGGAGACCGTCTTGCCGTTCTTGGTGAGGGTCATCGTCACGGCCCGCAGATCGACGCGGTCCGGGGGGGACGGGGGTGCCGCCCAGGACGTACAGGCCGCAGGAGGCGTTGTCTGCGACGGTGTCGACGATGGTGATGTCCTACTCGGCGATGCGGCTGTCGACGATCTCCAGCGCGGGCAGCGCGAACGCCGTGGTGCGCAGCAGGTCGGCGACGGTCGGGTCGCGATGCGGCAGGTCCGTGCCGAGGACCGGGGCGACCTCGGCCTCGGCCTTCGGCTGGAAGAGTCGGCCGGGGGTGATCAGCCGTCCCTCGGGCACCGGCATGTCAACGAACAGCGCGCCGAAGCCCGGCTGGTCCGCGCCGAGCTGCCGCTGCACGGCGGGTGAGGTTGCCGCCGTCCGGCGCTGATCCCGCCTTCCATGTGCAGACGCTGCACGGCGTATGCGGCTTCGATGGACGCTTCAGGCAGGAGCGAGCGCCGGGGCGCACGGGACGCCGATGCGGGCGGCCTCCTCCAGGACAGCGGCCTCTTCGGCCTGGTGGCGGCGCCATATGCGATTCGCCGCCCTGCACGCGCGGTCACAGAACCGCCTTGTCGCTGCGGGCACTCTCCGGCAGTGGGTACACGCACCGTCGCGCCCGCCCAGCCATCGCTTCACCGTGCGCCGGGTTGCTCGATGGTGAAGACGCTGCCGACGTGGGCCAGCCGCAGCAGCCTCGCCAACCTGTGCTGGACCGCACACAGACGCAGCCCGCTGCCAGCGGTTCTCGCCGCGCGGGCGGCGGCCAGTAGCGCGGACAGGCCGGTGCAGTCGCGGAACGTCAGCCCGCCGCAGTCGACGTCGACCCGGTCGTGGGACGCCACGGCGGCCCGGAGGGCTTCCTGGACATCGGGGGGCGCTGACCGCGTCGAGGTCCCCGGCCACGGTCACCCGGCAGCGGCCGAGTCGGGTGCACTGCGACGTGGACCGTGTCGTACACGGCGCCTCCGGTCAGCGAAGCGGACGGGGTGACTATCCAGGAGAACCCTCGACCAGCGGCCATGTCCACACCCGTAGGAAGGGGCCAGGCGGCGGCAGCATCGGCCGGACGCTTCATCCCGGCCGCCGGGGCGGCGCTCAGTCTCACTTACTTGCTCGCGGCCTCGGTACCCGGGTCGATCCCGTTCACCCATAGCAGGGCTTCCCGGAGGTTCGCAGCGGTGCCTGCGGGCTCGTATGAGAAGCCGTTCCACTCCTCCAGAGCCCGCGGCTCGTCCGGGCGGAGGTGTCCTCCACCGCCATGGAGCGGGCGGTGCCGACGGTGAACGTTCATGGGCGCCCGGCGCCGCTTCTCGTATGCGGCCAGCGGGTCGCCCGCGTCGACGCGCGGGATCGCGCGGGACGGTTGGTTCGGCGGTCCGGGTCGGGAGTGCTTGCCCATAGGTTTGATGGTCTCAGGCCGCGACGGCGGTCGGCCGGGCCGCGGCGAGATCCGCCGCACGCGTGCGGACCTCGTCCATCGCAGCGGTCCGGTACGGCCGGGCGGCGTACAGCAGCGTGTTGAGGCGGGAAGCGACCAGCGTGGAGTCGACGCGGGCGGCGTCTTCCAGGACCTGGTGGGCCGCGGCGGCGCCCTGCTCCGGCTCGTTCTCTGTGAACAACGCGGCGGCCAGCCCGATGCGGTCCATGACCTTCACCCGGTTGAAGCCGGGCCTGCGCAGGGCTAGCGCGTCCGTGAAGTGATCACTGGCACGGCGAGGCCGGCCGATGCTGGTGAGGTCGCGGGCGGAGACCGCGCGGGCACCGGCGTGCTCAGCCGCGTCGAAGTACGCCACCCACTCCGGCACGTCGTCACCCAGACCATCGGCCACCAATTCGTCGGCGGCGCCGAGGTGCCGCTCGGCATCACGCTCGTTGCCGAGGGCGGCGTGCACCCGCCCGGTCTGGGAGGCGACCAGCGCCCTGGTTGCGGGCAGGTTCGCCTTCGCCGCGGCCACCTCCAGCAGACCGAGGGCGTCATCGGGGTGCCCCAGGTAGATCATCTGGTGGGACATGCGGGTGACAATCTCCACCACCATCCGGCCAGGGTCTGGGCGGCTGCCTCGGTTAGCAGCGGGAGCTGGACGGTATCCAGCGTGGGCCCGGCGGCCGTCAGCCCGAGATCACCCGGTGTGAGCCACTGGCTGACCCCATCCGAGATCACCGCCGCCAGCAGCGCGGGCACCGGCGGGCGGGGCCGTTCACCGTCGACCCAGAGGCGTACGCGGGTGGCGTCCGGGGCGATCTGCCGGTGACCTTGGCGAATCGCTTCGACGGCGATCCGGCGGGCGATCTCGCCGTGGGACAGGCCGGTGGCCGCGATCCATAGCGCAAGGTGTGGGTTGCTGGTTCTGCCGCTGATCGCCGTCTCACCCTCCCCGACTCCACTGTCACGGAGCGTGGCATTTTCGCCACGGTTCGCGGCCTCAAGGGTACTGGTCACGGCTGGTGCGGGAGGTCCATTCTGCTCCTGCGGTAGCCGCAGGGGCTATCCGCATGAGGCAAGGGGAAGGACAACCGCATGGCGACGCTTGCACCCCCAGCTCAGGTTCCGTGGGCGATGCGGCTGGTCACCGACCGGCTTCCGGTCGGCCCGCCGTCGTACGCCGCGGTGACGCTCGACGCGGCCACGCAGACCGCCCGCTACACCGACGCCGCCGGTCGGGTGGTGGAGATGGGCAAGCACGGCACTTCCAAGACCACCGGCACGGCGTCGATGTCCGGGGGCGGCGACGGGCAGACCCCGCAGCCGCAGACGCAGGACGACAACACCACCGACTACTCGTCGGACTGACCGATGGCCTCCACCGTTCTGGTCGTCACCGCGCTGGAGGACGTCACCGCGGACTGGGTCATCGCCGCGCTGAACGCGCGTGAGGTGCCCGTCGTACGGGTCGACCCGGCCGACATCGGCCCCTCCCTGGCTTTCGGCGCCCGCATCGGCGCGGGGGCGCCGGCCTGGGCCGGGCGGCTGGTCACCGGCAGCCGGGAGGTGGAGCTGGGGGAGGTGGCGGCGGTGTATTACCGCCGTCCCACCCCCTACGCCGCCCGGTTCGAGCACCTGCCGGCCCAGCAGCGCGACTTCGCCGCTGCGGAGGCCCGGCACGGGCTCGGCGGGGTGCTGAACCACTTGCACGGCGCCTTCTACGTGAACCACCCCGGCACGGTCACGGCCGCCGACTTCAAGCCCGCCCAGCTCCAGACCGCCGCCCAGCTCGGCCTCACGATCCCGCCGACGCTGGTCACCAATGACGTTAAGCAGGCACGCAAGTTCGCCGCCGACCACGCACGCGTGATCTACAAGACGTTCCGGGGCCTGCCCCGCGACGAGGACGGGCACACCGGAGCGATCTGGGCCCAGCGCGTCGATGCCGACACCTTCGACGACTCGCTCGCGGTAACTGCGCACCTGTTCCAGGCGGAGATCCCCAAGACCTGCGATGTGCGCGTGACCGTGGTCGGCCGGCGGGTGTTCGCCCAGCAGATCGCCGCCCCGGACGGGGCGCTGGACTGGCGTCGCGGCGACTGGGACGCCCTGCTGCACGCCCCGATCGCCGTGCCGACGCCTATCGAGGCAGCGCTGCACAGCTACCTGTCGGCGTTCGGCCTGGTCTTCGGTTGCTTCGACTTCGCCCTGACCGGCGACGGCCACGAGCCCGGCGACTGGGTGTTCATCGAGTGCAATCCGAACGGCCAGTGGGGCTGGCTGCCCGACGCCGACGACATTACGTCGGCGTTCGCCGACATCCTGAGTACGAGCACGGAAGGAGGCGGGGCGCGATGACGATGCCCGCCAACCTCGAGACCGATGCCGCCCGTCTGCGCGAGGCGATGGTGACGGCCCTCGCCAGCGACGGCGTCCTTGCCGATCCCGGCTGGCGGGTCGCGGTCGAGCGGGTGCCTCGGCACCGGTTCGTGCCGGGCTTCTACCTGCCCGCCGACGAGCGCGACGGGCAGGGCCTAACGGCGTGGGAGCCGGTCACCGCCGAACTCGCCTATGGCCGCTGGCTGGCCACCGCGTACTCCGACACGACGCTGATCACGCAGTTCGACAGCGACGAACCCGACTGGAAGCAGCCCGTCGTGCGACACGGCGGGGCCCCGACTTCGTCGTCCACGCTGCCCTCGCTCGTCGTACGTATGTGGGCCGACGCGGACGTGCGCGAGGGCCACACGGTGCTAGAGATCGGCACCGGCACCGGCTACTCCACCGCGCTCGCCTGCGAACGCCTCGGCTCGACCGGCGTGACCTCCATCGAGGTCGATCCGCACCGGCTGGATCAGGCGGCCAGCACCCTGTACGGCTGCGGGTACACGCCCACCCTGGCGGTGGCGGACGGCCTGTACGGCTACTGGCCCGAGGCCAAGTTCGACCGGATCGTGGCCGCCTGCTCGTTTCGGGCTGTTCCCCCGGCACTGCTCGCGCAGGCCCGGCCGGGCGGGAAGATCCTGCTCCCCCTCTCGGGCTGGCTCTACGGGTACGCCCGTGTCCTGCTGACGGTGAACGGCGACGGCACCGCCGAGGGCCGCCTGCTGGGCAGCACCGTCTCCTTCATGTCCGCCCGCGTTCACGCGGCGCCGGCGTTCGGCAACCCCGCCCACTGGGCAGCGGGCCTCCCGGAGACGGGCCGGGCGGCCCGGCACAGCCCAGAGCGGATCACTGCCGGGACCGAAGAGGCCTTTCACCTGCGGTTCCTCGCTCAGTGTGCCGTGCCGGACGCGCAGATGACGACCGTCGGCGAGGTGGTGCACCTGGTCGACGTCGTCACCGGCTCGGCCGCCACCCTCACTCCGGTAGACGGGCGCTGGGAGGTCCGCGAGGGCGGCCCAGTGCCGCTGTGGGAACGGATCGAGCGTGTGCTGTCCTCGTACGACGAGGCGGGCCGGCCGGGGCCGGAGACGTTCACCCTGCAAGTCCACGACGGCGGGCAGCACCTGCGGCACCCGCAGTTGCCCGGTCTGCCGCTACCGAAGCCCTGACGGGCAGGGAGGGACACCAGGCGCCCGCGGGGAGAGTGACGGCCCCCGCCGGGCACCTGGCAGTTGGGCTGTCCGCCTGCCAGGACCGCCCGCCCAGCGGGGGCACTTCACCGATATCCGCGCCCGGTGCACAGCGGTGCCTCTACCGGTCCAGCCCGACATGTGAACGCCCTCGTCCGGCACACCCCCGCGTCGGCGGGGAGGACAGCCGGATCAGGTGCGGGTAGGACTTGTTCTCCGGAGCACCCCCGCGTCGGCGGGGAGGACCCCGGCGCCCGCCAGGACTCCGTGAACGGAGCCGGAGCACCCCCGCGTCGGCGGGGAGGACTCGGCGTAGACCTCGGTGTCGGGGTCGGAGTGCGGAGCACCCCCGCGTCGGCGGGGAGGACACGTCCTCGGGCACTCTCGTACTGGATCACCTACGGCGTGCCGGTGTGCATCACCCGGTCGTCGAACAACTACGGACCCAACCAGCACCCCGAGAAGATCATCCCGCTGTTCATCACCCGCCTGCTCAAGGGCCTGCCCGTCACACTCCACGGGGACGGCAAGCACGTACGCAACTGGCTCCACGTGGAGGACAACTGCCAGGGCGTCGAGCTGGTCCTGCGGCACGGGCAGCCCGGCGAGGCCTACAACCTCGGGGACGGCACCGACCTCACCAACGAGGAGCTGACCGGCTTCCTGCTGAGCCTGTGCGGTGCCGACTCGAGCTCCGTCCGCTACATCACCGACCGTACGGCGAATGACCGCCGCTACGCCATGGACTGCGCGAAAGCCCGTGCTCTGGGCTATGCGCCGTCCCGCGACCTCGTCGATGGACTGGCCGAGACCGTCGACTGGTACCGCCACAACCCGCACCGCTGGGCTCCGCTGCTCGGCACCGCCGCCGTCGAGAGGACGCCCTCACATGCCTGAGCAGACGCCCCCCGGGTACGCACAGAACGCGCGCCCCAGCCTTTACGGCCAGGAGTTGAAGCACGTGGACGAAGTTCTGGGCACTGGCCAGTTCGGGCACGGGTCCGTCACCGAGGAGTTCGAGCGCTCCGTCGCTGACCTCCTCGGCGTCCCCGACGTCGTGGCGGTCTCCACCGGAACGGACGCCCTTCACAACGCCTTGGCCGTGACCGGCATCCAGCCCGGCGACGAGGTCCTGGTCCCGTCCATGACGTTCTGCGCCACCGTGCAGGCGATCCTCGCGGCCGGCGCCACGCCCCGCTTCACCGAGGTCGACCCTGCCACCCTGTGCCTGACCGGTGCCGACGTGATGGATGCCCTCACCCCGGCCACCCGGGCTGTAGTGCCCGTCCTGTACGGCGGCCGCGCGGTCGACCTGACCGACGTCCAGGCCGAGCTCGACCAGCGTGGCATCACGGTGGTGGAGGACGCCGCGCACGCCTTCGGATCGATGTCCGGTCGGCGCCGTGTCGGAGCCTCGGGGACCGGGCTGACCTGCTTCAGCTTCGGCCCGATCAAGAACCTGACCTGTGGGCAGGGCGGTGCGATCGTCCCTCGCACCCGCGAAGAGGCCACCGCCGCCCGCCAGATGCGGCTCCTCGGCATGGTTGAATCCCCCACGGAACGAGCCCGCTCCACCACCTACCGGGTCGAGCGAGTCGGAATCCGCGGCCACATGTCGCAGCTCAACGCCGCCATCGGCCTGGCGCAACTGCCGCACTTCGACCGGGCGCGCAGCGAACGGCGCAAGCTATGGCGGACCTACGCGGCCGCCCTGGCGGACGTCGACCGGGTCCAGCTCGTAGACGTCGACCCGGAGCGGTCCGTGCCGTCCCTGTGCGCTGTGCGCGTACCGGACCGGGACCGGGTGTTCGAGATCATGCGGGGCAAGGGCATCGGCGTCGGCGCGCACTACCCGCCCAATCACACGCAGCCGGCATTCGTCGAGTGGCACCGGCCGCTGCCGGTCACGGAGATGATCGGAGCGGAGATCCTCACGCTGCCGTTCCACCAGCACATGACCAGTGCGGACGTGGGCGTGGTCGTCGCGGGGCTGGAAGGGGCCCTGGAGTGAGGCGGGCCGCAGTCCTGGGCAAAGGGGCGCTCGCTGTCCACGCCTGCGACGTGATCGCCAGCCTGCCCGATACCGTCCTGGACACGGTGGTGCCCAACGCCGACGAGCCCTCCTGGGACGTGCGCCTGTCCGAGGTAGCGGCATCTCGGTGGCCGCACGTGCGGATCGTGCCCTCCGGGGACTGGCGGGAGCTGGACCCGGGCCGCTGCGATCTCGTCTTCAGCGTCCTCTACGACCGGATCATCGGACCCCATCTGATCGAGGCGACGGACACCATCATCAACTGTCACCCCGGCCGGCTGCCGCAGTATCGCGGCGCCCGGCCGGTGAACTGGGCGCTAAGCAACGGCGAGGAACTTCACGGGATCACCGTCCATCACATCGACGCGGGCATCGACACGGGGCCCATCGTCGGCGAGGCACTGTTCTCGATCTGGCCGGACATCGACGAGGTGCGCGACGTCTGGGAGCGGACCATGCGGCACGGGCGCCTGCTCATCAGCGACGTCCTGCCCCGGCTGCGGCACATACCGCCACGACCCCAGGACGAGGCCCTGGCGGTCACGCACCACCTCCGCGAGACCGCTCTGCTCGGCGCAAGAGCCGACTGGACCCGGGCCGCCTCCGCCACGTAGCCCAGCCGACTGGTCCCTCAGCGGCGATCGGCCGCAGCCAGCACCACGTCGGCCAGGCGCTCCGCGGCATCCGGCCGGCCCTGCTCCCGGGCCCGCCTGGCTACGGCTGCACGCCGCTCCGGGTACATGAGCAGCCCATGCAGCGCCGACTGCAACGCGGCCGGGGACACGTCGTCGACGAGCGCGACGGCGGCCCCGGCCTCTTGCAGGTGCAGCGCGTTGTGGGCCTGCTCGTTCCCACAGGCACCTACTGATCGTTTCAGCCTGAGGTTCGAAGTCGTATCAAGCAGACTATGCTGCAGGCGAGTCGAAGCAGTCCGAGGTAGAGGTCGGCGCGCCTCTCGTAGCGGATCCGGAGTCGCTTGAACTGGTGAGGCCAGGCGATGGCCTGTTCCACGACCCGTGCGAATTTCGCTGTGATGCCGCGAGCCCGGAGTAGCCGACGGTACTTGTCGTAGTCGTAGCCGCGGTCGGCGGAAGTCGCTGTAGCGTTGCTCTCGCGTTCAGGGATGGTCGCCGCTGGTGGTGGGTCGACCCCATGCATGCTCTGGTTTCCCCGCGTGTGCGGCGGGGGTGACCCCTGAGGGGTCCGCGTGCGAGCGAGCGCGAAGTCTTGGTCCCTGCGTATGCGGGGGTGACGCACCGTTGACCCATCCAGTTGGTCGAGGCTCAGCCCTCGTAGTTGCGCGGAAGTGCTTGCCGTCCAGACCCATGCAACTGAGGGGTTCGTGTGCGTCCACTGCTCGATCAACAGTTAATTGGAAGGCCCACATTGAGGCTGGGCGCTGCGCTAGCGTGAGTCTTCCGGGCCTCATTGCCTGCAAGTGGAACGGGACTTGTGCTGGTGCGTCGTAGGGCGACGTACCTAAGCGCACAAGTCCCGTTCCTGTCACCGATCCAGCGAGAACCAGAGACAAGGAAGATTATATGCGTGCCTTAACCTCATCCGATTTCAGCGACCACCACTGGCTTGTCATCTGCGCGATGATCTCCGGCTCGCCGAATCGACCTCTCGTCTGGGTGAGCCTGGTCGCAATCGGAACTGCACTTTCGCTCTGGCTCAGGCGCTGACAGGCGGCGGGGTACGGCCGCCGGTCGTAGGCGGCCGCCCCGGCTCCACACGACAGCTGTCCGCAGGTGCGCTACGGAAGGCAGAGCATGGCCACACACTCCGAAGAGGGCACGTCCGCCTCGTCGGCAGCACAGTCTCTGCCCGTTGGCTTGTCCGACGCGGCCAGGTCTGTCTGGGCAAAGCATGCACGAGGGGACGAAGGTTGGCTCCCGCTATGGCGGCACCTCGCCGATAGCGGCGCTGTGGCGGGGTTGTTGTGGGAGCGGTGGCTTCCGGAGTCGGTGAAGCGGGTGGTGCGGGAGGGTCTACCGGGGGGCGAGGAGGAAGCGGAGCGGCTTGTCCGGTTTCTCGCCGCTTCGCATGATATTGGCAAATGCTCGCCCGCATTCGCATGTCAGGTCGAGGAGTTGGCTGGGCCGATGCGGGACCGCGGGCTGGACATGCCGACCGCGAAGGAATACGGGCAAGCACGGAGGCTGGCTCCCCATGGGCTGGCGGGGCAGTTACTGCTACAGGAGTGGCTGCGGGAGCGCCACGCGCTCGGTGCCCGGATATCGGGGCAGTTCGCCGTAGTGGTCGGCGGGCACCACGGGGTGCCGCCGGAGAGTGGGCAGATTCACGATGTCCGGTTGCGTCCGCAGTTGCTGCGACATCCGGGTGCGAGCGAAGAGGTATGGCGTCGCACGCAGTTCGAGCTGCTGGACTGGTGTGCAGAACTGTGCGATGCCACGGCGGTGCTGGGGAGGCTTGCGGACGTTCGGCTGTCGCAGCCCGCCCAGGTGCTGTTGACGGCGATGGTGATCGTCTCCGACTGGATCGCCAGCGCGCCGGAGCTGTTTCCCTACGCGCCCGAGTCGTGGTTGGAGGGGGGCGAGTCTCGTCGGCTGCGGGCCGCTTGGGAGGGATTGGAGCTGCCCGCTCCGTGGCACCCCGCGGAGCCTGCAGGCTCTGTCGAGGAGTTGTTCGGCGCGCGCTTTCCGCGGTTGGCGGGAGCGGGTGTGCGCCCGGTGCAGGCTGAAGCGGTTCGTCTGGCGCGGGAGATGGCAACAAGCGGTCTGCTGATCGTCGAGGCGCCGATGGGTGAGGGGAAGACGGAGGCGGCGCTTGCGGCGGCGGAGGTTCTGGCCGCGCGGTCAGGCGCCGGTGGGCTGCTGCTGGCGCTGCCGACCCGAGCGACGTCGGACGCGATGTTCAGGCGGCTGCGGTCTTGGCTGGATGCGCTGCCGGCAGGAGACGGGGGCGGTATCTGGTCGGTCGTGCTCGCCCATGCCAAGGCAGCTTTGCAGAGTGATTGGGCGGGGCTGTTGCGGGAGGGAAGCCGGGCGATTTCGGCGGTCGACCCGGACGGTGACGCGTTCGGGGGCGGACGGGGGCGATGGCAGCCGTCCGGGTTGCATGCGCACCAGTGGCTTCGGGGGCGTAAGAAGCAGTTGCTGGCGTCGTTCGCTGTCGGGACGGTGGATCAGGTGCTATTCGCTGGTCTGAAGAGTCGGCACCTGGCGCTGCGCCACTTGGCGGTCGCCGGCAAGGTCGTGGTGATCGACGAGGTTCATGCCTATGACGCGTACATGGGTCGGTATCTGGACCGGGCTCTGGAGTGGCTGGCTGCGTACGGGGTGCCGGTCGTCCTGCTGTCGGCGACGCTGCCTGCCGCGCGCCGCAAGGAATTGGCTGCGGCCTATGGCGGGGCTGAGGCGGCGCGGGCGGTGGTGACGGCTGCGGGCGCGTATCCGTTGGTGACTGCGGTGGCGCGGGGGCGGGAGGCGATCACCGCGCGTCCTGCGGCGGCTTCCGGGCGGTGTGCGGAGGTCGTGGTGGAGCGGTTGGATGACGACGTCGCTGTGCTGGCCGACCGGTTGGAGGCCGAACTGGCGGACGGGGGCTGCGCGCTTGTTGTGCGAAACACGGTGGCCCGTGTGCTGGAGGCGGCGCGGGTGCTGCGTGAGCGGTTCGGTGAGGGTCAGGTGACGGTGGCGCATTCGCGGTTCTTGGCGGCGGACCGGGCGGTCAACGACGTGCGACTGGTGGAGCGGTACGGGCCCGGCGGTGACCGTCCGGGTCGTCATGTGGTGGTGGCCAGCCAGGTGGTGGAGCAGTCGCTCGATGTCAGTTTCGACCTGTTGGTGACGGATCTGGCCCCTGTTGATCTCGTGCTGCAGCGGATGGGTCGGTTGCACCGGCATCCCGCGCCGGGTCGTCCGGTTCGGCTGGTTGCGCCGAAGTGCCTCATCACTGGTGTGGTGGATTGGAAGGCCTCGCCGCCGGTGCCGGTGAAGGCGTCGCGGGCGGTGTACCGGGGCGATTGGACGCTTCTGCGGGCGTCGGCGGCACTCGCACCGCACTTGGACGGGGTGCCGGTGCGGCTGCCCGACGACATCAGTCTGCTGGTGCAACGTGCTTACAGCGACGAGGCGATCGGTCCCGGGGAGTGGGCGGAGGCGGCAGAGCGGGCGCACGAGCGTCACGCCGCGCTGCTTGAGGCGAAGCGGCGTCGGGCGGATGGTTTCCTGCTCGGCCATGTGGGGCGCCCTGGCCGGCCGCTGTATGGGTGGCTGGAGGCGCACGCGGGTGATGCGGACGACAGTCTGAGCGGGCGGGCCCAGGTGCGGGACTCGGACGAGAGCCTCGACGTGCTGGTCGTGATGCGGTGGGACGACGGCAGGATCACGACGGTGCCCTGGCTGGACGGCGGGCGGGCCGGCCTCGATCTTCCCGTGGATTTCCCTCCGTCCAGGCGGGCGGCGGAGGCGGTCGCCGCGAGCGCGCTCACGCTGCCGGGACGTTTCTGCCACCCGGGGATCATCGACCGCACCATTGCCGAACTGGAACAGTTCCTCGTCCCCGCCTGGCAGGTGAAGGAGAGTCCGTGGCTGGCGGGCCAGCTGATTCTCGTTCTGGACGAGCGTTGTCAGACCCGTCTGTCAGGCTTTGAGGTGCATTACAGCCCGCAGGAGGGGCTCAGCTTTGCCATGCCCGGCGAGCAGTCGCCTGGTGGGCACGGCGACGCAGCGAAACGCAGCAAGGGAGACGAGCGGAATGATGCCGCGCAGGGGGATCAGGGCGGGGGAGTTAGAACGGAGGGGGACGCCTCCACTATCGGGCAGAGGCGGGAGCAGCCTGGCGGTGACGGCGGCGGCTCTGCGGCGGGGCGGGCAGAGGCGGTGAGTCCCGCGTCGGCTCGGCCGCCCGCGTTCAATCTGGTGCGGAACGCCTGGCTGCCGGTGCAGCGGATCTCCGATGGGGCGGTGGAGGAGGTTTCGCTTAGAGAACTGTTCGCTCGCGCAGGTGAGTTCCGCCGGTTCGTGGGTGATGTGCCGACGCAGGAGATTGCTCTGCTACGGCTGACGCTGGCGGTGTTGTACGACGCCCACCAGGGGCCCGCGGATCTCGACGCGTGGCTGCAGCTCTGGGAACCGGACGCCGACGACAGCTTCTGCCAGGTCACGTGCAGCTACCTCGACACGATGGCGGACCGCTTCGAACTCTTCGATGAGGAACGGCCCTTCTTCCAATCGGCCGGGCTGCGGACGGCTAAGGACGAGGTCGGGCCGCTGAGCCGGATCGTGGCCGATGCGTCGTCCGGCGGGGCATTGTTCTCGATGCGCTGGCCGGGGGTCGAGCGCATCCCGTTCGCGGAGGCCGCTCGGTGGCTGGTGCACGCGCACGCGTTCGACGTGTCGGGCATCAAGTCCGCCATGCGGCAGGACACCCGGGCCAAGGCGGGCAAGGTCTACCCGTTGGGTGAGGGTTCACTCGGCGTGCTCGGCGGCGTCTTCGCGGAGGGCGAGACACTGCGGGAGACGCTGCTGCTCAACCTCGTTCCGTTCGAGGAGGCGTACGGCGGCTCCGGTTTCGAGGAGCGCACCGAAATGGACCGCCCCGTCTGGTGCTGTGACGAGCCGTACGGGCCAGGCCCGCGCGGGGCCCAGGAAGGTGGCCTTGAGCCTGCCGGTCTGCGTGACCTGTATACCTGGCAGACCCGCCGTATCCGGCTTGTGGCCGACGCGGACGCGGTGAGCGGCGTGGTCTTGGGGTACGGCGACCCGCCCGCTCAGGAGTCGCCGTGGGTGCTGGAACCGATGACCGCCTGGCGGCGCAGTCAGGTGCAGGAGAAGAAGCGCAAGCGGGTGCCGTACTACACCCCGCTGCGGCACCAGCCGCGCAGGGCGGCCTGGCGCGGGCTGGCGAGTCTCCTGCACCTGCGGGCCGGTGAGGAGCTGACCGGAAAGCCAGGTGAAGCCGCCCAGCGGCTCCGGCCGCGGGTCACCAAGTGGCTGGGTCTGCTGGCCACGGAACTGGCCGACGAGGAACTCCTGCCGTTGTCGAAGCTGGTGCGGTTGCGGACGGTGGGAGTCGAGTACGGCACGCAGCAGTCGGTTATCGACGAGATCGTCGACGACGCCGTGGTCCTGCCGGTGATCACGCTCCATGCCGGGAACGAGGTTTACGGGGCGGCGGCGGTCGACGCCGTCAGTGACGCCGACCAGGCGGTGGGGGCGCTCGCCCAATTGGCTGCCAACCTCGTGCGCGCGGCCGGGGGGGAACACACCGACGCGGCCATGGACACCGTACGGGACCGGGCCTTCGGCGCCTTGGACGGCCCGTATCGCGCGTGGCTGCGTGAACTGGCCGAGCAGCCTGATCTGCCGGAGGCACAGCAGCAGTGGCGCGAGACCGTCCGACGGCAGGTGAACCAGCTGGCCCGCCAGGAAATCCGCTCAGCCGGCCGGCCTGCGGTCGAGGGGCGGATGGTCGACCTTCCCGGGCGCGGCGCCACCCTGCTGGACGCTGGGCGGGCGGATCTCTGGTTCCGCGGCAAGTTGGAGAGAGTCCTCGGCACGGCGCCGCGCCGGACCGAGGGGGTCGCTGATTCCGCGCCGCCTGCCGACCTGTACTGACATCACTTTCCCGGGCCCGGGGTCCGGGACTCCCTTTATGGAGAGCTATCGATGGCACCGAAGACCGATGATTCACCGCACCTACCGGGTCCGGGCAGCTACCTGCGGCCACTGCCCGGGATGGCCGTCGCCCGCATCCTCCCGGCGCTGCAGGGCGGATACCGGCAGGACGTTTCTTGGGCGGTCGCCGACGTGGCCCGCCTGCGCCGCGAGGCCGGACGGCAGGCCCACGAGTCGCCCACGGCATGGGGGCTGGGGCATCTGGAGGCGCTGGGCACGCTCCGCCTGGAACGCGTCAACGCCCAGCGGGAGGCGCGAGCAGCGGGCAGTGTGGACCCGGCCCTGCTCTCTTCACGCGGCTACACCGCGCGTGAGGGGCAGGAGCGGAGAGAGGACAACGCCGTTCACCTCGCGGTGACGCTCTGGGCGCTGCATCAGCAGTCGATGCGGGATGAGCGCATGCACCTGCCCGGGTGGGCCCTCGGCCGCTCGGTGCGGCGGCTGGCCCTCGGGGAGACGGGGACCGGACGCCAGAGCGGGGCGAAGGGCGCGGAGGGCGGGGGCAAGAGCGATGCTGACGGTGCCGATGCTGCACGCCGGGCCAGTGAAGCGGAGCCCACTGATGCGAAATCGGGCAGCGCGCGTCCCTCGGAGGCCGGGGCGCTGAACGAGACGGTCCGCAAACGGTACGTTCGGGTCGGCACGTCCACGGACATCATGGTCCTGGCCACTCGTTTGCGCGAACTGGTGCTGATGCTGCGCGGGGCCCGCATCCCGCTGGACTACGTGCGCCTCGCCGACCAGGTGTACCGCTGGCAGCAGCCGACCGCGCGGGACTCCGTCACCCGTGCCTGGGGTGTCGAATTGCACCGCCAGTACTGGGGTCCAGAGATGGAAGGCTCCGAGGAGACGGGCGGGCCCGGGGACGGCAGGACCGCCGGCATGGGCGACGAATCCGGGGACGCGTGGGGCGCGGACGCCTGACCAGAGGTGACGGCGGCCTGCAACCCGCCGGGCGCTCTTTACCTACTCGGGCCCGGCCCCGGACGCCTCTCAGCTCCAGCAAGAACACTGACACGAGAGTTGAACTGTTATGCGACGCAGCATTATTGACATTCACATTCTGCAGAATGTGCCGCCCAGCAACATCAACCGCGACGATACCGGAACCCCCAAGTCCGCTTACTACGGGGGGGAACGCAGGGCGAGGGTCTCCAGCCAGGCCTGGAAGCGCGCCACCAGGGAGCAGTTCAAGCAGCTGCTTCCGCCCGAAGAACTCGGTGTGCGGACGAAGCGGGTGGTGGAAGTCCTGGCGGAACACATCGTGAAGCGGGACGCAACCGTTGCAGACAACGCGGTGAAGCTGGCAGAGGAGGTGCTGACGGCCGCTACCGGATCCACGCTGGAGACGCCCAAGCGCAAGACAAAGGAAGGCGACCAAGGCAGCGACACGCTTCCCGAGTCGAAGTACCTGATGTTCCTCAGCCGGCGGCAACTGGACGCTCTCGCCGACATCGCCATCGGTTCAAGCGGAGGGGGAGACCCCGCAACACTGAAGGCAGAACTGAAGGACAAGAAGAACAAGGCCCAGGCCAGGGCCGCTGTCGACAGCCGGCACTCCGTCGACATCGCCCTCTTCGGCCGGATGGTGGCCGACGCCGCCGGCCTCAACGTGGAGGCCGCAGCACAGGTCGCGCACGCCCTCAGCGTGCACCGGTCCGAGGTGGAGTCGGACTACTACACCGCCGTGGACGACCAGAGCGGCGACTCCGAGTCCGGCGCCGGAATGATCGGAACCGTCGACTTCAACTCCGCAACCCTCTACCGGTACGCAGCCGTCGACGTGAACGAACTCCATCGCAACCTCGGATCCGGTCTCGCACCGGAACAACCCCCGAGCACCCCCGCGACAAAGGCACTCACATCCTTCCTGGAAGCGTTCATCACCTCCCTCCCAACCGGAAAGATCAACACCTTCGCCCACCACACACTGCCCTCAGTCGTCATCGTCAAGCTCCGCGACCGATGGCCCCTGAACTTCGTGGGCGCCTTCGAGACACCGATCCCGAAAACCTCAGCTGGCGGCTTCCTCCGCGAAAGCTGCGACCGCCTCGCTGCACACATCACGGAGATGGAGCAGGCGTACGGGCTCGACTCCGACCCCACCTGGGTGTTCCGGGTGGGCGAGGAAACCAAGGGCCTGGCCGACTTGGGCAGCACGCTCACACTCGAAACGCTGCTTCAACAGGTCGGCTCGGCGGTGTCGGAACGCCTGGAGTCCGGCGCATGACCACCCTGCTGCTGCGGTTGGCCGGCCCCCTCCAGTCATGGGGCGCTTCCGCCCGGTTCGTACAGCGCACCACGGAGAACGCCCCAACCAAGAGCGGCGTACTCGGCCTGCTCGCCGGCGCCGAGGGCCGCCCCCGCGACGCCGACCTGTCCGATCTAGCAGCCCTGCGCTTCGGTGTCCGCATCGACCGGCCCGGCTCCCGCATCCGTGACTTCCACACGGCGGAGAACAGAGACACCGGACGCGCCCTGCCCCTGTCGGACCGGTACTACCTTGCCGACGCGGTCTTCCTCGCCGGCGTCGAAGGCGAGGACACGTTCATCAGGCGCCTGTACACCGCCGTCGATGCGCCGCGGTTCCTTCCCTACCTGGGACGCCGCTCGTGCCCGCCGTCGCACCCACTGCTCCTGCAGGACAACGCCTCCCTCAGCAGCCTTCCGCTCGAGGATGCACTCCGCAACACCCCCTGGCAGGGAGGCCGGGGCCCGCTCAGCCACCGGCCACCGCGCGAACAGCCACCCGCGGAACTGAACATGCTTCTGGACTGCCCGCCGCAGGACACCCCCGACATCCAACTCCGCGACACCCCCCTCAGCTACAACCCGAGCCACCGCCGCTACGCGATGCGCGGCATACAGGCCAGGCACGCAACAGCCTCGGCTCCTGTCCACGATCCGACAGCCCACCTGCGGCCGGCCCCGACCGCGCGGCACGACTCGCCTGCTCCGCCCCTCGCCACGGACGACTTCTAGGACCCGCCGATGTACCTGACCCGCTTCCGCATCAACACATCCCGCTCCAGCGCCCGTGCACTCCTCGCCTCGCCTCAGCGCCTGCACGGAGCCGTCGACATGGCGTTCCCCAAGCCCCCGCCCCGCGACGGCAACGGACCCCGGGTGCTGTGGCGCCTCGACCAGGCCCCGACCAACCGCATCAACCTGCTCATTTCAAGCCCCGACCGCCCCGACCTCACCCACCTCGCCGAGCAAGCCGGCTGGCCCACCTTGGGCACCGAAGGATGGACCACCTTCGCCTACGGGGAGTTTCTGAACAAGCTCGCAGCGGGCGGCGAGTGGGCATTCCGGCTCACCGCCAACCCCCTGCATTACATCCGTCGCGAACAGGACCCGCCCGGCTCCCCCACCAAGCGGGCACCCCACATGACAGTAGGACACCAGATCGGCTGGCTGATCAAACACCAGGAACGAGCCGGATTCGAAGTCCTCCCCAACGAACAGGCCCCCACCGACAACGACACGAAGGCCGACGCGGGAGCCGAAGAGCCTCCGATGCAGTGGCGCTACCAACTCGTCGTCCACGAACGCACACCAGTACGCTTCCCACAACGCGCGGAGCGCTCAAAGAGCCGCCGCGAAACCAGCTCCAGCCCGGGCGCAGACGTGCGCTTCACCCGAGCCACCTTCGACGGCCAACTGCGCATCACCGACCTCGCCGCCTTCCGCCGCACACTGACCCACGGAATGGGAAAGTCAAAGGCCTACGGGTGCGGCCTCATGACCCTCGCACCGGTGCGGTAGGGCAACGTCATGAGCACTGTAAGCAAACGCGCCCTGTCCTCCCCGCGCGAACTCACCCGGGTGAGCGACCGCACCTCCTTCCTCTACCTGGAGCGCTGCACCGTCCACCGGGACGACAACGCCGTCACCGCCACCGATGCTGACGGGGTGACCCACATACCCTCGGCGACCATCGGCACGCTTCTGCTGGGCCCCGGCACGCGCGTCACCCATCAGGCGATGGCACTACTCGGAGAAAGCGGCGCCGCCGTGATTTGGGTCGGAGAGCACGGCGTGCGCTTCTACGCTGGCGGCCGGGGGCTCACCCGCTCGTCCGGCTTGTTGGAGGCGCAGGCCAAAGCCTGGGCCAACCGGCGTACCCGCGTGGAAGTAGCCCGGGAGATGTACCGCATGCGCTTCCCCGGCGAGGACACCGCCGGGTGCACCCGAGACGACCTACTGCGGATGGAAGGCCGACAGGTCAAGGAGTGCTACCGGCGAGAATCCGAACGTACCGGCGTCCGCTGGGTCCGGCGCGAATACCACCACGGCGACTTCGCTGCCGCAGACGCCCCCAACCAGGGAGTCACAGCAGCCGCCCAGTGCATGTACGGCGTAGCTCACGCCGTGGTGGCCGCACTCGGCTGCTCCCCCGGACTGGGATTCGTACACTCGGGACATGAGCGGTCGTTCGTCCTCGATATCGCCGACCTCTACAAGACGGAGATCGCAATTCCGGCCGCATTCGACGCGGCCTCGATGGGCGACGAGGACGTGCCGACCCGCACCCGACGGGCGCTGCGAGACCACATCAACCAGAAGGGACTTTTGGCGCGTTGCGCCAACGACATCAAAATACTCTTGCGCTACGAGGGCCCCGGGAAGCACGGCGCGTCGCCGGACGAAGGCCCGGACGCGGACCGGGTGGGCATCCAGACCGATAACGGCCGCCTCCTAGCTTCGGGACGTAACTATGGGGACGAGCCCATCTGGTGACAGTCCTTGTCCTTACCAACTGCCCCGCCGGACTACGCGGGCTTCTCACCCGTTGGCTGCTGGAGATCTCTCCCGGGGTCTTCATCGGCTCCCCTTCCGCCCGAGTCCGGGACATTCTTTGGGAAGAAGTGCGCACCTACTCTGGCCAGGGCCGTGCCATTCTCACCCACACAACCGACAACGAACAGGGCTTCACCTTCCGCACCCACGACCACGCCTGGCACCCCACCGACCACGAGGGCATCACCCTCCTCCACCGCCCCACCCAGCCGGACCCCCACACCAAGTTGACAGGTGCGCCAGGGGCAGAGGGACAAGCACCGAAACAAGGGTGGAGCAAAGCAGCGAAACGACGACGGTTCGGGGCATGAAACGGGAAGGAAAGGAATATATGCCCGAAAAGTCGGAGTTTGGCAAAGTGGGTAAAATCCATCGCCAGGCGATATAGCTCTGCAGGTCAGCTCCTGTGGTCCCCGCGTCTGCGGGGGTGGACCCGTCTCGGCGAGCGGGCGCGTGTGCCCGTCGATGTGGTCCCCGCGTCTGCGGGGGTGGACCCTACCGCACCCGTCAGGGTCGGCCTTGTCTGCCGTGGTCCCCGCGTCTGCGGGGGTGGACCCTCACCGCTTTTCAGTCCGCCTCTGACCTCCTTGTGGTCCCCGCGTCTGCGGGGGTGGCCCCCACGAGTGGCTCCGCCGCCGGCGGCAGACGCCGTGGTCCCCGCGTCTGCGGGGGTGGCCCCGACGGCCGACTCGTCATACGGCTGCGGTGTGGAGTGGTCCCCGCGTCTGCGGGGGTGGCCCCCGGTCGCGCGGCTGATCGCGTCGTATGCGGGCGTGGTCCCCGCGTCTGCGGGGGTGGCCCCGTGCTCACGAACGGCCGGATCGAGACCGGCAAGTGGTCCCCGCGTCTGCGGGGGTGGCCCCTGGAACCTCAGCGTCGACCTCCGCGGCCGTGGGTGGTCCCCGCGTCTGCGGGGGTGGCCCCACGGCGGTGCCCGGCCAGGAGTAGAGGGGTGGGTGGTCCCCGCGTCTGCGGGGGTGGCCCCCGGCAAGGACAGCTCAGGTGATTCGGCGAACCGTGGTCCCCGCGTCTGCGGGGGTGGCCCCGATCGCGGACCCGATCGAGAGTGCCTTGTCGAGTGGTCCCCGCGTCTGCGGGGGTGGCCCCGTGAGCCCGATCCAGGTACGCGCGGGCGGCATGTGGTCCCCGCGTCTGCGGGGGTGGCCCCGACAGAAGCGTTCCGGTGTCCTGGCCGCGAACGTGGTCCCCGCGTCTGCGGGGGTGGCCCCTCGGTCGGCCCGACCCCGGGCCCGGCCGCTGCGTGGCCCCCGCGTCTGCGGGGGTGGCCCCGTCATCGAACCTGCCCCGCTGATTGATGACGAGTGGTCCCCGCGTCTGCGGGGGTGGCCCCCAGACTGCCGCGTCACGGCCGCCCTCGGACCGGTGGTCCCCGCGTCTGCGGGGGTGGCCCCGGGCTCAAGGGCGCGTTGAACGGGGCCATCGGGTGGTCCCCGCGTCTGCGGGGGTGGCCCCCTGTCGTTCGGTCAGCTCGGACAGGCGGACCCGTGGTCCCCGCGTCTGCGGGGGTGGCCCCCTGAAGCTCCGCAGGCACCGCCGGATCAATCCGTGGTCCCCGCGTCTGCGGGGGTGGCCCCCGTGTCTGACACCGAACCCGCATTCCGCATGAGTGGTCCCCGCGTCTGCGGGGGTGGCCCCGCCCGCCCGGCCCTTGCCCTTTCCACTCTCAAGTGGTCCCCGCGTCTGCGGGGGTGGCCCCTCGCCGTCAGTTCGCGTTGTCGCAGCCCATTTGTGGTCCCCGCGTCTGCGGGGGTGGCCCCCCCGACAACTGGGCCAGGGTGGCCCAGGTGCTGTGGTCCCCGCGTCTGCGGGGGTGGCCCCGACAGGTTGAAGATGAGCGACTTGGCCTTGTCGTGGTCCCCGCGTCTGCGGGGGTGGCCCCGGGGACACGAATTTCCCCGACCCGCTGACGTTGTGGTCCCCGCGTCTGCGGGGGTGGCCCCCGGCGGGCCCGGCACCGGGACCGGCTGCGGAGGTGGTCCCCGCGTCTGCGGGGGTGGCCCCTTGGCCGACTCGGAAACACCCGACAGGCGTAAGTGGTCCCCGCGTCTGCGGGGGTGGCCCTACTCCACCCTCATCAGCGAACTCGGCGGATCGGTGGTCCCCGCGTCTGCGGGGGTGGCCCCGTCGGCCAGACGACCGAGGGCCGCACGACGGCGTGGTCCCCGCGTCTGCGGGGGTGGCCCCTTGTCGTCAGTTCGGGTGTGTCCGCAACCAGTGTGGTCCCCGCGTCTGCGGGGGTGGCCCCCAGAAACAGGTCCGCTGCTGAGTGTAAGGCAGGTGGTCCCCGCGTCTGCGGGGGTGGCCCCCGGGCCGCGTCGACGGCGATCGGCGGGATGGTGTGGTCCCCGCGTCTGCGGGGGTGGCCCCCGTTCGGCGACCCGGGCGATGAGCTCGGGGGTGTGGTCCCCGCGTCTGCGGGGGTGGCCCCCATCGGTCACACCCAGGCCACCGCCGGAGTCGCGTGGTCCCCGCGTCTGCGGGGGTGGCCCCAGGCCGACAGCGCGCTCTACGCGCCCTTCCTGTGTGGTCCCCGCGTCTGCGGGGGTGGCCCCTCGTCCGCAAGGGCCTCGAATGCGGAATTACCGTGGTCCCCGCGTCTGCGGGGGTGGCCCCCGTGCTTGCGTGCTGCGCGAGAGCGCCCAGGTGTGGTCCCCGCGTCTGCGGGGGTGGCCCCAGGCCGACGGCTCCCGCCTGGCACAGTGCGGCGTGGTCCCCGCGTCTGCGGGGGTGGCCCCGAGCTCGCCGCGTGCAGGCTCCTGAGTGTGGTGTGGTCCCCGCGTCTGCGGGGGTGGCCCCGACCTCGGCGCCTACGCCCAGGCCGCCATCGAGTGGTCCCCGCGTCTGCGGGGGTGGCCCCAGGCCGACGGCTCCCGCCTGGCACAGTGCGGCGTGGTCCCCGCGTCTGCGGGGGTGGCCCCGAGCTCGCCGCGTGCAGGCTCCTGAGTGTGGTGTGGTCCCCGCGTCTGCGGGGGTGGCCCCGAGATCGTCAACAAGGCCCAGGCCGAGGTCCAGTGGTCCCCGCGTCTGCGGGGGTGGCCCCGACCTCGGCGCCTACGCCCAGGCCGCCATCGAGTGGTCCCCGCGTCTGCGGGGGTGGCCCACCTCGCCGTGCATGTGGGACCAGGTGGTGCCGGTGGTCCCCGCGTCTGCGGGGGTGGCCCCACGTCGGTGACCTCCTACGAGTGGGAGGAGATGTGGTCCCCGCGTCTGCGGGGGTGGCCCCCGCTGACCCCGGCACCCGGTGGCACACCGGCTGTGGTCCCCGCGTCTGCGGGGGTGGCGCCCGGGTCGTCGCGTCGAGGTCGGTCCACTCGCCGTGGTCCCCGCGTCTGCGGGGGTGGCCCCCAGTTGGACGGCTGGCTCATCCACGCCGTGGTGTGGTCCCCGCGTCTGCGGGGGTGGCCCCATCGACGGGCGCTGCCACTGGTCGAGCGTCCAGTGGTCCCCGCGTCTGCGGGGGTGGCCCCATCTGGTCGGCGTCGCAGCGGGCCGCGTACATGTGGTCCCCGCGTCTGCGGGGGTGGCCCCACGCGGGTACTGGTCTGCCAGTCGTTGCCGACGTGGTCCCCGCGCCTGCGGGGGTGGCCCCGTCGAGATCGGAGCCGTCTGCCTGGCCATCTTGTGGTCCCCGCGTCTGCGGGGGTGGCCCCATTCCCACGCCGAGCGTCGACAGCAATAGGTTGTGGTCCCCGCGTCTGCGGGGGTGGCCCCTCGGACGTGATGAAGGGCAGGTCGAGGATCGTGTGGTCCCCGCGTCTGCGGGGGTGGCCCCCCGACGTGCCGGGCGCGTAGTCGGGGGACTGGGTGGTCCCCGCAGACGCGGGGGTGGCCCCTGATGTTCACCATCGCTGTCATGATCACCGTTGTGGTCCCCGCGTCTGCGGGGGTGGCCCCGGCGTTCCCCTCATGGCCGACTATGCCGGGGGGTGGTCCCCGCGTCTGCGGGGGTGGCCCCCGCCACGGATGCGCGTGGCGGGGCCCTGGCCGGTGGTCCCCGCGTCTGCGGGGGTGGCCCCGTCGTGTTGCTCGCCGCCGTGAGCTGAATCGAGTGGTCCCCGCGTCTGCGGGGGTGGCCCCGGTCAAGGCCGGGTCCGGCGGCGCCCTGATCTGTGGTCCCCGCGTCTGCGGGGGTGGCCCCACCGGGGAGAGGATCTTGTTCCAGACCCAGGAGTGGTCCCCGCGTCTGCGGGGGTGGCCCCGCGCCGGGGCCGCCGCGCCCGGCGTGCGGCGCGTGGTCCCCGCGTCTGCGGGGGTGGCCCCTGGGCCCCGGTCAGGACGGGTTCGGGCCGGCCGTGGTCCCCGCGTCTGCGGGGGTGGCCCCGGATCCCGGATTCGTGCCCAGACTGAAGGGCAGTGGTCCCCGCGTCTGCGGGGGTGGCCCCTCCGCTCGTTCTTCGACCGCAACGCCCAGTATGTGGTCCCCGCGTCTGCGGGGGTGGCCCCGTCGAAGCCGTCACCCTCTCCCCGGACCTGTCGTGGTCCCCGCGTCTGCGGGGGTGGCCCCTCGTCATCGACTCCCCGCTCCCCCGGATCAACGTGGTCCCCGCGTCTGCGGGGGTGGCCCCAGCGCGGTATGCCTTGGCGACGTGGCGGCCGTGTGGTCCCCGCGTCTGCGGGGGTGGCCCCTCCGCTCGTTCTTCGACCGCAACGCCCAGTATGTGGTCCCCGCGTCTGCGGGGGTGGCCCCGTCGAAGCCGTCACCCTCTCCCCGGACCTGTCGTGGTCCCCGCGTCTGCGGGGGTGGCCCCTCGTCATCGACTCCCCGCTCCCCCGGATCAACGTGGTCCCCGCGTCTGCGGGGGTGGCCCCAGCGCGGTATGCCTTGGCGACGTGGCGGCCGTGTGGTCCCCGCGTCTGCGGGGGTGGCCCCGTAGCGCCCATGTCGGCGGCGAAGTTCTCAAAGTGGTCCCCGCGTCTGCGGGGGTGGCCCCCGTCCAGCCGCGCTCCCAGTCCGTGAACTGCGGTGGTCCCCGCGTCCTCGGGGGTGGCCCCTGGGGCACGGGCGCAGTGAACCTGGGCCGGATGTGGTCCCCGCGTCTGCGGGGGTGGCCCCGACGGTGGGCTCCGCCATGCTGCCCTCCCCTCGTGGTCCCCGCGTCTGCGGGGGTGGCCCCTACTGGCTCCGCCAGCAGCAGTAGCTGATCCGGTGGTCCCCGCGTCTGCGGGGGTGGCCCCTACGAATGGCTGCTGGAGCACCGGCGGATCGCGTGGTCCCCGCGTCTGCGGGGGTGGACCCCGGCCGAGCTCGCCGCGTGCAGGCTCCTGAGTGTGGTCCCCGCGTCTGCGGGGGTGGACCCTGGAAGTCATCGCGTTCGGCGCGCTCCGGTACGTGGTCCCCGCGTCTGCGGGGGTGGACCCGGCTGCACCATGATGTGCCCCTCCCTTCGGGGGTGGTCCCCGCGTCTGCGGGGGTAGACCCGTGCGTGAGGCCGGTCGGCCTGGCCAGCCCTCGTGGTCCCCGCGTCTGCGGGGGTAGACCCGTGCGTGAGGCCGGTCGGCCTGGCCAGCCCTCGTGGTCCCCGCGTCTGCGGGGGTGGACCCCGGTGCCGGGTGCCGCGGCCCTCAAGGCGGGTGTGGTCCCCGCGGCTGCGGGGGTGGACCCTCGATCGCCGAGCTGACCCACCGCGACCACCGGTGGTCCCCGCGTCTGCGGGGGTGGACCCCGGTCGGTCGTGAAGCCAGATCCGTTGGCCTTGTGGTCCCCGCGTCTGCGGGGGTGGACCCTGCTCGGTTGGCGGCGGCAAGGCTGTCAAGCGGTGGTCCCCGCGTCTGCGGGGGTGGACCCGTCATGGCGCCGCGCCGCTACAGGCGTCCGTGGTGGTCCCCGCGTCTGCGGGGGTGGACCCGGCGGACGCGGGGCGTACCTGGCTGCTCATTGGTGGTCCCCGCGTCTGCGGGGGTGGACCGGACGTCTCCCGCCTCCTCGGCTACGACAACGTGGTCCCCGCGTCGGGGGTGGACCCGATCCGGCTGCGCTGCGCGACCAGATCGTGAGTGGTCCTCGCGTAAGCGGGGGTGGCCCCTAGCTCTACGCCGAGACCAACCAGGTCGGTTTGTGGTCCCCGCGTCTGCGGGGGTGGACCCGCTGCTCGTGACTACGTTGGCGAGGAGTACGGGTGGTCCCCCGCGTCAGCGGGGCGGGGGTGGACCCGGAAGGTGCGCCGGCTGCTGCCCTCGGGGACAGTGGTCCCCTCGTCTGCGGGGGTGGCGGTCAGGATGACGGCCAGGTCGGGGACCGTGATGCCGACGTTGAGGGTCAGGAGCCAGTCAGCGTCGAGGCCGTCGGCTCGCTGCAGAACAAGCGTGGAGGGAAGGTAGCGGTTGCCGCCGGGCCCGTCGAGGGTGATCAGGGTGCCGGTCATGCGGTCAGTGTCTGGTCGCTGTGGATGCGCTCGTACTGCTCGCGGGAGAGGTCTGCGAGGTGTCTGTTGAGTTCCGGGAGGGTCAGTTCTCCGAACTGGAGGCCGGTGGTGAAGTTGAATTCGTCGCGGCCGCGCATTGCTTCGTCCGCGCCGTGTTCGGTGAGGTCGACGTCGCTGTAGCTCTGCATCACTGCTGGGTCGTAGCCGCGATGCACGAGTTCGGCCCAGATGGGAGAGTCTGGGTAGGGCCGGAAGGTGAAGACGCTGGCCGAAAGGTCCCCGGAAGGCGGTCGGAGAGGTCCCACAGGGCCCGGATGTGCTGGATGGTCTGCTTGGCCTCTTCGCGTGTCTTCTTCGGGTACCCGAGCGAACTCCGCGAGGGCGACACCCTCGACTTCTCCGCCGCTCTCACCGCCACTTCGACCACCACCCCCATCCACGTGATGATCGTGATCGCGACCACGGGGCCGACCGGCCGACCACGGGAGGAGGTGGCCTTCGTGCGCCGCGTCATCGCCGAGTCGGGCCAGGACCTACGACTCGCCAAGGCGCACCCGCTGCGTCGACGGCACGCTGGAAGGCCTCCCCCGGCTCCTACTTCCTCGCCCTTCAGGTCAACGGCCGCTGCTTCCCCACGCTCCGCCTTCCAGCCCTCGATCACCCGCTCAGGCCGCCGTCGTCCGCCGTGACCCTGGTTCGTGCTGCCCGCAACCGCCGGAAGGAGTGCTCCGACCTGATCGAGCGAGTTTGAACGACGCCCCAGAGCTCACACGGCCCAATCCCGGCGCTAGATCTAGCGTTCACAGACTGCCCTCTGAGCAGGCCGTGACGTACCAGATCCACGGGTGGTTAGAGCATCAGTGCCACACCGACCCTCAGACGGAGGACGCCGTGCACCCCACCTTTACCTCCTTTCCTTGCAGCATCCTCCCGGAATCGAACGTGGGCCCGGCCGTGCCCCTATCAGCGTTGACTGCACGCGCACCTCAGAACATCCGGATACGGGATGGGCAGCATGAGTGAGCCCACCGATGCATCAGCCGACAGCGTTCCGGGACCGCGCACCACCACCGCACTGTCCCTCGCCCCCTCCTCCACTTCCACTCCCGCGGCAGTGGCCATCGCGCCCGAGGCGTATGCGGTACGTCGACCTGACCGGCAGCAGCGGCGAGGCGGCCGGCCGCTCCATCTTCCGCACAGCACATCGTTGCCAGGACGACGACCGCACTTCTCTGCGGGGCGTTGTCGGGCATCGTCACGTGCCGACGTCGCCCACGTCTACGCGCTCATCGCCGACGGGCGCCCCGGCGACGCCGAGGGCCGTGTGCCGGCGCCCGTCGTGGTCCATATGCGGGCCGAGCTCGTGCCGGTGGTTCCCCGGCCTCGCAGCTCGCCCTCCACATCGGCACGGGCGAGGCGACTGGCGAGCAGCGGTGTATCTGTATCGGACGAACTGGCCGACGATGCCAGGGGTGCAGCGGCGGTGGGTCCTCGTGGACCAGGGACCGGCGCGATCGCGGGAATGACAGGCGTCATCTCCGTATGCGCTGGGGCAGGTAGATCATGCGTGCCCCGACGACGGGGCGGGGGCGACGGGTCAGGGGCTGCCGGAAGGCGCCGCCTTCCGTCTCCCAGGCGTCCTCACCGGCCCCTGCCTCCCGCAGGAGACGACCGGTCTTGTGTTCATCGGACATCAGGGTGTCGGTGGTGTGGACGTTGCCCGGGGCGGACGCGGCGGCCATCAGGCGCGCGGCGGAGGCGGGTGGGGTTTTCGGGGGAATCACGAGCAGGTCGCAGCGGCCGAGGCTGTAGGAGAGCAGGATCATCGTGTCGGGGGCCTGGTCGATGAACCAGCCGACGTGCACGGCGTAGCCGCCGACGGGGACGTGGCGCAGAGTGGCGGGCCAGGGGGCCGGGTTCGCGGTGATGCGCGTGACGCGTCCGAAGCGGTTCCGCAGCGCCTCTACCAGGGGAGGCAGCTCCGTGGTGAGATCGCGGGAGTACGGCCACCATGCGCCGTCCAGCAGGCCGGCCATGGAGGTGTTAGGGGTCAGGGCCAGGCGCGCCTGGCGGGTCGGAGCGGTGCTGCTGGTCATGAGACCGGGCCCGTCCCCGGGGGGCCTGGGGCACCCCGGCTTAGTGTTCGCCGGGAACGACGTCCGCGTGAGGGCGGGTGTACGAGGTGCTCCCGGTAGTTCCAACGTACTCCGCTCCTCGTCCGGACGCGCCGGGTCCCTGTCAGTTTTGTCCGCTCCACTCGACGAGGACGAGGGTGGCGTCGTCGGTGGTGGCCCCGCCGCGGGCCCGTCCGAGCGTGTGGGACAGGTCGCGTGCCACGGCCCGCACGCTCCGGTCGGCCCGGTCCAGCCGGTGGACCCAGTTGATCAGCTGGTCCTCGCCGAACTCCTGGTGTCCGATTTTGTGTTCTTCGACCAGGCCGTCGGTGAAGCAGAGGATCCGGTCCCCAGGTTCGAGCACCACGTGGCTGACCTGCGGCTGGTCTCCGCCGAAGCCGACGGGGAGGGTGGTGGGGCTGTGCAGGCGGTGTATGACGCGGTGGTCGCGGATCAGCATGGGGGCCGGGTGTCCGGCGTTGACCCACTGGAGGCGGCCGGTGCCGGTGTCGAGCCGCAGCATCTGTGCGGTGACGAAGTGGTCGGGGGCGAATTGCTCGGCGATGGCCCGGTCCATGAAGTGGTAGATCTCGCAGAGCTCGATGCTGGCGCGTCGGGCGTGCCGGTAGGCGCCGATGGCGACGGTCGCCATGGTTGCCGCGTCGAGGCCGTGGCCCATGGCGTCGATCATGGCGAGGTGGAGGATGTCGCCGTTCAGGGCGTAGTCGAAACTGTCGCCTGCCACGTCGTATGCGGGTTCCAGGACTCCGGCGATGGCGACACGGGGCATCGTCATGGCCAGGGGTGGCAGGAGCGACCACTGGATCTCGGCGGCGACGCTCATTCTTTCGCCGCGGCGGGTGCGGAAGAAGAGGTCGGTGCAGCCGTTCTTGGCCCGCATCGTGTCGGCTGCCAGGGCGGCGAGCCTGCGTAGGATGCGGCGGATGTCGTCGTCGACCGCGTCCAATGTGATGGCCAGGACGCCGGCCTGGTCACCGCCGTCGAGCATCGGGACGTGCACTCGCACTCCGTCGGCCAGCGGCACCTCTACCGGAAGCGAGGTGAGGAAGCATTGGCCGGCCGCCGAACCGTCGATGGGCTGGGGCTCGCCGACCTCCAGCCCGTCCCCGGCGAGGGGGAGCAGATTCCGCTGTCCGTAATCCTGGAGCAGGATCCGCACCCCCCGGCCCCCGACACGGGCGACCGCGTCGGCGAGTGCTGGCCCCACCCGGTCGGGCGGCAGCTGCGGGGCGTGGTCCAGGAGGTCGCCCAGCAGCATTTCCCCGAAGCTCTCCGAGCGGTCGGAACTCCCACCGTTGTAACCTCCGACAGTCATTCGGGGCCTCCAGGCGGGCGGCGGGGCGACGCCCTGGTCCGTTGCTGGCGGGCCGATACGTCGGTATCGCGGTGCGACTTCCAGGATGCTCCGCCGTGACCCGGACCGCTATGCCTGCCTGCAGGCTCCACTGCTGGTCAGGGTTCTTCGGAGTGGGGCCGGGTGCCGCTCGGGGGTCTGCTGGTGGCCAGCCAGGACCTGACCGGTTCGGCGGTGTGGGCGGTATCGACGGTGAGGTGGAGGCGGGTACCCCCGCCTGGGGCGGGGTAGCTGCGCTGCTCGCCACCGGCGAAGCAGTGACGCAGGGCAGCGGCCACCATCCGGGCGGCGTCCGGGGTGGCGGCGACGATGCGGACTTCGGCGTGCCCCGGCGGCGGCAGGGCTTCTGCCTCCGGCTCGTTGCGGTTCAAGGTGGCACCGTCCTTTCCCGTCGAAGGCCGGGCTGGACAGGTCTCCGTATGTCCACGGTACGTCCGAAGGTCCCGCGCCGTCGGTTCCTCGACGGAAGCGGCGCGTCCTCGGGTCCTCCCGGAGAGCCGGCGCTTCTGGAAGAAGCGCTCGTAGGGGCTGTCCGGATAGTTGAAGTGCCGGGTGGAGATCACGGGTCGGCCCGCGGCGGACCGCCGGGCGACCAGGCCGGAGACCGCGGGCGTGGCGTGGCGGCTGTGGTGGTTCACGAAGCCGTTCTGCATGTCGATCACGACCAGCGCGGCGCTGTTGGTGTTCATCCGCTGTCTCCTCTGCCCCGTGTTCGGCCGACGCTCTCGCGCGGAGCGTCTTGTGCGGCGCGCAGCCGTTCGGCAAGCCCGCTGGTCTTCATGTTGTCCTCCCGCATTGCCCGCATCAGGACGTGCTGTGCGGTCTCCTGGGCGCGGGTGGTGGTGAGCCGGTGGTGGGCGCGCGCAGGGAGAGGGTTGGCCGGGCATGAGGGGTCGTGGCCGTCCTCGATCATCTGCTGGGCCTGGCGGGTGAAGCGCCACAGGGCCTGGACGGTCAGCTCCCAGGTGACCAGCTCTTCGATGGAGAGTCTGCGCTCGCGGGAGTGAGAGGGGTAGGCGACGTGGGACCAGCTCCCCTTACGGCGAGGGACACGATGTCCGGGTGGTCGAAGCCGGAGGCTAGGAGCGATCCCGGGGTGCGGGCCCGCCAGGGGGCCCCGCGGTCGACCAGGACCGAGGGTGTGGACAGCAGGCGCAGTGCGGTGTCGTGGGCGTCGCTGGTCCAGGGCGCGGAGGCGAGCCAGTACAGGGAGAGGACCTATTCGGGATTGGGGATGCGGTCGTGGTCCTCGTCGAGGAGGTCGCGGAGATTGTCCCGTGCCCAGGGCAGGTCGGAGGCGAGCGGTAGCGCCAGACGGCGAGGTCGGTGAGCGCGGGAGGCTTGTGGGGTTGGACGAGGTGGAAGACGGCGGCCCTGCCGGCGAAAATGTGCAGGACCCACTCCTGTGCTTCGGGGTGGTCGATGCGAGCCGAGGAGGATTCCAGACACTGGTCGCCCGCGCTCGGCGTCATGTGGGCGCGGAGTCGGTCGCCGCGCTTGGCGCCGGTGAAGACCGACAGGAATTTGTGGGAGTCGACTCCGATCCGGCCTGCGACAGGTGGAGCGGGGCCGTTCGTTCCCAAGGCTGCTGCGAACCGGGCTTTCACGTCGTCCGACGGGCGGTCGAGTGCGGTGTCGAGGACGGCCTGGGACTCGCCACGGGGCTGGTAACTCGCGCCGTCGATTTCCGAGTTCGACACAATCCGGTCGCTCACGCCCAGGTAGGCGGCGAAGTCCCGCAGGCTCACGCGGAGGGTGTCGCGTAACAGCCGGGGTTCCGGCCGGACCGTCGCTGCACCGTGACCATCGTCGTATCCTCTGTCCGTCACCTGGTGGAACGCGGAAACGGCCAGCGTAGCCAGCCTCCTTCAGCAGGGGTGCGGCATTGCTGCGCGCGTGTATGTCACACGCCGTCACCGAACTGCACCATGGTGAGTTCATCGGTTCGGGGAGGCGCTGGCCGCGACGAGACAGCTCTCCGCCCGTTCTTCCTGCACTACCACCAGAAGGAGCAGACGGCAGGACCGACATCGTCAAGCGCAACGCCCTCGGGGGCGACGAACTCGTCCTCATCAAGCGCACCAAGCCGGGCAGGGAGCCGTACTGGGTGACCGTCGGCGGAGGGGTCGAGGCAGACGACGCCACCATCGAGGCGGCCCTGCGCCGGGAGGTGTTCGAGGAGCTGGGCGGCAAGCTGGAGCGCGCCGAGCTCATTGACCTGATCACCGACGAGCTGGAGGACGGCGTCGGCGTCCAGCGCATCTTCGCCACGCGCCCGGAGTCGACGGACCTGGCTGCGCGGGCGGGGACGGGGTTCGCCAATCCGGAGCGCGGCGGATACGTGCCTTTAATCGTCGAGGTAGTCCGCGAGCTGACCCTGATGCCGCCGCAGCTCGCCGCCTTCATCGCCGCCAGCACGGACGCGATCGTCTCCGTTCTCGACACCCCGATTCGTGAGGCGTGAACGATGGCTCAGGTTCCGGACTTCGTCAGCCTTACTGATCTTTTCGTAAGTTCTGTGGGTCTGGTGGGTGGAGGGTAAGGCCGGTGTGGGTGAGGAAGGACCAGGGCAGTTGGGGGTTGGTGTTGATGCGGTGGATGCCTTGTTCGGTGGCGTCGGCGACATCGGCGAGGTGGTCGCCGGCAAGGTTGGCGAGCTCGCGTTTCTTCAGCGAGGACCACAGCAGTTCCACCGGGTTGAGCTCGGGTGCGTAAGCCGGTAATCGCTCGAGGGTGAGCCAGTCCTGCTCGGCGACCCAGGCCCGCATCGCCCGGCTCCAGTGAGCCGACAGCCCGTCCCAAACCAGCACCACCCGTTCGCCGTTGTAGAACACCTTCATCTGCTCCAGGACCTCGATGAGTGCGGCGGTGTCGTAACTGCCGGGCTTGAGGTGGAAGCACAACCGAGGACCTCGGTCCGGGTCCGCGGCGTGGTAGCCGAGGGCGCCGGCCATCGAGGCCCGCTTCCAGTTCAGCCGGTGCCGCAGGAACGGGGTGCGGCCGCGGGGCGCGTAGGTGCGGCGGACCTGCGGCAGCAGCGACACTCCTGATTCGTCGAGGAACACGATCCAGGCACGTGTGTTCACGGCCCCTTTTTGATCCGCGGCCACTCGTGCGCGATCCAACGGGCGATCTCGGACTCGTCGCGCTCGACCGCCCGACGCTCGGGCCGCTGCAGACTCCACCCCAGCCGGCCGGTCAGCAGCCGCCATACCGAGGCCCGCGACAAGACCACTCCGGTCACCCGCTCAACCACCAGGCCAACCCGTTCCAGGGTCCACAGATCGGCCTCGAAACCATGGGCTTGGGCGCCTTGTTCCAGTGCGGTCCGCACCCGCTCGACCTGGGCGTCGTCCAGCTTGGGCGGACGCCCGGTGGCGGGACGTCGGCGCAGAGCATCGGCGCCGTTCTCCTCCCAGACCCGTTTCCACCGCCGCACACTCTCGTCACTGACCCCGAGCATCCGGGCGATATCGGCGTTCGAGTGTTCCTGGTCGAACAACTCGGCCGCCCGCACACGCCGGGCCTCGGACAGCTGCGGCCGTGTCAAAGGAGGAACAACAGACGAAGGCTTGAAAGACACCACATCAGGATCCCACCAACGAAGCCGTCGAACCCACAGAACTTACGAAAAGATCAGTAGTGGCTCTGACAATGTGGGCAAGACGACCTACCTGGCGCGGCTGGCCTCGCTCTGGGACGGCTTCCAGCCGCTGGGCGCAGTCCACGAGCACGCCCGAGCCGTCGGTGACTACGCCCGGTGGTGGTTCGAGACGTCCACGACCGTCGAGCTGACCGAGATGCTGCTCGCCAGCCTTCTGGCGACTGCCCCGGCAGTGCCGGGTGGTCCGTATCGTGCAAACCCTGATCGGAGCCGTCAGGGGGTGAGCCACGGCCGGTCCCTGCCTGGTTCAGGCAGCTTGGCGGAAGCCCTACGGTCGTGAGGTGCTGGTCGCGCAGCGGGGTGAAGTCGACGTGCAGCTTCGGGTCGTGCGTCTCGGGCTGGATGCCGAGCTCGCGGGTTGAGTACCGGCCGCATCGGTTAATGCTCCGTCAGGTACCGTTCTTCGACTCGATCGTCCAGCCCTCCTCCAGCATTTTTTAGCCATCCAACGGTGGCAGCCACATACGCCGCATAGCCTCGCAGACATGGAGACACCCGCACCCGGCGCAGGGCAAGAAGTCGCGACGCCGGATGCCCTGAGCGAAGCCCGCCGGCGGCTGGACGCATTCACCTACCTCAGCGCGCCGGAGCGGCTGGATCACCTGGCGATCATGCGGGTCTTCTGCGGGACCCTGCTGGCGGACCTGGCGGTGCCGGACCTCCTGGCGCAGCTGCGCCAGGCTGGGGGCTCCGCGGCCGGGATCGATCCTGACACTCTCACCGTCCGGCTGGAGCAGCTGGTGAAGTGGGGCAACCTGTTGCGCAGCAGCCACACGGTGAAGGCGTCCAGTATCGGCGAGTACCAGCGGTCGCGTGCCCGCTATCAGCTGTCGAAGCTGGGTGAGCGGATCCAGCGTGACGCCGATGGTGTGCTGGCCGAGGCGGACGCAGCTCGGGAGGTGAGCAGCGAGTTGCTCGCTCTGGTCGAGCGGGGGCTGCGGGAGCTGGCCGAGCTCGTGACCGCGCCGGGCGGTGTCGAGTTGCAGGACGCGCTGGAGCGGGTGAGCACGCTGTTCGTGCAGTTCACCGAGTTCGCGGACTCTGTCCGGGAGTTCTATGCCTACCTCGGTCAGGTGCTGGCTCGGTACGATCTGGACAGTGCCGAGTATCAGGGCTTTAAGGAGCTGCTCCTCGACTATGTCGAGGCGATCACGGAGGATGTCGCGTTTCGCGCACCACGGATCTCGGCGGCGCTGGATGTGTTGTGGCCGCATGTCCCGGGTCTGCTGGGCCGGCTGGACAGCCATGCACAGGGTCTGACCGGGTTGTCGCCGCAGGGGGGTGGTCGGCTGGAGGCGCGGGTGCAGCGCAGCCGGGGGCGTCAGTTGAAGGATTGGGAAGGCCTGCGCGGCTGGTTCAGCGATGCCGACGGGATGGGCAGTCAGGTTGATCAGCTGCGGAGCGCCACGCTGCGCGCGTTGCAGTCGTTGCTCGCCAATGCCAAGCGGATGCTGCGGTCGGCCACTGGGGAGATGTCCCGGCGGAAGGACTTGCTGCGGCTGGCCCGGTGGTTCGAGGAGGCGGCGCCGCAGGACGCTCATGACATTGCCGTCGCTGCTTTCGGACTGTACGGCGCCCGCCATCTGGGTGTGCCCCCAGCGGCCGACGAGGTGGTACCCGCCTATACGAGTTGGTGGGCCGGCCCGGTGGTCGAGGTGCCGGTGGCGCTGCGGGAAAGGGGCAGTCGTGCACAGCGGGGCCGGACGTCCGCAGTGGAGGACCATTCCGCGCAGAAGCAGCGGCTGCGGGAGGTTGCTCGTGATCGGGCTGCGGCCAGGGCTGCGGCGGCGGACGAACTACGCAGCGCGTCGGGCCGGTTCGCCGAGGTGCGCCTCACCTCGGCTGCGCTCGGTCTGCTTCTGGAGCTGCTGGCCACCGCACTTGGAAATGCGCAGTTGAGGCGTCGCGGGGAGGGTGTGACGGGTTTCGACCTCGATCAGGCGCAGAGTGAGGACACCGAGCTCGGGATTCGGCTCACGGTGCGGCGTATCGCTGGTGCGCGGTGCGTCCTGCATTCGGCTGACGGTGATTTGCTGCTGGACGATCTGGAGCTGGACGTGGCCCGGACTTCTTCCGGCAGTGCTGATGGTGGTGCGGAGGTGAGCGTGTCATGACCCTCCCCTCGGCGCACGACGTGGCCCTGGCCGCCGAGCGGCGCAGCGCCGCCCGGCTGTTGCTCGCGCATCCGTTGGTCATTTCGGATGGTGCGCACGGCGATCTCTTCCCGCTGATTCGCCGGCATGCCGACTGGCTGGGCAAACGGTTTCAGCAGGTGCTCGGCTACCGCCTGCTGGTCGACAGCTCCTATGCGCGGCTGTTCAAGGCTGGGTTGGGGGCTGGTGCGGGGCATCGGTTGGAGCGCGCCAGTGGCACACCTTTTACTCCGCACACGTACGCGTGTCTGGCGTTGGCTCTGTCGGTGCTGGTGACTGCACCCGAGCAGTTGCTGCTGTCGCAGCTGGTGGCAGACATCAAGGCCGCTGCGGCCGACGCGGAGGTCGAATTGGAGGAGACGGGGAAGGCGGCCGGGAAACGGACCCTGGTGGCGGCTCTGCGTCTGCTGGTCGAGTGGGGTGTCCTCATCGAGACCGAGGGCCATGTGGCCGCGCTCGCGCAGGACGCGGGTGGGGAGGCTCTGATCACGGTCGACCGGGAGCTGGCGCGCGTTGTTGTCGCCGGCCCGCTCTCTCAGGCCCGTGACGGTGCCGACCTGGTCCGGCGGGCAGCGGATCCAGGGTTTGGTGGTGCTCGCACCTATGTGCGTCGGATGCTTGTCGAGACGCCGGTCGTCTACCTCGACGAGTTGACTGACGGGGAGCGTGACTGGTTGCGCACGCGGCAGCGGCGGGAGGCGCAGGCGTTCGCCGAGCTTGTGGGTCTGGAGATGGAGATTCGTGGCGAGGGGGTGGCGCTGGTGGATCCTGAGGATGAGCTGACGGATCTGCATTTGCCGGGCACGGGGACGGTGGCGCAGGCCGCGCTGCTGCTGGTGGAACGGCTCGTGGAGCGGCTGCGTCCGCAGGATCCTGGGCACCCGGCGACCGGTGGTGTTCTCGTTGTCGGTGTGGCCGTTGCAGATGACCTGGTGGACGAGTTGCTGGCCGATCTGGTCGCCGAGTATGGGCAGCGCAGCAGCTGGCAGCGTGGTTACCTGGAGGATATCTCCGCCTTGCGGGAGGCTGTGCTGGACCTGCTGGCCCGCATGCGGCTGGTGGCCCGGGCCGGGAGGCTGCGTGCCGAGGGAGACGGGCTGCCGGAGGGGTACGCGCCGGAGGCACCGGAGGGGCGCACCGTGACCGATGTTCGTGGTGCACGTCCTGGGGGTGACGGCTGGGTGTTGCTGGCCGCGGCGGCGCGCTACGCCACCCACGTGACGGTGCGCCCGGCTTCAAGGGGCAAGGGTGTTGATGTTCAGGAGGAGTTGCCGCTGTGACCAGCGATGCGCGTGGCCTCATTCCGTTGCCGCGTTCCGGCTCCGTGACGGTGGCCGGCGCCCGCTTTCGGCTGCACCGGGCGGGCATCCAGAATGTCTGGCAGTACGACGAGCAGGAGTTCGTTTTCGGCGACGGACGGCTGCTGCTGCGCGGCAAGAATGGCGCGGGCAAGTCCAAAGCCTTGGAAATGCTGCTTCCCTATCTGCTGGACGGTGATGCACGAGCGTTGGACGCGACAGGAACCGGCCGGACCACTCTCGCGTGGCTGATGTTGGACGGGTTCGAGCAGACCAATCGTCTCGGCTACCTGTGGGTGGAGTTCCGGGGCACAGCCGAGGGCGGGGAACACCGCCACCTGACGTTGGGTGCTGCGATCCGTGCGTCGAAGTCGACGCAGAAGGCGCTGCCGACGTTCTTCGTCACCCCGCTGCGCGTGGGTGAGGACGTGCATCTGGTCGAGAGCGGAAGGCCCTTGCCGGTCGACCGGCTCAGGGAAATCGTCGGCTCGGAGAATGTCACCGACCGTGCGGTCGTGCACCGCTCGCGGGTGGCCCGGGAACTGTTCGGCTTCACCGATGCGACCCGCTACCGCAACCTCACGCAGCTCCTCCACCGGCTGCGGCGGCCCACGGTCGGGGACCGCATCGAGCACGGTGGACTCGCCTCCCTGCTGGGCGAGACGCTGCCGGGGCTCGACGAGGACGTGGTCGACAACGTCGCGCGCAACCTCCACGATCTCGACGCTGTCCGCGCTGAGCTCGGCCGCCTGGAGCGCACCGATACGGCGCTGCGCACCTTCCTCTCCGACTACCGCGGCTATCTGTCCGGGGTCCTGCTTGCTTCTGCGCAGGCAGTGACCGGGGAGTTGGAGGTCCTTGCGCAGCGACGCCGGGCGGCGGGAGACGCCGCGCAGCGGACCGGTGAGCTGAGGGCGAAGGAGGAGGTGTCGCAAGCCCGGCTGGAGACACTGCAGGAAGAGGAGGAAGCCGCCCAGACTGACCTGGTCGCTCTGCAAGCCAGTCAGGCTTACCGCAGTCTGCACGAGTTGTCGGATCGCCGGAGTACGGTGGAGGCGCTGCACAGAGCTGCCGGGGCCGCGTACACCGGCCTGAGTAACGCGTACAACGCAGAGGACGGCGCGGCCGAGCGGCTGGCCGACGGTGTCGACCACCTCGGGCGTCGCCTGGCCGAACTGGGCACCGAGTATCGGGTGCTGCTGACGCAGGCGGAGAAGGGCGGGCTTCCGACCGGCCATCTCGGTGAGGCAGTCGCTCTGCCCCACAGGTCTCGTTCCCAGGCCGGCGAGAGCGAGCTGACTTCGCCGGACGGCGAGAGGCAGATCGTGCGGCATCGGTCGGCCGTCCGCGTGGACACGGCGGCGGTTCAGGACGGGCTGATGGCCTGGCAGAAGCAGTTGGAGGCTGCTGAGGCGGTCGTGAAGAACCGGGCCCGGATGGTCCAGGAGGTAGGGGGTCTTGTCGCGCGGGCCGAGGAGGCCCGAAGCGGGGCGGTGCAGGCCGACATCGAGCGGGAGCGGCTGGAGGGCGAAGCGGAAGAAGCCGGCGGTCGTCTCGCTGCCGGTCGGGGGAAGGTGGCCGAGGAGAGCGGTGCGTACGCGCGCCGGGTGGCCGAGTGGGTCACGGGCACGCGGGCCGCCGTCGGATCCCACTGCCCGCCGATGGACACCGTGCTAGCCACGGTCGGCCGTGAGAACTCCACCGACGCCCCGTTCGCGGACCGTACTCTCCCGCCCGACATCGACGGGCCGGCGTGGCAGGCTGCCCATGCCGCGCTGGAGCCGTACGGCGAGAAGCTCACCGAGCGCCGCGACGCCCTCGCACTGAGCGTCGGCCGACTCGGGGAAGAATGCGACCGCCTGACGGATGAGAGGCGTGACTGTGAGCTGCGGACCGACCCCGAGCCGCCGGTTCCTTATCACCGCGTCACCGGAAGGAGGCCGGGCACCGGGGCGCCTTTCTACCGGCTGGTGGACTTCACGGATGATCTGAGCCCCGCCGATCGGGCCGGTCTGGAAGCGGCTCTGGAAGCCAGCGGGATTCTGGACGCGTGGGTCGGCACGGACGGTGCTCTTGTCGATCCCGGCACTCTGGACACTCTGCTGCGTGCCGGTTCCGCGCTGCCGGGCATGCCGACTCTCGCCTCTGCCCTACGCCCGGCACCTCAACCGGGGTGCGGAGTCACCGCCGAGCAAGTGGAACTGCTGCTGGCTGGCGTTGCGCTCGCACCAGCCGAGGAGACGGCCGCTCATGACACGGTGTACTACGACGGAACCTGGCGTCTGGGCATTCTTACTGGACGGCATCACAAGAGCGACGCCGAGTACGTGGGGGCCGCGGTACGGGCCGAGACCCGGCGGCGCATGCTGGCCGAGCTGGAAGATCAGCTCACGCAGACGGGACAGCGGCTGTCCGATGCTCGTCACGAACTCGTCGAGGCCGATGCCCGGCGTCGGGCCCTCAGGCTCGCGGAGCAGGACTTTCCCCGGGCACGCGCTCTCGCCGACGCCTGGAGCAGGGTCGAGTCGGACGAGGGGACTCTGCGGAACCTGACCGCCAAGGCGACCAGCGCGGCACGGCTGGCCGAGGAAACCCGCGCTCTCGCCGTAGCGGCTCGCACCGAAGCGGACGCTACCGCCACCGCCCATGATCTGCCCAGCAACCCGGCCGAACTGGAACGTGTACGCACCGCGCTGGCTGGCCTGCTCACCGGCATAGGACATCTTCGCAGGACGGTCGGCAGTACGGCCGAGCGACTCGGCACCCATCGCGCCGATGCCGATGGCTACGAACGCGCCCGGAAAACCCGCCTGTCCGCGGAGGAGAGTTACCAGCTCCACCTCACCGAGCTGCGCACCGCGCAGCAGGACTTGCGCACCCGCGAGGAGGCCATCGGGGCGACTGAAGAAGAGATCCTCACCCGCGAGCAGGAAACAAGAGAGCGCATCGCGCAGGCAGTCCAGGGCCGGCTGGCTGCACGGCGGGAACGCAATGGCTTCCACGACCTGCGCGTGCGCGCGGAAGAGGAGGAGAAGCGTTTGCGGGAGGATCTGACCGGCCAGGAGACAGCAGTCATCATCACCGGCGGCACTCTGCGCGGTGCACTCGGCCGACCGGAGGTGGTGCGCGGCGCCGGGCTGGACCGGTCCTTGTTGCCCGAGAACGTGGTGGACGATCCCAGCTCAAGCGTCCGCAGCCGTCTGCGAGCGCTACAGGCACTGGCCGACGCTGTGAAAGAGGCTCTCGGCCGTCCGCGGCACGAGGTGTCGGACAGCACGCTACTCAATCGGCACAACCTCCTGCGCGACCAACTGGCCGGCGGCTATGACGCGCAGCTGGCGGAACGCGACGGGATCAAGGTGTGTCGCCTGGTCGACGACCACGGATCCCACGATGTCGCGGACGTGGGCGAGCGGATCGCCGTCCAGGCCGCAGAGGCACGGGGCCGGCTCACCGAGCGGGAACGTGACGTCTTTCAGCGGTTTCTGACCGGCGAGCTCGGCGACCATCTCTCGGGTCAGGTCATCACCGCAGCGAACCTGGTCGCGGCTCTCAACGACACCCTGCGGACCGTACGCACGTCCCACGGGCTCGGCGTGGAGCTGCTGTGGAAGCTGGACGAGGATGTGGACGCAGACGTAAGGGCGGCTGTGGAACTGCTGCGCAGCCCGTCGAGCCTGCGCACGCGTGAGCAGACCGAACAGCTCCGCGAAGTGCTGCAACGCAGGATCGAGGATGCCCGAAGGGCCGATCCCTCAGCTGGCTACGCCACACATCTGCGGACCGCGCTCGACTACCGTGACTGGTATCGCTTCCACACCTTCGTCGTTGACGACGCCGCCCCGGGACGGAGACGGAAACTGACCGGCCGCACCGGGCTCAGCCAGGGTGAGCAGAGGGTGCTCTCCTACCTCGTGCTCTTCGCGGCGGCCGCCGCCCACTTCACCAGCCTTGCCGAGTCCGCGCCCCACGCGCCGCGGCTGATTCTGCTCGACGACGCCTTCGCCAAGGTTGACGAACCCACCCACGGGCGGCTGGGGCGGATCCTTGTCGATCTCGACCTCGACTTCATCCTCACCAGCGAGCGGCTCATGGGGAACTGGACAGAGGTGCCCTCCCTGCACATCTACGAGTGTCTCCGCGACCCCCACGTTCGTGGGGTGGCCACCCTGCACTACACCTGGAACGGCCGGCACCGGCGTCTGGTGTCCATATGAGCAAGCTGCCTGCGGAGACACGGGACTGGCTGGCCGGCCCTGGGCTCACCAGGCTTTGGGAAGCGGTACGCAAGCGCCTGGAAGGCAATGGCGTGCAGGCCACCGGTTCCGTCCGGCTGACCGCACCCAGCGCCCAGGAACGCAACGACCTTTCGCTCCTGCTGGGCAAACCCATCACGGGTGCTGCCGCAACGGTGGGCCTCGAGGCCCTCGACACGCGACTGCGCGCCTCGGCGGCCGGACGCGGACTCCGGGACATCGTGGAGGAACTCGGGCCCCCGCTTACCGACCGCCGTGCCGTTCGGGCGGGCGTCACGGCACGGCGCGACCATATCTGGTCGTCGCTCGCCTCGGCGCTGGGCTCCTCGCCGCTCGCAGGTCAGGAGTGGACCGGCCCGTGGTGCGATCTGCTCCGCCGTACCGGCGTCCCGAGAGGGGTGACACCTGAGTCGGCAGTACGAACGCTTCAGCAGGCTGTCCAGGTCCTCACCGTGCTGCTCGGCCCGGAAGGACGTGGCACACGCGGCCGTGGAGATCTCGCCGCTGCGGCGACCGGGTCCGCACACGGCCTGGACGACGGCACCTGGCTCGCTCGCCTCGTCCAGCGCGGCATCTCCTTCGCCCACGGCACCCCGTTTCCCAGCGACGCAGCCGGCCGACGTGCGCTATGGCGTCTGGTGTCCGTCACGCCGGACGAGGTTTCCAGCACCGTGCTGACCTACGGGTTGCGACCCGTCGGCGGCGGCTGGCGGGAGCAGGCCCTGAGGCAGCGAGCCGACCACCACGCCGAAGCCCACCTCACCGCACGGGACCTGCACGACCTGCAGCTGCAACTGCCTGCCGGCACCAAGATTCACATCTGTGAGAATCCGCGCGTGGTGGAGGCTGCGGCGGACGCAAACTGCGTCCACGCCCTGGTGTGCACCTCCGGCAGCGCCGCCACGGTCGTCCTCACACTCCTCGATGCGCTCGCTGCCACAGGCAGCCGCTTCGCCTACCACGGGGATTTCGACTGGCCCGGCATTGCTCTCGCGAACCGGATCATCCGCCGCTACGAAGCACAGCCCTGGCGCATGGGTGCCGACGACTACGAGCACCTGGTTGCTCGTAGCCACGCCGATGGAATCCCCCAGCTGCCGCTCGAAGGCCAGCCCGTCAACGCGGACTGGGACCCGGGTCTGGCTCCCGCCATGACCGCCCTCGGCGCCGCACTGCACGAGGAGATCACACTCGACCTCTTGATGGCCGACCTGTCACGCCGAGCATGAAGACACCATCCCCACACCAAACACGGCCACAGCGGGTGTGGTCCCTTACCGAGCGGGGTGGCCAGCACGCCATACCTGTGGCCCCTACGGCTGCGGGGGTGGTCTCGTCTGGGAACCCGGGCCCGTCCGGCACGAGGCGTGGTCCCGCGGTTGCGGGGGTGGTCTCGGTTCGCCGTGGGCCACCACGGTTGCAGGGTTGTCATCACGCCTGCGGGGGTGGTTCCATCAAATCGTCGTCGTCCATGCACGCATAGAGGTGGTCCCTGCACTGGCGGGGGTGGTCCCGGAACAGCCGCACCTCACTGACCTGAAAGTTTATGGTCCCCGTGCCTGCGGGGGTGGTCCCTGCGGCGGCCGCGGCCACTAATCAACGCAGAGTGGTTCCCATACCTGCGGGATGGCCCCTCGAAACCGTCGGTGCAGGGGCAACGGTCCATACCTCCTACAGATGGGAGGTCTGACCCGATCACACGCACGACGCGACATCTGCCACGTGGTGGTCCTCGCGCTTGCGGAGTGACCCCAGGGCAGGCCCACCGCCGGTCGGGCTCAAGACCATGTCCTTAAGTGGTGAGGCGGACACTCCTTTGTAGTAGCAGAGGGCGGCAGCCAAGCTGAGGAAGGCCAGATAGGTGTGCGGATGGTGCTCGTGCCGGTGGTTTGTCTTCGGTAGTAGGTGAGCCACGACATCGTGCGCTCGATGGCTCAGCAACATCGGCCGAGACGTCCGCCGGAGTCGATACCTCTGCGGGCGGTCCAGTCGGCGCTATGTTCGCCGCGCAGCCATCTTCCCACTTCAGGTATGCCGTAGACGTCGTCGGCATGGAGTTGCGGGACTCGTATCGTCAGCCGCGGTCAGGTTCGACGCTCGCTTGGAGCCCAGCGAGCGTGGGCTCCAGCCCGAAATTGTCGTAGGTGCAGGCCGACGAGACGACGAAGGTCAAACGCAGTCCGTTCGCGTCCGATGCGAGGTACGTCTCGGCGCGTACCTTGCTCCTGTCCGCGGGGCTCGGACCTTCAGGTTCGCCCTGTTTTGGCCTGCACGTGCGCAGGTCGGGAACCGTGCCGGACAGGTCGAGCGGGACGCACTCGCGATCCGGTCGAACACTGTCTTGTGCAGGCGTCCCCACATGCCGGCCCGGGAGCAGGTCACGGCGCCGCGGTGCTCTGTCGACTTCGATGTCCCGGAGCGCGGGGACAAAGCTCGCTCTGCGCAGCAGGCTGACCAGCACGTGGTGGCTGGGGCTCGAACAGTGCGTGATCGCGTGTGTCCGGCGTCCTGTCTTCTTGCATCCGCACCTTCGACGGCGGGATCAGCGGTTTTGTGATCTCCCCATGGTTCGTCCGGAGCAATCCAAAGTCTCGCGGCCCCGCCCCAAGAACTGTCCACGACCACCACCGCGACAGTGCTCAGACACACGCCCTGGACTGACTGCACCAGATCGACGGGAGGGGGCAGATCGCGGCGGAGGCGCTCGGAGGGCGTCTCCGCGATCGGCATCGCCCGCTCCGGCTGCCAGTGCACGATCGCCATCGCACCCACGGTCGCCTGTAGTGGGTCAGTGTTCGGCGACAATGATCGCGAGGTGCGTCGGTCGGATGCTTTGGCTGAATGGTGGGGCTCTTGTCAATCGTGAGGCTCGGCGTGCACGGATGCTGATGCTGGGCCATCGCCAGTGGCACGCAGCTCTTGCCAGGAAGTGCCGATCATCCGCAGAGCTTGGCTGACACTTCGCTCGCCATCAGAGGTTGGACTGCACGTGCCGGAACGCGGTCGTCTTTGCCGGTAGCAACAGCTACCAGGACCCCTCGAAGATCTCTTCGAAGATGATGTTCCATTCAGAGATGGGGTCCTCGAAAGGAGTGTTGTCGAACTGTTCGACAGCTGCTCGTGTTTGCTGGGCGAGTGCCTCCTCGTCCTCGGCCTCGTCGCGTTCGGAGTGGTATGCCTGCAGCGCGCAGAGGCTGTAGATCAAGGACTCCACATCCCGGTGCATGAGGAGATGACGTGAGGTGTCTTCCGGGAAGGCGTAGACGTGTTCCGTCGTGGGGTCAAGGGCCAGTACTGAGTCGTTGAAGTAGCCGAGGACGAGCCACTTCTGTGCCTCGGGGGGGGTGTGCGCGTTGAATGGAGGCGAGGAACTCGCCAAGGTAGGCGGAGTCCTTGCCTGGGCTCTCGACAGATATGCGAGAGAGGAAGAGTTCGTCGTGAGGGAGGCCAACTTCGTGGAGGATGCACAGGGAACGGCTCTGTTCTCCGGCGTGCTGTGCGTCAGGGGGGAACATGACGATCCCTCGAAGTCCGAACAGACGGACGATCCTGTCTGAGCTGACTGCATAGTGCATGCGTGGATGCTACTCCGTAGTGGGTGGTTTGCGGCCGTGTGCGTTTTCAGGTCGTCGACGTATTTGGCATGCAGTGCGTCGCCTGCGTCTCCCCAGCCTCACCGAGGAGACCGACCGCCTCATCGTTCGACGCGGCGGCGTCGGTCTCGGACGGCATGGGCTCGCTGTAGTGGCGCATGAGCGTCCGCTGGTTGAAGGGGTTCGGCTTCCGAGGAGTGCGAGCAGCGGCGCCACGAGCAGGGTGCCGAGGATCACCGTGAGTTCGCATCAGCTCACGGTGAGGCCGCCATGCCGCTTCAGCCCGCGCTCTTGACAGACAGGCATCAAGGCTCGGGGGTCGGCAGCTCGAGAGGGTTCGGTGGTAGGGCAGCTTCGCGCCTCACTCCAGGGGATGAACTTCGGCGCCACGAAGCAGCGTCGAGGTCGTGCACGTCCGGGAATGGAGCCCGGTACCGCCCGGGCTGGGGGCCGCGCCACCCGTTAGCGGGACGGCACTGTTCGAATCCGGAGGGCTAGCATTCCTTCGCGCCGGTCTATGAAATTGCATGACGGGTTTTCACGAGCCCCTCACCTGTGAGGCTTACCGGCGTGCCACGAGGGAGCAAGACTAATGGGATTATCGAACAGAGAGGGATCTTCGTTGATGCAGAACTTTACGAACGGTATGGCTGCTAGCCTGATCCGGGGGCCTTGGGTCAAGAGCCGCAAGTCCGAGGCCGCCGGCATGTGTGTGCAGCTCGCCGCACTGCCGCAGGGTGGCTACGCCATGGCCAACTCGACCGACGCAGGCGGCCCTGCGTTGGTCTTTACCGCCGACGAGATGGACGCCTTCTTCGACGGCGTCAGGAACGGCGATTTCAACGACCTGGTCACTCACAACAGGTAGTCGGGGAAAGCAAGTTCTAACGTCACCCTTCTCCCGGGCGTGTCATGATTGGCATATGTCCACGCTTTGAGGAGAGAGAGTGTCCGCCGACCCAATTCCGATCAATCGTCTGGCCCGGCCGGCGGCCGGGCCAGACACGACGAAGACGGCTGCCACGATCATGCTGGGTCTGGCTATCAAAGATCTGCGCATCGAGGCCGATCTGAGCCAGACACAGCTGGCCAAAGCCATCCTCGTGTCGACGCCCACGGTCAGCCGTCTGGAGACGGGGGAGGGCACCCCGCAGCGCCGTACGATCGAGGCGGCGGCGAAGGCCCTGAAGGTCAACGACACCACCTACGACCTGCTGAAGGTGCTGGCCGCCCGGGCTGAGGAACCCGAGTGGTTTCAGCACCGGTTCAACGACATCACCCCGGGCTACCTGAAGCGACTGCTCGGCCTGGAGTCGATGGCCATCTCCCTCACCGCCTACGATGTGCGGCTGGTGTCGGGGCTACTGCAGATCCCCGAGTACGCGGCCTGCCTCATCCGGACCGGCCTGCACCGCAGTGAGTGGGATGACGGGAAGTTGGAGTTGCGTCTCGCGCAGCGCGTGGAGCGGCAGGAGCGGGTTCTCGGGCAGGCCGAACCGCCCATGTCGGTCTTCTTGATGGACGAGTCTGTTCTGCGGCGCCGTGTCGGCTCCGACGAGGTCATGCGGGCGCAGATGGCCCGGATGCGCGAGTTGGCCGACCTGCCGTATGTCGTTATCCGCTTTGTGTTGCTGGATGCGCTGATCGCCGGTAATGAGGCGTCGATGGCCGGCTCGATGGCGCAGTTGCAGTTCGGACGTGGTGGTCTTCCCGACCTGGTCTACTCCGAGGGCTATGGCAAGGCCGACTACTTCAGCAAGCCCGTCCGCACCCGGGACTCGCAGGAGCAGGTCAAGTCCTCGTCGCACAAGGACCGGGACTACGAGCGGCACCTGCAACTGCTTCTGCGGATCCAGGGTGAAGCGTGTGCGTCGCCGGAGCGGAGCCGCAGGATGCTGGAGCAGGCGATCAAGCACTTCTCGTAGGAAGCGGGGCGTGCTCCCGGTCACTTAGTCCCGGGGCGGCACCTTTCCCAGACCGCCGTACTCTGTCCATTCGATGCTGCGTTGGCGCTGCTGGAGTTCGGAGTCAGGTCGCCAGTCGGTCACATCGACAAGACCTGGATCCTCTGTGATGAGGTCTTCGAAGATGTCCTCGACGTCCTTCTTTTCCCTTACGCGGCCCCAGTTGCCGTGAGTCTGGACGCGCATGAGTTCGGTGACGTCCTGGCGGACCTGCGGGTCGTCGCTGACGAGCTGGCACACTACGACGCAGCTGCCGGGCGCGAGTTTGTCCACGACTCGCTGGACCAGTTGCTTGGGCCTGGCGCTGTCGGGCAGGCAGTGGAGGACGGAGACGAAGAGGGCTGCCACCGGCTGGGTAAAGTCGATGAGCCGGGCGACCTCCGTGTGCGCGAAGATGGTCTCGGTGTCCGTCATGTCGACGGGTAGGATCGCGGTCTTGTCGTTCTCGTTGAGAAGCGACTGGCCCAGTGCTAGGACGACGGGGTCGTTGTCGATGTAGACGACGCGGGCCTCGGGGTCGACCTCTTGGGCGATCTGGTGCACGTTGCGCTGCGTGGGAAGTCCGGATCCGAAGTCGATGAACTGCCTTATCCCGTGCTCTTGTGCGATGTCGCGGACCACGCGTTGGAGGAACCAGCGGTTGTTGCGTGCGATCTCACGGGACGTCGGGGCGACCTGCAGGAGCATCTCGCAGGCTGTCTGGTCGACTTCGAAGTTGCTGCTGCCGCCGAGGAGCCAGTCGTACATGCGTGCAGCACTGGGCACCGACAGATCGACCACGGGTCTTTCTTCCGCCAACGGACGTGTCCCCTCGCCGATTCCGCCGCGCTCAAAGTGGTTTCCCATCTTATGAGGGCAGCACACACCGCACCACCGTCAGTTCGGGTGAAGGGTGGCGTGGGGTGGCGAGAAGTAGCGGCGGCGAGTGTTTCGCCGGCGAACGTTCACGCGGGGCGCGTTCAGGAGTGCGTCCGAGACCCCCTCTCGGCCGGTTGCGGAAGAGCGCGGTGGGCGACAGCAAGACCAGCGTGAACCGTCGCGATCTCCAGACCCATGAGTTCGGCGGCCTCGCCGACGGCGAAGCCGAGACGGTGGCATAGCAGCACACTGTCGGCGCTGTTCTCGGGCAGCCTGTCGTACAGCCTGTTCACGTCGGGATCCTGTGCCGAACCAGCTCCGGAAACGGCCCTGACCTGGTAGCGGAGCTCTTCCCAGACGTCGGCCGCGAGGCTGGGCTGGCCCAGCAGCCAGTACCAGTCCTCCTGTGCGTACATCAGGGTGGCGTTTACCGCGGCGGTCACGTGGGCGGCTTGCGCCAGGCGGGCGTGGGCGTAGCGGGTGTAGCGGGGATGGTTGCGTTCGGTGAAGGCGGCGTAGCCGAGGTCGGTCGCGGCAAGGGCGGCTCGGGGCCGCACGGACGAGTGAACAGGGGCGCTGCCGGAGGGCGCACTCGATCGGGGAGTGAAGAGGATGAGAACTCCTCGGGCATGCGGGCCGCTGCGCCCGGCCCGTGTACGCGATACCGCGCTGGGCGGTGGTGGAGGGGGAAGGGCCCCGCGCGAGGCGCGGGGCCGGCGGCCGGCTGGAGTTACCGGCGGGAGTCCCAGGTGATGTGCACGCCGGCGTGCCATGTGAAGCCCAGCATGGCGGCGATGAAGGCGGACTCGGCGGTGTCCACGGTGGTTTCCGTGACCAGGGTCCAGATGAGGACGAACGCGGCGAGCAGAGCGCTCAGCCGAACGACCGCCTGGCCGCCGGGAGAGGGGGGAACCTCTGCAGAACTGATGTTGAAACTGGTACCGTGAATTTGCCCGGGGGGCAGCTGCAGGCGCCCTCGGCGAATTGGTTCGAGCATTTGCCTGTTTCTTTCGGACTCATCGTCCCCGGGAAGGTGCTGTAACACTCTCCCGGGCGGGCCCTCGTCGGTGGGGCCCGGACTGAAACTACCGTCCGCGCAGGGGTTTTCAGGGCCGTAGAGCCCTCCGCGAAAATCCATTCTTGTCACACTATGCATCCCGGTCAAGAGTGATCAGAAACGGTCTCGTTTCGGCCCGGATCTACGGCGGGTAGACCGCTTTCATTCGCCTTTCCCCAGTCCGTCCCGGGAGGGATCCGAGGAGCGATTCCCCTCCATCGGAAGGCGAATCGCGTGGCTAGCAGCCGCATCTGGACGTCCAGCGGTTCGCGCACACGACGTTCGCGGTGCGGTGCTCGTCGGCGCCGTCGCAGCGGGTGAGCTGGGCTCTGCCCTTTCGCGCTACTTGATGCTCCTGTAGGGCATGACTCTTGTCCGGCTATCCGAGGCTGGCGAATAGTTCGCCGTTCTCTGCTTCCTCTGCGGTGAGTTGAACGGTACCGCGGTGGGAAACCTCCACCTTGTAGAACTTCTCACCCTTGGGGACGTCTTCGATGACGACCTCAAAAGTGCAGATGGTCCCGGAGTCGTTCGGCTCCGAGGGGCCGAGATGACCAGTGGCTATGACGTCGTCGCCGGCGCCGTAGACGGTGACACTGGTGCCCTCGGCAATGTCGTCGTAGCCGGAGGTGACGGAGCCGCGGCAATTCTCTGAGCCAGGTTCGCTGTAGACCTCGTCGGTGAGGGCGAAGGCGCCTTCGAGAGTGAAGGTCTCAGGGTCTTGGTTGGCGGTGACCGCCCAGGTGGCGCCGACAAGTCCGGCGCCGACGATGAGGCCGAGGAGGCCTGCGGCCAGGGGGGTGAGGCGCTTCTTCGGGGGCGTTTGTGGCGTGTGGGGCACGGGCGGGGCATCGATCGGCGGTGGCGGCGTCGTGGGGGGTACGGGTGGTTCGGGCTGGCTATGTTCTTCTGTCATGATCCCCCCAGGGTCGTTGTGGATCAGGATGCTATCGCCGCCAGTGGTGGCTACGGGCGGGTTCTGATGATCACGTGGGCAGGTGCCAGGAGCGTGCTCGCCGGCGCCCCTCGGGGCGGCTCAGTTCCCGGCGCAAGGTGCCTCAGGGCGCCGGGCGCCGCCCCGACAGGGGCGCGTCCAGCAGCCAGGCGGCATTTCCGGCGGGTCGTTTCCTGTCAGCGGTCGCGGCCACGACAGCTGCGTAGCGTGTCCGGCAGCACGGCGCGCCGAGGCGGTGCACGCGGGGAGTTCGCCGCATCCCCGAGGGTGCAGGTGCTCTCGCCGTCGGCCTCGACGCTTTCTCCACAAGGACAGGGCCCCGCAGCGATCTTGCGCGCCGTGCATTTGGTCGCCGCTGGCTCGAACGGCTCGCCCCTCGCTAGCGCGACGTCCTGATCGACCTCGCACGGGGTGATGCCAACGCCGACATCGCGGCATCCCTGCCACGAATGCGGTTAGGTCTGCCGCCCACCGGACCGACGGGGCCCGGTGTAAGCGAGCTCGCCGTGTCCGGGCAGGACGGACCCGGCCGGGTCGCGGAAGCAGTCGTCCGGCCGGGTGCCTGTGTCAGAACGAGGTCCAGGTGAAGGCCACTTGGTCGCCGTGCTCGATCTCGAACTGGCAGCCGCCCACCGGCGTGGTGTGCCGTTGACGGAGATGTTCCAGTAGGCGGACGGGCCGCCGCTGATGCCCTTCACGGTGTCCACGGAGAAGTCGTACCAGGCGCCGTCCCAGGTGAAGCCGTTGCGCTTCGCCGCGTGGTCCAGGGCGGCCGTGGGCGTGGGCACCTTCGTGGCGTGTGCGCCGCCGTTGGTGCCGTCGCACGTGTGGGTGCCGCCGGTCGCGGTGGTCAAGTCGTGCCCCCAGGTGAAGATCTTCTTCTCGAACAGCAGGCCGTCAGGCCCCTGGACGGTGACGGTGACTCTCACCGGGGCGTTGGTGAACGCCTGTGCGGCGGCGTGGGTGTCCGCCTGCGCGGCGGGGGCGGCGGTCAGCGTGAGGCCGAGCACGGCGGTGGTCACGGCGGCACGGCGGAGCAACGTGGAGCGCATGGGAATCCTCTCGACGGTGGTGTCGGTGGTGTCGGTGGTGTCCGTGGTGACGACGTGGTGCGCGTCCGGCGGCGGGACGCCGCCGGACGGGTTCAGCCGGCCGCGGAGTCCGGAGAGGCCCCGGAGCGCGGCGCGAATCGGACCGGCGCCTGGAACCTCGCCTTGCGGGCGGCGCGGCGGAAGACGGTGAGCACGGCGGGGCCGGCCAGCGTGATGCACACGAAGTTGGTGACGGCCCGGCCGGTGTCCCAGCCCAGCGAGGTGGCCACGTCGAAGGCGAGGTAGCGCTGGAACTGCTCGGTGAACGGCAGGCCGGGAAGATAGGCGATCGAGCTGTTCGGGTCGAGGGAGAACGGCCAGAAGGAGAGGTTGAGCAGGAAGCCGAACAGATAGCCGGACAGCGATCCGTAGACGGCCAGCAGCATGACCTCCAGGCGGCCGGTCGCCCGGGGCAGGTATCCGGCGAGCATGCCGACGAAGGCGCAGCCGAACATCTGGTACGGCATCCACGGGCCGACCCCGCCGGTGATCAGCGCGGAGGCGAACAGCGAGGTGCAGCCGAGGGTGAAGCCGAAGCCCGGCCCGTACACCCGGCCCGCGAGGACCAGGATGAAGAACACCGTCTCGATCCCGGCCGTGCCCGCGCCGAGCGGACGGATCGCCGCGTTGACGGCGGAGAGCACGCCCAGCATCGCGAGCGCCTTGGAGTCGATCCCGCCCTCGGCGATCTCCGAGATCACCACGCAGAGCACGATCACCAGCAGCACGCCGAAGATCAGGGGCGGGGCGTAGTGGGACCCGAACGTCCCCGGGGCCACCAGGAACGGCCAGAAGAAGGCGACGGCGCCGAGGAAGGCCGCCATGGCGATGACGACGCCCGCGCGGGGACGGATGCGGATGGCCGCCGCGGGACGCTTCACGCGGGACCTCCCGCGGCCCCGGAGGGCGCCGCGCCCCCGGGTGCCTCGTCCGTGGGCCGGGCGTGTCCGGCGTGACCCGCGGTCCCGGCCCCGGTGCGACCCGCGCCCCCGGTTCCGGCGTCCGCCGCGTCCGAGGCCGCTGAGGCGGGGAGGACGGCGGTCAGCTGGTTCACCGTCAGGAAGGGCAGCGGGCCGAGGATCTTCGCCCGTCTGCGGGGCGAAGACGGGGGAGGCGACGATGACCTCCTCCGTCGGGCCGTCCGCCACGACGTTCCCCTCCGCCATCACGACCACCCGGTCCGCCGCGCGGGCGACGAACTCCACCTCGTGCGTGGAGATCACCACCGCCCGGCCCTCGGCCGCGAGCCGGTCCACGATGCGGATCAGCTCCGACTTGGCCCGGTAGTCCAGGCCGCGCGTGGGCTCGTCCAGCAGCACCACCCGCGGTGCGGCCGCCAGTTGGATCGCGAGCACCAGGGCGAGCTTCTGGCCCTCCGAGAGATCGCGCGGGTGGGTGGTGTCCGCGATGCCCGGGGCCAGCTGGTCCAGCAGGGACCGGGCAGTGCCGCGGGCCGGGACCGCCGACTCCGCGCCCGCCTGGTCGAGTTCCTGATTGACGCTCGCGGTAGCGCTGTCGGAGCGGGCGCGACGCGCTGCCGCCGAGACGGCGGTCCGCATGGACGGATGCTCCATGAGGTCGGTGGTCGCAGGGAGCGGGGGCGAGACGGCCGGACGAGTGAAGGGGCCCGAGGAACGCTGAGTGGCTCCTCATGGAGGGGGCGGAATGGGCGGCCGCCGTCCAGCGAGCCATGGGGATGGCAGCCGTGACGCGTTGACTCGTCTTCAAGAGCGTGGTCAGCACGTTCACCGACGACAGCCTGCGACATGGCCGTACTGTTCCTTTTCGCTGGCCTTACACTGCCAATACTTGGTGCCCTCGTAGACCGAGCCCGCGCGAAGCGCGATGCACCAGCAGGCTGACAATCTGGTGCACGGTAAGTAGTTGGATGGCGAGGACAGCGGTAGGTCCTGGTGTTCAGCAGCCCTGCTGTATCGACGTCAGGTCTGCGGTCTTCTGACGAGATTCCAGGTCGGCGACAGCTTGGACAGTGCCGTGCTCGCATCTCAACGACTGAGGTGGCGAGCCAGCGCCTGCTTGGTCTGAGGAGCGCTGCTACCGTGCGGACGAGACGTGAGAAGCGTGCTCTGCCCTGCCGCTCCCGCATCCCCTCGTACCAGTAGCTTGCGTGTCATCGTGTGACCATACGCCGCCGGCCTGCGCGCCACACTCTGCGTGTCGGCGTCGGTGGGTAATTTCCACCCCGAGTTCGTCGGCAGAAGGACTTGCGGCCCTTCGGACGATCCAATCTCCGCATGCGGCTGCCTAACCTCCCCGGGGCCAAGCCCATTCTTCCAAGCTCCACCGCAGGATCGTTCCGCTTGTGTGCTCTGAGGGAAGGCGGGAGCGAGCACTAGCCATGCCGATTCCGCCCCCCACAGCGTGCGACAACATGGAGGCTGGCGAGCTGAGCCCCGTATTGAGAATCCTGAACGCAGCACCCTCGCCCCCGCTGGCCCCGGTCTCGGTGGAGGTAAGGGAGCCGGTACGGGTGTGCGCGGCTGGTCTCGCTAGCGTCCCCGGATCCCTCGAAGCGAACCCACTCGGCCTGGTTGGTCAGGCGTTCCGACTTCCGAGCCGACAGCAGGTGCAGCCGCTCATCTACGGTTCCCGCAGTTCCTAGGGCCCGTGGGGGGAACGGCCGGACGTCTCCCTGGCCCCCGAGCCGATCGAGTGGCGCTTACTGAACGTCGTCATCGCCGACCTGCGGCACGGTGCGTACGGCATCGCCGACCGGACCCGCTCGCTGTGCATGCGTTGAGCTTCCCAGCACTCCCGCATTCCGCCCCCCTTGCCTTCCTCGCTGCGACGGCGTTCAGGCGTGCAGTGTCTTCACCATGACGGCGTACAGCGGAGAGTCAGCGAACGGCTGCTGCTCGCCGGTCTTCTCATAGCCCCAGCTCTCGTAAAGCTCTTGGACCTTCGGGTGGGTCACGTCGACCAGGAGAACGGCAAGGTCCTCGCTCCGCTCCTGCAGCAGGGCCTCGTGCAGGCGATCCGAGATGCCCCATTTCCGCCATTGCGGCCTCACCATGACCTCGGAGACGGCATAGGTCGAGGTGTAGCCGTTGGTCGGTTCGAACTCGGTAGAGCGCCACCATTCGCGACCTGGCTGAAGCGGCGCACCATACGCGAAGCCGGTCGGCTCATCTCCGTCGTAGGCCACAACACAGGTGAAGCCGTCCTTCCCTGACCAGTGTTCGACGAACCAGGGAAACCGCTGGTTGAACTCGTCGTCCATCGCTTCGGAGTAGGAGTCGGCATGCACCTCAATCAGCATGTGCTTGAAGCCCTCCGGGAGGCATCCATGGCCGAAATGCCGAAGGTCGATCACCCTGGTCACGCTCCATCTCGCATACGGTCTGCCCAGTCGTGGACCTACGCCGTTCTCGGCGCCTTCCATGCAGGAGAGCGCCATCGGGGTGTAACCAGACCTGCCTGCTCACAGGTGCTGCACACGAGATCGGTGTCACCCCGAGGACACCTCGACTCTGCGGCCAACCTCAAGCACGGTCCTGGGTGCGCAATACATCTCCCCCTGCACGACCCGACGAAGTCGGGATGACTCACCCAAATTCATGCCGTTGGTCGGATCATCACCGCGAGTCGAGGTGACGCGGGTGACGGCTGGCTATGGCCAAGGTCTTCGTACCCCCACGACCGGTACAGGGCGTGGACCTTCCCACCGCCGGCCGCCGGATTGACCATCAGGGTCACGTACGGCTCGCAGCGGCTGGCGAGGAAGGCGTCGTGGACGCTCCGCGCTACACCGAGTCCGCGCCAGGCGGGCCGAACACCTATCTCTTTCAGGGCAACGGTCGCGCACGTTGTGTACCTTTCGCTGGGCTCTGGGTCCATTCGCTGCCAGTAGCGGTCCCCGTCCTCAATTCGGTTTCCGTAGGCGTAGCCCACCGGGTGCCCATCCTCGTACGCGAGGACAGCCTGGAAACCGTCTTCGGCCCCGTGTCTGTCCAGCCGCTCGCCAAAGCTGCTCACCGCGTAGTTGGCAAGGTGGAGCAGGGGCGCGCGAACTTCTGCGTATACGTCGAGCAGGTCACCGCGGACGGCGAACAGATCATTGAAGGAGCGGAGTTCGATGGCGGTTGCCGAAGTCATGCGGGGGCCCTCCAGGCGGCTGTGTGCTCGGTCCACGTGCGCGCGTTCACGCCGCCTGGTGCCGTAGCCCGCAGGGCAGCACCGAACTCCTGCAGCATCCTCGATACACGCGGGTGTTGGATAGCCGCTTCTGAATTCACATTCATCGCGGTATAGGTGGCGGTGTCGGCGTCGCCTTGTGCAAGCTGCGCTTGCGCGAGGCGACTGGTGGCGATGGCACGTGAGCGCTGCATGTGCGGTCGGAGTGAGGCAAGGCACCGGTGTGCGTGGTACTCGGCGGTTGGCCAATCGCCGGCGGCCAGGTGGGCGCTGAGGGCGAGGGAGTGAAGCTCCGCCTCGTCCCAGAAGGCCAGGAGCCAGACCGGGCGGAAGTCGTTCGGATTGGCGCGTAGCATAGCTTCATGCGCCCGGTCGAATATGCGAGGGAGGCTTCGCACTTCGTGCGACACGCCCTGGATGGCCATCTGGCGGGCCATGCCGAGGGAGGCAAACATGGGGTCGCGACGGGTGATGTGCAGGGTGCGGGCGACATCGTTGGCTGCGTGAGCGTCTGCGGGACGTCCCATGTGTCGGTAGAGAGTGCCGGCGTGAGACCAGATCCGGAACTTGATTGCCTGGTCGCCGGAGAGTTCCGCGAGGGTCTGCGCCTCCCGCATGTGGGCAATGGCTTCCTTGAAGCGGCGTCCGTCGATGGCTGCCCACATCGCTGACGAGCGGAAGCCGGCAGCGGTGGCGTAGAGGCTGCTGCGTACGCGCTGTGTGGCACTTCCGGAGTTCTGTAGGTTCAAGGCCGTGTCGGCTAGGGCCGCAGCCTGCTGCTCGATATCACGCTGGCCGCCACGCTTGTGGTCGCTGGCGATAATCGCGGCGATTTTCTCCTGGAGACGGCCGACGTCGCTCATGCCGATCTTGCGGGGCGAGGCTGTTCCCGGTGCAGCAGCAGCAACGGCGACTGAGATGGCTCCGGTAACGAGTGCGCGGCGGTACATGGGGTCCTCCTGCGGTGCGGCTGCCAACGATGTGCGGCTCCGTGGCACGAACCCTAAGTCGACGGCGGACCTTCCGGAGAGGTCAGCTAAGACATGGCGAGTGGCTGCACTAGGCCAGCGGACCCGTCCGGCACGCCACTCGCGGACATGGCGACCGTCGTACGTTCCAAGCTTCCCAGTGAGTGCTTCGAGCCCTGAATTTACGGCTCTAGCCAGGCTGTTGGCGCTGTGCTGTTGCTCTCTCATCCACGCTTCGAGAGCTCCGTTGCGCGGGTTCCATGAACGCAAGGTAGTTCCGTTGCGAAGACATCGCAAGGTAAAGCACTAGTCAAAATCCCCTAGGGTACTCACGGATGTTCGGCGTCAGATCCCCTAACCCCCTTTCCAGGAACAGGTGTTATCTGGGTCATGCGGCATCAGAGTGACGGTGCGCATGGAGGGACGCCCGGTTCTGCCACCCCGTCGGGCCGGGCAACTCAAGCCGGAGGAAAAGCCCCGTGAGCATGGCTGCACACCTCGTGGACCAGGAGCGCACCTGTCGGCGCACACCTGACTCCGACGTCGTAGTGGCACAGCGCGTAGAGGCCCCGTCGGCCGTGAACCGGTCTGACGAGCGGCGTCCGGATCCCGTATTCATAGGGAGGCCCGAGGGGGCCGCCTGGACCCCACGCCTCAGGAAAACTCCCCCGGCGCGACTGAACCGTTGGAGCCGCCTCGACCCGAGGGGTGACACACAACTGCTGTGCCGTGAGTCAATGGTCAACGCCTTTGCGCGTGCATCGGCCAGCCACGTAGATGCTTGGGTCCGACGCCAAGGTGACCGCCGGCTCAGGATCATTGTGAGCAACGACTGCCCGTTGCCGCGCCCCACGGGCGTCAATGAGGAGCACGGGCGCGGGCTCATTCTCGTGGCCGTTCAGTGGCTCGTCCCACCCGAAGACGAGGAAGCGATCGGCAAGGAATCGCTCCTGACGAGCCCATGCCAGGCTGTGACAGTGCAATCTCGTTCTGCTGTCGTTCAGAATACCCTGATAGCGGCAACGTGCATGGACGGGCTTCGCCTAACCCTGTCCAGGCGGGCGGCTTGGAAGCAGGGGAGCTCAAGGACGCTCGTCTGCTCGCGTCCAGTAGTTCCGCAGCATGTCAGTAGGCCATTCCGGCTGGTGCACAGGTCCGCGGGGCAGCATTTCCTGGAAGACAGGCGCCAGGTCGATAACGGGAGTTCCGGCGTCGGCGTCCAGGTCCGTGACGTGCAGGTCCCGACCCTCGATTCGCATCAGACGCGGGTAGGAGATGCCGATTCGGGCTGGTCGCCTGTGGTTGCGGTGGACGAGGCCTCCGGTGGCTGGCCAGTCCGGATTGCCGCGAGAACTTCGCGGATCGAGCTCGACGTCGTCGTCCGACCCCAGGCTGAAGTGCCAGACGACCTCCAGGTGGCTGAACTCCTCGATGCCCTGCAGGGCACTCTCCGGGATGCTCGGCACGAGGCGGATGACCGACTCGACTCCGGCCTTGTAGTCGTCGAGCCGGCCAGTCTGGCCGCCCACGACCGTGGCAATCACCGGAACCTGGATGTACTGGTCGAACACGCTCCACCTCTCGTGGGTCTTCTCCCTCGGCGCCGCGAGAAGGGTTCTCTGCACCGGGCTTCCCTACCGTACGGGTCACGTGTCCGCGAGGGCCGCTCGGGCTCGCGCGTCGAGGGCTGCGGCAGACCCACCACCTCGACGGAGGACGGGGTGCAGCACTCGGCGCATCTGCACCACAGTCTCCCGTGCCCGTCCGGACTGGACGCCGGTCATCGTATCGAGGGCTTGATGCCAGGTCGCACAGGCCGCATCGAGTTGCCCCTGCCGGACCTGAACCTCACCGAGGTATCCCAAGGTGACGGAGTGAGTTCTGTTGAACTGCTTGCGCCGGGTGCGGACACTGCGCTTGAACTCGCGTTCGGCGCCTTTGAGGTCCCCCAGATCCCGGAGCGTAGCCGCGGTTTCATGAGCGAGGCTCGCCTCTCCGAAGAACCACACCCGGGCGGGCTCGTCACCGCTGGCACTGGCGCGCGCCAGGTCGGACTCCGCGCGGTTAAGTGCGACCACAGCCCGCTTCTTGTCTCCGGCGGCGGCAAGCCCGCGCGCGTGGACAACACCCAACAAGGCCTTCTCCCGCCAGCAGGCTTCGGTGTAGCGGCGGCTGGAGAGGGATCCCTCGGCCAGGCGGACGGCTTCCGTTGGCTGGTGCAGGTCCACGGCTTGGTGGGCCATGGCCCGCAGCGCGTGACCAGCGAGCGGCGCGTCGCCGGCCTCCTCGGCGAGCTGCGTTGCGAGGGTGAGCCACCGAAGCGCGATGGGGTGCTCTCCCGCGTCAAAGCTCGTCCAGCCCGCAAGGTAGGCCAGTTCGGCAGCAGCCGACGTCATGTCCTGGCGCAGACTGTCGGACGGGAATCGTGCGGCCAAGAGAATGGCGACGTCGGTGCGCAGGTATGCGACCAGGGCAGCACGGCCCATGCCCCGGCCGCCGCGCTGCTGGTCGCGCTGAGACAAGAAGGCTGTCATCTCGCGCACGCTTGCAACGTCCTCTGCCGTGACCGTGTGCTGCGACAGCGGCTTGCGGGTGCGTGCGCGTTCGGCGGCCTCCTGCCACCAGGTCTCGGAGGGCAGGGCCAGACCGGCGACCGAGTAGGCCGACTGCGCCAGCACCTGGCGCCGAGCTATGTCCATGTCCGTGCTCCCAAGGTTCGCCAGTGTCGCGAGGGTGTCAAAGCTCCACGCCTGCGCCTGCGGGTCAGCGGTGTCGTCCGGTGCCAGCCCGATGTCCGTCAGCGTGATGGTGCGACCGAGGCCACGGGAGAGCGTCTCGGCCAAGATATGCGCTGCACGACCCTCCGGGACGGCGCCACCGATCCAGCGAGCGATACGGGACTGGTCGTACCGCAGGAGTTCCACTGCACCGTTCTCTGCGGCAACAGCCCTGAAGCGGGCAGCCAGTTGCCGCTGCGAGAGGCCCCATTCCTGGATTGCGGCTTCCAGCCGGGTGTTGCGTGTGCGCCCCATGGGTGTGCGCCCCTGTCCCTGAAACGATCTTGCATCACGTGCATCGCCTTGCCGAGCTCGCCTGCGTTCCCACCGGCCTCGGCACGCGGTTGTCTCGTGAAGACGATATTCCTCGAACCCCCAGGCGGCGTACCGGAACCGGCCGTCTCCTGGCCATACGTGCGGCTGGTGACCGGAAATGGCTCCTGCGGGGCCGGGAAGGGCAGCTGATGAAACTGCAGTACACGATTACCGGCCTTCGGAGCACGCGCGCCAACGATCCGCTGGCGCCGAGCGGCCGACCGGTAGACGGATGTCCGTCCGGAGGCGAGAGCGTACCGACCTGCCGCGCGCGTGACTTCCAGGTGGCGATGGTGGTGTCTGCCCGGGCGGACGCTGTCGCCGGTGCGCGGCGTCAGCTCGCCAGCCTGCTCCAAAGTTCGGGGCTCACCGAGTACGCGGACACGATCGTGCTCGTCGCCCAGGAGTTGATGGTGAACGCCATGGTGCACGGGTGCGAGAACCAGTCGGAGGGCCGGTTCGCCATGAGGGCCATGCATGGGCGCGGGTGCCTGCGGGTGGAGGTGGAGGACCCGTCCCCCAAACAGCCGCATCCGCGGACCGCGACAGTGGATGAGGAGGCCGGCCGAGGGCTCCACCTGCTCGATGCCCTGGTCACACGCTTGGGAGCGGACCTCTCCTCGCCAAGCCAGACCGGCAAGACGGTGTGGTTCGAACTGGATCTCGTTTCTGGGGAGGCTGCGTCGTGATTCTTGCCCGCATCCGCACCGGCCGCCACTCCACCCCCACACGGTGCGTCGTCTCCGCCGCCCGGGAGACCCTGGCCATGGTCCTGACGGACGGCCGCCCCATTCCTGGGACCGATCAGGACATCCAAGACCTGATGCTCCGGCTGCGCGGTCACCTCATGCAGCTTGGGACACTCGTACCCACCCGAAGCGAGCCTGTGACCAAAGCGCTGGAGACGGCCTGGGCCTGTGAGGCTCAGGTGCCGGGAAGGCACGCCCAAGCCCTGATGCCGCTGGTCAGGTTCGCGTTCGCCGTCCGTGCGGTGCTCTGGGCGCTACGCGCCGCAGGAGTTTTGTGTGAGCACTCGCCCAAGTGTCCGTCGGCCACTGCTGCCGACCGCCTGGCGGCCAGCGTCTACACCGCGTCACCCGAGGCCGGATGGAGCTTGCTGTGCAACGGCGTGGTGACCTTCGAGGACACCGGGTACCTCCTGCCGTCCGGTGACATCTGTGTACCGCAGCGTCCTCTGCCGCGCGAGGCGGCGGTGACATGACCTCTCTCCGATGCCTGCCGGGCGGCTTCCAAGGGTGCCGCCACTCCCCGCTGCGAGCGACTCCGACTGCTGGGGACCGGCTCGTGGCCCCCAGCCTCCTGCCCGGCGCGGTGACCGTGGCTCCGGCCGTGGACATCGGCGACCTGCCTCCCGCGCCCGGGCTGCCTGCCCGGCCGACAGCTCACCCCTCCCCGGGGTTGCGTCAGGGCTGGCGTCACACTCGCCCCCGGCCCATGCGGCCTTCCCTGATCTGGTGCCGCGCAAGCCGCCCCCGCCAGTCGGGGCACCAGATCCCATCATTTGTTGGAGATCTTCATGACGTTACGTAGCAACCATCTGTGGCGTATCGCTGTCGCTGAGCAACCGCCCTTTGAACTGGCAGTGGGCCTATCCTCAGTCCGGGTGGGTGTGGCCCTCGGCTTGCCCGCTATCGACGCGCTCGTTGCGCAGGGCATCAACGTCGGACCGTTCAAGTACTGCATGATCCATCGCCAACTCGTCGTGCCAGTGGAGCCGGAGACGGTTCACCGGTGGAGGGCCGCGCACTCCGACTGCATCCCCACGGCCCGGTCCCGAAGCTGTGGTGCGGGCGGATACCGCGGCTGTACGGGTTTGTGGGTGACCAGCCCTGGATCAGAACGGGCCGTGGTCACCCCGGCCGACGCGCTGCACGATGCACTCAGCCTGACCCGTGCCCGGCTGCGAAACGGCAGCTGGCATGCCCTCCCCGTCACACCCGCACACACGCTGCGACGAGACCCCGCGTCAGGCAGCAGACCTCTGGCGGATCTGCCGCGCTGACCGCGGTCACCTCTTCGCCCCGACGTTCGCCGTCTCGGTGAGCCCCCGCCCCTCGCCGGATCCGTACGAGGCAGTGGTCAGCGTCTCCGGACTGGCCACCCGACTGGGTGATGCCCCGGGGCAGAGCTGCCCGGCTGCGCGCCGGCTTTGAATCGCTCGTTCGAAGGCCCCCGCCGATGGCCTTCCGCCCCGCCGCCCCTTCTCTGCGCCGTTCTGCCCCGGCTCAACCATCCACGCAAGGAACTCATCGCCATGCTTCACGCTGTTCCGTCGCCACCGGCCGAGGTGCCACAGGCGCCCGCTCAGATCATGACGGGCCTCTACCTGCAGTGCCTGCGCGAGGCGTATCGCATCGGGCTGGAGGAGGCAGCCCTCACAGTCCGGGTGTCCCCGGCAGCCGTCAGCCGGTGGGAGCGGGCCCACTCCCCCATCCGCCCGGACGCGCTCACCACCCTGCTACGTCACTACGGCGTGGCGGACGACGAATTGGACTTCATGGTGCGGAGTCTTCCGCCCCTGGACGACAACCACAGCAGGTACGAGACGCAGGGCAGCTGCCGAAGCACCGCGCACGACCGGTGGGCGGACGTGGCAGGTGACGAAGCGGCAGCCCGTCTCATCAGCCTGATGCGCTCGGCAACCACGGTCGTGCAGTACTGCATGGTGGTACCCGTCCGCCTGCGCACCCGGGACTACCAGCAGGCCCTGCTGGACCCGGCAGTGTGCATCTCCCCCGATGAGCCGGCCCCCGGGCTGCCGGCATGGGTGCACCACGTGCCCTGGGCCTCGGATCAGCGGTGGACCGTGCTGCTGGACGAGACCGTGCTGACCCGAGGACGGCGCGCGCGTCCCGCAACGCTGGCCAGCCAACTGCGGCATCTGGCCAACCTCACCGCCCAAGAGACCCCCACCGGGCCGGGCGCCACCATCCGCATCCTGCCGCTGAGCGAGGTGCTGTTCATCCAATCAGTCGGCCCGGCCGCCGAAGTAACGCTCCACGGACACCGCATGGTGGTGCGCAACAGTCTCTTCCCCTGCTACGAGACCGGTTCCCGCACCGCACGTGTCATCAGCGCCGGACTGCGCGAGGCCGCCGATGCCGCCTGGAGCCGTGACGCCACTCACGGGGCGCTCATGAGCGCTGCCGAGGACATGGAGCGGAAGTCCATCTCATGACCGCTGCCTCGCGACCGCTTGCCTTCCTACTCGTTCTCCCATCGCCGCAGAAGCCCATGAGCAGACTCCTCGCTCTCGACGAGATGGCCTTCGCCCACCATGTCGGGGCCTGGCTGGTCTGCCGGCACAGAAACACCGATCCCGCCGCACGACCGGTCGCCGATGCGGAGCAGCACACCACGAGCGCTGTCCTGCCGCAGGGAATTGCCAAGTAGGAGCGGTGCGATGCGTGACTCCCCAACCCCGGCCAGGACTGCCCGGCGGCACCGCGCGCACGCCAGCGAGAACGCGGCACCTGCACCGGCCATACAGGCGAACGCGCTCACTGCGGCTGCAGTGGCTGCTGGCTGGCTGCTTGATCGCACCGAGATCCTGCCCACCACGCTGAGCATGGCAACAGCTGTCGCCACCACCGCCTGCTCGCTGTGGTGGGCCGCAGCGAGAACAGCTCGAGCCCGCCGCCACCTGCTCGGGCACGTAGCGGAAGCCCGGCGACAGACAGACGCCGCCCACCAGGCCCTTCACGATGTCAGGACCGCTATCGGCAGGGGCCGTGCGCAGGTGCGCTGGGCAGTGGACCAGGCTGAACAAGGTACTGCTGCCTCCAGCAGCATGCCGCCGCCATCCCCACCCCGCCGCGCGGCCGTGCCCTCCGCCGCCGCTGACGACCTGGAGACGGCCTTCGACGAGGCGTGGCGGGCGGTGATGTCCGTCGCAACCCGGCAGCACCAGCAGCTCCACGCGCAGGCGGAGCTCGCGGAAGTCTTCAAATCCATCGCGCCGCGTCTGCAGAGTCTGGTCAATCGCAGCCTCACCGTGATCTCCGACGTCGAACGGGACGTCGAGGATCCGGAGCTGATGGCCGACCTCTTCCGGGTCGACCATCTGCTGACCCAGATCCGCCGCGAGGTCGAAAGCCTCACCGTCCTGGGCGGCAGCCTCCCTCCCCGTGTCAGTGCACCGGTTCTGCTGGCCACCGTGATCCGGCGGGCAGTCCAGGAGATCCCCGAGTACCAGCGCGTCCGCGTGGCGCCCTCACACCATTCCTCCGCCGCCCTGCCCGGATACATCAGCCCGAGCGTGGTCCACCTGCTCGCTGCTCTGATGGAGAACGCGACAGGCTTCTCCAACGACCGAGTGGAGGTCCACGTCCTTCAGACGGACGGCGGGATCGCCATCGAAGTACTCGACCGGGGAACCGGCATGACACAGCACAAGCGGGAAGCGCTCAACCGGCTGCTGGCCGCGCCCGAGAGCGCGGACCCACGGACCCGCCTGCGCGAAGGCCACATCGGGCTCCTCGTAGCCGCCCTCCTCGCGCGACAGCACAACATCGCCATCCGGCTCGGCCCCAACATCGTCGGCGGCACCCAGGCCGTCGTCATCATCCCCACCGGACTACTCGTCCCCACCGAACCGCACAACCCGCCCATCCAGCCCCCACACACCCCACGCAGGCCAACGCCCACGGCGCCCGGTCCGACACTCCGAGCCCACACACTGCCGGGCCCGGACGATACCGCCGAACTCCCCCGGCGCATCCGGCCCGGCACGGCGCACGACAGCGCGACCGCGCCCCCGCCTCAAGGCGCCAGCCGACCGCAACTACCCCGGCGAGGCGCCGCCGAACGACGCACCCCACCTCTGACTCCACCTGCACCGGCGGGGCGTGCCACCGGCGGACTGATGGCCAGCTTCCGCTCCCGCAAGCCCACCGGAAACGGACAGCCACCTGCTGACCCGACCCCGCCGAACCCCCAGGCATATCCGTGACCGCACCCCAGCACATCCCTGACCAGGAAAACCACATGACTTCTGACAACTCCACCACGCACTTCCACACCGCGCGTGAGCAGCTCAACGGACTACTCAACGCGCTCCTGCGGAAAGTCCCCTTCACGACCAGCGCCGTTCTCGCCTCCGGTGACGGCCTCAAACTGGCCCACACCGAACAGCCGACCGACGACGCCGACAACCTCGCAGCCGTCATCTCCGGCCTGTACTCGCTCGGGCGACAGCAATTCAGGGACATGCCGGGCGGAATCCGCCAGGTCGTCGTCGAACACGACGGCGGCAGCCTCTTCGTCATGAGCGCCGGCACAGAGTTCACCAACAACGCAGCAGTGAACACCGTGCTGGCCGTCGTCGCCACGCCCGACGCGAGCCCCGGCCAGGTCGGCTACGAAATGGAGACCTTCATCCGCGGGTTGAACGAGCACCTCGTCGTAGCAGCCCGGCCCAGCCCGTTCAACGGGCAAGGACTGTGACGTGGGGACGAGCGGCTGGGCCGACGGTTCATTAGGGGACGTCCGCCCCTACACGATCACCGGCGGCCGCACCCGCGCCAACCACACGCTCCAGCTCACCACCTGCCTGATCACCCGACCGGCCTCCCCTGGCACCGTCCACCCGAGCCCCGAAGGCGAAGCACTGCTGCTGCACTGCAGCGGTGCGCCCCGCTCCGTAGCCGAACTCGCCGCACTCTCCCACCAGCCTGTTCAGGTGGTGAAGGTGCTCATCGGTGACCTGCTCGACTGCGACGCACTGGCCCGGGCCAACCCGGCCAGCACCGAAGCCGACCCCGACGTATATCTCTTGGAGGCACTCCTTCATGGCCTACGCACACGCCTCTGAACCAGAGGCGACGCTCCTCCCGTCAGCGGAGCTGAAGATTGTCGTGGCCGGCGGCTTCGCTGTCGGCAAGACGACGATGGTCGCCACGCTCAGCGAGATTCCGCCTCTGACGACCGAGGAAGTCCTGACCGCCGCAAGTCAGGGCGTCGACGACCTGACCGGTGTGGCGGAGAAGACGACCACCACGGTGGCCCTGGACTTCGGCCGCATCACGTTCGCCGAACCACCCCACCCCATGATCCTTTTCCTGTTCGGCACGCCCGGGCAGGAGCGATTCTGGTTCGCCTGGCCCGACGTGTCCTATGGCGCGGTCGGCGCTGTCGTCCTCGCCGACACGCGCCGCCTGGACGCCTCCTTCGCCGCCGTGAGCTACTTCGAACAATTGCGGACGCCGTTCGTCGTCGCAGTCAACGAGTTCGACCACGCGTACCGCTATACGCCGGCGGAAGTGCGGCGGGCACTCGATCTCGACAGGGAAGTCCCCGTCCTCACCTGCGACGTCCGCGATCGAAGGTCCGCCATGACCGTACTGATCCGCCTCGTCGAACACAGCATGCGACCCCGCGACCTTTTTTCTGGAGCCTGCACATGACGAACACCCCGGGCCACCCGCACACGGGCACGCCGCACCCCGAACAGGACGCCCTCCTGCGCGCCCTCGGCCTGACCGGCCCTACGCCCGAACTTGATGCCTTCGCCGCGCGCCTGGCCCAGGCGGCGGGCGCCCCCTACGCCATGGTCAACATTTTCGGCGACCGGCAGCAGTTCTTCGGGCTCCACACCCCCGGGGAGGACAGTGACCTGCCGACCGTCGGCCGGAGCATGCCCCTCGACCACGGCTTCTGCCCCGAAGTCGTCGCCCGCAAGAAGGCCCTGGTCCTCCCCGACGTGTTCTCCTCGCCCCGGTTCGCCGGGAACACCGTCGTCGACCTGATCGGCATCCGCACCTACGCCGGCCCCCCTCGTGCACGGCGACACGGTCCTCGGCACCGTGTGCTTCGTCGGCCCGGTGGAACGCGACCTGAGCACCGGCCGCGACTCTCTCGCCCTGATCAAGCAGCACCGCGACCATGTCATGGCCTTTCTCCACCAGCGCGCCGGCATCCAGCCGTAGACAACCCCGCACCACCCCATGCCACGAGCAGCCACCAGGGAGGGAGCCCCCATGTCCGACGCCTATCTCGAAGAACGCCATCACCAACTGCGCGCGCAGGTCCGTGCCTTCGCCGAGTCCCACATCGCCCCACGGGTCGCGGACATGGAGGACACCGGCGCGGTCGAGACACAGCTGGCGGAAGCCATCGCCCTCCAGGGGTGGATCGGCGTCACCGTCGACACGACGTACGGCGGCATGGGCGCCGGGCACCTCGCCAAGACCCTCATCATCGAGGAACTGTCCCGGGTCAGCGGAGCCATGGGCGCCGTCGCACAGGCATCCCAGCTCGGCGTCGCAAAGATCATCCACTTCGGCAACGCACGGCAGAAGCAGACCTGGCTCCCCAAGATCGCCAACGGCACATGCCTGCCCACCATCGCCGTCACCGAACCCGACGCCGGCAGCCACGTGCTCGGCATGCAGACGACCGCACGCCGCGAGGGACGCCACTACGTCCTCAACGGCCGCAAAATCTACATCGGCAACTCCCACATCGGGCACCTCCACGGAGTCGTCGCACGCACCGGCGACGGCTCGAGAGGCCTCACCGGCTTCCTCGTCGAAGCCGACCGCCCCGGCCTCACCCTGCCCCCACTTGTCCGAGCCCTGGGACTCCACGGGTTCAGCTTCGGCGAACTGCACTTCACCGACTGCCGCATACCCGTCAGCAACCGCCTCGGCGATGAGGGAGACGGCCGCGACATCGCCTACTCCTCCAGCGTCCTGTACGGGCGCCCCAACCTCACCGCCGTCGCCCTCGGCATCCACCAGGCGATCCTGGAACAGACCACCCGCTTCACCAGCGAACGCGTCCGCTACGGCAAACAACTCCACCACCTGCCCAACATCACCATCAAAATCGGGCAGATGCAGTCCCGTCTGATGACAGCACGCCTCGCCGCCTACCACGCCGCCCACCTCCTGGACACCCGCGCAGCCTGCGACACCGAACTGATAAACGCCAAACTCATCAACACAGAACTCGCCCTGGACTCCGCCCGCGCCGCCATGGAAATCCACGCCGCAGCCGGCCTGCTGACCGACACACCCATCAACCGATACCTGCGCGACGCCCACCACATCCCCGCCCCCGCAGGAACATCCGACATCCAACTCCTACGCCTCGCCGAAGTCGCACTCGGCCAAAGCAAAGGCCAATGGTCACAACGACTGTCCACCGTCCTCTCCCCCCATCGGACGCCTGCCCTCCCGGTCCCGCACATCCCCGCCCCCGGACCGGACAGCCACCCAGCACCCCACACAGCCCTGCCCGGACCCGCGCAGTAGATCGAGCGCCCTTCACCTCCCTACCTACCTGGACATCTGATGACCCGCAGCACCACCCTGATCACTCCACTCACCACCACCCAAAGGAAGATCGGCGCCCACAACGTCTGGGGGCTCTCCAACAGCGAAATCGCCGAAGCGGAGCACCTGACTCTGGAGACCGTGCGCTCCTACATCGGCACGATGCGCCTGCGCCTGCACTGCCCGCCCCGCGCATCCCGCGCGGTTCTCGCCCACACCCTCCTGCGTCTCAAGCAGGTTCCACCGCCCGAACTCACCGTGCGGCACTCCTTCGTGCCGGACGCCGACGGGCGACGGCTCATCCACGCCCTCGCCGAGCACTCCCAGCGAGGCGACATCGCCCGCGCCACGGGCATCCCCACAGGGGCCCTGCGTACCCGCACCGACGTACTCGTGCGCCAGGCCGGCGCCGCGAACGTCCCCCATCTCATCGGCCTGGCCCACACCGACGGCATCCTCGGAGCCGAGGAACCCACCACCGCCACGCCACCGCCGAACGGACCGGCCGAAGCAGGGCGATGAACTCCTCTGCCCCCGGCACCACCCCCCACCGCCCTCAGTGCACCTCTCGGGTATACCCAAGGAAAGCGACCGTGGGCCCCGGCCCTCGCGCGGGCAGCCAAGGACCCCGTCCGAGACTCGCGGGCAGTGGCTCACCCGCCACGTGCCCGACGACAAGAGAGCCGCCGGCTACCCGGCGACGACTCGGTGGGCGTCATGGGGCCAGCGGCGGTGCGGACACAGTCGCGTGGTTGCTCCGGGACAAGCATCTGGTGTACCGGCGTGGGCGCCCAGCACCGGTTTCAACGAGGCGAACTCTTGACCGAGCTCAGCGTGCTCTTGGCCAGGTGCCTGCACCGCACAGTCCTTCCCGTCGGGAAGGACTGTGCGGTGCAGAAGTTCGGGCCCAGACCCGCTCACGTTCGAGCCACCACGACGGGCCTGGATGCGGCCGGAAAAGACGTATCAAGGCCGGGGCGGGTACCAACTGAGCCCCGGGGAGCTGCACCCGCAGGACAGGGGGGTCGACCAGGAGATACGGGGAGGGTATCCGCTGCGGTCACTTTCGTCATGGTGTTCCACTGCCCACCGCCTGGTGGCCGACCGTCTCGTGGCCCACCGCGACAGCCGAGTACAGAGAGACGACGCAAGCGCCCTCGCCAGACAGACATCTGAGGCGGGATGACGGGGGAGACATCCCGCCTCAGACGCAGTTCACCGTACGGGCCTTCAGGTGAGTCGAACCGCAGAATGCCACCTAAATGTCCGAAAACAAGCCTCCTGCTGTGCAGCTCGCCCTAGTCGAACTCTTGGCCAGGCGGCGAAGGTGATGACTGCGGCCCCATCGTGACCTGACATCCGTAGCGGAGACGGCGGTCAGGGCCCGGTCGCCGAACACGTCCTGGTCGGAGCCGTACGCCCGTGGTGTCGAGCTGGTCGTGCAGTACGAGGGGGCAGCGACGTATCCGGTGACGAGCCGATGGGCGTGCGCATCTGATGTCCGGACTATGCGACAGCCTGCAGCAGTTCGGGCACACCCTCTGCAGTGCTGTACGGCGCGAAGGAGGGAGCTAAATTCCGGACGAGCTGCACGCATCGTGGGGCTCCAATCCGTTCAGCCAGGCGAAGAGCTTCGAGGGCGTCGGCAGCTGCTGCCTCGGGTTCGCGACGACTGAGATGCCCCTGCGCCCGGTAGGCAAGGAAGATTCCGCGGGTTTTGTCGCGGCTGACGGGCAGGAGCGCTTGACCCTCGGCGATGAGGCGGTGTGCCTGGGTGGTGTCGCCGAGGTCGAGCAGGCAGCGGCCTGAGTCCACGGCCAGGTCGGCGGATGACATCTACGAGCACCAGTGCGGGGTGTCGTCTACGTCCCCGGCATCGAGCAGGCGTTCTGCGGCATGCAGGGATTGCATCGTGGCGCGCCGTTCGCCGCGCGCGGCTTGGGCGCGTGCCAGTCGCAAGTGCAGCAAGGAACTGGCTGCGGGGTGCGTGGTGCGGCTGAGGGCCTTGGTGAGGATGCCAGCGGCGGTGGTGGGGTCATCCCGCCAGGAGGCTTGGTAAGCGAGGTCGCTGAGGAGGGCCGCGCCCATATCACGGTCGCTACTGACGTAAGCGTTGTGCAGTCCGGCAATCCAGTATCGGCTGGCGGCGCTGTGCTGACCATGGTCGAAGCGGATCCAGGCGACTGTCTGGGCGAGGCTGGCGGCGAGCTTGTGCAGGCGCACTCCTAGGACGCGGGGGTAGCGCTGCTCCCCGATCAGATCGGTGACGCGCGCGAGGTGGGCGTCGTAGAGAGGCGCAATGTGCTGGCGTTGTTCCGTCGCCAGTGCGTTCAGGCGGGCGCTGGTCTCCTCCAGCAGGGCTACGACATCCTCGCCCACTATGGCGCCCGGGCCGGAAGGGCCATGGGCAAGAGCGGTCGGTTGGGCTCCAGTCCAGCTTCCGGCCAGGGCAACGAGCGCGGATCCGGGGATAGCGCTGAGCAGGTTACGGCGGTCCATAGTGTGCAGGGCCTCTCGCAGAGCAGGTACAACGTTCGCAAGGCCGAGCGGCACGACACCCTGGTCGATGCGAGGAAGCCAGGCGGGCCAGACAGCAGGGTCAACGTCATCGGCCGAGATGCCCAGGACTTCCGCGATGTAGGTCTGGGAGACGACGTCAGGTCGTACGCCGTTGACCTCCCATTTGCGCACCCGGGCCTTATCGACGCCGGTGCGCAGACCGCGACGGCGGGCAGCGCCGTGTATCGCTTGGGCGAACTCGACACGGTTGAACCCGCGCGCGCTGCGGACTGCAGCCAGCGGGTGGGGTGTGCGCTCATCCTCGTCCACGACGAAATCCAATCAGGCAGGCACAGCCTGAGCGTACCGCCGCAGAGACGGGACTCCCGCAAGACTCCCATCAACTACTAGGCCGTGCACGCACAGTTGACCGACACTCGGTCATCTCAGCGGCCTCATACGCCGACGTTGCCCACGAAAGGCCGAGGTCGGCTACCCCGGCCTCAACGCCTGGGCTGACGGTCTGCCGTACAGGCCATCCATCACCACCAATCGCGTGCCCAGTTATCCCGAAGGATCTCCCGTGGAGCCCTTGACCGTCGTCCTCCCAGCACAGACCGACGCTACGCGCCGTCTCGACTCTGCTGGCGGCGCCAAACTGGAGAGCTCCAGATGACCGCCCGACCCGACATCGCGCTGGATCTGATCGGCGAGGTCAAGGCCGACGCGAACACCACGTGGGGTGCCCCGACGGACTGCCGGAACGCTGCTCCAGAAGAGGTCGCGCAGGCAGCCCGACACACCATAGCCGGAGACACGCAGGCGCCACTCTGGATCGTCGCCCGACTACGAGGTTGGCCTGGGCGCACGCTGGTCGGTGAGGACGGATGTCAAGCCGTGCTGTCCCTTGCCCTGAGCAGTGACCGCTCGCTCCACCCAGTGGCTGACTCGCCTGCACAGGTGACACCGAAAAGCTTCCCGCCGCGGCTTCGCGTCGGGGTGGCCAGACCCGGGCCGACGGAGCCAGCCCACCGGCCACTCTCCGGCCTCCTGCATACGGCAGAGCCATCAAGCCAACAACACCCAACCATGAAAGAGGAATTGACATGACGCGCAACATCGCGCAGAGCACCACTCAGGCTCAGGAGCCCCTCGCCCAGGAGGACGGGTTCACCCTGAACGTCGGTTTGCTGGAGGTCTCCGATGCCATCGGACTGACCAACCTGACCGACGACAACTGCGGCACCACCTGCGGCGCCTGCACCACCAACGTCGCCTGACCTGACCCATCTAGCCCGCACCTGGCCGGGGCCGCCACACCGATGGTGCGGCGGGCCCCGGCCGCCCTTCCCGCCCGGCTCAAGGAGGCATTCGTGACCGCACCACCCTTATTCCGGGCCGGCACGACCGCCCTCGTCCGCGCCGTAGCACGACCGGCACCGGCCGAGGATCCCTTCCCCGACTTCGACGACCGCCCCCTCCCCGACGCCGGTCAGGAAGACATCACCGCCAGCCGTCTCGCCTGGGTGCGCGCCGTCTGGAGCAACGCAGCCCTGGTCGAGGCCGTGCGACACGCCAGCTCGGACCTGGGGACCCAGGTCGATAATCTGTGCGAGTCCCCGGCACCCTCCAGGCGCGACGTCCGGCGCGTCGGCCTCTCCCTGGTCCGTTACCTGCTTCGGGCAAGGCACCGGGCCACACCGTTCGGTCTGTTCGCCGGCGTGACCACCGCCGCCTTCGGTGACAGGACTGCCGCCGTCTGGGGCGAGGATCATGTGGTTGTCGCGCGGGTCGGCGCCGAGTGGCTGTCCCGGCTGGTCGAGCAACTGGAGAGAAGCGGAGAGCTGTTGCCGTGGTTGTCCGTCATGGTGAACAACACGGCCTTCGTAAGGGACGGTCGCCTGATCGTCCCGTACCAGGACGACGGTCGGCGGGCGGTGGAGGCGTCGATCGAGCTGTCCTCCCCAGTGCGCAGTGCCCTTGCCGCAGCAAAGGAGCCGGTCCGGTTCGAGGACCTGGCCGAGAAGCTGGGCGCAGAGTTCCCCGGCGTGGTCCCCGAGCGGGTCCACGGGCTGCTGGCAGGCCTGATCAGGCGGCGCGTGCTGATCACGAACCTCCAAGCACCGGCCACCGAACCCGACGCCCTCGGCTACGTCCTCGCCCAGCTCGACACGGCCCGGGGCGGCGCCCTCGTCCCGCTCGCTGGGATGGTCAGAGACCTTCGCGCCGTCCACGCAGGGCTGCTCCAGTGCGCCTCGCCGGATGACCGGGAGGCAGTGGCCGCGCTGATGCAGCAGCTGGTGCCGGGCCTTCGCCGCCACCCCTTGGCGCTCGACCTCCGTCTCGACGCACATCTCCGGCTGCCCGATGAAGTGGCGCGCGAGATTGAGCGCGCCGCCACCGTCCTCACCCGGCTCAGTGCCCGCCCGTACGGGGGCCGCGGACTGGGCGAGTATCACCAGCGATTCTATGAGCGGTACGGCATCGGCACGATGGTGCCCCTCCTCGATGTCGTCGCCGACAACGGCATCGGCTACCCCGCCGGTTACCCCGGTGCCCCGGCCGGCGCCGGCCAACGGCGGATCTCCCCACGGGACGACATACTCCTCCGACTGGCCCAGGCCGCCGCGCTCGACGGGCACGACGAAGTGGTGCTCTCCGACAAGATGGTGGAAGCCCTGAACATGGGGCCGAAGGAACCGCGGATGCCGCCGCACCTGGAGATCGGCATACGGCTGCACGCGACGAGCGTCGAAGAGGTGCAGCACGGCCGGTTCACCCTGGCGGTCACGAGCGTGTCCCGTGGCGCCGGGGTCAGCACCGGCCGCTTCGCCAGCGTCCTGGATCCCGCCGCGCGTAAGGCGCTGTGCGCGGAGCTGACCGACCTGCCCACCGCCGATTTCGGCACTGATCCCGCCCAGCTCTCCTTCCCTCCGCTGCTGCCCGATACCGCGCACGTCACTCGGACCCCCCGCATCCTGCCGCTGCTGATCAGCCTGCAAGAACACCGGCCACCCGCCCCGGACGTTCTCACTCCGGCCGATCTCGCCGTGGCCTGCGACGGCCGCCGGATGTACCTGGCCGCCCCGGGTCTTGGCCGCCGCATCGAGGCCGTGGGCATGCACGCGCTTAATCTCACCGAGCACACCCCGCCACTGGCCCGGCTGCTCACCGAGCTCTCGCGCGGCCAGTGCGCCCGGGTGACCGCCTTCGACTGGGGAGTTGCCGCGACAGCGCCGTTCCTCCCGCGCCTGCGCTACGGCCGCATCGTGCTCTCCCCGGCCCGGTGGCGGCTGGAAGCGGCCGACCTACCCGGCCAGGACCGGGCGACGGCAGAGTGGAACCTCGCGCTCGACGAATGGCACAGCCGCCGACGCCTGCCTCAGCACGTGCGGCTCGTCCAGGGCGACCGGCTCCTCCCACTCGACCTCGACCAGGCCGCCCACCGCAGTCTGCTACGCCAGCAGCTCGACCGCGCCTCCGCCGTGGTGCTCACCGAGGCGCCGGGCCCGCAGGCATACGGCTGGAGCCAGGGCCGGGCCCACGACATCATCATCCCCCTCAACGCAACCAGGTCCGCAGCGTGGCCGCCGCTTCCCCAGCCGACCCCGGCCCGCACCCTCACCCGGCCCCAGACCCAGACGCCGGGCACGTCCTCGGTGCTGCTGGCCACCCTGTATGGAGACCTACGCCGCCAGGACGCCGTGCTCACCCGGCACATCCCCGAACTCCTTGACCGGCTCGGCTCTCCCCCATGGTGGTTCATCCGCTTCCGCGACCCCGACCAGCACCTGCGCCTGCGCATCGCCCTGCCTGACCCGGCTGGCTTCGCGGACGCCGCCCGTACGGTGAGCGCGTGGGCCGACGAACTGCGCACGGACGGGCTTCTGGCAGACCTGCGCTACCCCACCTCCTACCGGGAGATGGGCCGCTGGGGCTCCGCAAGCGCATGGGACGCCGCCGAAAAGGTATTCCGGGCCGACTCTCGAGCCGTCATCACCCAGCTCTCCCAGCCCAGGCGCCCACAGCAACGCGCTCTGGTGGCCGCCCACACCTTAGCGATCACCTCAGCGTTCCTCGGCAGCCCGCAGGCCGGCGCGCGCTGGCTGATCGACCACATCCCGCACCGAGCGCCGAAGCCGATCCCAAGGCAGCAGTTCACCGAGGCCGTCCGCCTGGCCGACCCCCACGACGGCTGGGCCGCGCTCCGTGCGGTCCCCGGCGGCAAGGCGATCGTCGCGGGCTGGGCCGACCGTGCCGTCGCACTGGCCGCCTACCGCAAGCACCTGCCGGGCCCGGACACCGAAGGCATCGCCTTGGACGACGTCCTCACCTCCTTATTGCACACCCACTTCGTACGGCACGTCGCGGTCAACTTCCCCGAGGAGGAGATCTGCCTCCACCTCGCCCGCGCCGCCGCCCAAGCCTTCAACGCCCGTCCCAGGAGGACCCGGTGAACAACGACACCGCCCTCGGCCTGTCCGCGAGCATCGCCGACCGCCTCGCCCACCCCGGCACCGCGCCACCCACGGTGAGCACGCAGGCCGCCCGGCAGCACCTCGCACTCGGGCCGATCGGTATCGCTCTGCTGCACATCGAGCGGGCCGCGGCTGGCCTCGGCCCGTGGCAGCGCGCCCACGACTGGCTCGCGGCCGCCACCCGCCGCCCGTTCACCAGCGGCGCCGACAGCCACCCCTTCTACGGCGCCCCCGCACTCGCGCACGTCCTGGCCTGCGCCGCCGAAGGGCTACCCGGCGCCTATGCACGCGAACTCGCCCTCCTGGACCGCCGGATCTTCGACGACGTCCAACGCCGCCTGGACGACGCGCACCGCCGAGTCGACGCCGGACAACTCCCGGCGCTCGCCGAGTTCGACGCGATCCGCGGACTGACCGGCTTCGGCGGCTACCTCCTGCGCCGCGACCCGGCGGGCCCGGCCCTGCAATCGATCCTCGACTACTGCGTACGCCTGACCGAACCGCTCACTCATCAAGGGGACACTCTGCCGGGGTGGTGGACGCTCAGCGGGCCCTCCGGACGGCCGGACGACCAATTCCCCGGCGGCCACAGCAACACCGGCATGGCCCACGGCGTCGGCTCCGTTCTGGCCCTGCTCGCGCTCTGCGCCCGCCGCGGCACCAAGGTCAGCGGCCACAGCCAGGCCCTGCGCACCATCCTGGCCTGGCTCGACCACTGGGCTACTGCCACCACGCACGACGGGACCTGGCCGTACTGGGTCACCCGCGACGAGCTGCGCACCGGGCAGCTCGCGCCCGCCGGTCCCCGGCGTCCCTCGTGGTGCTACGGCACCGCCGGCATAGCGCGCGCCCAGCAGCTTGCCGCCCTCGCGCTCGGCGATCCCACCCGCCGAGCGGTCGCCGAGAACGCCTTCCTGAACGCTCTCACCGACCCCGAGCAGCTGTGGGCCACCACGGACACCGGCCTGTGCCACGGCTTCGCCGGACTCGCCCACATCACCGGCCGGGCCGCCGCCGACGCCGCGCCCGAGACCGCGAACCAGCTCCGCGCCGTTCTGCCCGACCTGCTGGCCACCCTGCTGCCGCCCGGCTCGAAACCGGAGGACGCGGGCACGGCACTCATCGATGGCGCTCCCGGCGCCGGTCTCCTTGACGGCGCCGCCGGTATCGGGCTCGGCCTCCTCTCCACTTCCGGCACCGCCCCGCCGCGCACCCACTGGGATGCCTTCCTGCTCGTCGCCTGACCTCCGAGAGGACCTTGATGCCCGCCGACCATTGGCAGCAGCACCAGATCACCTTCCCCGACCGGCAGACCGCGCGCGCCGCCATCACCGACCGCCTCGCCTCTGTCCTGCACGAGGCAGAGGCCACCCGGCAGCTCAGCGGCTGGTGGTTCATGAACAAACAGCCCTGGCCGCTGCGGTACCTGGCCGATCAACCCGCCCCGGCCGTAACGGCGCTGCTGGACGACCTGGTCGCAGACGGCGTCGCGTCCTCCTGGACGACCGGGATCTACGAGCCTGAGATGCACGCCTTCGGCGGCTGGCCCGCCATGGCGACCGCGCACGACCTCTTCCACGAGGACAGCCGCCACCTCCTCGCCTACCAGATAGGCCCCGGCCACCTGGACCGTCCGGAGATGGCCGTCCTGCTGCTGAGCAGCATGATGCGGGCCGCGAACCTCGACTGGTTCGAGCAAGGCGACGTGTGGAGCAAGGCCGCCGCCCTGCGCCCCGGCACCCCGACACCCGACTTGTCCGAGAGCCTTCTGCCGTCGATGCGGAAGCTGATGGCCATCGAGGCACGCAGCCTGTGCCGGGCGGGCGGGCCGCTGGACGGCCACACGCAGTGGATCGCCGCCTTCGAACGGGCGGGCATGACCCTCGCCCACCTCGCCGCGCAGGGCGAACTGACTCGCGGCCTGCGCACTGTCATCACCCACCACGTCATCTTCCACGCCAACCGGGCCGGCCTACCGGCCGCAGACCAGCACACCCTGTTCCACATCGCACGAGAGGCAGTCATGGGATCGAGCGACGACACCGCGCCCACCAAGGCCAACACCCCCGCCGCCGATAACGTCAGCGCGGTGAACACCGACACGCTCACCACACCCGAGGCCGAGTGCCTGCGCAACGCCCTGGTCGACCAGATCAAAACCGAGGGCCACGCCCGCACCTCCGAGGTCGAAAGCGCGCTGCGCACGGTCCCGAGGCACAGGTTCGTCCCCGACGCGTCGCTCACCGACGCCTACGCCAACGCGCCGGTAAACATCAAGTACGACACCGACGGCACCTCAATCTCCTGCGCCTCCCAGCCCAGCGTCGTCGCCCTCATGCTCGACCAGCTGCAGGCCCAGCCCGGCGATCGCATCCTCGAACTCGGCGCCGGCACCGGCTACAACGCCGCCCTCATCGGACACCTCGTCGGCCCTGACGGACACGTCACCACGATCGACGTCGACGACGACCTCGTCGAAGGCGCGCGCGCCCACCTCGCCGACACTGGTTTCACCAACGTCCAAGCCCTCACCTGCGACGGCGCCCTGGGCCACGCCGAAGGAGCACCCTACGACCGGATCGTCGCCACAGTCGGCGCACACGGCATTCCGCCCGCCTGGCTCGAGCAGCTCGCCCCCGGCGGTCGGCTCGTCACCCCCCAGCGCCTCAAAGGCAGCGTCTCGCGCTCCATCGTCTACCAAGAGCGCGACGGCCGCTGGATCTCGTCCGGCTCTCAGATGAACACCTTCATGCCCCTGCGATGCGGCATCGCCGACGACGACCGCCGCGTCATCCCCCTCTCCACGCAGAGCACTGTGCGCCTCCAAGCCCCCGCCGGACAGCAGATCGACGCCGACGCCCTCGCTGGCGTCCTGGAACAGCCGCGGACCGAACAATGGACCGGGATGAAGGTCCGCGCCATGGAGAGCCCGGAGTGGATGGAGCTCTTCGTTTCCTGCTCTTTGCCCTCCGGCCTGATCCGCATGCTGTTCCCCCAGAGCGCCAAGGGCACCGTGCTCACCGATGACCCCTACCCCTCCTCCACAGCCGCCGTGGACAAGGGCGCGCTCATCTACCTCACCCGGCGCCTGCTGGACGAAATGACACCCGAGGGCGGCAAACTCTGGGAGTTCGGCGTCATCGGTCACGGCCCCGGCAGCGAGGATCTCGCCTCTCAGACCGCCCACGCTATCCGCACCTGGGACCGCGAGTACCGCGGCCGGGAAGCCGACTTCGAGCTCCTGCCGCTCGACGCGCCGCCCGTCGACCAGCGATCCGGCACGTTCCTCCTCGACACCCCGCTCAACCGCGTCCTCGTCACCTGGCAGTAGCCCCTCGGCTGCGAGCCCGCCTTCCAACGGCGGGCCCGCAGCCGCATTCGCCGTTCCCTTCTCCGGGAGTCCCCATGGACCCGAACGCCTCCATAGCCCGGCGCTTCCCCCTCATCTCCCGCTTCCGCCCCGCCTGCCTGCCGCTCCCGCAGCGCGTCCGCGCCCTGGTCGAGCTTTCCGCCACAGCCCAAACGAAGGCGGACCAAGGCCTGGCGTCCGCGGTCTACAACCAGGCCGCACTCCTCGCCTCCGACCTCGGCCTGCCCTACCTCGCCCGCCGCTGGTGCCACCAGCACGCCGTCGCCTACCTCAACGCCACCCCCCTCCCCGGCATGACCGCAATCCGAGCCCTGGAACCCGTCGTCAACCTCGCCCGGCTCCAGATCCGCGCTGGGAACACAGACGACGGTCGCCAGCGCCTCCTCAACCTCTTCGACGCCGTCAGTAACGCCGCCCCCGTCGGGTTCGAAGGCGTTCGCATCCCTGCAAAGCTGACCACCAGCGACACCGATCGGCACGAGGTACGCGCGTGGCTGTGGCGGGTGATTCTCGCCGACGGCACCCGCACTCTGACCACCGCCGGCCGCTGGACTGAGGCCCTCGCCCACATCGAGAAGCACCACGGCCTCGGACTGCGGATGCTGGACGGTCGGCAGGTCGCCGTACTCGCCACCCTCCACGGCGACCCGGAGCACGCCACCCGCCTCGTCGCCGAGACGACACCTGGCGAATCCTGGGAGAACGCCGTCACCACCTGCCTGGCCGTGATGTGTCACCGAGCCGCCCACCGCTCCGTCGACGACCTGCTCCCCGATATGGTGAATAGCTACTTGCAGCGCGAACCCGCCACCGGTACGGCTGTCTTCGACACGCGCCTCGGGCTCACCGTCCTGGACCTCCTCGATCAGTCCGACAGCTCTGCAGCACACCTCGTCGCCGAGGAACTGCACCGTCGAACCACGGTCGCGACCGACGGCTACGCTGCCCGCGAGTGCCTGGCCAACCCCCGCTTCACCAGCCTGGTCTCCTCCGGGAAGGCGAACGATGCCCACGACTTGGTCCACGCGTGCGGGCTGAACGACGGAGGGCTACCTCCAGCCTTGGCCGCCAAGTTGGCACATGCACTTCGGGCCAGCAGCGGAGTGATCCGTGACAGCCTGGCGTCCCTACGACCCGCCGTTCAGGAGACGCCCCAGAGCCAGGCGTTCCTCGATGAAATGGGCGCCGACCGAAGAGCGCACTCACCGGGCTGGTTACGCGGACGAACCCTCGCACGTCGTCGACCGACAAGGCCGTAAGGCTGATGCTGTTCAACGCACAGCACGCCTCACCGGACCGCTCCCGCCGACAGGCCGCATGGGTGGCCGCCCAGGAGAACAGCGACGCCGCCGTCCTTACCAAGCTGTCCTCCACCCACGGTGTCGATGGCCGCAACGGTGAGCGGGACTTCCTCTAGCAGGTGCGCACCGTCGTCGCACTAAAATTCGGATCAGGGGCAGTCGGCAGCCGCGATCATCGATAGACCCGAGTCGCCGACATCGCCCCGGGTGCCACGCACTGGCGCGTTCGAACCCGCCCTCGGGGTCGGAGACGCGTACGGAAGTCTCCGACCCCGAGGGTGTGCACCTGGTTAGAGGCTCGGCCGGCGGTCGGCCCAGGGACGGGCCGATTCAAAGTTAGCGGCTGCCCGGAGTACGGCCCCGTCGGCATGCAGGCCACCGGCGATCTGCAGCCCGACCGGGCGGCCATCAGAGGTGACGCCAGCAGGGACGGTGATTGCTGGCGTTGTCAGCATGTTGTAGGGGTATGTCAGCAGCCAGCCGAGCAGGCGCCGCTGAAGGGATTCACCCTGCAGCCAGTCCGGACAGAACTGACCGTGCGGGAAGGATGCTTCCCCGAGGGTGGGGGAAACCAGGAGGTCGTATCGCTCCATGAAGGTTGTGTAGGTGTCCCACATCCCGCCGCGGAAGGCGTCTGCGTTCCCCTTCTGCACGCCGGTCAGCTGCTCGGCTTCCTGCATCAGGCCGATCAGGTCGTCGTCGACTTCACCGTGCAGGCTTTCCCAGTCCAGCAAGTCGTGCTCGGATGCGAATCCGGGCACCCAGACACCATGCCACATCGCCCATTCGGGGTCGCCCCAGCCGGGTGTGGCCTCCTCGACGACAGCACCGAGGTCCGTGAACGCCGTCACGGCGTCGGCACAGATGGCTGCTACCTCTGGGTCAACCTGTGTACTCAAGCCGAGGTCTGGTGAGTAGGCGATCCGCCAGCCGGAGATGTCCCTCTGCGTCTCGGCAAGGTAGTCGGTGCCGTCGTCAGGCAGTGTCATGGGGTCTTCGCGGTGAGGGCCTGACACCACGCTCATCATCAGCGCGCTGTCAGCGACGGTCCTCGTGATCGGCCCGTGGTAGGCCCAGGTGTAGTACCGGCCTGCGAGAATCGTCTGGGGGATCCGGCCCATCGACGGCTTGAGCCCGACCACGCCGCACAGCGAGGACGGGATGCGAACCGATCCTGCACCGTCGCTGCCCTCCGCCAGAGGGCCCAGACCCGCGGCGACAGCGGCTGCGGCGCCACCGCTCGACCCGCCAGCGCTGTAGTCCCGCTTCCAGGGGTTGTGGGTCGCTCCGTAGAGGTGGCCTTCCGTTCCACCCCAGTAGCCGCTCTCCGGAGTGTTGGTCTTCCCCAGGAACACTCCGCCGGCATCTCGCATCCGTGTCACGACGGCAGCGTCGCGCTGGCCGATCCCGCCAGCGAGCGGCTTGAGCCCGAACGCGAGGGGCTGGCCCTTCATCGAGGTGAGTTCCTTGATGGAGTAGGGAACCCCGTGAAGCGGCCCGACTTCTTCGCCCGCGACCGTCTTCCGGTCGCAGTCCTTGGCATCGGCGAGCACCTGCTCGGGATCAAAACTGATGAAGGCGTTGAGCTCAGGGTTCAGACTCCCGACTCGCTCGACGATGACCTCCGCCACCTCAGCCGCGGAGACTTCACGAGCCTTGATCTTCGCCGCCAGTTCCACCGCCGGCGTCCAAGGAATGTCCTCGGGGTTCATGACCTGCTCCTCGCGTCCGTTGCGGGAACCGCTCGGCGCACCGCCTCCGGTTCCGGTAGGACCAGGGTTGCGTGTTGCTACGGCTCTGCGCATCGGTAGGTCTGCCGTTTTTTGCGTCCGACTCACGATCTGCGACCCTGTCCCGAGACACCCGGACGTGCCGTTCTCCCCCACAGGCCAGGACTCAAGAGACGAAGGCACCGCTGACACATTCAGCGTCGCCCACGGACAGGCAATGTCGACGACAACCTGCTACGTCGGGTGTCAGTGCGTGCACAGCCCGGCGCGGTGGTGCAGCAGAAGCGCGAGGTCGCACGCGTTGCCGTTGGAAGCGCGGACACCGAGTCCCTGACCACGGTCGTGCTCGGCTACGACCTTGTGGACTTGCTGGTCTCCGACGACTTCCTGGTGGGGTGCCGCAAGCTGCGGCGTGAAGCGCAAGCTTTCCCTCGGCGTCCATGACGGACGGCCGGATTGCCCGGGTGCCAGTCGGGCTGGATGTCGGGCGGGCAGGTACCGGCGGCCCAGCCGAAGCGTCCGCGCACCCGGGTGTCCCGCTGTCCGTGAACAGTCGACCAGCTCCCGCGGATCGGCACCGCCGGCCGACCTGAACGACAACACGCTAGTGGTCCCTGCGTGGCCGTCACGATGCTGATGCGGCCAGACGTTCTCTGCGGGCAGGGGTGGCCCGCCCGGCCAGCGGTCTCCGGCAGAGCCAACCCAGAGAGTCACCCCATTCTCGATCATGATCATGGTCGCGCCAGACAAGGCCGCCGCAGCGCACCGACAGTGGCACCGGTCAGCACCATGACGACCGTAGCTGCACCGTACGAAGTCCTCCGGCCTCGGTACGAGTTGGTACTCGGTGCCTCGCTGCCGTTGTTGTGAACGGGCGATCCGTGATCATCCGGTAGAGGAGCCTTTGCGGAACCGTGCGCTGTAACGCACGGACCAGAGGACCGGGGCTGCGGCCTTCAGCCGGCAGTGCCTCGGTAGGACGGAGCAGGGTGCACCCGCACCGGCATCTGCTTGATGCCGTGCACAAGGTTCGAACGCACCATCCGCGGCTCGCTCAGCAGCTCGATGCTCTCCAGCCGCTCGAGTAGCGCGGTGATGACGATCCTGATCTCCAGCCGCGCCAGCGCGTTACCGAGGCAGAAGTGCGGGCTGCCTTTGCCGAACGACACATGCTCGACGTTCTTGCGATGGACATCGAAGACTTCGGGGTTCTGAAATTTTCGGTCGTCGTAGTTGGCCGACCCGAACCACATCACGACCTTGTCACCCTCGCGGATCTGCTGCTCGTGGAGCTCGATGTCACGGGTCGCGGTGCGGCGGAAGTGGAGGATCGGACTGGCCCAGCGAAGGAACTCCTCGACCGCGTTCTGCACCAGGGACGGATCCTTCTTCAGGTCGGCCCAGGCCTGCGGATGCGAGGCGAGCGCTCGAACCGTGTGCGAGATGGTGTGCCGGGTGGTCTCGTTGCCGGCGATGATCAGAAGGGAGAAGTAGTTCTGGTAGTCCAGATCGGTGAGCGGGACACCGTCCTCGGGGATGGTGTTGACCAGCTTGGACACCAGGTCGGTCCCCGCGCCACCCCTGCGGTGCGCGGCGAGTCTGAAACCGTACTCGAAGACCTCAAGAGCAGCCGGGGAGCGGAAGGGGAGGTTGCGGTACTGCTCCGACTCGGGACTGCCGGCGAGGACGTCCGTGTAGTCGGGATCGGAATTCGCGATCATCTGGTTGCCCCAGTCGATCAGCTTGTCAGTGTCCTCGATCGGCACGTCGAGCATGCGCGCCAGCAGGCGGATCGGAATGTCGGCACTGATCTGCTCGACGAAGTCGAATTCGCCGAGCGCGAGAGCGCGGTCGAGGGTCGCTTCGGTCAGCTTTGTGAGGAAGTCGCTGTACAGAGCCACCGAACGAGGACTGAACTCTCGAGCCAGCACCTTGCGCAGCGCCCAGTGCCGGGCTCCGTCGGTGTCGATCAGGGACCTGCGGACGAGGAGCTGCTCCTCGTCGAGCTCCTCGAGTGTGACCTGTTGTTCTGAGGAGTACGTCTCAGCGTCTCTGTCGACCGCCGCGACGTCTTCGTACCGGGTGACGGACCAGAAGCCTTTGTTGCCGTCGGTCTCGTCGTTCCAGAACAGAGGGGCCTGGTCGCGCAGGGTGCGGAACGCCTCGTGGGGGATTCCGTCCTGGTAGAGGTCGAGGTCGGTCAGGTCGATGTCGTCGGGGTGCATGGCGCTCCTTCAACGGGGTTACTCGGAAGCGATGTCCGTGCTGCTTCCACAAAGGTGGCGAGGAGGAGCTGCTGGTGGGGGTCCTCGGCGGCCGTGTCCTCGGGATGCCACTGCACGCCGAAGACCCAGCCCGGGGCGGTGCGGTACCGCACTGCCTCGACGGTCCCGTCGTCCGCGCGGGCGAACGGTTCCAACACCTCTGCCAGGATGTCGATGCGCTGATGGTGGTAGCAGCTGACGGGGATGGGGTCGGGTCCGAAGAGGGTCGGCTCGACCGGAGTGACCGTCTGTACCGTGTGGATGTGCCCTGCGGCCATGTCCTGTTCCAAGGTGCCGCCGAGGAAGGCGTTGAGGAGCTGCGTCCCTCTGCAGACGGTGAGCAGTGGCATCGCGTGGTCCAGCGCGTGGCGGAGTACGGCCAGGTCGAAGTCGTCCTGTAGGTCGTCGGGCGGGTCGGTACCGGGAGCGGGGGCGGCCCCGTAGAGGGCCGGGTTGATGTCAGCGCCGCCAGGAAGGAGCACTCCGTGATAGCCGTCGAGCCTCGCCGTGATCTCCGCGGGCGTGGTCGCGTCGGTGGGAAGCAGGGTGACGGGGTCGCCGCCCGCTGTCCATACCGCCTCCAGCAGGGCCTGCGCGTTGACCACGGCCCGGAATCGCAGGGCGGAGGCCGACCGGCTGAACCGTCCCGGTATGGCGATAAGGGGTCTCGTCCTCATACCCACGCTTCGATCACCCAGTTCAGGAACGTGCCGAGGTTTGTCTGCGAGGCCCCGATGTCGGCGTCCACCTCCGCGCGCAGTCGTTCCGACCCGTAGGCCTTGTCCACCGTGGCCTGCTCGGCCCGGATCCACGAGTCGACCAACGCGTGGGTGATCTCCGGATGGAACTGGACACCGATCGAGCGGCCGCGGGTGAAGATCTGGGGCCCGAAGTCGCTGCGGGACCACACGGTGACGTCGGGCGGAAGTACCACGCGGTCGCTGTGCCAGGAGAACCAGGGGCCGCCTGGGATCGGGCAGTCCGGAGTTGTCTGGAAGGTCAGCATCCCGATCTCGTGGCCGTTGCCGGGCTCCACGCGACCGCCCCAGGCGCGGGTCAGGAGTTGGCCGCCGAAGCAGACGCCGACATAGGCAATGTCCGACTCCACCACGCGTCGGACCCAGCTGATCTCCGCCTCGACCCAGTCTTGGTGTTCCTGCTGCCACGCGTGCGCGAAGGAGCCGAAGACGACGACCAGGTCGGCTGCCGCCGTGTCGGGCAGTGCCAGGTCCGGGTCGCGGATCTCTCCGTGCGGGAAGACGGAGTGATGGGCAACGCTGAAGCCGCGGTCCACAAGGTACCGTCGGATCGCGCCGGTGTCGTCGGCGCCGTAGGCCTCGTGCGTGACCAGGACTGCGCTCCTGCGCTGGTCGGCTGGTCCTACCGGCTCGCCGCTCTCAGAAGACATCGGCATAGCGCTTGAACTCCCAGTCGGTGACGTGTGCGCCGAAAGCGGCGAGTTCGTTGCGCTGCATGACCGTGAACGTGTCCACGAACATGTCGCCGTAGATGCGACGGGCGAACGCACTGCCGTGGAACGCCTCGACAGCCTTGTCGAGGCTTGGCGCGACCCGGGCGAGAGTGGTGTCTGCGTGGGGGTCGCCGGTCGACACCGGCTGCAGGACGGCATCATCGCGCATTCCTTCGAGTCCGGCCTGGAGATAGCCGTGCGCGAGGAGGTAGGGGTTGGCGTCCGCGGCGGCCCACCGGACCTCGACGCGGGTTCCGGAGGCGTTGGGGGTCAGACAGCGCACTCCGACGAGTCTGTTGTCGAGTCCCCAGCAGACCTGGGTCGGGGAGAACGAGTAGTCCTCCGCCCGTCGGTAGGCGGTGACTGTGGGCATGGCCAGCGCTTGGAGTTCCAGTTGGCGGCGCAGCAGTCCGGCGACGTAGCCCTTCATGGCTGTGGACCGCAGTGCGTGCCCCGGGTCGTCGTGCTCGGCGAAGATGTTGCGCCCGTCCGCGTCGACCAGGCTCTGATGGATGTGCATGCCCGAGCCGGCACCGCTGTTGATCGGCTTGACCATGAAGGTTGCGTTGTAGCCGTGCCTGCGCGCGATGACGCGGGTGAGGAGACGAAACAGGATGGTCTCGTCGATGGCGGTCATCCCCGTGGCGTAGCGGAGGTTGATCTCGACCTGTGACGGACCGTACTCCACGTTGCTCGCCTCGCAGTCGATGCCGGTCCTCAGCATGGCTTCGCGGATGGCTCCGAGTACTGGTTCGAGTTCGTCGGCGCGGTCGATGGAGTAGCACCACGTCTTAGTGGAGATCGGCTGCCAGGCGGTGTCGAAGAGATGGAATTCCAGCTCCGGTGCCTGATGGACGGTCAGGCCGAGGTCGGCGTAATCGCGGAGCGTCCGTTTGAGCATCGCGCGTGCGTCCATGGCGGTCGGCTCACCGGTCTGTGGGTCCACCGTGTCGCAGATGACGACCGCTGTCCCTTCGGTCCAGCCGGCGACTCGGAAGGTGTCGAGGTCGGGTACGACCGCCATGTCCTTGAACTCGCTGTCCATCTCCGCCCAGGGCGTGGGCTGGACGTCGGAGCGCGGGTTCCACGACAACGCGACGGCGGCGGTGCTGAACCGTCCGTCTCGGAGGAACTGGCGGATCGGCAGGTGCTTCCCGCGCGCGACGCCCCAGGTGTCGCTGAACACGCAGGCAACGGTGTGGACCCCTGCGGCTTCGGCGATCTTCGCGCATTCGTCGAGGGTTCGAGCCGGCTCGACTGCCATCGCCACCTCCTAGATAAATTATCGTCTATCAGTTATATAGTGTCCGGAATGGGTGATTGGCAAGGGTCAACGAGAGAGGCCTCCCTATGCGGACAATGCTCCTTACAGGTCCGGGGGAACGACTTGTCGAGTGCGAGGTGGCCGACCCGGTGGCCACCTCCCCCAACGAGGCCGTGATCGATGTCCTCGGGTGCGGGGTCTGCCATTCAGACCTCCACGTAGCTGATGGGCACATCGGTCGGACGCCGATCATCTTGGGTCACGAAGTGGTGGGCGTAGACAACCGGATCGGACCGGTCATGGTCTATGCTCCATGGGGCTGTCGCCGTCCCGAATGTCGGGAGTGCTCATCGGGCAAAGAGATGACCTGTCCGGACAGTCATGAAGCGGGAGTCCTTGACAACGGCGGCTACGCCGAGAAGATGCTCGTGCCGCAGCGGGACTACCTGATCCCGATAGAAGGCCTCGACCCCCTCCAAGTCGCACCTCTGGCGTGCGGCGGGCTGACCGCCTTCCGCGCCGTGCGGCGAGCCACCTCCCGGTGGGAGTCCGGCCGCCGGGCACGGGCACTCGTGATCGGCGCGGGGGGCCTCGGACAGTACGCCGTTCAGTTCCTCACCCGGAGCACAGGCGCACACGTGACCGTGACCGATCCCCTGCCGGCCAGGCTCGCCGTCGCGCGGGAGCTGGGAGCCGACGTAACGCTGGCTCCGGACGACATCGGCGGGGAACCGTACGACTCCGTGATCGACTTCGTCGGCGCCGAATCGACGCTGCAATCCGCCGTGATGGCCGTACGGCGTGGAGGAGTCGTCGTGCTGGTGGGCCTGTTCGGAGGAGCCGTCCCTTTCGGCCTCGGCCGTCTGCCCAGTGAAGCCTGGCTGACGACAAGTATCTGGGGAAGTCCCGCTGACTTGCGGGCCCTGCTCGACCTGGCACAGCGCGAGCCGCTGCGTCACGTAGTCGAGCACCTTCCGCTCGACCAGGCGAACCGGGCGCACGAGTTGCTGCGCTCCGGTCAGTCACGGGGCCGCATCGTCCTCACCATCGCGTGACGACGTGCGCGCCCGGCCCGGTACTCCGGGAATCGCGCCACCTCACCATCTCCCCTGGGAGGAACCCATGAGCCAGTCACAGGCCGACGCAACAGCGGAACCCGCGAAGTCGTCCGGCTCCTCGCTCACCAAGAATGCCATCGGGGTCTTCGGAATCTGCTTCTTCGTCATCGCAGCCGCCGCGCCGATCGCGGGCATGACGGGGCTGGTACCCAGCATCCTCGTGATCGGCAACGGCGCCGCCGCCCCAGGGACATTCCTCGTCGCCGGCCTGATATTCGCCCTGTTCTCCGTCGGATACGCCGCTATGAGCAATCACGTGGTGCACACTGGCGCCTTCTTCGCCTACATCGGACGAGGCCTGGGCATCCGATGGGGCGTGTCGTCCGCCTTCGTCACCGTGATGTCCTACTGCCTTGTACAGACCGCCGTGTACGGCTACCTGGGCGCCATCCTCGCCGGGACGTTCCCCTCGTCCGTGCCATGGTGGGCGTGGTCCCTGATCGCGGTAGCCCTTGTCCAGGTACTCGGCCTCCTACACGTCGAATTCGGAGCCAAGCTCCTCGGGCTCCTCCTGGTCCTCGAAGTCGGCTCCATGGTGCTCACCGCAATCGCGGTCTTCGCCCGAGGCGGCGGCCCCGACGGCATCGACATGGGCGCATCGTTCAGTCCATCGGCGATCATGAACGGCGCACCCGGCATCGCCTTCGCCTTCGCGTTCGCCGGCTTCATCGGCTTCGAGGCAACCGCCATCTACGGCGAAGAGTCACGGAACCCCAGACGCACCGTTCCACGAGCCACCTACCTCGCCGTCGGCATCATCACGGGACTCTTCGCGGTCGTGTCGTTCGGCATGGTGAGCGGAATCGGGCACGCCCACGTGGCCGACGAGACTCTGCGGCTGACCACGGTCGACAACGTCCCCCTCGCCGACCCCTCGCAGGTGCTCTTCCACATAGCTGACGTATACGTCGGCTCATGGCTGCCCGAACTGATGAAGTGGCTGCTGATCAGCAGCGCCTTCGCATGCGTCCTCGCCTTCCACAACTCCGCCACACGCTACTTCTTCGCGATGGGACGCGCCCAGCTGCTGCCGCAGGCCTTCGGCCGGGCCAACGGCCGCGGAGTCCCGGCCAACGCATCGTTCCTCCAGACAGCGGTGGCCGTCCTCGTGATCGCGGCCTTCGCCCTGCTCGGGCTGGACCCGGTCATCAACCTCTTCTACTGGTTCGCGATCACCGCGATCGTGGCGCTCACCTTCGTACAGGCCATTGTGAGCATCGCCGTCATCGTCTACTTCAGGCGGACCGGCGAAGACTCCCGGACGTGGAACGTGCTCATCGCCCCCGCCCTGAGCCTGGTCGCCATGATCTGGATCCTCTACCTGCTGCTGAGCCGGTTCGGACTCATCAGCGGCACGGCCGGCACCAGCCTGGCGGCATGGCATATGTCGGCCACCGGCTGGGCACTCGCGCTGTCCCCGCTGATCGTGTTCGTCGCCGCCATGCTCTACAGCACTATCACTGCCAAACGGCGCCCCAGCGACGAGATGCTGAGGGAGTTCGTGAGCTGATCCCACAGAGAGTGCAGGGCGATTGACAGCGACACCGTACCTCGCCTCGACGTCTCAGGGCCGCATCATGAGCAAGGTAAACCCCGGTGAAGTGGGGTGACCTGCTGAGTTGTCTGCGGCCCGCGGGCGCCTCTGTGGCCGCCGCGGAGCCATCCCCGGCCGCATCGCTTCGACCACAGCGGGGTGAAGGAGCAAGCCGCCGGACACACCTGGAAGGCTTACCCCAGCGCGGCTAGGGCCTGTCCGATGGGTCGCGTGACAGGCTGACTGGTGAATCGTTCCGTTCGTTGTGAGGCGGGGTGATCTGACAGATGCGGAGTGGGCCCGGCTGGAACCGCACACCTGCCGAAGAGCGCAGGCCGAGGCGGGCGGTGGAAGAGCCACCGGGTGGTGATCAACGGCATTCTCTTCCGGCAACGGACCGGCATCCCATGGCGGGACCTGCCCATGCGATTCGGCAAGTGGAAGACGGTGCATGACAGGCACCGCAGGTGGTCGGCGGACGGTACCTGGGACAAGATCCTGCAGGCCGTCCAAGCCGATGCCGATAGCGAGGGCCGTCTCGACTGGACGATGGCGGGGGTGGACTCGACGGTCTGCCGGGCACATCAGCATGCGGCCGGTGCACGCAAGCAGCCTCCACGCGTCCCCGGCAGGCGAAGTCGGCCCGCTCATCATCGGGACGACGAAGGGCTGGGCCGTTCCCGAGGAGGACTGACCACGAAGATCCATTTGGTAGGTGAAGGCGGACGGCGTCCGCTGGCCGTGCTGATCACACCGGGGCAGGCAGGCGATGGACCGCAGATGATCCCGGTACTGGAGCGCGTCCGCGTGCCGCGCTGGGCCGGCGAGCGTCCTCGCACTCGGCCGGAGCATCTCAGCGGCGACAAGGCACAGCTCCCGCCTCAACCGCCGCTATCTGCGACGCAGACAGATCTGGCACACCATCCCCGAGCGCCGCGACCAGCAGGCCCACCGGCAAACCCGCGGTAGCAGGGGCGGGCGGCCCACCGGCTTCGACCGGGCCTGGTATACCCGCAGGAACGAGGTCGAGCGCACGATCAACGCCCTCAAGGGCTTCCGTGCCGTGGCCACTCGATTCGACAAACGGGCTTACGTCTTCCACGGCACGGTAACCGTCACCGCGATCCGGCTCTGGCTCCGCTCCTGAGCTCCTTCTCGCCTGCTTCCGACCCACCCTGGCCTACCGCAGGACGGGTCGGTTGGCGGATGTGTACTCGTCCGCGATGTCGAACACGCTGGCACAGCGTGGGCATTCAGCCTTGCCGAAGAGGTAGGCGATTCCGTCAGCGAGTGCCTCTCGCCCGTCACGGACGGCAGTCTCGTACATCCACCGGCCGGTCCCAAAGAGCGCCTCGGAGGGCGCCGGCCATAGGTCACGGCGGTCCACATCGCCCAGGTTCCAGTCCCGGATCGCTGAATAGCGCCCGTGGTCCCCGATGGCGATCGTCACTTCCACGGCGCAGTGGGGGCACTCCAGGTGGTAGAAGTCGTCCGTGAAGTCCCCCAGGGCGGCACTCCAGTGGTACTCCTCCATGGCCGCGAGCGAATCGAGGAAGGCCGGGAGGTAGTCGACCGGCCGCGATTGCAGGTACCGGTCCAGCAACTCACGGAACCCGGGGATCTCGTCGGCGCAGTCCCCCAGCAGATCATCGCAGCCATGGTGTCCTGCCGCGCGCCGCAGGATCGTTCCAGCCAGTCCACGCGCCCGTGCGCTCCTGGAGGCAAGACACATCAGGCGCGGCAAGGCGGCAAAGCTGGCGGGGAAGACGAGGTCGTGTTCGAGGACTAGCCGGTATCCCAGCTCCTTCCATGCTTCGGCGTCGTCCTTCAGCTCCACCTGTTCCAGAAGCGCGGGGACTCGATCGACGTCCCCGTAGCAGTCGTGCATCTGTGTCCAGTTCACCACCTGGGCATTAAAGCGCTCATGGCGGCCTGGATGGGCATCCCTCTTGTTGACCCATCGGACAGGCCCTATAGCCCCTTGAGGAACCCCCGGACCGCACGCTCGCCTCTTCGAGACCCAACCGCAGGAGAACAGTGGGCTGCCGCGGGGTCTCCCCCGCCCCAGGCTTACACGGCCCGGGGGTGGGTCCCACGAAACACCCCTGGACTTCACACAGGTTCGGCTACTTGCGTAGCTTGATCAGCTTGCGGTTGGCGAACTCAAGGATGCCCAGACGGCCCAGCTCACGGCCGTAGCCACTGCGCTTGACACCACCGAAGGGCAGGTCAGCTGCCGTCGACGGCGACTCATTGATGTACACCATTCCGGCGTCAAGGAGATCCACCAGCTCCAGAGCTCTATCCGGATCGGTCGTGTGCACGGACGCCGACAGACCGTAGGGGGAGTCATTGGCGACCCGGATCGCTTCGGCTGTATCGGCCACCTTGTGAACCACAGCAACAGGACCGAAGATCTCCTCGCCCCAAGCGCGCATACCCGGCCCAACTCCGGTCAGCACAGTCGGCTGGAAGTATGCTCCGGGCCCGGGGACGATGCCGCCCCCCGCCATCGCCACCGCTCCCTTCGCCAGGGCATCATCCACCTGCGCGGCAACCTCGTCCCGCGCGGCAAAAGAGGACAATGGCCCCATCGTGGTGCCCTCGTCCAGCGGATCGCCCACCCGGATCGCCGCCACGCCCTCCGCGAACCGCTCCACGAACGCGTCGTAGACCTCGGCGAGGACCACAAACCGCTTGGCTGCGTTGCATGCCTGCCCGCAGTTGCCCATACGGCCCACAATCGCCTCGGCCACCAGGCCTTCGAGGTCGTCGGTGTCCAAGACGATGAAGGGGTCCGATCCCCCGAGCTCGAGCACGACCTTTTTCACATGGCGTCCCGCCACCTCGGCGACGCTGGCGCCGGCGCGCTCCGATCCGGTCAGCGACACCCCCTGAACGCGAGGATCAGCAATGATCCTCGCGGCCTGGTCATTGTCCACAAACAGGTTGGTGTAGCCGCCGGACAACAGGCCCGCGTCGGCGAACATGGCCGCCATCCTCAGTGCCGACTCGGGGCACTGAGGGGCGTGCTTGAGGAGGATGACGTTGCCGAGGAGCAGGTTCGGCGCCGCAAAACGGGCCACCTGATAGTAGGGGTAGTTCCACGGCATGATGCCCAGAAGGGGCCCTAGCGGAGCCGTGCGGAGAAGGGCCGTGGAGCCGTCCTGCTGCGGGAGGACCTCGTCTGCAAGGAACTCCTCTGCGTGATCCGCGTAATAGCGGAAGATCTCGGCACACAGACCGATCTCGCCGCGGCCGGAACGCACTGGCTTGCCCATCTCTCTGGCCATGACAGCTGCCAGCTCCGGCGCCCGCTCCTCGTGCAGGTACGCCAACCGGCGCAGCAAATCCTGGCGTTCGGCGATCGAGGTGCGGCGCCAGGCGTGGAATGCGTCCGTTGCCGAGGCGAGAGCGGACTCGATGTCCTCGGCGCTCGCCTGCGGATGCGGCGCCTCGCTCTCGCCGGTCGCGGGATTGACGATTCTGTAGTCGCTCATCGCGTCGTGTCTTCCTTGAGGAGCCGGCGCATGACCCGTCGCACCTCCAGCATGGCGGCATCGGCGCGCACACTTACCTCTTTGGCAGGGCCTTCGCGGTCGATGAGCGTCTGCATCACTTCGAGAGCTTCCTTGACTGTGCGGTAGTAGCCCTCGAGCAGCGGCCGCAGAATGCCGGTGGTTTCGCGGTCCAAAGCGAAATTGCGGCTGACCGTCCAGAAGTGTTGTGTACGACGGTCGTCGACGGGCGTGATCGCATGCGTGAAGTGCATGGTCTTGGGGCCGTGAGAGGTCAGCACGTCCCAGCGGTCCGTCCACAGGCCGGGGCTGGCGAAAAGGCCCTCCTCATGTTGTTCGAACTCGGCCTCGGCGGACAGGCCGGTGGCTTCGCTCTGCCAGGTCTGCAAGTGTGCAGCGGGGAAGTCACGCCAGAAGCGCACTTGTTGCTCGCTCACCTCGACATGGAGCCTGGGCGGTGTGCGCCGCAGCACCGGCGGCGAGAGCACCGGGTGCAGATGGGGCACGTGCGTGATGTCAGCGAAATTGTCCTGGAGCAGGCCGCCGGAAGCAGCGGTCTCCCAGTCGGCGCCAAAAGTCGTCCAGCCCGGCTCGGTCAGCCACGGCAGGGCCGTGAGCGGGCGCCGCTCCGCGAGACCTGGATTGCCGGTCCAGACCCACAGCAGGCCGGCGTACTCCACGGACGGGTAGGCGCGTACGGCGGCGCCGACAGGCACCTGCTGCTGCGTCGGCACCGAGACAACGCGCCCGTCGGGGCCGTAGGCGAAGCCGGAGTAGGAGGAGACGATCAGGTCGCCCTCGACTCTGCCGAGGCTGAGGGGGTACGGCCGGTGCGCACACCGGTCGGCGAGCGCGACGACGCCGCCCCCCGACGTGCGGTAGAGCACGATGCCTGCCCCGTGGGCGATCCGGCCCACCGGTGACCTGCCGACCTCCTCCGAGTGTGCAACCGCGTACCAGGCGTCGAACGGGAAACGGGTCACGCTTCCGTTGCTTGACTTCATTCGTGCCCTCCGGGTCACAGGTCCAGGGTGAGCTTGTCGCCGTGGCAACGGGAGACACAGATCATCATGGTGGTGTTGCTGGCCCGCTCGTCCTCGTCGAGGATCGCGTCACGGTGCTCCACCTCACCGTCCAGGACCTCGGTCTCGCAGGTCCCGCAGATACCCTCCAGACAGGAGGCGAGCACCGATACGTCGTTCTCACGGCACACGCTGTAGATGGACTTGTCGCTGGGCACGGTGAGGGTCAGGCCCGATCGTTGCAGGACCACCGTGAACGCCCGGTTCTCCGCGCCGTCTGTCGCGACGGGCGCGAACCGTTCCACGCGCAGTGCTGATGAGGGCCAGGAGCGGCACTTGGCTTCGACGGCATCGAGCAGCCCGGCGGGTCCACAGCAGTAGACCAGGGTGTCCGGCTCGGGCGTGCCCAGGAGCGCATCGAGGTCGATCGGCCCCCGCTCGTCCTGCGGAACCAGGGTGACCTTCTCGCTGTGTGCCGCCAGCCGGTCGACGAAGGCCATCGAGTCCCGGTTGCGGCCTCCGTAGACCAGGTGCCAGTCGGCGCCTGCTGCCTCGACCTCGGTGATCATCGGAAGGATCGGGGTGATTCCGATCCCGCCCGCGATGAAGAGGTACCGGGGGCTTCCGGCCAGTGCGAAATGATTGCGTGGCCCGCGGACCCTGACGACGTCTCCCACCTGGATCCGTTCGTGGATGTACTGGGAGCCGCCGCGCGAGTCGGTTGTCCTCAGAACCGCGATCTGCCAGCTGTCGACCGTCGCGGTGTCGCCGCAGAGCGAGTACTGCCGTACCAAAGCGTTGGGCCCGGTGCCCAGCATGACGTCGATGTGCGCGCCGGGGGTCCAGCGCGGGAGCCGCTCGCCGTCGTTGACCGGGGTGAGTTCGAGCGAGCGGACTCCGTCGGACTCGGCTCGGGCCGAACGAACCACCAGGTCCAGTTCGGGTTCATGAAGCACGGTCTCGGCGAACATCATCACGGGAGGCCCCTTCGTTCGCAAACGAATCTCGATAAGATATCAAACATCGCGGTCCGCACGCAGGTCCGACTTCTGCAGGCCAACAGGCGGGGTGATCTGATCGGGGGTACCGCTGACGCCACCAGGGGCCGGAGGCCCTCCCTCCTCTGGCCGCTGTCAATACCGCCCTGCAGAAGGACCGCGTGGACCTGGCCGGTAACGGGCATACCGACCGGGCACAAGGCCCCCGGGGCACTCACTGCGCCCTGCCGCTACCGGCCAGGGGCGACTAGCGCAGCACGAACGGGTCGCCTACAGGGGTGGGATCGGTGTTGACCCAGATCGCCTTCGACTGAGTGAACTCTGCGAACCCGTCCATGCCGTTGACCCTGCCGTAGCCGGACGCCTTGGTACCGCCGAACGGCATCGAGAAGTTCATGGCCCGGTAGGTGTTGATCCAGGCGGTGCCGGCGACCATCTGGCGAGCCACACGATGTGCACGCCCGAGGTCGTTGGTCCAGATTCCGGCGGCGAGACCGAACTCGGTGGCGTTGGCGATCGCGACCGCTTCCTCCTCCGTGTCGAAGGTCGTCACGGCGAGCACCGGCCCGAAGAGTTCCTGCGAGAACACGTCCATCGTGGTGGTGACATCGCCCAGTACGGTCGGTGCGTAGAACCAGCCACCGCCCGGGGTCGGGCTGTCGGGTCCCCCGGCCACCAGTTCCGCGCCTTGGTCCAGGGCAGCCGTGACACCTGCCCGTACGCCCGTGAGGATCTTCTCCTGCGAGATCGGGCCCATCTCGGTCGACGGATCGGTCGGGTCGCCGAGAACGATTCGCCGTGCCCGCGCGGCGACCGCCGAGACCAGTTCATCGGCGATGCTCCGGTGAACCAGCAGGCGGGAGCCCGCGACACACGTCTGCCCCGCCGCGGCGAAGATGCCGGCGATCACACCGTTGGCGACGTCGTCGACCCGTACGTCGGGGAAGAAGATGTTGGCGGACTTGCCGCCGAGTTCAGTAACGACAGGCTTGAGGTGTTCAGCTGCCCGTCCGGTGACGATCCTGGCCGAGTCCGGCCCGCCGGTGAAGAAGATCTTGCGTACGAGCGGGTGCACGACAAGTGCGTCCCCGGCTTCGGCTCCGTAGCCGTGCACCACGTTCAGACAGCCGTCGGGGAGTCCGGCCTGCTTGGACAGTTCTGCCACGCGGCTCAGCGACAGAGCGTTGACCTCGGGGGACTTGACCACCACGGTGTTTCCCGCGGCGAGACCCGGTGCGATGCTCATCGCACCTAGCAGGACGGGGGAGTTGAAGGCGGGGATGACTCCGATGACCCCGAACGGCTCACGCGTCGTATAGGCCGTGATGTGGGGTGAGTCGAGGGGAATCGAGCGGCCCTCGTTGTGCAGTGCCAGCGTGGCGTAGTAGTGGAACCACGCCCGCATGCTCAGGTGTTGCCCCTTGACCTCACGGATGACCTTGCCGGCGTCGCGTGATTCTAGGGCGGCGAGTTCGTCGGCGTGGTCCGCGATGACATCGCCCATACGCCAAAGGATCTCTGCCCGGCGGGAGGGACCGAGGGCCAGCCAGGCCGGATGGGCGTCGTTCGCGGCCTGCACGGCAGCTTCGACGTCCTGTGCGTCGCCCCGGGCGATCTCAGCCCAGGGACGCGTCGTCATCGGGTCGAAGGTGGCAAGGTAGCGGGATCCGGTTGGCGCTGTCGCCTTCCCGTTGATCCAGTGTTCCGCGCGCATGAGGGCCCTTCGGTTCAGGGCGCGGCGCCCTCCTCATCATGAGTGACGAAGAAGCCCGCACGGGTGAGTGCGTCGACGGCCCGCTGGCCGTTGACGCTGAGGTGGTGCTCCATGGCCGACCGGACCGCTTCGGTGTCCCGCGCCCGAAGCGCAGCGATGATCGCGTCGTGCTCGTCCGCGGCATTGGCCTGCCACCCGGGGATGATCACGCCGAAACGCACGTCCATCCCGTGCGCCAGGGGACGGAGCACCGACCGCAGTCGGCGCGAACTGCCGGCCCGGTTGATCCGGCTGTGGATCTCGTTGTTCAGTTCTTCCTGCTGGCCCTGGTCCTCAACGGTGCGCATGCGGTCGTTGAGTGCCTGCAGTTCGTCGATGTCCTGATCTGTCAGCAGCCTCGACGCGCGCGCGGCGGCAATGCCCGAGATCTTTCCGTAGATCTCGTAGTGATCGAGGACGTCGACAGGGGCGAGCTCCTCGACGTAGTACCCGCGGCGAGGCACTGCGCGGACCAGCCCCTCCGCCGCAAGAGAGATGAGAGCCTCACGGACGGGGAGTTGACTCACGTCGAGGTCATTGGCCAGACCAGTGACGTCAAGGCGACTACCCCGACGCAGCTCACCGACCATGATGCCGTTGCGGATGGCGTCGGCGACATCCTCTCGCAGCACTCGGCGCGCCGGTTGCCGTGACTTGAGGTGCACGTGTCGGTCCATCACTCCGCAATCTCGTTGTCCGCCGTCGGAGGCAGCGATCTCTCACATCCCGGAGGCCGGATCGACCGCCACCACGGGGCATGCTACCGTGTCGGCCTCACCGCGATACTTTATCGTATATAAAACATGTGGGCCAGCTTTCCGTCGAGGAGCCGCCATGTCCACCACGCAAAACATCACGCCGCCGACCTCGGCACTCTCCGGCGTATGGGGACGGATCACTGAGCTGGACGTCACCTCCGGATCCGGAGCCTGGGTGGAGACGTCCGACGGACAGCGTTACCTGGACTTCACCGCCGGCATCGCCGTCTGTTCCACCGGCCACTCCCACCCCCACGTCGTGGAGGCTGTCCGCCGGCAGGCGGGGAGGATCATCCACGCGCAGGTCAACTGCTACCAGCACGACCTGCTGGCGCCGCTCGCCGACCGGCTGGCCGAACTCACACCGGATTCCATCGAGCAGTTCTTCTTCAGCAACTCCGGCGCGGAAGCCGTCGAGGCCGGAGTCAAGCTCGCGAAGCAGGCGACCGGCCGGACCAGTGTGGTGGTCTTCCAGGGGTCGTTCCACGGCCGCACCCATCTCACCGCCGCGATGACCACATCCAAAGCGGTCTACCGGGTCAACGCCCAGCCACTGCCCGCCGGCGTCTTCATCGCCCCGTTCCCGGACCTGACCGGCGGACAGGCATCCGACGTGGAGACGGAGCGGTGCCTCACCGACCTGGGCCGGCTCCTGAAGTCGACGTGCGACCCCTCCGACATCGCGGCATTCGTGATCGAACCCGTCCAGGGTGAAGGCGGCTACCGTCCCGCGCCCCCAGCGTTCCTTCGCGGACTCCGCGAGATCTGTGACGAGCACGGGATCCTGCTCGTCATCGACGAGGTCCAATCGGGCTTCGGGCGCACAGGCACCATGTTCGCGATCGAGCAGTACGACATCGAGCCGGACATCATGCTCCTGGCAAAGGGCATCGCATCCGGCATGCCGCTGAGCGCCGTTGGCGCGCGAGCCTCCGTCATGCGGTCATGGATCCCCGGTTCTCACGGCGGCACCTACGGCGGAAACGCGGTCGCCTGCGCCGCAGCCCTCGCCACCATCGACGTGCTCACCGCGCCGGGTGCACTCGAACACGTCCGGTCCCTGGCACAGGTCCTGCGCGACGCGTTGCTCAGGATCCAGGCGGCCCACCCCGACGCCGTCGCCGATGTCCGTGGTCTCGGGCTGATGCTGGCCATCGAGTTCACCGACCCCGCCGTCACCCAGCGGATCGTCGCAGCCTGCTTCGAACGGCATCTCATCCTGACAACGGCCGGCACTCAGGGGACCGCCGTTCGCTGGATGCCCCCGCTCATCGCCTCCCGAGAAGAGCTCGACCAGGCAATCGCCATCTTCTACGACGCCCTGGCCTCGGAACTCGCAGGCTGAGGGGGGCTCCGTCACCCAGAGACGGAGCCAGGAGCATGCGCGTGGCCACTTCCCGAGGAAGTTCCCTTATTCGGACAATTCTCAGAATGATGCAATATCAGGGTATGACTTGAGGGGAGTAGCCTGTGCTCTCGACGGAAGAGTACGACTTCGTACGTGTGGTCCAGCGGTTCGTCGACTCCGAGGTCAAACCGGTGGCGCACGACCTCGAAGCGGGTGACGTCTACCCGGAGAAACTCATCGACGGCATGAAGGAACTCGGGATCTACGGACTCGCCGTACCCGAGCCGTGGGGTTTCGGACGCGTCAGCGCGGCGTGCTACGTACTGGTCACCGAGGAACTGGCCCGCGGCTGGATGAGCCTGTCCGGCGCCATGGGCGGTCACACTGTCGTCGCCAAGTTGATCCTGGACTTCGGCACCCAAGAGCAGAAGGACAAATACCTGCCGCGGCTCGCCACGGGCGAACTGCGCGCCACCATGGCCCTGACCGAACCGGGCGGCGGATCCGACCTCCAGGCCATGCGTACGGTCGCGCACGCCCAAGACGACGAATACGTCATCAACGGTTCCAAGATGTGGATCTCCAACGCCCGACACGCAGGCCTCGTCGCCCTCCTCTGCAAGACGGACCCGTCCGCCGAGCCAGCCCACAAGGGCATCTCCCTTCTGCTGGTCGAGAAGGGAGAGGGCCTGACAGTCTCCAGAGATCTCCACAAACTCGGCTACAAGGGCGTGGAGACATCGGAGCTCGTCTTCGAGAACATGCGCGTGCCCGCACAGGCCCTGCTCGGCACCGCTGAGGGCGAGGGCTTCGCCCAGATGATGCGGGGGCTGGAGATCGGCCGGATCCAGGTAGCCGCACGCGCCCTGGGCGTGGGCCGAGCCGCGCTGGAGGACTCACTGCGCTACGCGCAGGAGAGGGAATCATTCGGGAAACCGATCTGGAAGCACCAGTCCATCGGCAACTACCTGGCCGACATGGCCACCAAGCTCGAAGCCGCCCGACAGCTCACTCTGTTCGCAGCCCGCCGCTACGACGACGGCGCCCGGGTGGACATGGAGGCAGGCATGGCGAAGCTGTTCGCCTCGGAAACGGCCATGGAGATCGCCCTCAACGCCGTGAGGATCCACGGGGGCTACGGGTATTCGTCGGAGTTCGACATCGAGCGCTACTTCCGCGACGCACCACTGATGATCGTGGGCGAGGGCACCAACGAGATCCAGCGCAACGTGATCGTCAAGCAGCTCATCGGCCGCAACCCCATCCCGCGCTGAGTTTCGCGACGCTGGATCTCGGGCCGGCACTGCGGCCGGCACGCGGGCAGACCCGTATGGGAATCGGCGCAGCGGCGTGCGGCAGCATGGACGACCGGCCAGCAATAGGTCGGACATGCTCGCCCCACGGTGCGGCAGGCAGCTCAATCGACACTGCGTGCGCAACCAGCGATCCTGCCGGCAGCGCGCCAGCCGAACCTGCGTTCTCGGCGTAGCCCGCACACCATCTCCGAACGACGGAGCCACCACCGGTCAAGCACCCCGGTGGCCGCTGCCACCCCGCCGCGTCGCCATGCCGTGGGCTCGGGTCCAGGCTGCAGCGCCCACCCCGCAATCCCGGTCGAAGGCATGAACCCACGAGGACTCGACGGTGTCGGGCGGGATGGGCACACACCTTGCCGGTCAAGCCACGTCGCCGGGCGAAGGCGATGTCGTCGCGCAGCACCTCAATGTCCCGTACGGCGGTGGTGAACGGTCATGGCGCCTCTCATCTGAAGGCCACCTGCGCCGTGGCGTGCCGTGCCTCCCGATGGGTGGCGACGCGGAGATCGGCACCGTCGTCGGACGGCGCCCCGCAGGCCGCAAGATGCTCGCCGGCGAACACCGGCATCCGAAGCCGGTAGGAGAGGCTCCGCACCTGTCGGGACGGGACGTGGAGACGGATGAGTTCGAACATGAGCAGCGCCAGCAGGGGTCCGTGGACGACCAGCCCGGGATAGCCCTCCTCGTCCCGGCAGTACGGGACGTCATAGTGGATACGGTGCGCGTTCGCGGTCAGGGCGCTGAAGCGGAACAGAAGTGCCGGGTCCGGCCGAAGCGAGTGATGCCACGGTTCGTCAAAATCCGGGTAGGCAGAATCGTCGAGTACGCGAGGGTGCTGTCCCGCGCCGCGCCCGGAGCGGTAGACGACGTCTTGTTCCTCGACCAGCCGCAGGCGGCCGCCCTGCCGGAACTCTCTGCGTTCGGTGACGAAGAGCATTTCGCCGCTCCGGCCCGGCTTGCTGGTCACCGCGGCCAGACTACTGGTGCGCTCGGCAGGTTCCCCGAGGCGGAGCGGTTCGGTGATCTCGCAGCGACCGCCTGCCAACATGCGCTGCCGCTGAGGAACGGGCGGCAGGAAGCGCCCGTGCAGCGGATGGCCGTCGGCACCGAGTTCGCAATGAGCGGGCCAGCGCGGGAAGTGGAGCCAGTGCCACAGCGGCGGGAGCGGGTCACCGGCGGTAGCGACCGGGGCAGGCAGATTCAGCAGAGCCGACAGCGCCGCCACCGGGCCGCTGCACAGAGAGTCCGAATCCGTCACAGGTCCAGGTGACCATGACTCGATGTACGAGCTGAGTGGCGGCGTTTCCGGCCGGGCACCGGGAACAGCGGACACGGTGCCTCCAAGCGGTGCAGAACGGTTTCGGGGGACCAGGTGATCCGGCCGCCCACCCGGAATCATCATGAACACCGACGCCCTCGTTCGCACAATAGAAAGGCATGATGCGTGCATCAGATGTGGGCATAGGCGCGACGGGCACACACGCTATAGGCGAGGGCATGCCCGACGACGCATGGCCGTGTCAATCGCCGCCAGCCAGCCCCTCGGTTCCCTCAATCCAGGCAGAAGGCCACCTGCCACCAGCCACTGCCGAGCCGACCTGGCGCACGAGTTCGGCCGCGACGGTCACAACGGCAGGCGGGGTACGCCCGGACCGTGCTGCCGCCAGGACAATCGAGCGCCACACTTCCGGCTCACTCAGCGGGGCGGCGCTCACGATCCCCAGGGCGGCATCGTCGGCGATACCCACGCCGGGCAGTACCGTCCAGCCGTGGCCCGCCAGGACAAGCTGCTTCTGCACCCGCAGGGAGTTCGTCTGGACGGCGACCCTCACTTCGACGCCCGCCCGGGCAGCAGCGGCGTCGACAAGGCCGCGTAGCGCATGCCCGGCAGCCGGCATGACAAGCGGATGCCGGGCAGCTTCCGCGAGCGGCACCGCAACGTCGGCACGCAGACCGGCCGACGGCGGGGCGACCACCCATAGGCGCTCTCGGACCAAGATCCTGGTGTTGAGCGAGGGGGTGCTGTCCAGGTCGTACAGCAAAGCCAGATCGAGGTCCCCGTCGTCGAGCCACTGCTGCAGGTGCCCGGAGTAGGCGGTCATCAACCGCAGCACCACTCCGGGGTGATCACGAGCGACGGCCGTCACCAGCGGCTCGGCCAGCAGGTCGCTGGTGCTGTCCAGCAGCCCCACGGTGACGATGCCGGTCACCTCCCCCAGCGTCGGCTGGACCTCGGCACGGGCCCGCTCCAACTCATTGAGCGCCCGCCGAGCCCGGTCAACCATGATCACGCCGGCCTCTGTGGGCCGCATTCCCTGGGCAGTCCGCTCGAAGAGCGGAACACCGAGCTCCTGCTCCAGAGTGCGGATCTGCCGGGTGACCGCTGGCTGTACCAGATGCAGCACCTCCGCTGCCCGCGTCACGCTACCCACTTCAGCCACTGTGACGATCGCTCTGAGCTGTCTGACGTCCACCCGTGCACCTCCCTTCACGCCTATTCCTATTAGAGGTACGCATAGACGCATCAGCAATTGTTATTTCCCATATATGCACATGTCTCTCCATGATGGTTCCGCTGGCGCTGAATCCCGGCCCTCCTGGAGGCATCCCATGACTGACCAGTCCGGACCACTCCCGCTGGCAGGAATCACCGTCATCAGCATTGAGCAGGCAGTCGCCGCACCCTTCGCCACACGCCAGTTGGCCGACCTCGGCGCCCGGGTGATCAAGGTGGAGCGCCCAGAAGGCGGCGACTTCGCCCGCCGCTACGACACCACCGTGCACGGCGAGTCCAGCTACTTCGTATGGCTCAACCGCTCCAAGGAGTCGGTGACGCTCAACCTCAAGTCTGACGTCGGCCTGACGGTTCTGGAGCAACTGCTCGCCGAGGCAGATGTGTTCGTTCAGAACCTAGCGCCTGGCGCGGCCGCACGGATGGGGCTGGGCGCGGAGGCCCTTGCCGACCGCTTCCCCTCGCTGATCCCCTGCTCCATCTCCGGCTACGGCACCAGCGGCCCCTGGGCAGAGCGCAAGGCGTACGACCTGCTCGTGCAGTGCCAGACGGGCCTGGTATCGCTCACCGGCAACGAGCACGGATCTGCCCGGGTAGGAGTGTCAATCGCGGACATCGCCGCCGGCATGTACGCCTACACGGGCATCCTCACCGCCTTGTTCACGAGAGCCACCACGGGGATCGCCCGGGCGGTCGAGGTATCGCTCTTCGAGGCTCTGGCCGAGTGGGTGAGCCAGCCCGCGTACTACACCCGGCACAGTGGAGCCCAGCCCCCGAGCATCGGCACCCAGCACGCCACCATCGCCCCGTACGGTGCCTACACCGCCGCCGACGGCAGAGATGTCCTCCTCACGGTCCAGAACGAGCGTGAATGGGCTGCCCTCTGCGAGAGGTTCCTGCAGCGCCCGGATCTTGTCCAAGACGAGCGCTTCGCCACCACGTCAGACCGGGTGGCTCACCGCGCCGAACTCAACGTCCTCCTGACCGCCCGGTTCGCGGAGCTCGACAGCCAGGAGGCCACCCAACTGCTGGAGGAGATCGGCATCGCCACCGCCGGCGTCAACGACATCGAGGACTTCCTGAAACACCCAGTACTGGAGGCTCGCGGCCGATGGCAGGACATACGGATTCCCGGCGGAAGGACAATCGCCGCTCTGCTGCCCCCCGTGGACCTGTCAGGTACCACCCCCCGCATGGGCGCTGTACCCGCCGCCGGAGAACACACCGCCCGGATCCTGAGCGGGCTTGGGTACGCGTCGGCCGTGATTGACCGCCTGCGCTCCGCGCATGTCATCTGAGCCGCAGACCGGTACCGCTCGCACCACGACTCTGCGAGGAGCTGACCGACTTGAGCACGCGCCGTGTCCTGTCCGATCAGGAGCAGCTCCACCGTGCCCACCTTGGCAGACGAGTTGGTCAGGCCAGCCGTCCAGCAACTGGAGCATGCCAACACCTGCTTCGAGGCACTGATCAAGCAGATGAGGCAGCAGGGCGTGTTCGGACGCGCGGTGCCTGAGGAATGCCGGGCCAGCCGGGCCTCCGCCGGGGCTGCGTCTTGATCACCGCCTTCCCGGGGTCCTCAGCGCAGAGATCCGCACAACCATGGGGGTGACCAAGCAGGGAAGCGATTCCGGCATCCAGACCATGCGCACCCCCGCCAGCTGGTACGCCAACAGTAACGAGGTCAACGCGGCCAGGACGTGAACCACCACTTCCGCAGCTCCCTACTGACCCGCCTCACTGTGCACCCGACCCTGATCCGTCCCTCCCACCAGCGTGTCTCGATATTGCTCGTCGAACTCGGGCTCGGCAGGGACAATCAGGACCAGCCGTCCCCCGGCAGCATCATCCCGTGCCGCGCGTTCACCGCGATCCCCTAGGCCAGCCAGGGTGCCCCACGTGTCGTGGCCGTCGACCTTCGCGTCCGCCATGGTCTTCCCACTCCCCGACTCAGCTCGGCAACAGGTCCACCGGCCGAACAGTGTGACCTTCTCGCCGACGGCTCCGATATTCACGCGGGCGGCCACGCCCAACGACAGAATTCCAAGATGCCGAGCATGCGCTGGAAGCTCACGGTGTCGATGAGCCCTTCGGGCTGATCGAAGAGCCGTGCCTAGTCGCCATCGCCGCGGCGTGAACGGGTCTCGCCGGCCCGAGGGTCAGCCTCGATCAGCTTTGGTCCGCTCGGCTCAGGAACTCGCGGGCGCCGCGGAGGCGGGTGGTCAGCTGCTGCTGGGTGGTGCGGCTGTCCAGTCGTACGTCGAGCCCGCCGGGCAGTCTAGTAACAGAGCGGCACGCGGAGGGCAGCCGAGCGGGGTCGAGCCCGTCGCGGCGGGCGATGAACTCGCCCAGCTCGAAGCGGCTCAGGGCGTCAGAACCAGCAAGGTGGAAGACGCCGGCCGCGCCGGAGCGGGCGATCTCCCACAGGGCTGTGGCCAGGTCCTCCACGTGGACGGGGCAGCGGATGTCGTCGGTGAACAAGGCGCCTTGCCGGGTGCCGACTGCCAGCGCGTGCACCAGCTGCTCGTCCTTGCGAGGTGCCGCCGCTGCCTGCGTCACGGCAGCAGACCGCCGCAGCATCGTGAAGCCTGTGGTGACCGCTTAAGCGATCGGCAATGTGAGTCCTTCATCCGCCGAGGGGTCTCACATGCGACGATCACGCTGTAATCGGATGACTACCTAAAGGAGGCGTGGTGGCGGAGCGCCAGAACGGCACAGTGAAGTGGTTCAACGACGAGAAGGGGTACGGCTTCATCACACCGGAGTCAGGCGCTGACCTGTTCGTCCACTTCCGCGCGATCGAGGGCAACGGCTTCAAATCCCTGCACGAGGGACAGAAGGTGTCCTTCGAAGCCGTCCAAGGACAGAAGGGCATGCAAGCCGACCGGGTACAAATCGTGGGCTGACACCCACTCAGACCGCCGACGGGCCCGCACATCACCTCTGTGCGGGCGCTCGCTGCGCGCGGCTGCATCATGCCGACAGTGCACGCCCGAGCAAAGCCGAGACCGGGCGGGTTGCCTCCATGAGCTTCGCCTGCGCTGTGCTGCCGTCAACGCGCACGAAACCACGATCGGGCCGCCTACGCCGCAGGTCGCAGCGAGCGCAATCGATCGGCGATGTCGTAGACCGTCAGACGCAGGGCGCGGATGTCGTTGATGAGGTCGCGCCAGGGTTCGAAGGTGTCGTCGACGGTACTGCCGGAAGCTCTGATGTAGGCGATGGCGACGCCGTATCCGAAGTACTCGTTGCGAGTCGGCAGTGGGCGCAAGAGTACGATCATGTCGAGCAGCGCGGCGGCGCGCCAGTAGCCGTCCGGTGCGTCAGTGGCCAGCGCCGGCGTGTTCACACGGTGGCGGGCGACGGCGGCGACCAGGCCCGAGTAGTCCTGGACTCCTAGATCCTTGCCGAGAAGCTCTTCCTGCCGATCCAGGAGCCACCGGATGTCAATGTGCAGCTCCAAGGGTCAGGCCGCCCGGTTCCCAGTCGCGGACGGCGGGAGGCCGCCGTACTCGGCGTCGAAGGCTTCGGCGATGCCTGGCCGGGCCACGGCTTCGCGGAAAGCGGCGGTCGCGCGGCCGAGGGCGAGTTGGTTCTCTTCCTCGATGGCGAGGTCGGCCAGATAGGCGCGGACGCTCTTGCCGTGAGCGGCAGCGAGGATGGCGAGGCGGTCACGAGTCTCGGAGTCGATCTTCACGGTGGTGTCTGCCATGCCATCGAGTATGCACCTATGCATACCTTTCCGAATACCCTTGGGCTCGGCTCGGTCGAGGCACCGTGCGCACGTCGCCTAAGCCAGCTCCCCGTTGCGAGCGTCACTGCCGCGCCAGCGGGATTGGAGTGCGGCCCGGCCAGGCCGGATCGAGACCCGGACGGACTCACCTCCGAGCTGGTGGATGCAGCGAAAGCCGACCACGGCTGTCGAGCGCCGTCACTGCCCCGAGCCTTCGCCCGCCACGAGGGCCACCGCATGGAAGGCCACATTCCCTCATGCGGCCAGCCGACTCGCAACGGCGCAGACGGCTGGCGAGCGGCCGCAAGAAACGCGGCTCCTGCGACCTCCCGGCCCACGCCGAGTCAGCGCGCCCCTCCCACCCCCGCACGCGCCGGGCCCGCGCCGGGAGACACAAGACGCGACTGGACATTAGTCGGCATGTTGAAGCCGACCGCCGTACGCGATGCAGCTCAATCTAGGGCGCTGACCTGCACGTTCGCACCCACCCATCCGCCACCTTGGCCCCTACTTTGGGTAGCCGCCCTGTAGTGAATGCGCTTCAGGACGCGCGATGGAGGAGCCTAATGAACGAACCGCTGAGCCCGTACGCGCTAGTGCTGCTGTTGGCCGGTGTCGCTGCCGGCGTGGCGGCCTATACGTATCCCCCTGTCGGCGTGGCCATCCTGGTGGGGGCAGGGGTTGTGAGCGTGCTTTCCATGCTCACAACCCCTGAAGAGCGACCGGGCGGCAAGGATGCCGCACGCTTGTGCGCCGGCTGCCACTGGAGTCCGGCACCAGGGGAAGAGACACGTAGCTCCTGCCCGCAGGTGTCTGCGTCTGCGGATACGGCCCCCGGGGGCGCCCCGGGGGCCGCACGTGCAGATCACTCGGCAGATATCACCGAGGACGCTCAACTCCACCTCGGCCCGGCAACTGGTGCAGGCATGCGGGGCAAAAGCCCTGCCTTAACCATCCAACGCGATCGACTAGCGGACATTGATATCCCTAGCATCTCAATAGGCCGCAACAAGGTATTTGTGGGCTATTGGGTTCGCTCCTACGCTGATGCACACCCAAGGGCCCCACAAGGAAAGGGCATCCTGATGGAGCTCAGGCACCTTCGGTATTTCGCGACCGTTGCCGACACACGTCACTTCGGCAAGGCAGCGGCACGTCTCCACATGGCCCAGCCCCCGCTCTCCCAGGCCATCCGCCGACTGGAGACTGAACTGGGCGTGGACCTGTTCACACGCACCACCCGGCAGGTCACCCTGACGCCTGCCGGCGAAGTGTTCCGCACCGATGTCGAGCGCATCCTCCAGTCCCTCGAGGAGGCAGTCACAAGAGTCGGGCGTTTCGCCTCCGGGATGGAAGGGGTGCTGCGGGTCGGTCTGACCGGTTCCGCCTCGTACCGACAGCTACCGGCACTCGCCCGGTTACTCAAGCGCGAAATGCCCCACGTGATGATGGAAGTGCACACCGAGATGCTCACGCCCGCACAAGAGCTCGGTCTGCTCGAGCGGCGCCTCGACGTCGGCGTCCTGCGGCCACCGGTCCGCCAGGAAGGCATCGACCACCGCGCGCTCGCCGACGAACCGCTGGTCGTCGCCGTACCCGAGGAGCACTGGCTCGTCGAGGTCGGCATCGTCCGCGTCGAACAGCTACGCCACGAGAACTTCGTCATGTACGGCGCCGCCCTCGGCTCTGTTGTCAACGACGCCGTTGTCCGCAGTTGCCTGGCCTCCGGCTTCTATCCCCGCTGCGCGTACGAGGTTGCCGAGACCTCGGCCGCGCTGGCTCTGGTCGCCGCCGGGCTCGGCGTGGCTGTCCTGCCCGACTCGATCCGTTCCGCTCCGCGCGAGGGGGTGGTGGTCAAGGACATCGAGGACGCGCTGTCCGTCCCGCTCGCCCTTGCCTGGCGGTCGGAGGACGACTCCCCCCTGGTCCGGAACCTCCTCGACGTACTGGAGCGCCATGACGCATTTCTCGAAGGAGTCGCATGAAAATCGTCCGGGTGGAGGCAATCCCCTTCGCCATTCCTTATGCGAAGCCGCTGAAGTTTGCCAGCGGTGAGGTGCACACCGCCGACCACGTCCTGGTCCGGGTACACACGGACGACGATCTCATGGGTACCGCCGAAGCACCGCCTCGCCCGTACACCTACGGAGAGACCCAGGAGTCGATCGTCGCAGTGATCGAAAAGATCTTCGCCCCACAGCTCCTAGCCTCGATCTTTCGTGACGGTCCGTGGGTTTCTTCGGCGGGCCGTTTCGGTTGTTCGGGCTGGTGGTGGTCAGGCTGATGGCCCGGCTGTCGCGTCGGGTGGGCGCCGGGTTCCACGGCTCCGGCGGGGGTGGTGCTGCTCGCAGGGACGGGAACACGCTGGTCAGCCGGGGTTCGGGAGGGCTTCGAGTCGTGCCAGGGCGTCGGTGATCATGTGGGTCCAGGGCCAGTGGCGGGCGAACCGCAGGTGCCGGCGGCGGGCGGTGGTGACCAGCTGGGCGGCGGCGGAGAAGAGGCGGAGCCTCAGGCGGCGGGGTTCCCACCTGCGGGTTTCGCCGGTCAGGGCGAGCATGGGCATCCAGGCGAGGAGGTCGAGGGCGATCTGGACGATCTCCAGCCAGATCTGGTTCTGCTTGGTGTCGTGCAGGGGCAGGTTGCGCAGGCCGGTGGCGCGAGCGGCACGGATGCGGTCCTCCGCCCGGGCTCGCCGGCGGTGCCGCAGTTCGAGTGCGGCGATCGGGATGCCGGTGGTGTTGGTGGCGAACGCGGTGAGCCGCAGGCCGTCGGCGTCGGTGATCCGCAACTGGGCGCCGGGGTGAGGCCGTTCCTTCCGCACGATCAGCCGCATTCCCTTCGGCCAGCCCTTCAGGCAGTCGCCGGACAGTTCGGCGACCCAGGCCCCGTCCCGGATCTCGCCGCCGGGCTCGGTCGCCGCCGTCCAGGCCGAGGCGGGGGCCTTGAGGACGGCCTGGTGAATCTGCTCGGTGATGGTCATGCCGACCGAGTACGACAGCCACCGGCCGCGTTGGGCGAGCCAGGCGACGAACTCGTGGGTGCCGCCTCCTGAGTCGGTACGGATCAGCGTCCGGCGTCCGCGCCGGTACTTCTTCGGCAGCTGGGCCAGGGCGAGTTGGGTGGTGGTGATGTGGTCGGCGGCGGTGTTGCTGCCTGCGTTGCCGGGCCTGAGCAGGCCGGCCACCGGCTCCCCGCTGCCACTGCTTCCGTGGTCGACGAACCCCATCAGGGGGTGGTGTCCGAAGGTCTTCTTCCAGGTCGCGGTGGCGTCCTGCTTCTCGGAGTGGGCCAGAACGAGGACCCCGTCCAGGTCCACGATCACCTGCCCGCCCGCGTCAGGAGCCGCGGTTTTGGCCAGGCTCCAGACGCGCTCGCGGGCTTCGGCCCGCGCGGCCCGTATCGCGGACAGGGCCTTCGGCCCGGCGGCGGCGAGGGTGTCGACGAGCCGGGAGACGGTCGGGTCGGACGCCACCGGCCCGAACACGGCCGGCTCGGCCCGCAGCATCCCGACATCCGCGAGGCAGTCCCCGCCCAGGGCGACCGCGAGTGCCACGTCCAGCAGGATCTTCCCTGGATCGTGCACTGCCCGTGAACGTCGCCACGGCGTCAGTGCCGTCGATATCGCCTGGTCCAGCCCGGCCTTGCGGGCGGTCTCGACCAGCAGCACGGCCCCGGCCTGGGACACCACTCCGCGACCACCGCCCTCGATGCGGACGCGTGGATAGGACCCGATACGCTTCTTCACCTGGGAAGTGCCTCCGGCATGGCAGGAACAAGGACCTCGACAATCCTCATTCTTGCTGGTCAGAGGCACTTCTCGTTTACCTGACCGCCCGTCGGACAGCCCGCTTCATGAAAGCGCGAGGCTAGGCCTCACCGCACTGGAACGGGAGGCCGTGCACGCCCGGTTGGACCGCGCTATAGGGAATCCCACCGCCAAGGCAGCGATCGACATGGCCCTGTGGGACATCCTCGGCCAGGCCGCCGGGATGCCGGTGTCCGGACTGCTCGGCGGCTACGCCGACCGCATGCGGGTGTGCCACATGGTCGGCTTCGCGCCCACCGCAGAGATGGTGGCCGAGGCAGAACGTATCCGGGACACCTACGGGATCACCACCTTCAAGGTGAAGGTCGGCCGCCTTCCCTACACCAAGGACGTCGCCGCCTGCAGAGCCCTGCGCAAGGCCCTCGGACCAGACGTCGAGCTGTACATCGACGGCAACCGCGGCTGGACTGCGCCCGACTCCGCGCGTGCCCTGCGCGAGATGGCCGACCTCGACCTGCTCTTCGCCGAGGAACTCTGCCCCGCAGACGACGTCCTGGGCCGCCGCTGGCTGGTCGCCCAGAGCTCCGTCCCCTTCATCGCCGACGAGAGCGCCACGCGAGCCGCGGAGGTAACGCGCGAACTCCTCGGCGGCTCTGCAACCGCCATCAGCATCAAGACCGCCCGGACCGGATTCACCGCCTCCCAGCGCGTGCTGCACGAATGCGAAGGGCTGGGTGTTCCAGTGGTGATGGGAAACCAGATCGACGGGCAGATCGGCACGCTGTGCACGGTCGCCTTCGGAGCCGCCCACCGGGCCACCACGGGGCACGCGGGCGAACTGTCCAACTTCCTGGACATGTCCGACGACCTCCTCGCCACGCCGCTGACCATCGAGAACGGCACCTTGCGCATCCGCGAGGGCGCCGGCCTCGGCATCGACGTCGACCCCGACAAACTGGCGCGCTACCGCCAGGACCACTGACCATTCGGCAGAAACGGGACGATCATGACCGACATCATCACCCAGCAGGCCACCGCCGCCGAGTCCGGAGCCGCAGCCACCGAGCGCTTCCGCAGCAAACAGCGCAGGGAGAGCGCCGAGGCCGACACCCAGCGTGTCGACACCCTGGTCACCGAACTCCTCACCGCTGCCCACGACATCATCCGTCGTCACAAAGTCACGTATGCGGAATACGACGCACTCAAGTCCTGGCTGATCCAGGTCGGCGAGGACGGCGAGTGGCCGCTTTTCCTCGACGTCTGGCTCGAGCACGCCGTCGAAGAGGTCGCCGGTAAAGGCCGCGACGGCAGCAAGGGCACTATCGAGGGCCCTTACTACGTGCCCGGCTCGCCCCAGCTGCCGGCCGAGACGACCCTGCCCACCCGCGAGGACGAGGCGGGCACTCCGCTGCTCTTCCAGGGGCAAGTGACCGATGTGGACGGCACTCCGCTGCCAGGTGCCATCGTGGAGATCTGGCATGCCGACAGCGACGGCTTCTACTCGCAGTTCGCACCTGGTCTGCCGGAGTGGAACCTGCGGGGAACCGTCATCGCCGACGAACAGGGAAACTTCAAGATTCACACCTTCCAGCCTGCGCCGTACCAGATCCCTACGGACGGCTCCTGCGGCAGGCTCATCACCGCAGCCGGCTGGCACGCGTGGCGCCCTGCCCATCTGCACCTGAAGGTGTCAGCACCGGCCCACCAGCTGGTCACCACGCAGCTGTACTTCGAGGGCGGCCAGTACGTCACCGAAGACATCGCATCCGCCGTCAAGCCCGAACTCGTCCTGGATCCGGCTCCGGCCGCAGACGGCTCCGGCCGCAAGGTCACCTACAACTTCGTGCTCGACAAGGCGTGATCGGCAATGATGTTCGCAGTGCGCATGGACGTCGAAATTCCGCACGACCTCGACCCCGAGATCCGCGCCGACCTAGTAGCCCGCGAGAAGACCTACTGTCAGGAGCGCCAGGAGTCGGGCGAGTGGGTGCACATCTGGCGGTGCGTCGGGCAGTACGCCAACATCAGCGTGTTCGACGTCGCCGACAACGAGGCGCTTCATCAGGTCCTGTGGCAACTTCCCCTGTTCCCCTACATGCGGATCGCAGTCACGCCGCTGGCCCCGCACCCGTCCGATCTCACCGCCAACAGGGGTGCGCCGTGATGGACAAGGTGGTCCCCACGGCCGGGGCGGCCGTGGCCGACGTGCCGGATGGCGCATCGCTGGCAGTCGGCGGCTTCGGGCTGAGTGGTGTGCCCAATGCGCTGGTACGCGCTCTGTACGAGCGTGGCGTGAACGGGCTGAGCGTGGTTTCCAACAACTGCGGAGCGATGGACTCAGGCCTGGCCGTACTGCTGTCGGCCGGGCGAATTGCCCGGGTGACCGGCTCCTACATCGGCGCCAACAAGGAGTTCGCCCGCCAGTACCTGGCCGGGGAACTGGAGGTGGAGCTGATCCCGCAGGGCACGCTCGCGGAACGGCTCCGGGCTGGTGGTGCCGGCATCCCGGCGTTCTACACACCCGCTGGGGTCGGCACGCAGGTCGCCGAGGGAGGACTGCCGTGGCGGTACGACGGGGATGGCGGTGTAGCGCTGGCCTCTTCACCGAAGGAGGTGCGGGACTTCGACGGCACCGCCTGCGTACTGGAGCACGGCATCCGCACCGACTTTGCACTGGTGCGGGCCGCCAAGGGTGACCGGCACGGAAACCTGGTGTTCAACAAGTCCGCCCGCAACTTCAACCCGCTCGCGGCCATGGCGGGGCGGATCACGATCGCTGAAGTGGAGGAACTGTTCGAGCCAGGCACGATCGATCCGGACGCGGTGCATCTGCCAGGCATCTTCGTGCAGCGGGTGGTCGCGCTCACGCCAGAGCAGGCAGCGGACAGGAAGATCGAGAAGCGGACGGTGAGCCTCCGATGACGTGGACGCGGGAGCAGATGGCCGCCCGGGCCGCACGCGAACTGAAGAACGGGAACTACGTCAACCTCGGCATCGGGCTGCCGACGTTGATCCCGAACCACCTGCCATCGGGCATGAAGGTGATCCTTCAAAGCGAGAACGGCATTCTCGGCACCGGCCCCTACCCCCGTGAGGAAGCCGTTGACCCAGACCTGATCAACGCCGGCAAGGAGACCGTCACCGTTCTACCCGGCGCATCGTTCTTCGACTCCGCCCTGTCCTTCTCTATGATCCGGGGCGGTCACATCGACGTGGCCGTGCTCGGTGCCATGCAGGTCTCCGAAGGTGGGGACCTGGCCAACTGGGCCGTGCCCGGAAAACTGGTCACCGGCATCGGCGGCGCTATGGACCTCGTGCACGGCGCCCGCCGGGTCGTCGTCGTGATGACGCACACTGCCAGGGACGGCAGCCCCAAGATCCTCACCGAATGCACCCTGCCCCTGACCGGGACAGCCTGCGTCGACCGGATCATCACCGACCTCGGTGTCCTTGACGTGACCAACGAAGGACTGACTCTCATCGAGACCGCACCCGGTGTGAGCATCCAGGAGATCACCGCTCGTACGGCCGCCAGGATCCGCACTGCCAAAGACAGCGAGCCGTCCCGTACGGGCCAGAGCGCAAGCTGACCGCGGACGCGTGAGCCCTATGGCTGATCGCCACGGCCCCAAGCACTCAAAGCCTCCAGCGTCGACCTCGGCAGGGCCTTGTACTCGTCCTCGACGGCCGCCGCGGACCACACTCACAGGAGAGCCGCCGTGCCCCCATCACCGCTGCTGCACCACCACGTAACCGGACCAGCCGACGCACCACCCTTGATCCTGGGCCCTTCCCTCGGCACATCCCACGCAGTCTGGAACTCCCAGTTGCCCTGGTTGACCCGGCGCTTCCGGGTCCTGTGCTTCGATCTGCCCGGGCACGGCGGCTCCGCCACCGGTCTCGTGCCTGCCTCCGAGCCGGGCCGCACAACAGTCCAAGACCTCGCGTCGCTCATTCTCGACCTAGCCAACCACCACAGGTGGAGCAGCTTCCACTACGCAGGCATCTCACTGGGCGGCGCCATCGGAGCCCATCTCGCCCTCCACCAACCCGAGCGCATCGCGTCCCTGGCCCTCGTCTGCTCCTCCGCACATTTCGGACCGGCACAGCCTTGGCAAGAGCGTGCAAGACTCGTCCGGCGCCAGGGAACCACTCCCCTGCTCCGAAGCAGTCCAGACCGCTGGTTCGCCACCACGCCATTTGCCGGCACGCACATCGGCCGCAGACTGCTGGACAACCTCGCCAAGACGGACCCGACCGGCTACGCAGCCTGCTGTGACGCCCTCGCCACGTACGATCTACGCTCCAGCCTGGCCCAAATCACGACTCCCACTCTCGTCGTCGCGGGATCGCAGGACTCAGTGACACCGGTGCAACACGCCCGGGAACTCGCAGAAGGCATTCCGAACACGGTGCTGGAGGTCATCGACTGCGGGCACCTGGCCGCCGAGCGACCTCACGCACTGCAGGCAGCGCTCACCGCCCACCTCATTACGTTCCAGAAGATCCAGCGCTGACAGGCCCGCGCTTCCGCAGCGAGAACTCGGAGTGGCTCGACTTCACCCTGGCAACACAACTGCGCCAGCGCAGCCGCCCTCAGTTCGATGCGCCTCGGAGGAATCCCGGTACTCCGCGCATGCAGGCGGAGCTCAGAACTGTATGAGGCGTACGCGAACGATCTGAGAGCGCACGCGCAGCTTGTCGCAGTGAGCGCCTGCGTAAACCGACAGAAGGTCGACCGGTCAGTGCCGTATCCGTGCCGCCAGCTGCGGACGCGCGATCCCGATACTGCCGCGTGTCGGTCGACATCAAGCTCCACTAGAGCCTCAGGTTCCGCCAGCCCGTACTGGGAACGGTGGCGATTCGCCTTAGCATACGGGTGCCAGAGGTCCTGCACCGCAGCACTGTGACGGCGCGCCTGGGGCCCCCAGTATGCGGGCGGTCAAGCAACCGGCGCAGGAAGTGGGCAAGCCGTTCGAACAGACGTCTCCGGTAAAGGTGCAGTGCACCACCAGTGCCCCAAGAGGTGGTCAAGAACTGGCAGAACCTGACCTATGCGAGGACACGGCGCGGACGTCGTGGCCGGTGGCAGCCGTCGAGCAGGCTGCCTCAGCCGGACGTAGCCGACGCGGTCCACGGCGCGAGCGGACCGGCGGATGGCCTATGCCTCCGACCTGCTGGCCAGCGACCGAAGCGACTCAAGCGACTCAAGCGACTGAACATCTGACATCACCCCGCCATCTTGAAACTGCTCTTTAAGGCCGCACTCCGCCCCCGGACGCAAGTTGCGGAGAATGCGTCTGACCACTGCACACACAGCTTCAAGCCAGCCTTGACGCAGAACTTGTAGGAACATCTTGGCCAGCAGGCAAGGGACCAAGGATACCGCCGGGAGTCTCTCGCTCCCCTCCCCCGTGGCGGCCGACAGCAGGTTCCACTCCAGCCGCAAGCGCAGATCGGCCCGCCTGCGGCGACATCCGTGGCTCGCCCCGCCCGGCGCGCGCAGGTCGATCATGAGGGGCTTCGTGGCGCTAGTGGCCTCATGTCGCAGCGAGTCGGTTGTGACGAGCTAAGTGTGCCGGCCAGTGATACGTATCAGGACAGATGCCACTGGTGGGCGCGACCGCCACGCCACGCAACCCACTGCGGGTCGTCCAGTAGGGCGCCAGGGTCGACAATCCCGGCGTTCTCAAGCAGCACCACCAGGTCGTCGTCACTGTGCGCGAGTCCAAGGATTTCGCGGCGTCCTGTCCGGACCACGGTGACGCGCCGGCCGCCGTCCATTGACAGTCGGTGCACGACGATCGGCGCCCGCGCCATGTCTCAAGACTGGTTGACTCGAGCTGTAATCGCAGCGCAGCTCAGGGCCTGCGTCAGACGATCACCAGGAGCCTCCCTCGCGGCCCGCAGCGGTTGCCGTCGTCTCCCCCCTATAGGAGCCGCCGACGACACGGAGGCCGCAGGGCTGAGTGAGCGCCGCAGGATGCACAAGCGGTCGCTATCGATTCCAAAATTGTCCGGCACCTGGCGACGCAGAAGGGGCATCGATGACTCCTCGATGTGGGCTCGACTGTTGGGCACATTCGACGGTCGCTTGTCACAGCGGAAGTGCTACGGACGCACTGGCGGTGTCCCGGCACTAGTAGTGCTTGGTCATGTGCGATTTGCCATGGCGTGTCTTCTTGATCGGCCGTGTCGTTGACTGGATGTGCTGAGCGAGGAGTTGGCCGCGGTTCGGTGTGATCTGGAGGATTTCGCGGCGGAGATGTTCGAGCCGTTCGCGCGGGCGGATCAGCGCCGGTGGGGCGGCGTCTATCTGCGGGGGCTGCTGCTGGACGGCGGCCGCAAGTCGGTGGAGCCGATGGCCGCCCGCCTTGGCGAGGAAGGTAACCGGCAGGCCCTGGCCCACTTCGTGACCTCCAGCCCGTGGGATGCGGCGCATGTGCGGGCCCGGCTGGCCTGGCGCATACAGCCGGTCATCAAGCCCATCGCGCTGGTCATCGATGACACCGGATTCCTCAAGGACGGGGACGCGTCGGCGTGCGTGACCCGGCAGTACACCGGCACTGCGGGCAAGGTCACCAACTGCCAGGCCGGTGTCTCGCTCCACCTGGCTTCCAACAGCGCCTCCGCGGCGGTGAACTGGCGTCTGTTCCTGCCAGGGAGCTGGGATCCCGCCTCACCGACAGCCGATCCGGCCAAGGTCGCCCGCCGTAACAAGTGCGCCATCCCTGCCCAGGTGGGCCATGTCGAGAAGTGGCAGCTGGCCCTCGACATGATCGATGAGACTCGATCCTGGGGCATCGAAGTGCCCCAGGTCATCGCCGACGGCGGCTACGGGGACACCGCCGCCTTCCGGCTCGGCCTTGAGACACGCGGACTCGACTACGTGGTGGGCATCTCGACCACAACCACCGCACACCCCGAGGACGCACAGCCTACGACCCCGGCCTACCTCGGCAGGGGCCGGCGGCCGGTCCCTGCATACCCCGAGTCGGCACAGCGAGTGAAAGACCTGGTCATCGCGGCCGGCAAATCCTCTGCACGGCCGGTGCAGTGGAGGGAAGGATCACGGCCGGGCAGTGGCCGCAGCGGATTCAAGCGCATGTACTCGCGCTTCGTGGCCCTGCGGATCCGGCCCGCCGGACGTGAGATCCGCAAGGCCGCGACCACCGCCGAGCTTCCGGTCCGCTGGCTGCTGGCCGAATGGCCCGCCGACCAGGACGAGCCCGTGCAGTTCTGGCTCTCCAACTTGCCCGAGACCACCCCGCTGCCCGTCCTCGTGCGCACGGCGAAACTCCGCTGGCGCATCGAGAACGACTACCGCGAGATGAAACAAGCCCTCGGCCTGGCCCACTTCGAAGGCCGGACCTGGCCAGGCTGGCACCACCACGTCACCCTTGTCTCAGTAGCCCACGCCTTCTGCACCCTCCAGCGACTGAGCCGATCCCCAAAAGAGACGGCGCCGGCCTGAGCCTCTACCGAGTCGTCCGCGAGCTGCAGATACTCCTCGCGACCTGGACCGGCGCCTGCCCCACCTGTCACCGCGACATGCCGGACCCTGCACCAACATGACCAAGCCCTACTAGCGACTGGGGCAGTGGTAGCCGCCAGCATCACGTGAGCGCCCGCCTCCGTGCACACGCTGCCATCTCCCCGCACGAAGTAGGTCTATCCGCGACATCCGGCTCACGCGGAATGACATCGTCCGGATTCACGGCTAGGTGAGACGCAGCACTCGCGGGCCAGGTGGGTCCACTGCGGACACTGACCGAGGACGTGGAGACGCGCTACCGCGTGTAGTCGAGGGCGAAGGACACGGCGTGGCTCGGGGAGGAAAAAAGCTGCCCCAGGCGGGCGGAATTGAGTTGGTATCGGAACGGGTCATGAGGCGTATTCAGCAGATTCAGGAACTCGTGCGAGAACTGCTGCGCTTGCCAAATGTGCGGCAGACGGTCTTCCGAGTACGCGTTGAGCTGTCGCTCGTCCTTCTTCTGGAGGGCGGTAATCAATGCGGTCGCCAGGTGGTCCGCGTCGGCAAGGGCCAGATTGAGCCCTTTGGCACCTGCGGGGCTAACCGTGTGAGCAGCGTCGCCGACCAGGTAGAGGCGCCCTCGCTGGAGGCGCGTCGAAACTTCACTCGTCATGTTGACGACTTCGCGGCTCAGGATGGGCCCTTCGGTCAATGACCAAGAGGACTGGGACAACGAGAGACGGCGGCGGAGTTGCTCCCAGATGCGTTCGGCTGGCCAATCGTCGGTCGTCTCAGCAGGGTTGCACTGGAGGTAGAAGCGGCTGGTGACCTTGTCGCGCAGCATGTGGCCGGCGAATCCGTCAGGGTGGAGAGCGTAGGTGATGTGGTCGACGGATGGTGGGCATGCTGCAAGCACAGCAACCCAGGGGTCTGCCGAGTGATGGGAAATGGTGTACGGGGCAAGTGCGCCTCGGCTGACGCCGCGTGATCCGTCACAACCCACAACGTAGGTGCAGGTGAAGGCAGCGGCGCCGGTATGGACGGTGGCGTGCGGGGAGTTATCCAGGTCAGTGACCGCCGTGCATGGGGTGCTGAAGCGGAGGTCACCGCCTGCGTCGAGGTAGGTGGAGATGAGGTCGCGGACTAGATGATGTTGGGCATAAACCGTGTGGTGGCGCCGTGCGTATCGGGCGTAAGCGAGAAGAGTTTCGCGCCCGTCGATTCGGAACGCACAGGTGGTATGGGGCGTGCTGTCTACGCGGAGGCTCGCTGCGAGGTTGTTGCGGTCCAGCACGGCTACTGAGGCTGGCGTGAGGAGGCCAGCTCGCGGTAGCTGTTCCAGGTCTCTGCGAGATCTGCGTTCGAAGACGGTGCAGTCGAGGCCTTGTGCGAGGAGACGGTTGGCCAGCAGGAGGCCAGCAGGTCCGGCCCCGACGATTGCGACCGCAGTGTGGTCAGCCATGGAGATCGCGTCTCAGTAGGTGAGCGAGGGAGAAACGTTCCTCCATCCAGACGACGGGATTCGCCTGGATGTCCATGCGTGTTGTCGTGGTGAGACTGGGGCCCGCTTCTTGGAGGTCGATGTTCCAGCCGATCAAGTGACGGCGGGGGTGCAGTCGCCGCAGGGCGTAACCCAGGGGTGTATGCGTGGACTGCAGGAGCGTGCGAGTTTCCGCGGGGACTCTGCCGATGACAACGATGGAGCGGGCGTACAGAATGTCATTGGCATCGTGGCTGTTAAATTGCACGGCCCGGTACTGCACGGGTGTGGCCGGCTCGGCGTGCAGGGGTTCCTGGAGGTGCTCGGGGATTTCGATGTCTTGGCGGTGAAGGTTGCTGAGAATGACAGCCTGGCCAGTCCACTTCTCAAGCGTGTCCAGCATGTTGTCTGCGTCCATGAGGTGGCGCAGCAGAAACCACAGTTCTTCGCTCTCTTGCAGACTCTCGATGCTCGGCACTCTGGCCCCTAGTCCTTCTTCGCGACAATGACGCCGTTCGCACCAGGAGCGTCGAACGTGTGCTGGGTGATGCTGGTGAATCCTGCATCACTAAGCCAACCGCGATATTCGGCCGCTGTGTAGTTCTTCCCCCAGGTTTCAACGAGCATATTGATGCCCATGAGAGCGGCAAGCGGCGGGCCATTTCGGTCATCATCCAGGATGAGTTCACTGACGATGATCGATCCACCTGACGGGAGCGCGGCGAAGCACTTTTCGAGCAGAGTCCGGTTTGTTTCCTCGGCCCAGTCATGGAGGATCATCGACAGGAGAATGACGTCGTGACCGGTGGGAAGCTCGGAGTCGTTCAGGAAGTCGCCCTCATGGAAGGCAATACGCTCTTGCAGGCCTGCCTGAACCACGCGCTCACTGGTCCGCTCAATGGCGAAGGGAAGGTCAAAGATCGTTGTCTGCAGGTGCGGGTAGGTGCGGCAGAGCTCAATGTCGTACGCAGCGCCGCCACCCCCGATGTCGAGCAGTCGCTGGTGCTGGGTGAAGTCGTGAACTTCGCCCAGGCAGCGAGCCGAGTAGACCGACAGAGCATGCATCCCGTCCCAGAACGTGGCCTGGGGAGCTTCTGCGTGGAACAGGGAGTCCTGCGTGTCCGGGTTCCAGCTGACCGGGGCGTTCTTCCGGACAGCCTCAGGAAGGTTGAGCCACGTGTCGTAGCGGCCGGAGAAAAGCCGGATGGCGTCGCCGAAGTAGTAGCGCTTTCCGGGCACCAGATAGTCGTTGGTGATCTCTGTGTTGTGGTAGCGGCCGTCTTCGTGCCGCAGCAGCCCCAGCGCTGCGCAGGTGCTCAGCAGGAGGTCGGCCGGGCGCACCTCGATGGCGTTGCGGTCGGCAACTTCTTCGGCAGTCAGCGGACCATACTCCGCGATCTGGTCAAAGATGCCGAGGTTGTGCGCCGTTGCCAGCGTTTCGGCAGACCAGACACCGGCGACAAGGTCCATGATGCGCGTGGGAGTGGTCATTTCTTCATCATCCTTCTGTGGAAAAGTTGGATTCATGGAGCTTTCGACGATCAGGAAATCGCGTCACCACAGCGAAGACGGGCATCGATGCCTTGCGCGCCTTATTATCGGCGCTCTCACTCCGTCGAAAGATTACGCCTGGGCACAACCATGCGGAAAGCCCTCATCTGCTCATTAATAGTTACAGAGATCCCCAGCCCGGATGGTAGAGAACCAGCCAAGCGCTGCATGAAGGGACACACACCCCTTCCTGTTCGTACAAGTCACAGATTCCTGACACGCCCACTCCCGCGGTGCGCCCACTTGTCACCAACGCATCCTCGCAACGAGAAGAACATAAAAGGCAAATGAAAGTTGCGAATTACACCGACATACCTGAACAGATACGACGGCTGCGACCCCCACTCAGTTTCACGCCGCCACACCGCCATCATCGGGGTGCCTCTCAGCACAGAACCCTGCATACGGAGCCGATCACCTCTTTGCCTGATCTGATCTCTTTCCCGTGTGCCGTTGCCTGGCATGAAGGGGACGGGGATTGCATCCTTGCTGCCAGACCGGACAGCGCGGCGGGGTGGCCGGGGGCGGGATCACCGTGAGGTGCTCGACGCGTGCTCCTGCAGTCCAGACCGGATCTCAGCGGGCCCACCCAGTGGAGAAGTGCAGGAACGGGAAGGGGGCTACAGCAGGCTGCATGTGTGGGCCGTGCCCGCACCTGGGAAGCGTGCTCCCCCGCGCTGGTATTCAGGCTGGCGCTGAGAAACCCTCAGTGGGTTGCCTCGGTCAATGCCACTGTCGCGCGTGCTCACCGCCACGCGGCTGGCATCCGCAATAGGGGGCTCGGCCGGCGAGCCCGGTGACGAAGCCGTCTCGCGACCTCCTGACCACGAAGAACCGTCTCACCTCCGATGCCCCATGTCGGCGACCGGCTCACCACTTGGCAGGCCGGTGATGCACCGCCCTTCGCCCACATCAGGGGCCCGCCTGCGCGCGCACCGGCGAGGACGTCCCCGTACTGGGCAGGACCCGGTCTGGCTGCGCGTCGTGCTGTTCCCGTGCGCTCCGCGATCACCGGCGCAAGCGTGGAGTTCGGCCGTTCATCCCCGTTCCCGCCGATGAACGCCGAAAACGTCTGCGGCGTGGCAGCCGGGTTGGCGAGACCCTCGCTTTCGACCGCATGGCGGTACGAGCAGCGCAACACCGTGGAACATTGCATCGACCGCCCGAGGCAGCCGGGCGACACGTCACCCGTAACGAGACCACCACAATTGTCCATCTGATTGGGCTTGCGTCGATGTCATTTGCTCTCGGCCTGACTGGCCAGGAGCGTCAAGCGCAGGAGCGAACCGCATCGTCCCAGGCGCCGACACTGCCGTAGTGATTCTTGTGCCCTGCGACGAGCACGTGACGCAGTTCGGCAAGGTGCCGGGTGTGCGCGGGAAGCTCCAATTGGCCAAGGAGGGCCAGTGCGGCAGCCGGCTCCAGATCGCCGTAGAGGTCGTGGAAGCTCGTCAGAAGACCGCGGAAGAGAGCCGGATGCAGGGCGGGAAGCCGCACAGCGGTGCGGTACGTGGCCTCCTTCACTGTCCAGCGGACCGGGCCCGAGCACTCCAGCACCCGACAGGCTCGTCGGAGTAAAACTTCCGATCGCTCGGTCACCGCTCGGTCGATGTCGTTACCAAGAACCTCGGCGAAGGCCATAGCGGAAGTGGCCTGGTCTTCGAACCAGTCCACCCATAGCGAGTATGTGACGGCCTCGGTGTCCCGGTCCGCCTCCAGGCGCCGACGATCGCCGCCCACAGCGCGTCGGCCGGAAGAGGGCACTCCACGTCATCGTTGGCGAACCGGATCCCGCACAAGACCCAGTAGTCGTCGAGGACGTCCAGTAACCCGAAGGCCAACCGCACCTGGTCAACTGCATCCAGTTCTTCGGCAACACGTCACCGGCCCAGGAGTGCGCCACCTGGTTGGTGGTGAGCAACGTGCTCGACGGTCACCCACCCGTCACGCACCTGGCTGACGCCCTGAGCGGCCAGCCAACGCCGCGCTGCTTCCTCGTCTTGCAGTTCCACTCGGGAAGTATGACAAGCCGCGAATGATCCGAGCGGAACAACCTAGCCGGAGGGTGATCGCAGACGTGTGCCGCAGCCTTCGCCCCGGATCCGAACTCGAGCAAGGGCGAGGTTGGAACGTCGATCGTGAACGACCATGATGGTGCACGCCGTCGCTTCTGAGACAGCAGCCCCGATGGATCACAGGTCCTAAGGCGCACGCGGGGTACTCGCCGAGGTCAGGCCTCGCGATGGAAGGCGAGGCCAGCATCTCGGCAACGTCGGGACGACCAGCCCGACGGCACGGTTGCCGCCGTGGCCAACCACGGATGCGCCGCCAATCAGGTACTGGCTGGAGACAGATTCCAAGCCCCCGCAGTGGTTACGGATACCGGTGCACAGCCGAACCGGCGGCAAGGAATAGATCGGCATGCATGACTACCTGGCGCTCCATCGAGCCGCAGGCGGCCACAGCGCGAGCTCACGGGCAAGAGAAGCCTCGAGCCGAAAGTTGTCAGGGTCGACCTCCCACTGCAGCAGCTGCCGCAACGATGAGAAGTTTCGACCAACGCACCCACGCGACGGTGTCCTCAGCGCCTGCTGCACCAGGTGGCCGGTTCGGTCTGCGCCCGGCGAGCCGGGCGCAGACCGTCACAGAGGTCAAGGGCTACGACACGGTACTCACACGCCCCGCGGCGGCCTGATCTGTAAGAGACAAAGCGGCCGAACCCAGGAGAGTCCGGCCGCTGTCTGCCCACCGAGGAGCCCATGCCGCCCCGGTCACATGACGAAGAGGTCAGCTCTGCGCCCGGCGCTTGCGCGAGATCCAAACGAAGCCACCGCCAGCTGCGATAACAACAGCAGCCGCGCCCGCGATCAGCGGGGTGGAGCTGGAGGATCCAGTCTCCGCCAGGGCCGGGCCCTCGCTGCTCGGCGTCGGCGACGGCGCGGCAACGGGCGAGCTCGGCGTGTCAGAAGACGTCTCGCTCGGCGTCGGCGTGGGCGTGGGGGACGCTGTGCTCGGGGTGGGGCTCGGGACGGGAGGAGTCTCCGTGGGAGGTTCCTCCTCGCACACGGGGGCAGTCTTGGTCTCGTCCCGTGAGAACTCGTCGCCGTGCTCGGCCACGACGACGAGGCGGACCACGACTTCCTTGTCGTGCTCCGGAAGCGCGAGCTTCTTGGCGAAGTCGTTCTCGAACGTCTCGGTCGGCAGCAGGTCCTTACCGTCGACGGTGACGGTCACCGTGTTCTCGGTGTCGGGGCCGTAGTTGGTGAGCTTGATGTCCACCGAATCGCACGTCACCGACCACGTCGGGGTGTGGGCGACGGCCGGGCCGGCGGCTATACCGAGGCCGATCACGCCGGCCGCGGCGGCGACCACCATGGCCGCTGAACGCCGCAGCGAATTGCTGTTGTTGATCACTTGAGTTCCTCCACGAAGACACGCCACCACTGCTGGCGGTCCGCGAACCCTATCGTTGGTGAACGACGCGCGGCCACCCCGAAATTTGCAAAGCGACGACATGTGCATTCACATCATCAGCAATACCGGTCCCATAGCGGTGGTCAAACGGGCAGACGTGAACCACCTTGCTACCTACCGGAATCCGAAGGTCCTGAACTGCAGCCGTCCGTGTCGGATCCGGCTCACGCCGAGCGCGTACAAACGCGGCCGCCGGGGAGAACTGGCGGGATCCTGAGGGTGCGACACATCGTTAGCCATGCCCAAAGGTGCTGTACGCACTGCAGATGCAGCGAGCCGCAAATGGCGGGCACACTTCGAGCATCGAGCGTTGCTCAGCCGAGGCTGATCGCTCAGCACCCTGCGGAGGGTACTGTGTCAGTTCGACTCGACGGCAACCGACCAACGAATAATGCCTACTCAACCACGGAGAGATGTATCAACATGCAAGGCCATTTGTTTACAGATTATGTGCCCCAGGGCGGGTCAACTCCGCTCCGCCCGGACACAGGCTCGCTGCCCGGCTGACGCCCTTTGGCACGGCCGCTGGTCAGGACGCGCGTCTTGTGGCCCTCTGGGCTTCCCTACCAGCCTGGCAGGCGCCTACCCCACCGTACGAGGACATCTGATAGGCGACGCACGCTGACGGTGGACGCCGAAGGCCAGCCACGGCCAACCCTGCATGCACAGGGAGACGGCAGCACCAGGCAGCCTCATTTGCCGCTCACCCCGGCACATCCCCCGTCGGGGGAGCAAGTCGGCCGGGGTCCTGCACCGTGCAGACGAGCACGGCGAGCCAATCTCGCCGACATGATCACTCGGCAACGCTGCTCACGCGCGTGGGGCACATGGCCTGCTTGGGAGCTGAGTGGCGAGATTCTAGTTTCCGATGAAGGCAAGAACGATCACCAGGCCGCAGGCGCTGGCGATCAAGACGGTGAACATCACGCCGGCGAAGCGATACAAGCCCCTCATGAGGCCGTAGCACCGAGTTGCTTGAGCTGAAGGCTCATACTCGTCTGCAGCATCGCCACCTCTCGTGTCGTCGCGCGCCGGACGGCGCTCTCCAGAGCCCACCAGTCCAGGCCAGAGGGCCTGGCGATCCGTACCTGGTTCCCGTACACCGACCGCACCGTGCCGGTCTCGTACCGCATCTCGTCGGTCACCACGTCCCCCACAACGAAGGGCTGCCTGTCTTCCGTCGCTGTCATGTGCTCTCCGTCGCCGCTTGGGTGACTGTCAACTCGTGCCGTCAAAGGGGTACTCGTGTCAGTTGGTGCCCGCATAGGGCCCGTGCCCGTGGCTGCCGATGCTGGCCGTGCACGCGTGGAAGCGGGCAGCTCACCCGAAGCAACAGAGGCTCGCGAGTGGCCGGGACATTCCTCCGCACTTGACGGACAACGTGTCTGGCGCAGGACCTGGCGTGTCTGACCTGAGGTCAGCCAAGAGACTTGATACTGCGGACAAAGTGCTGCCGAAGGTACTCGGCCACGATGTCAGGCTGCTCGACAGCAACCGAGTGGCCAGCCCCTTCAACGGTGGTCTCGGCCCCACCGGTGGCAGCCGCGATGTGCACACCGGAGATCGGCTGGGGGTACGCGTGGTCCTCATTTCCGGCGATAGCCAGTACCGGAACCTGGCAGTCGTGCAACTCCTCGATGATGCGGGTGCGGTGAATTACGCCGTGGGCGCTTTCGGCAATCGACGGACCCAGGCTTGCCATGAAGTCGCGCCACCTGCTGCACAGTTCAGGTCGCAGCGAAAGGCTTGTATCACCGAACATGATGTACATCACGGTGTCGAGGATCTGTCCAATGCCGTGGACGGAAACATGGTCAGCCAAAGGGGCGAACTCAGCAAGTTGATACTCTTCCTCGGCTGACGAACCGAGCGCGGTCACCGACAGGAGAAGATCGGGGCGTCGCGCCGCGAGCCGCAGTGCGACGAAGCCACCCATCGAGTTTCCAACAAAGTGACACCTGCCGAGCTGAAGATGCTCGATCAGCGCTGCGGCGTCCTCGGTGAGCGTGTCCATGCCCAAGCTCTCGCGTGTAGCCGGAGCACTGGCACCCTGGTTTCGATGATCGTAAGCAACAACGCGAAACCCTTCGCGCGCGAATAGCTCCATGTGAATCTCGAACATCGTGTGATCGAAAAACAGCGAGTGGCTAAAAACGATTGGGGTGCCGTCGCGGGGCCCTTCGTCAACATATGCCAACTCGGTATTGTTGACGGCAGCGCTGCGCATGCGGAATCTCCTCCAGGCCGAAGCGGATCGTGCACGTCCCGACCGTAAGGCGACACTACGTCCATGTCAGCCTTAATCGTGCCCAGCGTGCACGAAAGCGCGCACACTGTTCCCGGCCTTACACCGGCTGCAACCAACGTCCCTTCAGCCGCCCCCACCCCCGGTCTACATGTCGGGCGACACCCGCCAAGCACGACGACGAGGACACCACTGCAAGAGTTTCGCCGACCGTGCGCGCCCTGTCCCCGGCCCGCTGACGACCATTGGGGGGCTGGACATCACACTGTCAGCTGCCCCGTCGCCTTCAGGACCACGATGAGGAGGAGGAGGCCGGATGCCATGCCGTCATCAGGCACCACCGCTCGGTCATGGGGGTTGCGGCGCCGCCCCCATGACCGAGGAAGCCAAAAACGTGTTGCCGCTCAGCTATCAGCCACAGCCCTACTCGCCCGTCCTGATGGGGACAAGGGTGAGCAGGCCACAGCCATAAGCTTTGGCCCGGCCGATGCCCTGGGTGAGGACGGTGCGCAGTCGGGCAGGGTCCGTGACCTCCAGGTGTCCATCGAAGGTGACAGCAACGATCTGGACAGGTGCCTTGTTGCCAACGGGAGACCCGTTCTGCGGGCGCTTGGCGAAGACGAGGTCACGCTTGCTGTGAACCGCAAGCTCGTACGCGTTCCCGGGGTGCGTAGGTCCACTGCTGGCACCGACGGACGACATCAGGGGTTGACCAGCCGACCTCTCGAGGATGCGGAATCCCGCGGATTCCTGTCGCTGCAGCAGCCAGCCCATCTGGTGCGCAGGAGTGACATGGGCGGTGCGCTTGGTGGGCTCGTCGTCTTTACGGCGCACGTGATGGACGGGATTGGCCGTGAGACGGAACGCCCAGCGGTCGCCTGTCTGAAGACGGTCGAGGAATGGGGAGTAGGCGCGGGTTTCCCAGCCAGGTGCGATGGGGGTGGCTGCTGCGGGCCAGCCGGCCTGCTCAACCAGGTGTGTCAGGTCAGGCCGGCCAGGACTGACGATGTAGAGGATCACCTCGGCACGTGAAGTGTGGTCCGCGCGCCAAAGAATCCGCGGTCCGCCAGGCGGAGGTGCGTCGCTGGGCAGCAGAGCGGGGAAGCAGGACATGACGGCTGCATGCATGATCTGCGGTGAGCCGAGGATCCGCCGGGAGCTGGAGCGCGCGGTGTTCACGCGGAAGCGGGTGAGGAACATCAGGCACTCTTTTCCTCGGCAGCGTCGAACGCATCGAAGGGGTCGTGTCGGGCAACTGCTCGACGTTCGAGCGAGTGGGTGAAGCGGACGCTGTCGCTGATGACGCTGCGTAGTGCGTGACGGCGGTGTTCAGGCGCGAAGCTGAGAGGTTGGTCGCGCAAGGTATTGGCAGCATCGACCTCTTCCGGGCGCGCTTCGCGCAGCACAGTGAGATGGATGTCGGCGCCGGGGCGGTGCTGTCTCTTGTGCCAGGAAGATGCCTGCCAGGGGGTGCTGCGCAGGGCCTGCTCGAGGGTGCCTTCGCGGTGGAGGTCCAGTTCGACGGGCCGTGAGGGCGGGCAGGACCGCCGGCCGAGGAAGGGCGGGTAGACGGGGTTACGCAGAGCACTATGGAGGTCCGCGAGGAGGGTGTAGTCGCCTTCAAGAGCCGCGACAAAGACAGCATCGGCGAGGTAGAAGCGTTCGGACAGGGGCATGGCCTTGCCGGTGACGGCGTGGTGCGCGGTGTGGAAGTCGCGCATACGTATGCCTGGCTGGTCGATGCGCACGCCGTAGCGCAGAGCGGCTATGGGCGCGAGGCGGGTATCGTCGCCGCGTTCGACGCCGACCGCTGCAGCGAGCATGCCGATCACCGCGCTCTTGGTGGGCGCGGACTCGGTCGTGCGGCGGGAGAAACGCGCGTTTGCGCCCCAGGACTGGAGAGGGCCGGCGAGACGCAGGGTAAGTACGCTCATGCGGGCTTCTCCAGGCGTTCGGCGACCGCCTTGCCCACCGCGGCGACAAGGTCGACCAGGGTGCCGGCTTCCTCGCCCGTATCAGCGAGCCTGTTGGTGTTGGCACCGACGCGCAGGACCCAGGTGAGGGTAGTGCCATCGTCGCCGTAGGCGCGTTCGATCTCAGGGACGAATTCAGCGAGGCGGTCGCAGGCCTCGTGCACGTGGCCCCCCTGGTCTCCGCGGATGGGGTCCTCGAAGGCGGCGACGAAGCTGATGGGACGTGTGGTGCGCAGCTTGACGATGACGGCGTCAGGGAAGGTGTGGTGCCCGAAGGTATTGATCTTTCCGGTGGGCAGGGAGGCGACAAAGCCGTGCACAAATGCTTCAACGGCGCGGCGTACCGGACTGGAGGCGGGCTCACCGTCACGCAGCCCCTGGCCGAGGTTTTCGGCGAGCTGGTGAACGCCCACGGCGGCGTACCGGTAGAACGTGGCAGAGTTGAAGTCGACCGTGCCGATCATGCCGGCGCCGGTCTCTTCCTCGGTGTTGCGGTCGTCGACAGCCGTGTAGTAGTCGGACTCGTTCTCCACCCGATGCACACTGATGGCGTGGGCAACCTGCACGGCAGCGTCAACATTGATGTCGGCGGCATCCGCGACCATGCGGCCGAACAGTGCTATGTCGACTGAGTGGTGAGTGTCCGCGATCTCTCGGGCACGGTCCCTGTTCTGCTTGTGCTTGAAGAACGTCTTGATGTCGCCGGCGCCTTCCACGGCCAGGCGGGCAAGACCGTCAAGCTGCCGTGCGCTGAGGAAGACCAAGTACTTCGCTTCCGGGACCGGCTCGGACTCGCCGGCCTTCGTTGTGTCGCCCTTGCGCTTGCGTACTTCGGTCTTGAGTCCGGTTGCCTTAAGCGTCTCGTCCGCAGCCTGCAGAGCCTCCACTCCGGCAATGGCTGGAGCAAGAGCAGCAATGCGCTCGGCAACGGACTCGACGATCCGCTTCGTCCGCACACCGAGCTCACTGGCGTCCAGCAGGTTCTCTTCGCGGAAGTAGTCGCGTACAGCCTTCTTCCAAGCCTGACTCGACACTCGCGCGCGCGGTACGCCTCCGTACACGGCAGTCTTCGGCGCGCCGGTGTCGTCGCGGTTGATGTTGCTCGGCGGGAAAGTCTGCAGAGCGTGCACGTCGAGATAGAAGCGGGTCACGAGGCGTCCTTGTCGGTGTTCATGGTGCGGGTGGTCTCGTCGGAAATGTCAAGGGTGGAGGGCGCAGCTGCCTTGGTGGGCCAGGTTTGGAACGAGCGGCCCCATTCCTGACGCACAGCGTCCGCTCCATCGGGCTGCTGCCAGGTGTAGAACTGGCCGGCGAGCAGCGCGTAGTCGATGGGAACGCTGTCACGACGCAGGTAGACGATGATGTCGCGCAGTCTGTTGGTGAGAGCCGGGAGATCGGCAGCGGTGCCAGCTCGGACCATCCGCTTGCGCAGTGGTTCATCAATCTCGCCTGGTCTCATCATCCGGCGCAGTGCGGCGCCCAGACCCCGCCTGCTCCTGCCGTCCGGGTCGCGCTCGTGCATGGCGGTTGAACGAGCGTGCTGGTGCACAGCCCACAAGGCCAGCGCGGCTTGGAGAGCCTCCGCCGCCTGCTGTGCCTCTCCTTCGGTCAGGAGCCACTCTCCACCCGGTATCACCGATGGACTGCGTCGGATGAGGTCTCTCAAGCCGTTCTGTGCGCTCACGTCACGGCCGAGATTCCCTCGCAGGCGAGCCACGCCAGCGACGATGTGCGACTGCTGGTCGAGATAGCCTCGCTGGAGGTGTGCCAAGTGCAGGGCCGCAAGGGTGATCACCTTGTCCCGGCTTCCATCCCGTGCCGTGCCCTCAGCCATGCCGGTATCGCGGCCAAGCGTGCCGCGGGGAGCTGAACTCCAGCGGCCCCGGTGGTCCGGTTCGCTTGGCTTGGCCGTCGGTGATCGCAGTTCAAGCCCTTGATCGGGGAATCCGAGATCCCTGTACAACGCTCGGCGAAACCACCTGTCCGCCGTCGCCGAATTCAGCCACTCCGTGCCCTGCCGGGTCGCCACAGTCCTGCCCCGCCACGCGGCCTGGCCCGCAGCAGCAAGAAGCTGATCGCCCAGGGCACTCGCGGTCTCGACCAGGTCCCGCTGCCATATCGAACGCTGCTTGAGGGGGTCGCGCGCCATGGGCAGGTTTATGAGCCAGTCACGGTAGGAGGAGTCGATCGCACCGTACGCCCGGTCGCGGGCGCTCGTTCGCGGCCCCTCCGTGTCAATGCCGGCCGCGCGGGCAAGGTTCGCGGCCAAGTCTCCGACAGCCAGAGCAGCACGATTCGCATCCTGGACTGCCGCAATGGCTTGCTCGGCGCAGCGGGTGTCGACCTGATGCAGAAGAGCGAGGTCCATCACGAGCGCTTCGTCGACGAGTTCGTCGACGACGGACTGCTGAGTGCCGTACTTGGCTCCGACGAACCGCGCTCGCACCCGGAGGCCACTATCCAAGGGCCCCTCTGAGACCAGTCGCGACACCCAATCCATCACCCGCGGCCGCAACATCACAGGGGGTTCCGCGGTGCCGTCCGGATTGGTGCGCGCATTGATAAGTGTGGCGATACCGCGCCAGGCCGCCGCGTCGGCGTCGTGCTCTCGCGGCAGATAGACCAAGCTCTCGTTCAGCTTCTTCTCCTGCACGGGGCTGCGCCGCCAGGCGGTCATCGGCTCGCACGTGTGCAGATTGCGCGGACTCAGCGGGTCACCGTAGCCAAGAACCACACCCGTCACACCATGGTTATCGAAGGCGAGCCGCAGACGCCGGGTCTGCCATGTGTAGATGTCTCGCATGCCGGTGGGGGTGCGCTCACCTGCCCCCGGTCCGGTCGGCTGACGCCGCCAGGCAGGCTCGTCGTGTTCGTCGACTTCGATGCCGGGTGTGTCGGTGGCGACAAGGTTCATCAGCAGCGTCTCGCGCAACGTCGGTCGTTCGACGAAGACACCTCCCAAATTGCCGGCCCATCCCACGCCCAGCGGGTACACCTTGCCGTTCTTGGCGCGTGCGTCTCCTACGACACCGGTCTTGATGCCGGAGGTGTCATAGGCGTGGGCGTGGACGACCCACCGTGCGCCCTCAGCGAAGGAAAGGCGCTTCACTCCCGGCATCCGGGCGGTGAAGAACGGTTCTCCGTTCGGGACATCGGCAACGATGCGGTTCAGGGAGGAGATCTCACCCTTCGCCGTACGGAGGCCAGCCGTCTGGAAGAAGGGTGTCGCAATGCTGAGGAGGTCAAAGCGGCGTGCGTGCGCAGACAGATAGGGACCCACCGGCGCGAAGCAGTTGTCGTCCTCCCACAACTGCACCCAGTCCTTGATCGTCGCTGGTCCGTCAAGTGCGTCATGCGCGACTGCCAGCAAGAGGCGCAGAAGCGCAAACTCCTGCGTGGGCAGGTCGCCAAGGATCTGCCGGAGCCCGCTTGCCTGGGCAAACACCTGCTTCAGTGACAGTTCGTCCTGCGAACCGTCTGTCCTCAGTACAGGGATCCAGGGCTCGGTGGTGAGGTCGAACGCCAGGCCTCCAGACGCCTGGCGAATGGTGCTCTCAGACATGGTGACCCTCACGACCGTCGGTGGGAACGCAGCAGTGGATGTCGCCCGCTTCACGTACACAGGCTTCTTGGCGTGACGACGTCAACGGAGCAACCGGCCAGTAACTGCGCCCGGCATCAGGGCAAGGGAGTCGGCATATGCCACGTAGACAACCTCACAGCCAATGCGCCGTAAGGCACGTCTGGACGGTACGACAGCGCTCGCGCTGTGCGTGACATGGCTCCCGAGGCCCATGTCGCTGGAGTCGATCGCCACAGCGTTCTGGACGGTGCCAGCGTCGTCACCAGCGTGACTCCCCACGCTGTTGGCCGGCCGGTGACTCTCTCCCCGACCAACAAGGCGCCCTTTCGCCGCGCCATGCTCAGCGATCGTCGATGCCGCCGCCACCGGGCATGGAGCTTCCTCACGCAAGCTGCCCGGTGGCCACACCGATCCAACGGTGCTGGCGCTGCAGCCCCACCGAAGATGTCCTGCTCTACTGCCGCCCGGCACATGCTTCGCCATAACCACGGGCAACCTCGCCTGCCACGCGGAACAAGGGCCCCCATCGACTGTCATGCCAGTTGAATACCTCCAAAGTGGTTAAGTGCGCAGCAGAAGAAATGAATCATGGGTAAAACAGGCAGAGTTGATCCAATTAATGCGCAAAGAGGCGCAGCAGCAGTAGCGTGGATCAGTTAGGTCAGCCCGCCCTCTGAGACAGGGGCGGTCTCCGATGTTTGCCACACCTGAGCTGGGACAATCGACGCCGTGAATGGCCTCTGCCCAGCCCGCCGGCGGCACCTTCAGGGTGGGAGGCGACTGGTGATCGGCACATGCAGGGATGACCCCGACCTGCACAGGGGGCGACAATCAATCGCTGTGCAATCCCCGCTCCCGCAGGGATGGAACCGAGTTCCTGCGCCCAGATCCGCCGGTTGACCCAACAGGGCGTGCAAGCGCCTTCAATGGTGCGAGACGGGTCTCGCAGGTTGCCGCAGTAGCCAAGGAGCTGACTGCATAGGGACCCTGCCCGCAGCGCCCAACATGGACGAAGTGCCTCAGGCTTCCGTGCCCTACATTTTCGGCGAGACACGGCACAGCGCGGCTCGCCAACAGGGGGCGAGGGCTTCCGGGGTGTCATCGCCTTACGCTCATCGGGGACGCAAGCATGGCCACGCCTGGGGCGCGGGCTCTGAAACACGCAGCCACCGGAAACAGACCAGCGCTGCGGTCGAGCGACCTGCCCAACCCTCCCCGTGCAAGCAGAGCAGCCTGGTTAGAGCGGCGGAGCGGCCCCGGCCGTACTGCGTCCCGTCTTGAACGGGGACCGGGGCCTATCCCGCACACTCCATTCCGGCACGGGCCACCGGTCAGCGTAGACCGTCCCGGGGAACGCCAGAAGCCGTGGCCCAAGGCGAAACGTCGCCTCTCACGCCCCGCCCTACTGGCTCATTTCTCTGGCAGCAGCAACCTGGCACACCTTGTGTGTCAGAGAAATCCACATCACGACCAGTAGGACGCAAACTATCGGCACACCGCACGCGGCCGCGTGCCACAGCACGACCTGTAGCCCGACAACAGGGCGCCAAGCACGCCTGGTGGATAGGCCTCAAGGGCCGCTTAAGCTTCGGCCGCAACCCGCTCCGTTGGTGTGGAAGCCTGCCCATCCTGCGACGTGTCGCCTGCTCCACTGACGGCATACGCCGTGTACATCGCGTTGCCCTGCTGGCGCGACTTCTCGACGGTGCCCTTCTTGACCAGGATCTCCAGCGTGTTGCGCACTGTCTGGACGGACGTCGCTCGGCTCGGATGATCCTGTGCGAGCTGGTCAGAGACCTCTCGTACCACGCACGGCTCGCCGGGTGTCTTCAAGAGGATGGCCAAGAGGAGCTGACCGAGCGGCGGCCCTGTCCGCCGCGAGCCGTTGTCCTGCTGGTTCTGGCCTGTCACGGCTGCGGCGCTCACCTCACGGGAGGGCCGACTGGGCCTGTTCGCTGCTGTCTTCCTGCCAGCGCGGGCAGTCTTCTCTCCGTGGGTGGTCTCTTTCCTCCTCGACTTGCTGTCCCGCGGTTGTGGAACCGTGTCGGACACCTCGGCAGGGTCGGCGGCAAGGGTTGGGATGCCGGTCCCCTCCACGTCAGCCGGCGGGCCGAGAGGAACATCCTCTGTGGCAGACAGAACGGCTCGCTCGGGCAAACTGCTCTGGGCTTGAACCAGCCAGCGTTCTTCCTCTTCTAGAGTCTTCAGACGCTGTTGCAGGTCGGCGACCTGCTGACCGATCGTTGCTTGCTCATCTCGATTCGCCGCGAGGTCATCGGCGTACTGCTGCACGTACCGGTTGCGGATCGGGTTCATCGCGGGCTCATCGACCACTACAGCTCACTCCTTCTACCTGTCTGCTGCCGGATGCTACCCACTACGACAGCAATGCACTTGACGCCTTGCGGACACGTCAGCTGATAGCCGAGGTCACGAGAGTGGATGGTTCGCGCTGCGGCTCCGATGGTGCGCAAGCCGCTGACCGCTGGCACCCAAGCGGTCGGTCACAAGAATATGGTCTGTGCAAAGCAGGTGAGATGAGAGCACAGGTCAGATCGGTTCCGCGCCCTACCTACGACATTCCTGATGTGCGCTACGGGCGCTATGTGCGGAGACTTGACGAGGGTTGCGAGGCCTCTCCTACCGACACGGCCCACGCCCGCTGTGCAACTTCGTCCTACCTTCCTTCCCGGGCTTCCCGGGCGTCCCGTTGTACGCGTGGGCGCAGCGTATGTGATCCGGATCAGGACGGCCAAGGTGGTGACGCCCGTGCAGCGGATCAGATCCAGAAGTCGAACCGAGCCCGCAACTGGTTGCGTCAGGCGGCTCAGCGCCGCCTCCCTCGTCGACCGCCCCGCCCGTCCCCGTTCAGACGCGCCTCAGCGGGCCGAAGCCTGAAAGTCCACCACCGAAGGACATCCCACCGCACGTCATACGGCCGACAGCGGACGAGAGACGGCACGCCTTGATACAGCGCCCCGGCTACCACGTGTAGGCACGCGCGATCAGCCGTTTGCCGTTCTCAGCCTTCGCCAGGAGCGACGCGACAGGATCGTTCGCACGGCCGGCACCACCTCAGAGGGATCACCACGGGAGGCGCCGTCGCGTTCGCTACACGTCTTCGCCATATCACCCCTGGGTCCAGGCATCGTGCGCGCCGGCACCCCATGCGCCCGTCGCCCGTGAGGTTGCGCTTCAACCAGGCAGGGAGGCCGCTCGGCTGCCGAAAGGTACCGCGCGGCGCCCCTGTGGGGCGCACGCAGAGCGCGGCAAGATCCGCAGCCGCCGCGTCAGCGCCCAGCAGCAGCGGCAGCTCGCCGCAGCCATCAAGAACGCCCGCGAGCTGGCCCTCCTCGCGTACAGCAGCGCCCGATAGGACGTCGCACGGCGGGTGCCCGCTCCCCGACGACACCTCTGGGACGCTGACGGACATGAACGCGCACGAAGCTCCCCGCTTTCTCCACTTCACGCACTCCGATCAGGTCACAAGGAGCTGCGGCCGAACTGATCGACTGCTGGGGAGACCGTGACCAACACCGGCGGAGCGGTGATCGCCGCCCGCTTCCTCCTCCCGCCGTGACCGCGAGCGACGTGGGCCCGGCCGTCGACGACCTCACGCGCTGGCGCGCCCCCGGCACAGTCGGCTTCTCGGCTACCCTCCAGGGCGCGCTCGCCGGCTGGCTGGTCATGCTCTACGACCCGCATCCGCTGGTGGCGCACTGCGGCACCGTCAACCGCGTCCAGATCCACCTCCGGTGCCGTTGGCGCGGCATCGGGGTGGCCTCATGAGGGAGTTCCAGGAGACCGCCCGGGTGGAGATGGGACTGGAACGGCTGCGTCTCACGGCAAGAGCCGGTCTGGGGCTGGAGGACTTCTACCGCGCCTTGGGCTGGGTGGAAAGCGGCCAATGGCCTGGCGCACTCCGGGTGGCCCTGGGTGACGACACGGACGAGGTCCTGATGAGGCTCGTGCTCTGATGCCGGGTGGTGGCCACGGCCACGGCACCTCCTGGCCGGACTCTTCCCGCAGCACGATACGGACAGGGCCATCGACTGGGTCGGTGACCCTGTCCGTATCGGTGTCGTCAGCGGGGGGCGGGCCTCCTCGTGGATGCCGTCCGGGTGGCGGTGCCCAGGTAGGTGACGCGCAGCGTCCCGGTGGCTGGTTCCCGGTCGACGAGCACCGCCACGCCGTAGACCCGCTTGATCAGGTCCGGAGTCAGTACGTCCTCCGGAGGGCCGGACGCGGCCACCTCTCCGTGGTCGAGGAGGACGATGTGATCGCAGTATCGTGCCGCGAGGTTCAGGTCGTGCAGGGCTACGACACAGGTGGCGTCCAGGGAGGTCAGCAGATCGAGGAGTTCGAGCTGGTGACGGATGTCGAGGTGGTTGGTGGGTTCGTCGAGCAGGATCTCCTGGGGCTCCTGGGCGAGGGCGCGGGCGAGTTGGGTGCGCTGCTTCTCCCCTCCGGAGAGGGTGTGCCAGCTCCGGTGCTGCTTGTCGGAGATCTCGGTCCGTTCGAGGGCCTCGTCGACGATCCGCCGGTCGTAATCGGTCAGCGCGTCGAAGCGGCCGCGGAAGGGGGTGCGGCCGAGTTCGACGACCTGGCGGACGTTGACGTGGTGGTGGGCGGACACGTCCTGTTCGACTACGGCGAGCCGCCGGGCCATCGCCCGGCGTCCGAGGTCGCTCAGGTCGGTGTCGTCGTAGCGGACGGTTCCGGTGTCGGGCTTCCGCAGCCCCGCGAGCAGGCGCAGCAGGGTCGATTTGCCCGAGCCGTTGGGGCCGAGGAGTCCGACGATCTTCCCGTCGTGGACGGCCATCTCGATGTTGTCGAGGAGTCGGTGGCCCTTGACCGACCAGGAGAGCTCGGTGGTGGTGATGCGGCCCATCAGGACTCCAGACGCTTCAGGACCAGTGCGAACGCGGGCGCCCCGAGCAGCGCGGTGATGACGCCGGCGGGCAGTTCGTGGGGCGCGAACGCCGTCCGCGCGAACACGTCCACCCAGATGAGGAAGAGAGCGCCGATGATCGCGGACAGTGGAAGCAGCGAGCGGTGCGTCGGTCCCGTCACGACGCGGACGCCGTGGGGGATGAGCAGGCCGATGAAGCCGATGGCTCCGGAGGCCGCCACGGCCGCGGCCGTGATGACCGAGGTCAGTACCATCAGCCAGATCCGGGCGGCCGTGACGTTGATACCCAGGGCGGCCGCCGAGTCCCACCCGAAGGTGAAGGCGTCGAGGGCCGGCGCGAAGAACTGAATGGCGATCACCCCGACCAGGATGACCAGGACGGTAACGGTCACTCCCTCCCATCGGGCGCCTCCGAGGGTGCCGAGCAGCCAGTAGGTGAAGCCGCGGGTCGAGTTGGCGTCTCCGTTGACCATGAGGATGACGGAGGTGACGCCGGCGAAGAACTGGGACACGAGCACGCCGGTGAGCACCACGCGTGAAGGGCTGGCGACGCGCCCCCCGCCGAGAAGGAGCAGCAGCAGGCCGAAGGAGACCAGTCCACCGACGAAGGCTCCGGTCGACAGGGAGATGCTTCCGCCGATTCCCAACAGGAGTACGGCAACCGCGCCGGTGGAGGCGCCGGAGGAGACTCCGAGCAGATAGGGGTCGGCGAGGGGGTTCCTGGTGACCGCTTGCAGGACGGCGCCGGAGACCGCCAGTGCCATGCCGACGGCCACGGCGAGCAGGACGCGGGGGAAGCGGGACTCCCAGATCAGGGCGTCGAGCAGGCCCGGAAGGGGCGGAGTGGGGGCGATGCCGCCCAGACCGATGTGCCGCAGGATCGTGGAGACCACGTCCAGAGGCCGGATGTTCGCGCTCCCGAACAGGGACGCAGTGACGATCGACACCAGGAGGCCTGACACGGCCAGGAGGTACAGCGCCACGGTCACGGTGCGCCGCCGGCGCACCGTGACCGTTTCACCTGTGATGATCGGGGCTCCGGTGCGCTCGGCGGTCGTGTGTGAACTCGTCGTCATGATGGTGGACGGGTCAGCCGAGCTTGTTCAAGCCGTCGACCAGCGCGGGGACGGCGGACACGCTGCCGAAGCTGGGGTCCATGTGGCTTCCGGGGATGGTGATGAACTTGTCACCCTTCACCGCGGCGAGCTTGCTGGTGAGCGGGTCCTTCTTGAGGAGTTCGATCTTCTCCTTGGCGGTGTCGTTCGGTTCGCCTCGGGTCAGATCGGCCAGGATGATGACGTCGGGGTTCCGCGCGGCAACCTCGTCCCAACTCACCTCCGCCCACTTCGTCTTGGCATCGGCGAAGATGTTCTCGACCCCGACGAGCTTGGAGATGTGCTGCGGCAGACCGCCAGGGCCGGCGGCCCAGGGGGTGCCCTCGTAGGTGGAGTAGAACCACATCACCTTGAGCGGCTTCTCGCGCTTCTCGACAGTGGCGACCGCCCTGTCCACCACGGCCTTCTGCTGCGCGGCCAACTTCTCGCCGGCCTCGGGCACCCCCATGATCTTGCCGAGCCGACGGTACTCCTCGAACAGCATCGTGAAGTCCGCGTTCGCCACGGTCTCGTGGTAGGTGCAGTCGAACTCGGTCAGGTAGGTGGGGACGCCCAGGTCGTGGAGCTGCTTACGCTCGCCGGACTGCTCCTTGGTGAACATGCTGGCGAAGGAGCCGTACACGAAGTCCGGCTGGGCCTCCAGCAGCTTCTCGTGCTTGATCTCGGTGCCGGGCGCGGACAGGACCGGGATCTTCTCGTACTGCGCGGCGACCGGGGGCGGCATCTTCTCGATCTCGTAGCCCGTGCCGGCGATCCGGTCGCCGACGCCGAGGTGGATGAGGATTTCGGCGGCGGCCTGGTTGAGGGTGACAACCTTCTGCGGCGCGGCCTTGTAGCTCACGTCGGTGCCGCAGTTCTTGAGGGTGAACGGGTAGGTCGTCGCGCTCGTCGCCGCCGTCGTGCCCTTGGCCTTGGCCCCGGCGTCGGAGGACGTGTCTGCCCCGCATCCGGTGATCGTCAGCGCAGCCAGAGCCACAGCAATTATGGTAATCGTTTTCGTTTTCATTATCTGAGGCTATCTGTGGGGAGGGAAGGGAAGAAGGAGAGTTGGGGACTCCGGGCGGGCCCCGGGACGCGGGCCAGCACGCCGGCAGTCGGGCCGTGTGCCTAACGCAGCAGGGCGGCCAGCCGGTGGACGACCTGCCCGTCGAAGAGGCCGTGGGCGGCCATCCAGTCGTCGTCGAAGACGGTGTGGAGGTACTTGTCGCCCCCGTCGCAAACCAGCACGACGATGGTCGATCCTGGCGCCGCGTTCTGCGCCTGCTCCAGGGCCTTGTAGACCACGCCGCCCGCTGAACCGCCGATCAGGAGACCGAAGTTCCTGGCGAGGTAGCGGCAGGTCTCGAAGGCTTCCGCGTCGCTGACCTTGAGCCCCCGGTCGATCACTTCGTAGTCGACGACGGGACCGATTTCCGAGCCCTCGGGCGTCCCGGTGCCGGACTGGTGATATGGCGCGCCCTGCCCCCCGAAGAGGACGGACCCCTCCGGTTCGACTCCGATGATCTTCAGGTCCGGGATGCGTTCGCGGAGGAAGCGGCCCGTGCCGCAGAGCGAACCACCGGTGCCGACGGCTCCGTACAGGTACTGGATGTCGTCGCCGAGGTCGTCGTGGAGCTCGCGGGCGAGGGGCCGGTAGCCGTTGGGGTTGCCCTGGTTGCGGTGCTGGGCGGTCCAGTAGGCGCCGTGTTCGGCGGCGAGGCGCTCGGCCGTGGTGTCGCGTTCGGCGGTGGCGAGGCCGTCCTCATCGCCTGCGACGTTGAGGATGTCTGCGCCGTAGGCGCGCATGCCGCGCAGCTTGTCCGCGCTGGAGTGGTTGTCGACCACAGCGGTGAACTTGTAGCCGCGTTCAGCGGCGATGAGCGCAAGGCCGAGTCCGGTGTTGCCGGAGGTGGACTCGACGAGCCATCCGCCGGGGGCCAGGAGCCCTGCCGCCTCCGCCTCGTCGACCATATTCCTGGCCATCCGGATCTTGGCGGTTCCGGTGGGGTTGAACTGCTCCAGCTTCAACAGGACGGTCGCCCCACTCTCCGCGGTGTGCAGCCTGAGCAGGGGCGTGCGCCCCACCAGATCGGAAATTCTGGTCTTGATCACGTCATGTCCTTCGTGCAGATCTCCGTCAGGCACCCCACGAAGACGTCGTTGTCCTCAGGCGTGGACAGGGAGGCTCGGATGTAGGTCTCGTATCCCGGCTCGCGCCATGCCTTGACGATGATTCCGGCGCGGTGCAGCTCCCGGGCGACCCGGTCAGAGCTTCGACCGGTGTCGATGAAAAGGAAGTTGGTAGAGGACGGGACCACGCGCAGTCCCGCGCCGCGCAGGCGGTCCGTGACCCTGGCGATCTCCAGCGCTGTCCGGCGAACCGTTTCGGCCAGGTGTGCCTGGTCGCCCAGCGCCGCGACGGCAGCGTCCTGGGCCGGCCGGTTGACGTTGTACGGGGTACGAACCCGGTCCAGTGCCTGGATCAGGGCCGTGTCGGAGGCGATGCCGTAGCCGACACGGAAGCCCGCGAGGCCGTACGCCTTGGAGAAGGTACGCAGGACGATCCACGGCCGGTCCAGCGCGCGGAGCGCCTCAAGACCGTCGGGGTACTCCGGGTCGGCGCGGGCGAACTCGCCATATGCCTCGTCGAGCACCAGCAGGGCCGACTCGGGTGTGGCGGCCACGACCCGCTCCAGCTCGCCGACGGTGAGCATCGCGCCGGTGGGATTGCACGGGTTGGCGAGGAAGACGAGCTTGGGACCCACGGCCAGGGCGTCGCGCCAAGCGTCCGCGTCGAACCCGAACTCGGCCGCGACCGGAACCTTGTGGACCCGGGCACCCATGACGCGGGGGAAGGTCTCGTGCAGGCTGAACCCGGGCGCCTGGGTGACCACCAGGTCACCCGGGTCGACTACCGCCTGGCACAGCAGCTCCAGGATGTTCTCCGACCCGTTGCCGAGCACCACGCGCTCGGCGGGCACGCCCAGGCTCGCCCCGATGGTCTCGGCCAGTCGCTTGCCGGTGGGATCCGGGTAGCGGGAGACACCGCCGGCCAGTCCCGCGCGGACGGCTTCGGTGACCGCGGGTGAAGCGCCGTACGGGTTCTCGTTGTTGGAGAGCTTGATGACGTGGGCGGCGCCGCTGAGGGCGGCCACATCGTCCGGGTCGGCGCCGGGATCGTATCCGGGCAGGCCTGCCACCTCTCCGCGTATCAGGGAGGCGGAGGTGACCGGTGCGAGGGTGGGGTTCATGACGACTCCGGTTCGGGGAGGGGCGCGCCGGACGTCTCGCGGTGGAGCCGGTCGACGCGGCGCAGGAACGCGCCCAGCAGGATGGCAGCGGTAGTCGCGAGGCCGATCGTCTGGCCGGTCCAGACGCCCTCGACACCCCAGTCGGCCGTGATCCCGAGCAGGTAGCCCGCGGGGAGGCCGATCAACCAGTAGCCGACGAGGGAGATCCGGAAGGGGCCTGCGGTGTCTCCGATGCCGCGCAGGATGCCGTTGCCGATGTTCTGGATGGCGTCGAAGACCTGCATCAGGGCGGCGATGAGCAGTCCGGTCACGGTCAGGGCGATGATGTCCGCGTTGTCGGCGTGCTCGGCGGAGATGAACAGCGACACGATCTGGTTCGGGACCACCAGGTACACGGCGGCGACCACCAAGGTTGCGATCACGCCCCAGGCCGTGGCGAGGATGCCCATCCTGCGGGCCGTCCTGTAGTCGTTGCCGCCGTCGGCCTCGCTGATGTGGATCGACGCCGCGTGAGAGAGGCCGGCGGAGACCATGAAGACGATGTAGACGATCTGGTTGAGCACCGTCTGCGCGGCCAGGGCCTCGACGCCCAGGGAACCGATGACCAGCGTGAGCACGCTGAAGAACCCGGCCTCCGAGGCGTACGTCCCCGAGATCGGCAGGCCAAGGCGCCAGACTGACCTGACCGCGTCCCCGTTCCAGCGCCACGCGTGGAGCGAGATGAGGTACGGGCGGAGGACGCTGTCGCGCAGGATCACCGCAAAGAACGCCAGGAAGGACAGCAGGAACACGGTGACGGTGGCCATGGCCACGCCCACAAATCCGAACGCGGGCAGCCCGAACTTGCCGTAAATGAGTACGTAGTTGAGGCCGATGGTGACTGCGACCGATGCCAGCGTGATGGCGAGGAGCGGCCCGGGGCGCTTGAGGCCGGTGGTGAAGTGGCGCAGGTTCTGGAACCAAAGGCAGGGCAGCATGCCCGGTGCCAGGACCATCAGGAACTCACCGGCCTTGTCGACCACCTTCGGGTCCTGACCCAGCAGGACGAGCAGAGGTCCGATCAGCAGCAGCACCGCGCAGAACACCACACCGCAGACGGTCGCCCAGAAGAACCCCGCGAACAGCAGCGCGCCGATCCGTGCCTTGTCGTCCCGCACACGCGCCTCGGCCACCAGGTTGCTGACCCCGGTGACCAGGCCGGTTCCGGTCGTGCGCAGCTGGTTGAAGAGCGCGATGGCCAGGCCGGAGGCGGCGATCTCCAGCGCGCCGAGCCTGCCCAGCATCACGATGTCCACGGTGGTCAGCGCGACGTAGGCGAAGTTGGTCAGGATCAGCGGGAGCGAGAGCTTGAGCAGCGCGCGCGAGTGCCCGATCCACCATCCGGCGCCCGCCTTCTCGGAGCGGGTCGTGTCCGTCGCACGGGTGGTGTCGGTCGATTCGGTACTCACCAGAAGTTGACCTTTTCCCCACGGCCGCTCGCCAGCGCGAGGTCGGCTATGTACCGGCCGAGTGCGGCGTCGGTGACCGCCATGCCGCTGTTGTAGGCGAACACCACGTCCTCCGGACGCCGTCGCGCGGGCGCCATGCCGAGCAGGATGTCCGGCAGCTGGGCGTCCACGGACGGCAGGCTGCCGTCCGTGCCTCGCAGGTCGTCGCAGGTGGCGTGCATCTGGGCGGCGTCGGTGGCGATCCGGTAGTCCGCGCCGTGGCACACGTCGGCGTCCACGCCGTACCCGAGGAGTATGGCGACCGAGCCGGCCTTCATCCAGTCGCGCCGGACCTCCTCCGTGGCGGAGAGGCCCGCGGCGCCGATGACGATGTCCGCCTTGCCCGCGGCCTTTCTCAGGTCCGTGACGATCTCGACCTCGCGGCCGTCGACGCTGTCCTGGACGGCACGCAGCCCCTCGGGGTACGTGCCGAACACCTGCAGCCGCTCCAGATCCGGCATCGCCGCGACGAGCATCGGCAAGGCCGCCTGCCCCTGGACGCCGGTGCCGACGACGAGGACGGTCCGCGCGTCGGGGCATGCCTCGCGGGCGAACAGCGCGGTGGTGGCGGAGGACCGCAAGGGGCCGAGCTTCACCACGTCCATCAGCGCGATGGGGGCTCCGGTGGTGTCGTCGACCAGGAAGACGAACGAGTGGAACTGGTATCTGTCCTGGGTACGGCGCGGGTCGAACTCGTAGACGGCCTTGAAGCAGACGGTGCCGCTGCCGGCATCCCTGGCCACCATCGAGTAGCTCAGCGAGCGATGACTGGGGTCGTCGATGATCGTCTTGACCGGGTTGTTCGAGCCGCCTTCTCGCAGCGCGCGGTATGCCTTCTCGACGACGTCGATCACCTGCCGGTGGTCGAGGTCGAGACCTTCCTGCTGCGCTTGCGGCAAGAGCCACAGCTGCCCGGGCGGGGCGTAGCTCGGGGACATAGGCGTCTTCTCCTTCATGGGTGGTCGTATCGGACGGTTTCTAGGTCTCAGTGGATGCCGTCCAGTCGCCAGCGCGGCAGAGTGCCGTCGCCGCCGAGTTGGCCGCCGAGGCCGTCGCCGAGCCGGAGGACGACCTTCGACGGCAGGCGGGCGTCGTGGAACGGGGACTCGTTGGAGTCCATCTGGTAGCCGGCGGTGTTGAGGTAGACGAGGTGGTCACCGCGGTGCACGGGTCGTGGGAAGCCGATCTTGCGCCAGGTGACCATGTCACTCTCCAGGCAGGTCGAGCCTGCGACGCACGCCGGGAAGGGCTCGTCGGCGCCGGCCTCGGCAGACATGAGCAGCGGGTCGGGGAGGTAGTCGCTGTTGAACCACTGCTCGGAGAGGCTGAAGCTGCTTCCGGCGACGGTGACGATCGCGTACCCGTCGGACCCCCGCCGGTCGTCGACCTGTTGGACGCGATACATGGTGAACCCGGCCTGGTCCAGCAGGGCTCGGCCGGGCTCGACGACGAACCGGATGCCGCATCGGTTCGCCTTCGCCGACAGACTCTCGCCGCCGCCGACTGGGTGCGCCATGAACGCGCGCACCGCCTGGTCGGCGGGCTGTCCCCCGTACGGGTAGAAGCCCTCGAAAACCTTGGCCGCGTGGTAGTGGTCAGGCTCATTCTGTGCGAGGAACTCGTCCCAGAGCCGCGGCTCGACATAGCGGACCGGCAACCCGCCGCCGATGTTGACGAGTTCGGCGGCGAGCGATCCGCGCCTCCGGGCGTCGAGGCAGTGTTCGATCATCTCGCTCGCGGCCGTCGCGCGCTCCGCCGGGGAGTAGCCGTTGAGATGGAAGGCGAATCCCCGGAGAACGAGATGGTCGGCGAGTTCCCCGCACAGACCCACGGCGGCACGGCGCTCGTCGGCGGACAGGCCGAAGCGGCTGCCCGGCTGTCCGGTCGTCCGGGACCGCAGCAGCACCACGGCCTGCCGCCGGGCGTCTCGCGCGCTCCGTGCGAGCCGCCTCAGTTCACTCAGCGAGTCGACGGCGACCAGACAGCCGTGCTGGACGGCGAGAGCGTGCAGCGCGTCGTCCTTCTCAGGGCCGGATATCCCGATCCGCCGGCCGGGCACTCCCCCGGCCAGCGCCTTGACCAGTTCGGGGGCACTGGCGACGTCGACACCGACGCCGAGGCCGGCAGCTGAAGTGACGAAGCAGTCGGCCTTGTTGGCCTTCTTGGCGAACAGGATGTCGACGGTGCCCCCGGCCTCGGCGAACGCCCGGCGGAGTTCTCCGACGTTTTCCTCGAAGATCTCTGGCAGCACGATGTGCAGCGGTGATCCCAGGCCGTCCAGGAGGTCGGCGAGCAGGGCGCGGTGGTCTGTCAGGAGCGTGGAGACTGCGGGATGCCGGAGTGCGGTAAGAGCGAAGGGCCGGACTTCAGCCTTCGGTCGCTCCAGCCGCTGTCGAGAGATGAGCACACCGCACTTCTATACGATTATGACACTCATTTTCAATACGAGGCTCGATGAACGACCGCTCACGAGGTAACGAAAAGGGCGCAAATAGGCGAAGTCGGGTGTCCGATCCAGAGAATCCGTCGAGTTGTGAGGCGAGCAGTTCGACGTAGGCCCCCGACGAGGACGAGCTCCTCGTGCGTGCCGGTCTCCGCGACGTGCCCGCCGGAGAGGACGACGGTCAGCGGTCAGGATGGTCGGAGGCGGTGGGCGATGACCAGGGTGCGTTCGGCCGCCGCCTCGACCGTGGACAGTTCGCGTGCGCACCGAAGTTCACCACACGCAGGTCCTGGAAGGTGTCGCGGCACTCATCCGTCCAGGGAGTAGCGCAGTTCGTCACCCTCTACGTTCCTCTTCACTGGGCCATGAAGCAGGTGTAGGCGGCCGAGAGACAAGAGGATCCCTCCCAAGCATCCTCTCCTCCACCCGATGCCTGGTCGACGCGCAGCCTCATGCCGGCAGTTCCCCGCATACCACCGGTATCGACAGGCAAGTACGGCGGCGTGTGCCAGAGCTTCTGACAACCGCCATCACCGTCGGATGCGTGGAGTGCCCTTCTCACCGCCCCGACCCGCGTGCCCAGGCCCAAGGGTCGCTCTGGTCATCGCGCGGCGCGCCGCTGGATGTTCGCAGGGACGACCCGGAGCCTCCCAGCGGCGCGCCTTGGGCGCCTTGGGTGCGGAAATACGGTGCGGTATCACCGCCCACTGACATACGCCGAGTCCTGCTAGACCCCGAGCCACTCGGCTCTGGCCCCATCACCGACCACGACAGGCCGGACACCGGCCCCGTGGACAGACGGGACGGTCCAGCAGCCGAAAGCCTCCCGGCCCCCGCCATCGCACTCGCGGGTCGGCCCGCAGGTTCTACAACGCCCAGGACAGCTGTACTCCACTCGTCCGCTTCCGACTCAGTCGGCCCGATCGCGATCAGTCCAGCCAACCGCCAGGCCTCCCTCATCAACTCAGGCGAAGCCTTCCTCTTCCCGTTACGAATGTCGGCGAAGATCTGGCCGAGCGGCACCAGCTGCCCGCTGACCGGCTGCACGAAGCTCACCGGCGGCACCCACTGCCTCACCCCGGGATTAGCGACATGCCACGCCTCCAGCGCCGCCACCACCCACCGATCCGACCACACCTCTCCGCCTACGGACAGTCCAGACCCTTGCGCCCCAGGAGGCCTCACTGCACTCGTCGACGACTGCAGCGCTCCACCAAACCCGATGCCCACCGAAGACCCCGGCCGCCCCACCGCCTCACCCCGCGAACTCACAGCGGGGAAGAAAGGCCCTCCACCGCCGAGCGACAAGCGTCGCGCCCTGCCGGACCCCGACCCAACCGAATCCAGCCCCATCGTCGACGACGACAGCCCAGACACCTGCCCCCCGCCCAGACGAGACGGACCAGCAGCCGAAACTCTCCCAGCCCCCGCCATCGCACTCCCTGGCCGACCAGCCGGGTCAGATGGCCCTCCGACCAACATGCTCCAGACGTTCGCTTCCTCCCGTGCCATGGGCGTCAGCCCCGCCAACTGCCAAATCACCCGCGCCACATCTGGCGACGCCGCCTGCTCGCCGCTACAGATACTCGCGAACATCTGCCCGAGCGGCACCAGCCGCCTGCCGACAGGCTGTACGAAGTCCACTGGCGGCACCCACTCCCTCACCCCGGGATTCTCGGCACGCCACGCCTCCAGAGCCGCCATCACCCATCGATCCGACCACACCTGCCCGTTGACAGTCAGGCTCAGGGGCGCCACGCCACTCCCTGCCGACAATGGCTGCACCCCGCCAAGCCCGGCCCCCGGCAATGACCCTGGCCGCCCCACCGTCCCAGGCTGAGATCCCATGGGAGGAAAGAACTGCCCCTCACCATCAACAGACAGACGTCGCCCTCTGCCGGACCCCGACCCAACCGAACCCAGCCCCATCATCGACGACGACAGCCCAGACACCTGCCCCCCGCCCAGACGAGACGGACCAGCAGCCGAAACTCTCCCAGCCCCCGCCATCGCACTCGCCGGCCGATCAGCCGTCATCGACCGCCGTCCCTGCGCATCCACCTTCCTCTGCAGGTCGTCTGACACCCGCCGCCGTCGCCCCCCGTTGATGTCGTAGACAAGCCGCCCCAACGGCACCTGACGTCCGCCAACGTCGACGATGACTGCGGACCCAGGCGGCCTGCCCACATGCGCGGTATCGGCGTAGAAGAGGTCAAGCGCCTCCATCACCACCTCATCCGGCCACCGCTCAGCCTTTTTCTGAGAGGGGCCCGAGTCGCCATATACATCTGTCAGCTCCGCCAAGACCCTCGTCAACTCTTGGCTCGCCTCTCTGCGCCCGCAGGTGATTTCGTAGACAACATCACCCACAGGCACACGCACCCCATCGACGTACTGCACCTCCATCACCGGCGGCCGGGGCAGCAGCCTCATGGGATCCGTGGCACGCCAAGCCCGCACCGCTCGCGCCACCAACTCATCGGTGACAGCTTCCCCATCCCGGCGAAACAGCCCCAAGCGCTGCGCCCCATACACCGGCGTCCCAGCCGGCAGCCGTCCCGATCCGTCAAGCCGCGCACCCTCCGTACGCAGCGGACCAGGCACCGGGGGCGCAAACAGGTGAGACGAGCCGGGACCAGCACCACTAGCGGCTGGCCCGCCCAAGAACCCCGGGAGCCCCCGCGCTGCCACCTTTCGCTGCAACTCCTCCGACACACGTCTCCGATGGCCGCGCTCAATGTCAGCGACAATGCTGCCCAGGGGCACCTGCAATCCCCGGACGACGACCGTGACCCTGGACCCTGGAGAACTTCCGGCCCTGCCAGGCTCGGCGTAGAAGAGGTCGAGCGCCTCCATCACCACCTCATCGGACCACTGCGACCGCATCTGATGGGGAACAGCCCCCACACCCTCAACCGGCAGTTCAACAGCGGGCTGTCCAATCCGCTTCCGGAACGGGTCAACGGCCACCTGGACGTCAGTCAGCTCTGCCAGCACCTGGACCAGTTCCCCACTCGCACCACGCTGCCCATAGCGGATGTTGCCGACGATAGCCCCCACAGGCACGTCCTCGCCCTGAACCTGTTGCACCGCGCCCCGCGGCGGCCGAGGCTGCAGTCGCTGAGGGTCGGTTGCCCGCCAGGCGCGCACCGCTTGCGCCACCACGTCATCCGAGAAGTGTTTCCCGCCACCAAGCAGGCCCGTCCGCTGTGTTCCGTGGGCTTGCGCAAGGAGGTGCGACACGAGGCGCGCTGCCTGCTTCCCATGGCGCTGATACTCCGCAGCAACCAGGGCGGTGACACTATCGCGCAGCTCATGCCGGAGGGTGCCCCTCAGCACTGGTGCATCGTAGAGATCATGATCGGCGCGCGCCAAACGCTCGGCCTCTGCGAGCACCCGCTCCCGCTCCGCATCTGGGAGGGCCAGTCCCTCAAGATAGTGTCGAGCCGCCACGGACAGAGGAACGCTGCGTCCGCCAGAGGCCGGCAAAGTTGTGCCAAGAACCTGCTCCACATCATCGACCAGCCGTACCAACAGCCCTGGAAGCACTCCCGGCATGTCCCTGGCGATTCGGTCTGCATCACGAACGCCAAGCAGCACACCTGCAAGATCCGCCATGGCCGCCAACTGCACAGTCTCCCCTGGCAAAGTACTCGTGTCGGCAACAGACCGCCTCACCACCGCGGCCAGCCGCCGCGCGCGCTCCACCATCTCGCGCGAAGGCTGCCTGGTAGCGAACCAGTCGGCGGCCAGACGAGTAGCAGCAGCGCTACTCGACTCGATGCCTGTGAGTCCTTCACCTCCGTCGGCGAATGATGTCTCCGGCAGATCGTCCCGGATCTCGATCGCGCTCGTTGCCGGCCCCTGCCCGGCAACGTCAGCCCCTCGAACGCTGATACCGGGGACCTGTGCCTGCCTCAGCACCGAGTGCACGGTGTCATTCTCGTCTTCCTGATCAAGGGCGGCCGAAATGCCGTCGACGCCCACGTCCAACTGCGTGCTGGCGTGTGCCCACGCCGTAGCGGTCCGCACCGGCTGCGAGGCGGCAGCAGACTCGGTGATCGTCGCCGTCGGATCTGCCCCTGCTGTCCCAAGAGATGGGCTGTGATCGGCGTGACGCGCAGATACCTGATCTTCAGGTGACGGCGAACCCGCATCCTCCATACCGAGTCGGCATTCAAGTGCACCTGGCACATCTGTTGACAGCAACTTCTGTCGATGCACGCTTACAGGTTCAGCGCCGCCATCTGCCGCCATGGCTCGGCGGTGGAGGCCGTCAGGGGCAGACGCGGCCCACGCACCCACCGCTGGAGCGGACTGCGCTGGGCTAGTGTCAGGTAGCCTCCCCGGCTGACCACTCGGCACCGGCGGCAAATGCTCCAGCCCCACCGCAGGCAGCGACCTGACTGGGGTGCGCCCCTCGCTGGCGCGATCTGGCGAACTGGCAGGAGAAAGACCGCCCGGTACGGAGGTGGCTTCGGTTGACGTCACCTGCACGCCGTGCGGCAAGCGCCGCTCCACCACCGACTGGGGCAACTGCGTCTCAGGCGCACTTCCGCCGGGAACACTGACGAGCTCCGCTACATCCGTGCGCATAGCCGCCTTACCTGCATCTGGGGTGGCGGCGATGCTGGCGGACTCGGTGAGTGACTGCGGTACTAGGGCGGCCGTAAACGCGCCCGCGGGGGCGGTCGCCCGCAGAGGGGGCACACCGTGTTCTGCGGCTTCCAACTGAGGGACCGTGCCGCTCAAGCCGAGGGCTCCTACTTGCACCTCCGATGACAGGTCACCAAGCTGCACCCGCTCAGTAGTGCCATACATGGTGAACTCGCTTGCCGAATTGACCGACGTCGCCTCCCCGCCCAAATCATGGCGCACCGCGATGTCGACGGCAGTGCCGGTATGGGCGCTCAGAAGATTGGGACGGGCGACGATGGCCCGGGCCTGATCCGGATACCCACCCGCCCCAACCGGGCTGCGAAGTACGACCTTGATGCGGGAGATGCTGTCCTTCAACGCGAACGCGCCGGCGACGACGCCGGCGGTGAGGACGCCTTCGGTGACACCGCTGATCCCGGCGCCGTAGAACGTGGACGCCTCGACCTTCCACCGGCCGTCGAACAGACCGTTGGTCACGAACTCCGCACCGGCTTCCGCGGCCCCCTCGACCACGAACGCACCCGCACCCGCACCCACCGCCCGCACCCCGTTGCCGGCCGTGAACACCCCCCGCGGCGCAACCTTCACCGCCACGTCCCCCGACACATCCTTCACCAACGGCCGCCCCAACCGGCCCGTCAACGCCTTCCCGACCGTCCCCGACAACACCCCGTGGAACGCACCCGCCAAACCACCCACCACAGCCGACCGGGCAATATCCCCCAGATCGAACCCCTTCGGACGACGCCCCTCAGGCCCCGCCACCATCAACGCCAGACGCACCGCAAACGTCTGGAACGCCTCCTCGAACGCCTCACTCAACGACGGCATCAACCGCGTCCGACTCAACAACGCATCCAGCACCGTCAACAAAAACACCCGCGACCGCAGCATCGCCACCGCCTGCTGCCCCGCCGACAAACCCCCCGAGAAGAACGCCATCGCCGCCAACACCGCCAGCTCGATCAACAACCGAACCAGCTCAGCGACCAACTGCCACTTCGACTCCGTAACATTCATCGACGTCCGGACCCGACCATCAGCAATCCGGTCCAACTGCCCCGCAAACTCCCCCAAAGCATTACGGCCGCCATCATTCACCAACAACCGCATAGCCCGCACATACGCCGCACCCGCCTCCCCCGGCAACGCACGACCAATCCCACCAACCGAGCCCTCAATCGTCCCCGACAGATCCCGCGCCCGCCTCGCCAGACGAACATAAGGATCATGACTCGCATAGCCACGATCCTCGTCCGCCTCAAGAAACCGCTCACCGGTCAAAACAAAGATCAGCCGCTGCAAATCCTCAGAGGGCTCAATCGCCATACACGCTCAGCTTCTTTCCGAACCAGCACACACGGGTGCTCCTTCGGTTCTACCAAAGGCGCACCTGGACCCGTCATGGACAGCTACAGGCACCTCGGAAGGCGATGTGGCCGACTCGCCCCCGGGAAATTTCCGTCCCGCCAGGTATCGCTCGCCGAGCGACCACGCTGGAGCGCAGACCCTAGGAACGCTCTCGGCAGGCAATGCTCTCGCAGATTTAACGGAAGTGGCCGACCGCCGTAGGCGCGGCAAACCATCTATCAGGAACCAGAACACCCTCAAAGGATAACTACGCACAGCTCACTGGGTTGTCGCTGGCTGCCGCACGCCTTCCCCACTCCTTGCCTAGTCACTCTACCTCTCCAACTCGGGGGAGCTCACCAACCAATCCCGTTCTCAGAGACCGACAAATGTCGCCGTGAGCTGCGACTCCTCAGGCCTCGCAACCAAGGTGTGACCGCCACCAAAGGAGAAGCATGTGTCCTACTTCACCACGACGACATCATCGTCCACCCTCGCCCTACCCTCGCAGCGGCGGTGGCAAATCAGGCACTTGAGATTCCCGTCTATCCAAATGGCGTAGCGATTTGGAAAGAGCCCGGCGCATGATAGCCGGAAAAGGCAAGCCGCCATCGTCCCGCTGAGGTCAACCGCAGGCGAAAGTCGTTCCGTTCCGAGCTAGGGCCCTTCTCCCCGGGAAAGGACCGCCACCAACTGCATCGCTAGCAGAGGTCGACATTATGACGTCGAACCTGGATGCCGCTCTGATCACCGGTCGACGCAAACTGGCCTGACGCACTGGCGGTCGACATCGTCGACGCCCTAACGCGTTTGCGTTCTTGCGAAGCCACCAAGTGGAGAGGGGGCCCTGGAGGCCGGGCAGGGTCCAGGGCCCCGCGCATGCTCGTCCCGTGGGGCGAAAGCGAGCACGCGTCGCCTCACTAACGTTCGCAGAATGGAACGGGTCACGCCAGAGAGATACTCTCACTCGATCGCCCCATGGCAACCTCTCATGTTCGAACACGAAGAGGGGCTGTCTGAGCCGGACACAGCGACGGCCGAACGAGACTAGGACAGCAGCATCCGGCGTATGCTCACCGTTCCCTGCCTCGACGTGCACACAATTCCCCCCTGACCGCCTCACCCTCCTCATACTGAAGAACTGGCTGTGCTGCACACCGAGAGGTACAGGCTTGGCCATCCGGCAACTCCGGTCTCATGCGACTGGACTTGACGTGGCCTTTACCTGTCCCGCCCACCGGGCGTCATAGAGCCGACGCAGGATCCTGGAGCGACTCAGGGCGCCAAAGGACGAGTGAAGCGAAGTGGAGTGGGCAACTACCGGACCCGGCAGGTTCTGTCGATCACTGCGTCGAAGGCGGTCTCGGCCAGGTTGTAGTGCAGACCTGTCAGGGCGCGTGCTTCAGAAGCGGGTCCCAGCGGTCGACAGAGGGCAGGGGACACTGGTCAGTGAGCAGACGGACGGACCGGCGGGCGTTCAGGCTGGCCACCTTGCTGAGCTCCTGCCCTAGCAGTGCCTGCAACCGCGCCGAAGGCTCGTCCAGGGAGTTCACCCGGGGCCCTGGCGTGACGTCGTTGCGGCGGAAGTGGCCGACCTGACCAACCGCTTCACCCTTCTCATGGGCGCCGCGAAGCCCCGGCTCGCTATCCAAAGGGGTGACCCCTTCGCTGAACTTCCGTTCGACTGTCGACCTGGCCGTCGACATCTCGGTGCGCCCTGACAGCATCACGGTCATGACCGACATTGATGACCTCCTGCAACGCGTTGCCATCCGTGCCACATCCGACAGCGAGAACCTGCCCGCGCCTGTTAGCAAAGCGCAGATCGCGGAGGCCGAGGCGCAACTGGGCTTCACGCTGCATCCCCTACTCGCACGCCTGTATCGCGAGGTCGCGGATGGCGGCTTCGGCCCTGACTACCGACTGCTCCCGTTGCTTGGTCCGGGATCCAGCGTCGCTAGCGAATACCTGACGCGACGTGAGGCGTCCGCTGGTGTGGAGCACCCGGAGTGGCCCGAAGGCGTCGTGCCGATCCTGACCTGGGGCTGCGCCATGTACGCAGGCGTCGACTGCCTCAGTGGGGACGGTCAGGTCCTGCTCTTCGAGCCCAACCCGTATTGCGGCGGAGCGTGGGATCAGTGTTGGTTCCTCGACTCCGCCAGCCTCGCAGCGTGGCTAGAGACATGGCTCGCGGGGACGGGCTGGTTCGAGGAGGATGCCTTTGACAGGCACGACCTGATCGAGCCTCAACCATGGAAGCAAGCGGCAAGCCGACTCTCCTCCAGCGCATAGCGAAACATCAGCGCTTTGTCCCGTTGGCGCAGGCGTCGTCATCCGGGGCATGCTCATGACTCCCATGGGGAGCGTCGGCATCGGGCCTGCGGCCAACGCACTGGCCGCAAGTCCGGCGACCTGCGCGAGTTTGTCTTCCGGCGCCGGCCAGGCTGACCCGTAGTCCTTCGACTTCGTCGAACCAGCCCTCGCACTCGGCCTCCGCGGTGCAGGCGTGAAGGTTGTCGCGGATCTCCAGCAGCCGCCGCACGGGGTGGAGTCTGGCCAGTCCATCGGGCATCGGACGCAGGCTTCTCTGAACAAACTGATCGTTTGCTCGGAGCCCGGAGGCCCCATGCTCCCGGTGGAGTCCTCGGCGAGCCGGATCAACTCCGACCTACGCAAGTTCCTCATCCGCTGATGGGACTGGATGCAGCACCTGAGTCCGGGGGGCAGTCCAGCCAGTGCACGGCGCTACCAACGACGCTCCCGTCAGGTCGGTGAGGCCGTTCAGCGAACGAACCACCGGGCATAGGCGGGCAGCTCACCTTGTGGTCCTCCAGGTAACCGCAGATACGATTACGCTCCTCAAGCATGCTGCCCGGCAGAGCTGGTCGCCGCTCAGCAGGGGACTCAGCGATCCACTGCCAGAGCAGCCCGTAATCGAACAGACTGCGGGCAAGTGCCCCCACGACCGTGCCACCCATCCCGGAGCCCAGCAGCGAATCGGCGCAGGCGTATCGCCAGCGTGCGTACGGAAACGCCGACACGGCAAGGAACTGGTCGCCTGGCCCGTTGACGTGAAATACCGCAGGCAGCGTGTCGAGATGAAACCGCAACGCTCGCGTCGCTGTCCGCAGCGAAACGACCAAGGGGTCTATCTCGCGCCCGTCAGGCCACATGCCGTCGGTCCCGTACGGTTCCCGCCGATGCCTGCCCCGTCTGCCGATCCTCCCACGCCATCTTCCCCTTCCCGTCCGGGGCTCGAACCGCCCCGTAGCTGCACTCGCGCGGCCGCCGTGCTTCTGTGAACTTGCGCTGGTGAGGTGGTCGGGTCAGGAGCTCCCGCATTCGTGGTTGAGTTCGTGGTAGCCGCGAAAGCCGAAGAAGCGCAGGCCGTCGATCACTGCTCCAGACAGGACTTCCGGCCGGCGAATGATCATGGAGAGGACCTCGGCGAGCTCGGTGATGCGGTCCACCGCCTTGCCCAAGTAGGCCAGACGCAGGGCGAAGAAGGACTTCGTCAGTTCGCCCGCCAGGTCCCCCATGACTCACCGAAGTCAACCTCGGCGTCCATGCCCGGTTGTGGCGGATCACGAACCCCGCCGCCAGTGCCGCACTAATGCCGACGTGGTCGGCGGGCTAGAACCAATGCCGTGTAGTTAGGGCTCTGGGCTGCTTGTCAAGCAGGCTGATGAAGTGACGGAGCTCCTGCTAGAACCGTGTCGACCAAGATCACTGTTCAGCAGGAGCTCCGTTGGCCGCCAAGTCTGTCATTTCTCGTGAAGTAGCGGTTGCGGCAGGGGCGTTTGCCCCCGGCCATCTCGGCGAGCTGACACGGATTGTCCCGTTCGAGATGGTCGATGAGGTGTTGGCAGATACCGGCAGAACCCAGCAGCGGATACGGGACCTTCCCTCGCGCGTGGTGGTGTATCTGCTGCTGGGCGGGGCATTGTTCCCGGGGCTCGGATGGCAGCAGGTGTGGCAGCGGCTGACGGCCGGCCTGGACGGACTGCCGACGGCGACTCCCACGGCCGGCGCGCTGGCCCAGGCCCGCAAGAGGCTCGGGACCCGACCGTTGCGTCACCTGTTCGACTTGCTTCGTGGACCGGCCGCGGGACTCGGGATCGCCGGAACGCGGTGGCACGGACTGCTCGTCTGCGCCATCGACGGCACGTTGATGGCAGTGCCGGACAGCCCCGCGAACCAGGCCGAGTTCACCAGGCACCGCTGCAACAATGGCGGCGCGGGATACCCCTCACTGCGGCTTCTGATCCTGGTCGCCTGCGGAACCCGAACCGTCATGGACGCGGTATTCGGTCCGGCCACCGACGGTGAGACCACCTACGCTCCACGCCTGGTCCGAAGCCTGCGGGAAGACATGATCGTCCTGCTGGACCGGAACTTCGCCGTCCAGGCCCTGATCGAAGCAGTCACCTTGAGGAGCGCACACGTCCTGGTCCGGGTGAAGGAGAACCGCAGACTGCCGGTCCTGCGACGCTTCCCCGACGGCTCCTGGCTCTCCCGGATCGGACCCGTTCCGGTCCGTGTTGTCTGCTGCGAGATCACCATCAGCACATCACAGGGACGACGCACCGGCGCATACCGGCTGGTCACAACCCTGACCGACCCCTTCACCCACCCCGCCGGCGATCTGATCGGGCTGTATCACGAGCGGTGGGAAATCGAGACCACCTATCTGGAGATCAAGTCGACGATCCTCGGCGGTCGGGTCCTTCGTGCCCGCACTCCCGCCGGTGTCGCCCAGGAAGTCTTCGCAGTGCTGGTCACCTACCAGGTCCTGCGGCTGGCTATGGCGGACGCCACCGCCAGCCGGCCCGGGACCGACCCCGACCGGGCGAGTTTCTCCATCGCCCTGAACACCGCCCGCGATCTGGTCATCAAGGCCGCAGGCGTGTTCAGTGGCGCCGTGATCGACCTCGTCGGCACCATAGGCCGCCGAATCCTGGCCGCCCTCATGCCCGACCGCCGTGTCCGCACCCGTCCACGCGTCGTGAAACGGGCCATCTCGAGATACAACGCCAGAGGCACCGTCGACCGCACCACCTACAGGGCCACGATCAGCGTCCACATCCTGACGCCCGCCCCTTGACACCGCCCACGGCACCCCCAACTACACGGCATTGGGGCTAGAACTGCCGAGATCAGGGTGCGAGAGCAGTTTCGAGCCCGACTGCGGGTAGGTGTCCGCTTCCGCACAAGTGCGGGGGCTACATCATGCCCGTCACTCACCACTCTGCAGTGTCCGATGTTGCCCTGGTGGGCGACTGCTCCCTGCAAGGCGCGTATCCGGAACTCGTGTCCACATGGCAGAGTCGCTCTCGACCAGGGCGGTGGAGAGCCATTCGGCGTCTGGAACGTTGTTGCGTAGAAAACCGAAAGCCCTCACACCGGCACCCGTCCGCGGGTGTTGGGCAACGTGCTCGCATCGGAAGAAGTGCGTAAGTTCGGGGGATCTGAGCGGGTCACCGCTGTAATACAGGGCACCTGGCGCGAAGAATCCATCAGGTACTGCACTCGATCGCGGCTCAGGCGTGGAACCTGAATATGCGGGGCCATTCCGCGTGGCCTCCTGTGCCATGGTTCGGACCATGGCAAGGCCGAGCGCGTCGGCCGCCGTGCGTGCAGTGGGAACATCGAATAGGCGCAACTCCGGCCACCTTCTCCTGGCTGCGACAACCTCTTCTTCCGTGCAGGGCTGGTATGGCCACACAGAGGTGACTTGTTCGTTTCCCTGTGGTCGTCTCGACAGTTCACGATCTAGCAGGTTGAAGCCCTCCACGATCTTCTGGGATAGGTCATCGCGCTCCTCTAGCATTTGGATGGCTGAGGCAAGCCTCACGTCTGGGCCCTTCTCATGCTGAGTACGGTGCCGGCTGGCTTGCCATGCTGTGATGTCCGTCCGCAAGTCGGCAAGCAAAGCAGCGAGTTCCGGCTTCTCTAACATGAATCCCCTGTGGTTCGAGGCAAGTGCGCCCGACTGAGTACCCGTTGGTGCACGAACAAGTTCATCGAATGAAGGTTCGAAGCCGTCGCGGGGTGAGCCTGCTTCAACTTCATGGGAGCACGCCCTGCGACGCCGCTGACGGGGCGGCGCAGGGCGTGCTGGGAGGCTGCCGACCGATGAGGGGGGAAGGAATCGGCCGGCAGCGGGACTGATCGGCGCCACCACCATGCTTCACATGACACAGAAGTCGATCGGCTTCTAGAGGGTCAGGTAGTGCAGTCTCGACGACCCTGGGTGCGCATCGTAAGTGTCAGTGGCATGGCAGTTAGAGCCCGAAGAGCCCCGGGCTCCGTGGGTGTCAGGGCCGGCACGAAGCCCGGAAGGGTGTAGTTTACTGATTGTCCTTTTCGAGTCAGCAGAGAAGTCTGTCGCGTTGCAACGAAGGCACTCCAACCCTACTCGAACGGGTCACTCCCCGCGCCAGAACCGGAGGGCGTGAAGCGAGCCTGGAAGAAGCGCAATGTCTCTGGCTCATGGGCGAAGTCCAACCCTGTGTGCAGGCGGTCTCGTTCCTTATGCACTTGGATGACGGACTCCGCAACTACGTCCATATGGCTTTGGGTGTAGACACGGCGGGGAATGGTGAGACGGATGAGTTCGAGCCGGGGGTATCTGTTCTGGCCTGTGCTGTGATCGCGGCCAGCCGATACGGCCCCGCGTTCGGCGGCTCGGACCCCAGAGTCGAGGTAGAGGGCTGCAGCGAGGGTTTGCGCCGGGAATTGTTCGCGCGGCACATGGGGCAGCGCCGCTGCGGCGTCAACGCAAACGGCATGTCCTCCGATGGGTTGCACCAGCGGGATGTCGGCCTCCGTCAACAGGTCACCAAGATATGCAACTTGATTGACACGGGCCGCAATGTTCTCTTCCTGGACGGATTCCGATATCCCTGCAGCAACGGCTTCTAGGTCGCGGCCAGCCATGCCTCCGTAGGTGTGTAGCCCTTCGTAGAGCACTACAAGGTTACGGGCCTGCTCGGCGAGCTGCGGATCACGCACTGCCAGCCAGCCGCCAATGTTCGCGTAGCTGTCCTTCTTCGATGACATGGCCGCGCCGTCAGTACGTTCGCACATCTCTCGCAAGATGTCTGCCACGCTGTGCGTGGCCCAACCGGGCTCCCGTTGCTTGATGAAGTAGGCGTTCTCTACCGCGCGGGCGGCATCCAGCATCACGGCTATGCCGTGATGCTGTGCCAGGTCTCGCACCTCGGTGAGGTTGGCCATGCTGATCGGTTGCCCGCCGGCCATGTTCACTGTGGCTGCCACGGATACGTAGGGGATGTTGGCTGCCCCGACTTCGGCGATGAGGCGCTCGAGCTTGGCCAGGTCGACGTTTCCCTTGAATGGGTGCTCGTCGAGGGGATCGTGCGCCTCATCGATGATGACGTCGTGGAACGTGCCGCCATTGAGCTCCTGGTGAGCTCGAGTGGTGGTGAAGTACATGTTGCCCGGGATGTGCGTTCCGGGACGGATCAAGATGCGGGAAAGCAGGTTCTCCGCTCCCCTGCCCTGATGGGTGGGGATGATGTGCTCGTAGCCGTAGTACTTGCGGACGGCAGCTTCCAGGCGGTAGAAGCTGCGCGCGCCAGCATAGGCTTCGTCCCCCACCATCATGGCGGACCACTGGCGGTCGGACATGGCGTTGGTACCGGAGTCCGTGTAGAGGTCGATGTACACGTCGTCCGATCGAAGGAGGCTGATGTTGTAGCCAGCTTCCTTCAGTGCCTGCTGACGCTCGTGTCGCGTTGTGACGCGAAGCGGTTCCACCATCTTGATGCGCCAGGGTTCTGCCGGGTGCTGTCGTGGCATGAGCTCTTCCTTCAGCTGATCACGTACGGGCGGAACCTATGTCAAAGCTTGCGGGCCACGAGGACTCCGTTAGCGCCCAGACCCTCGAAGGGTGTGACCCCTTGAGGTTCAAGGCCTACCTCTCGCATCCAGGCGGAGTACTCCGCAGCTGTGTAGTTCCTCCCCCACGTTTCGACGAGCATGTTCAGGCTCATGAGAGCGGCGAGCGGCGGGCCCTGCTTGGCGTCATCGACGAAGGACTCGCAGATCAGGAGGAGACCATCCTTGGGAAGAGCCGCGGCGCACGTAGCAAGAATCTTCTTGACGTCCCCCTCGTCCCAGTCGTGCAGGATGTTGGACAGGAGCAGGGCGTCGTATCCCGATGGCAGCGTGTCGTTGAAGAAGTCACCGACGGCGAAAGAGATGCGATCCTCAAGCTGGGCTTCCACCACCCGCGGGCGGGTGAGGTCGCATACAAAGGGAAGATCAAAGATCGTCGTCCGGAGATGCGCGTAGCGCTTGCACAGCTCGATGTCGTAGGCGGCGCCACCGCCGCCGACGTCAAGGAGAGTGCGGACGTTCGTGAAGTCGAGGGCGTCTGCCAGCAATTGTGCCGTATAGGCAGACAGGGAGTGCATACCGTTCCAGAAGTGCTCCGTCATCACCGGATCATCAGGCGCGAACAGAGACTCCTGGCGCTGCGGATCCCAAGTGGTGGGATGATTGCCACGCAGCGAGTCGGCCAGCTTCTCATAGGCCGGGTACTCATGACGGTCCACCACCGTGACCCAGCCGCCGAAGTAGTTCGGCTTGCCCTGGACCAGGAACTCCTCGGACATAGGAGTGTTGCGGTACGAGCCCTGCGAGTCCAGTCGCAGAAGCCCGATAGACGTACAGGCTGTGAGCAGCAGTTCAGCGGGCCTGCGCTCCAGGTCGTGCCGACTCGCGAAGTCGGCGATCGTCGTCGATCCCCCGTCTGAGAGTTCGGTAAACAAGCCCAGGTCACAGGCGAGAGCCAAGGCTTTGAAGGAGTAGATTCCCGACGTGAGCTCCATCAAGGGAATGGGTGTGACAGCCTGACTCATGATGTTCCTCCGGGGGTGAGTGGAACCTTGCGGGCAAGGGTGATGCCGTCGGCGATGGGGAGCATGACCGGGTCCACGCGGACGTCGGCGGCCACGTGATCGTTGAAGGCTCGAATGGCGGCAGCATTGCCTGTCGCACGCGGATCCGCGGCGTGCCCCCCGTAGAACACGTTGTCGGCCACGATCAGCCCACCGGGGCGCAGCCGAGGTACCAGTTGCTCCCAGTAGCCGATGTAGCCGGGCTTGTCGGCGTCGATGAAAGCCATGTCGATGCTCGGTGTTCCGGGAAGAGAAGCGAGGGCGACGGCGGCGGGGCCGACTCTCAGGTCGATTCTGTCGGCCACCCCTGCGCGTTCCCATGCCTCGTGGGCGATGTCTGTCCACTCCGTGGAGAGATCGCACGTCAATACGTGCCCGTCGGGTCCCACTCCGCGTGCAAGGCAGAGTGTGGAGTAGCCGGTGAAGGTTCCGACCTCCACGACGTGACGAGCGCCCAGAAGCTGGGCCAGGAGAGTGAGCAAAGCTCCCTGTTCGGGGGGCACCTGCATCTCAGCAGCCTGACCGAGTGCCGTGGTGCGCTTGATCAGCTCTTCAGCCACCGCATCGGGCTTTGGGTTGTGCCCGGACATGTACTGGTACAGGTCTTCGCTTAGTTCGACGTATTTGCCCAACGTCATGTGGTCTCCATTTACCGACATTTGGTGACAGGCGCTTCGCGGCTGTCAGCTGTGCGGAAGTAGGGTGTGGTCGTGGACCGACGTAGCTAGTTGCCGGGCTTGGTGCGCGAAACGCAGTCCAGCCTCTCGCTCCAAGCTTTCGATCTCGTGGCGGCTGCCGTCCGGAGCTGCGGCCGAGACCGGTCGGCCACCGTAATAGAGGCCTCGGCTGTCCAGGTCGGTTGTGATTCTCCGCAGACGCTGCAGCAATTGGGCTTGCAGTGCGTGCCGGCAGACCTGGCTCCGGCTGACGAAAAAGAATCGGTCGTAGAGGGCGAGCTCTTCCGGACTGGGCTCGTGGCCAGCTCCGCGTCCGCTTTGCTGCAGCATCGAGCTACCTTCGGGCACCAGTTGTGCTGCTACGGCCATGTGTACTCGGTGATTCCGTCGAACTGCTTGCGCAACCATAGGCGGTCCTGCGGCTGCGGCCGCCCGCAGGAGACGGGGCAGGCCCCGATACTCATGCGCCCATTCCCCACTGAAGGATGGGTGTGCCCGCGCCATGCGCGGGCGGATTACCTGTAGATAGGTCTCCGGCGGGCAGCTTCCTGTGTACAGAAGCAAGCTGGAGTACTGGTCCAGCAAATGGACGGTCTGGTCGTCCGACGTATGATCTCGACGGATCAGCGCCTCGCGCAACAACAACCATTCCAGAAAGGCAGCCTGGTGCCCAACTATCCACCGAGACCAGGCGATTGCGCCACTACTTGATGGGGGACCAAGGTCGTCGAGGCCGTGGCCGAGGCCGGCTGGCTGTATAACTTGTCGACCTGACTTAGAAAACCGGCCAGCTGACAGGCAGTTGCACGGTGAAGCACCGTGAACGTCTGACACTGCTTCTGCGTGCATTAATGGTAGGTGCAGCGTCTCTGGTGTCACACCAGCAGTCTTGAGAACCATCCATACCACCTCAATGACCGAGATCGTCGCTCATGACTCGCGCACTGGACATCGTGAGGCGAGCACCTGCCTGTGACCCGAGACTTCCTGGGTGGCTTGAAGCAGACTGTGCTTGCTGACCACCAACATAGTGAGCGTTTCATTTGTCATGCACGAAGCCGACCCCCTGACTGCCCGTTCCGCCGGGCACTCCAGGTACGAGCGGGAACGGGCAGCGCGCAGCCAGTGACAAATCCTTGACCGAGCACAAGCGGGCCTGTCAAAGGGTCAGATGCCTGCCCCGGACAACGAGGGGCTGGTGTGTCGCAGGCCTGATGAGTAGGTCGAAACTCCTATGAGTTGGCGGTGCTGCCTCTGGCGGCGTGTGACGATCGCGGTCGGTGCGACGCGCAGCACTCCGGTGAGGTGTCGATGTGGCGGCGACCGATCGCACGGAAGGAGCGCTCGACCACGAGAGTCGAAGGTCGGCCTCTGGGCGTGCCACGCACGCAACGTGGAATCGTCCATCCAGAGACGGCTGCGCACGCTTGGGCATGCTCCCGTGGTGAGCCGCACGATGACGTTCTTCGCGGCGTCGGACGACACGTGAGCGCCGGGCACTCGAGATCAGGGGCCGGATCGGGTACTCGAGCGAGCCGTTCTCCTTCGGCTACGTCGATTCCGCAGCCTGCGCCTGGAGCCGCTCGTGCGCGGGGTCCCGCCCATCCCGCTCCCGCCGCGGCCCGCGCCCGCCGGCACCCGGCGAGGTTGCACGCAGACAAGGGCTACGACTACGACCATCTGCGTCGGTGGCTTCGCAGCCGTGGCATCCGCCACCGCATCGCCCACAAGGGCGTCGAGTCCTCGCAGCGGCTCGGCCACCACGATGGGTGGTCGAGAGGACCGTGTCCTGGCCGGCCGGCTGCCGACGGCTCCATTGGCGCTACGAGCGCAAGGCCGAACACGTCCTCGCCTTCGTCGGCATAGCGGCCCTCTCCATCTGCCTCCGTCGGCCGACTACCTGGGTCCCACGACGTGGGCGGGGTGGTGAGCCAGTCCTGTCAGAGCCCCGACGGGTAACTGGAAAGCCAGTCGATCTGCCGATCGCGCGTCTGATCCCGCTCCTCGGGCGTGGCGAGGAAGACATCGGCGCCACCGTCGGCGGGGTGATAGACGCGTCCCATCTGAGTGTCGGTGATGAGGACTCCCGCCACCCTTGTCGTCCGCGATGTCACGGAGCAGCTCGTCGAGGCAGCCGTATCGCCAGGGCCTTCGGGCGGCGAAGAGGTGGCAGTAGGTACGGCACTCCGGGTCCGGATCGTCCTCCACCAGCAGGGTCTGCCAGTAGCCAGCATCTGGCTGGAATGGTGGAACCTCGGCTTCGGCCGCCCAAACTGGGGTGATCACGGATACATGCCCACCGGCAAACAACCCATCGAGGACACTGCTGTACCGCTCCAGGACGCCGATGTACTCGCTCTCGTCCTCCGCGTATCGCTTCCACTCCGGCAGGCTGCGACAGCGCACCCAGACATCCCGACATGGATCGCGAAGCTTGCACCCGACCGGGGGACGATTGGGCCAGTGCTGCTGCCACAGATTGGTCAAAGTCGCCGTAACGCCTCCAGACGTCTGCCCTACTCGTCCCCTCACACAGTGACCCCTATCGGTGGTCATGATGCCCGGCGTCCTCTCACCAAGAGAGACGAAGTAAGTTGGAGATTGGCGACCTGGCACCGCCGTCAGCAGGACGCACCGGCCCTGGTAACGGACTCCCCGGGTGTCAGCAGCTCGACGTCTGGCCAGGGCGGCGATGAGCAGGTAAGCACGTCGGGCGTGCCGGCAACGACCTGCAGGTGGGTCCTGACCCACCTGGTCAGGACCCGCATGCCCCGTAGGTCAGTGTTGCCCAGTGAATCGTACCGCTGGTGCGCGTATAGGCTCCATGCGCGTTGGCGACACAGCTGATGATGCTCAGACCGCGGCCGTGCTCGTCGGGGGCACATGACGATGTCCAGCTGCCCTCGCTCGAGGCGGGGCCACCATCCGCGACTTGCACACGAAGGCGCTGGCGAGCGCGCTCACACGACAGGTGCAGAACGATTGAGGGTTGCGCGTGTTCGACGGCGTTGGTGACGAGCTCAGAGACGACGAGCAGGGCTGTTGCGATCGTGTCCTCGTCCACGCCCCAACTCGCAAGGGCGGAAGCAGTGATCCGCCGCGCGAGGCCGGGGGACTGCCGGCTGTGTTTAAGTGGAGCGTGTAGGCGGCGCGTCAGACCGCTGGTGGCAGCAGCTGTCGGTGCTCCTGCCCCCGTCGGCCCTGGCGTCGCAGGGTCTGTGTCAGACGCGGAATGACCGTCCATCGCGCAGTACGCGGTGAGAGTCGCTGCATCAGCCGTTGCAAGCTCAGGCTCGTGCGCGATAGGCATCTGGCTCATGACCCCTCCAGCTCAGTAGCCGCCTCGCCCGCAGGGCATCGCGTTCTGCGTCGTTCGACTCCTCACCTTCCGTCTCGCGAAGCGTGCTGGGAATGTAGATGTCGCTCGAGCTGCGGCCGGTCTTGGCTGCCCACTCTTCGCGGTAGCGCTCGGCGGGACTCCTCATGTTGGCTCCGTTTCCGCTCTCTGGCTGCTGGCTCGGGAAGGTGCTAGTAGCAGGTGCGCGTACAAGTACGGCGAAGATTCTTCAAGCCGTTGTCGCGTTCTTCGCCTTGAGAGGTGATGCGACTCGGGCTTCATCAGGCAGTACGTAGCGCCAAGCAGGAGTTGTTCAAGGTGAAAATTCTTCGTTCTGGCTGAACCATCGCGTCACGTCTGGCGTACGGCAGCACGGCTAATGCACTGCTCAGCAAGGGTGGACGAGACTGCACGAGAGCCGGATGACTTCAACCGGTGCCAAGCTCGGTGGAATGCCGACAAGAAGGGGGCACGATGCGCCTCGGCTTCAGTACGCGGTCGGCTGCAGTAGCTGCAATCTGTGGGGCGGCAGTAGTGCTGGCGGCGGAACCTCACCGGCGAAGTCAGGGCGCCCGTGCCCCGGTACCTGTGGGACGTGAGCGGAGGCTGTGCCTCAGTCTTCGGTGGAGGGCCCAAGGCTGAGAGAGTGCTGGCGCAAGTCCCGGGCCGGTCTCGCGCCCGCCGCAGGTACTCAAGCGCAGCTGCGCCCTGGCGTGCATCGCGGCTCGCCACCCGCTCAAGATCGCACGCTGCCAAGAGCGCTACGCGCTCGACGCTGCTTGATGAATCCGGGTAGCCCACCCTCATGACTCGTTACTGTCAGCGCTCCGATCAGATGCCGAGAGCGGACGGCCGGCAGCGAAGGCATGTTCTGCGCGGAGCCGCCGTGACGGCCCGGCCGTCGCGCAATAGAGCCCGGAAAACGCCGCAAATCGTCGCCGGTTCTACTTCCTGGGGGCGACGGACGTATTTTTCGCGTGTGGGCCCGTCAGGGATGGGACCGAATTGCTCCCTCACCTGCCTTCAAGGTTGGGGCACTGCGTGATCGACGAGATCGTGAGTGGTAAAAAGGGTCGCAGTGGGCGCCTCGTTGAAGTACAGACCGGACCCGAGCTGTCTGATCATGACGTACACCGGCTCCCGGCTTGCAAGATGAGCTCGCGAGTATGCGAAGTCAGTCCTCATGATCTGGGGGGCAGATGACTATCGACTGGAATGCCGCCGAGTAGACATCCGCGTGTTAGCGAGCATCTCCTAACCGCTTTTCCATCGATCGGCGTATGCGAAGATGCTCGCGGCGTCCGGCGAGCACCGCCTATCGGTACGGCAATCCGCGTCCGCGTCCGACCAACCTTGGCCCCAGCGATGCGCCCTCGGATTCCGGAGCTGCAGAGCAATGTCGAATGGAGCTATCTGGGTCACGTACACGGTTCCTATTGGCAACGCTACCGCGAGGCGCACCGTCGTGGCCGCATGGGGTTGCCCGAGACGACGCCCTTGACGAGGCGTGCGTCCAGCTCCACCGAAGCTACGGCCGCGAAAGACCCCGCCCCCGGCGGCACCAGGCCGGAGTTGGCCACGTCACGCATTGCAGCGCCCGATGCGGACACCACAGTCGTCCAAACGGTCACCACGTGCGCCCGAAGCGGGCATCAGAGCCCCTGACGCCCAAAGATGCCGAGCAACATCTCACACATAACGACATCAAGCATTCGAACACACTGTCACTTGAAGAATCCACGGACACCCCTCTCTGCCTCAATTTGACTCCGCGTTCCTGGTTCTCGACAATCATATCCCGTCACCCCTCGCACACCTTAGCGATGTACTCGTTAATTTCAAAGATCGCCCGATTCACGCAGAGACAGCATGCCGAATGTTCTTACCGATGGACGGAATTACGGAACTCCCTCTTCAACCTCCTGACATGTCCGACGATTCAACCAATCCGCAACACATCTAGGAACCGACATGAAGACGCCCGCCCTCCACAGCGCTAGGCGCACCATCAACGACTCCGGCTCTTTAAATACAATCATTAAGGTCAAGCTATACTCCAAAGATCTTATCACTCGAGCAGGCCTCGCATACTGCCTTGAGCAGTCCCCGGAGATAGTCGAAATTGAATCCGACTCCACCGTAGACCCGGACGTTTTCCTCATCTCAGTCGAAAATGCCGACGCCTCGACCCTCGGTTTCCTAGAAAGCCTGTCCCCTACCAGAACCAGCCGTTTCATGATCATCGTCAACAAAAACTGGCAGGTCGACGTTTATTCGGCGCTAGAAAGGGGCGTGCGCGCTGTACTGTGGAGATCAAGCATCACTGCAGCCACCGTTTCGCGTGCGATTCGCGAAGTCGCAGACGGCAAAGGCATGCTCCCCTCCGGACTTCAAGGTTCCCTGATGCAGCGGGTACAGCGGGTGCACCAGGAAGTGTTGGCGCCGCGTGGACTCACGTCCTCAGCTTTTTCCGCGCGCGAAATCGAAGTTCTGCGTCTCTTGTCAGAAGGATTCGACCTTGACGAGATCTCACAGGAGATGCGATATTCCGAGCGAACCATCAAGAATATCCTTTACGACGCAATGAAGCGCCACAATTTCAACAATCGAACCCAGGCTGTCGCCTACGTCCTGCGCTCAGGACTCATATGAAAACCGCCACCATTCCAGTCACCTGTCCTTGAGTCATCCCGAACCGCATCGGCTCTGAGTCGACCGGTCGCCCGTCGCTCCCATCCGCAGCGTCAGGATCCCGCTCACACAAGCGGCCGGTCACTCAACATCGCCGTCACCCTCTGGTCATCGACGCCATCCTGCTCAGCGCCGACGCTCGCCCTCTCCCCCACGAGAAACCGGTCCTACGATCTCTGGGCCGAGAGGCCCGCTCCCTCGCAAGCCATGCGTCTTCTTCTGTACGACCTCGGCCGGCGCCACCTTGACCGCCACACTGGCACCAACGCGAGGGCCCGATCAGGCGGTGACACTGCGGTCACCTGTACGCCGGTCGGCACAAGCTGCGCAAAGACGGCCGCCACCCATCGCGGGCAGGCCGCGAGACAGAACTGCATGGGGCAGACCAGACAAATCCTCGCCTCATCCGGCTGCGCCCCATACGCCTTCGCCGCCTCGCGTCTGAAATCATCAGTTGGCGTCGAGACGCCCGCCCTCGCGCTCGCCCGCGGTCTCGGATCTTGGGCAGGAGCCGCCGTGACATGGCCGTGCCCCTTAGGGTGGCGGTGCAGCTGGTTCGCCCCGTCCGCCAGGCGGGATGCGTCGTAAGAGGGAACCCGGTGAGAATCCGGGACTGCCCCGCAGCGGTGAGCGGGAACGACCGCCGTCATACGCACTGGGCCCCGCACGGGTCTGGGAAGCGACGGCTAGTAGGGCTTGGTCATGTTGGTGCAGGGTCCGGTATGTCGCGGTGACAGGTGGGGCAGGCGCCGGTCCAGGTCGCGAGGAGTATCTGCAGCTCGCGGACGACTCGGTAGAGGCTCAGGCCGGCGCCGTCTCTTTTGGGGATCGGCTCAGTCGCTGGAGGGTGCAGAAGGCGTGGGCTACTGAGACAAGGGTGACGTGGTGGTGCCAGCCTGGCCAGGTCCGGCCTTCGAAGTGGGCCAGGCCGAGGGCTTGTTTCATCTCGCGGTAGTCGTTCTCGATGCGCCAGCGGAGTTTCGCCGTGCGCACGAGGACGGGCAGCGGGGTGGTCTCGGGCAAGTTGGAGAGCCAGAACTGCACGGGCTCGTCCTGGTCGGCGGGCCATTCGGCCAGCAGCCAGCGGACCGGAAGCTCGGCGGTGGTCGCGGCCTTGCGGATCTCACGTCCGGCGGGCCGGATCCGCAGGGCCACGAAGCGCGAGTACATGCGCTTGAATCCGCTGCGGCCACTGCCCGGCCGTGATCCTTCCCTCCACTGCACCGGCCGTGCAGAGGATTTGCCGGCCGCGATGACCAGGTCTTTCACTCGCTGTGCCGACTCGGGGTATGCAGGGACCGGCCGCCGGCCCCTGCCGAGGTAGGCCGGGGTCGTAGGCTGTGCGTCCTCGGGGTGTGCGGTGGTTGTGGTCGAGATGCCCACCACGTAGTCGAGTCCGCGTGTCTCAAGGCCGAGCCGGAAGGCGGCGGTGTCCCCGTAGCCGCCGTCGGCGATGACCTGGGGCACTTCGATGCCCCAGGATCGAGTCTCATCGATCATGTCGAGGGCCAGCTGCCACTTCTCGACATGGCCCACCTGGGCAGGGATGGCGCACTTGTTACGGCGGGCGACCTTGGCCGGATCGGCTGTCGGTGAGGCGGGATCCCAGCTCCCTGGCAGGAACAGACGCCAGTTCACCGCCGCGGAGGCGCTGTTGGAAGCCAGGTGGAGCGAGACACCGGCCTGGCAGTTGGTGACCTTGCCCGCAGTGCCGGTGTACTGCCGGGTCACGCACGCCGACGCGTCCCCGTCCTTGAGGAATCCGGTGTCATCGATGACCAGCGCGATGGGCTTGATGACCGGCTGTATGCGCCAGGCCAGCCGGGCCCGCACATGCGCCGCATCCCACGGGCTGGAGGTCACGAAGTGGGCCAGGGCCTGCCGGTTACCTTCCTCGCCAAGGCGGGCGGCCATCGGCTCCACCGACTTGCGGCCGCCGTCCAGCAGCAGCCCCCGCAGATAGACGCCGCCCCACCGGCGCTGATCCGCCCGCGCGAACGGCTCGAACATCTCCGCCGCGAAATCCTCCAGATCACACCGAACCGCGGCCAACTCCTCGCTCAGCACATCCAGTCAACGACACGGCCGATCAAGAAGACACGCCATGGCAAATCGCACATGACCAAGCACTACTAGTAGGTGTCCTTCATAGGAGGGCGAGCCCGCGAGTCCGAAGACCTGCCCGTTGCCCGCACCCGGACGGATCCGTGTGCGGACATCCCGGTGACCTCGAGGGCGGGTCGGCGACCACACACCTGGCGGATGCACGTGCCGACCGTGCACACGTACCCCCTGGTTGGTGTCACCCCTTCGCGCTCTCGTCCCCGTCTCCGGGATCTCAGGGATTCATCTCGCGAAGGAGATCTCCGTGACATCAAAGTCCGCGGCCGCGGCAACACGGGCCGCCGTGTACGGCTACCCCCGGCAGGGCCTGAACCGCGAACTGAAGAAGGCAGTCGAGGGGTACTGGAAGGGGGCGGTCCCCGCCGATGCCCTCCATGCCACTGCCGCCGAAGTGCGCAGCGAGAATTGGCGCCAGCTCACCGATGCCGGGGTCGACGAGGTACCTACCGGCGACTTTTCGTACTACGACCATGTCCTCGACACCACCGTCATGGTCGGTGCGATCCCCGATCGTCACCGCGCCGCTGTGGCCACCGACGCCCTGGCGGGCTACTTCGCCATGGCGCGCGGCACACAGGACGTGGCGCCGCTGGAGATGACGAAGTGGTTTGACACGAACTACCACTACCTCGTGCCGGAGCTCGGACCGGGCACGGTCTTCACCGCCAACTCCGCCAAGCAGGTAACGGAGTACACAGAGGCGCAGGCCAGCGGACTGTGCGCACGACCCGTGCTCGTCGGTCCCGTCACCTACCTGTTGCTGGCCAAGCCGGCCCCTGGTGCGGCCGAGGGATTCGAGCCACTGAGCCTCCTGGACCGGCTGCTGCCCGTGTACGCAGACGTCCTTGCGGACCTGCGGGCGGCTGGGGCGCAGTGGGTCCAGCTCGACGAGCCGACGCTCGTCCAGGACCGCACGCCCGCCGAGCTCGACGCGGCCGCACACGCTTACCGCGTGCTCGGCGCACTCGCCGACCGGCCGAAGCTCCTCGTCGCTTCCTACTTCGATCGTCTCGGTGACGCGCTGCCGGTGCTAGCCAAGGCTCCGGTCGACGGTCTCGCGCTCGACTTCACCGGTCCCGGCGCCGCCAACGTGGACGAGCTGGCCGCTGCGGGTGGTCTGCCGGGTAAGCGGCTGGTGGCCGGAGTGGTCGACGGCCGCAACGTCTGGATCAACGACCTGGGTAAGTCCCTCGCCACTCTCGGCACCCTGCTGGGCCTCGCCGACCGGGTTGACGTCTCCGCATCCTGCTCCCTGCTCCATGTGCCCCTGGACGCGGCGGCCGAGAAGGAGATCGACCCGCAGATCCTGCGCTGGCTCTCCTTCGCCCGGCAGAAGACGGAAGAGGTCGTCACTCTGGCCACCGGCCTGTCCCGGGGAACCGAAGCAATCGCCAGCGAACTCGCCGCCAACCGCTCCGCCCTCGCATCCCGGGCCCACTCCCCGATCACCCGAAGCCCGGAAGTGCGTGCCCGCGTCGCCGCCGTAACCGGCAAGGACACCCGGCGGCCCCAGCCCTACGAGGAGAGGGTCACCGCACAGCGGGCGCACCTCGGCCTGCCGCTGCTGCCGGTCACCACCATCGGCTCGTTCCCGCAGACCGCGGAGCTGCGGACTGCCCGCGCCGACCTGAACGCCGGCCGGATCGGCGCTGGAGCTTACGAGCAGCGCATCGAGGCAGAGATTCGGGAGGTCGTCTCCTACCAGGAGAAGGCAGGGATCGACGTCCTGGTACACGGTGAGGCCGAACGCAACGATATGGTGCAGTACTTCGCCGAGCAGCTCACGGGTTACCTCGCCACGCGGCACGGCTGGGTGCAGTCTTACGGCAGCCGATACGTGCGTCCTCCGATCCTCGCCGGGGACATCTCCCGACCTGCGCCGATGACCGTGCGGTGGACAAGGTACGCACAGTCACTCACTTCCAGGCCGGTGAAGGGCATGCTCACCGGCCCGGTGACCATGCTCGCCTGGTCCTTCGTCCGCGACGACCAGCCCCTTAGGGAGACCGCCCGCCAGGTCGCGCTCGCCCTACGCGACGAAGTGCAGGACTTGGAAGCTGCCGGCACACACGTCATCCAGGTCGACGAACCCGCATTGCGCGAGACCCTGCCGCTGCGCACCGCCGACCGCCCCGCGTATCTGACGTGGGCAACTGAGGCGTTCCGGCTCAGCACGAGTGACGTGCGGCCGGACACTCAGATCCATACCCACATGTGCTACGCCGAGTTCGGCGACATCGTGCAAGCCATCACAGACCTCGACGCCGACGTCATCAGCCTGGAGGCGGCACGCTCCCATATGCAGGTCGCTCGCGAACTCGCCGCACACGGCTACCCGCGCGAGGCCGGCCCCGGCGTCTGGGACATTCACTCGCCCCGCGTCCCAAGCACCGAGGAGGCCGCCATGCTGCTGCGTACTGGTCTGGAAGCCATCCCCGCCGACCGGCTGTGGGTCAATCCTGACTGCGGTCTGAAGACCCGCGGCTGGGCCGAGACACGCACGTCTCTCGAGAACCTCGTCGCAGCCGCCCGAACCGTCCGCAGCGAGCTGCCAGCCTCCTGACACATCCCCAGCGCATGGCTGGCCTGAGGCGGGCAGGCCCGGGTCGGCCATGCGCAACACGTCGGACCAACGCATAGCCCACCTAGCGGGCTTCCGCTGACTAGGGAGTGGCGGTCGACTGGCTGCTCCCGGTCGACCTGTCCGTACCGCCGCCCATCCCGCACAGGGCAGCTAGGCAGGTAACCTGATCCCGTGCGGCTTGCTCCGTGGCCCGCCAATCGTCGGTCGCCACGCGGCCTGATCCCCCGCTAGTGGGGATGTTCCGGACTCCTTTACTCCTCGCACAAGGCAACGCAGTCTGGTCCTCGCTCAGCGGGGGTGTCCCGGTGGCTCGACCTGCGAGTGTGCCCATGCGCCTGCATCCCCGCAAGCAGTGGGGGTGTTGCGGAGGACGACGGTCCTGGGCTGGTCCGGCATGGCTGGTCCCCGCGCCGGCGGGGGTGTTCCGGTCTCGTCTACATTGCCAGTCAGTACGCCCGGCTGGTGCCCTGCGAGCGGGGATGTTCCGATCGCACTGGTGGGACGCAAGCGGTGACAGAACCCGGGTCTCGCGCTGCCGGATTCCGATGGCGGGGGCTTGATGACAGTCCCCGCCTTGACCTCCCGCATCCGCGGCCTGCCCAACGCTGCAGGAAGAAGCCGTGCCCTCAGCGCCGACTAGTCTTCTGAGTCAGGAATTCTGTTCAGATGTATAAGCTTGGTCTGTGGCGCGTACTGGGCGGCCGAAGGCCGAGTTGATCCTGTCCGATGAGGAACGGGCTGCGCTCGAGGGATGGGTGCGGCGTCGCTCCACGCCGCAGGCGTGGGCTCTGCGGTGCCGGATCATCCTGGCTTGTGCAGAGGGTACTTCGAACAAGGACGTCGCGGCCCGGCTCGACTCGACTCCGCATGCGGTGGGCCGCTGGCGGGCGAGATTCGTCGAGCACCGGATCGCCGGCCTGGGCGACATGCCCCGCTCGGGCGGTCCCAGGTCGGTCACCGACGAACAGGTAGCCGCGCTCGTCGCCAAGACCCTGGAGTCCGCCCCGAAGAACGCGACGCACTGGTCGACACGGTCGATGGCGAGGCAGACGGGTCTGTCGCAGTCGACGGTGTCACGGGTCTGGCGGGCGTTCGGCCTGCAGCCGCACCGCTCGGAGACCTTCAAGCTGTCGACGGATCCGTACTTCGTCGACAAGGTCCACGATGTCGTCGGCCTCTACCTGGACCCGCCCGAGCGGGCCCTTGTCTTCTGCGTGGACGAGAAGTCACAGATCCAGGCCCTGGACCGCTCCCAGCCGGTGCTGCCGATGATGCCCGGAGTGCCGCAACGCGTCACACACGACTACGTCCGCGCGGGCACCACCACCCTGTTCGCCGCCCTGGAGGTCGCCACCGGCAAGGTGATCGGTTCCCTGCACCGGCGCCACCGGGCCGAGGAGTTCAAGAAGTTCCTCATCAAGCTCGAACGGGAAGTGCCCGATGGCCTCGAGGTCCACTTGGTGCTGGACAACTACGCCACCCACAAGACCCCGGCCATCAAGACCTGGCTGCTGGCCCACCCCCGGTTCCGCCTGCACTTCACACCGACCGGGTCGTCCTGGCTCAACCTGGTGGAGCGATGGTTTGCCGAGCTGACGAACAAACAGATACGGCGAGGCGTCCACAAGACAGTCCAGGCCCTGGAGCAGGACATCCGGACCTGGATCGCAGCCTGGAACACCGACCCCAAGCCCTACGTCGGGACCAAAACCGCGGACGAGATCCTCGAACGCCTCGCCTCATATCTGAACAGAATTCCTGACTCGGAAGAGTAGGGCGTGTTTTAGAACTGGGGTCCGTGTCTCGCCTCGTGCCGTGATGATCTCGGTGTGGGGCGAGGGGATCTTTCAGATGATCAGTGGGCGGTGCTGGGGGCGTTGTTGCCGGTCGCGGTGTTGGGTAGGCCGCCGGTAGGCCTGCGGCGGTTGATCGACGGGATTCGTTGGCGGGTGCGGACCGGGGCCCCGTGGCGGGATCTGCCATCCGAGTACGGCCCGTGGCAGACGGTCTACGGGCACTTCCGTCGCTGGCAGCGCGACGGCGTCTGGTCGGCGGTCCTGACCAGGATGCAGGCCCGGGCGGACGCCGCCGGTTTGATTACCTGGGAGGTGAACGTCGACTCCACGATCTGCCGGGCTCATCAGCACGCGGCCGGTGCCCGGCGGGACAGCCGAGCCCAGAAGGAACCGCCGGGCGGCGATCGGGCCGAACCCGCCGATCACGGTCTGGGCCGTTCTCGCGGGGGCTGGACCACGAAGATTCACCTGGCCTGCGAGCAAGGGCAGAAGCCGTTATCGCTGCTGGTCACAGCAGGTCAGCGGGGAGATAGCCCGCAGTTCACGGCAGTGCTGGAAGCCATCCGTGTCCCTCGCCTCGGGCTGGGCCGACCACGGGTTCGTCCGGTGCGGGTCCGTGGCGACAAGGCGTATTCCTCACGCGCGAACCGTGCCTATCTGCGTCGGCGCGGGATCCGGTGCACGATTCCGGAACCTGCCGACCAGGCCGGCCACCGCAAGCGCCGGGGAAAGTCCGGCGGGCGGCCTCCCGCTTTCGACCGTGAGGACTACAAGGCCCGGCACGCGGTCGAGTGCGGCATCAACCGGTTGAAGCGGAACCGGGCGGTGGCCACCCGGTTCGACAAGCTCGCGGTCCGCTTCGAGGCGACCGTCCTCATCGCCGCGATCAACGAATGGCTGTGATCTGCCAGGAGTGTCGGCCCCGCATATCATTCTGGCCGCGATCAGATCAGCGGGTTGAGGGGGACAGAGCCGATGAGGGCTGCCTACTACCGGGCCGAGAGTGAGAGCGGCGACTACATCGAGGATCCGTCCGAGGACGCGCTGTTCATGCTGATCGAAGCCTCAACAGCTCGGACAACACCTTCGTCGTCATCCAGCCCGACGAGGACGACCCGGTCTGGTTCGTCTCGATCGCGGTCCTGGACGAAGGCGGCTACGAGGTCGTCCGACGCGATACCACCCGCCACGAACACGATGCCACCATCGAGACCGGCATCGACCAGATCGCCCGTGGCCTGACCGTCTGGATGGCCGCCCGCGACTTCCCCGGACGGCCCACCCAGCACACCAGCACCTTCTAAACCGGCGGCTCGGTACCCGCACCCTCGTCGGCATGTCGCCTGCCAGACAGGCCAACCACCCCCTGCCCTGAGAGTGACAGACTGGGCACCATGACCGCCCACCCCAAGATCGGCTCCGTCTGGGCCCGCCGTTACCCCGGTTACCCGCAGCACGACCGCGACTTCCGGGTAACCGGGGTCTTTACCAGAGACGGTGTCACGTACGTCGAGACTGAACAGCTCGACAACGGCGATCGCAGCAGAGGACGCCTTGACCACGTCTTTGAGTACGCGGAGTGCGTCAGCACCAATGGGATCGAGAGCCCCGGCTGCGGGGACATCAGCACGTTGCGCTGATCCTGCAGATACGGCTGGCGAACTGACGCCCCACCTCACGGAATTAGTTCTAAAACACGCCCTACTGATCTTTTCGTAAGTTCTGTGGGTTCGACGGCTTCGTTGGTGGGATCCTGATGTGGTGTCTTTCAAGCCTTCGTCTGTTGTTCCTCCTTTGACACGGCCGCAGCTGTCCGAGGCCCGGCGTGTGCGGGCGGCCGAGTTGTTCGACCAGGAACACTCGAACGCCGATATCGCCCGGATGCTCGGGGTCAGTGACGAGAGTGTGCGGCGGTGGAAACGGGTCTGGGAGGAGAACGGCGCCGATGCTCTGCGCCGACGTCCCGCCACCGGGCGTCCGCCCAAGCTGGACGACGCCCAGGTCGAGCGGGTGCGGACCGCACTGGAACAAGGCGCCCAAGCCCATGGTTTCGAGGCCGATCTGTGGACCCTGGAACGGGTTGGCCTGGTGGTTGAGCGGGTGACCGGAGTGGTCTTGTCGCGGGCCTCGGTATGGCGGCTGCTGACCGGCCGGCTGGGGTGGAGTCTGCAGCGGCCCGAGCGTCGGGCGGTCGAGCGCGACGAGTCCGAGATCGCCCGTTGGATCGCGCACGAGTGGCCGCGGATCAAAAAGGGGCCGTGAACACACGTGCCTGGATCGTGTTCCTCGACGAATCAGGAGTGTCGCTGCTGCCGCAGGTCCGCCGCACCTACGCGCCCCGCGGCCGCACCCCGTTCCTGCGGCACCGGCTGAACTGGAAGCGGGCCTCGATGGCCGGCGCCCTCGGCTACCACGCCGCGGACCCGGACCGAGGTCCTCGGTTGTGCTTCCACCTCAAGCCCGGCAGTTACGACACCGCCGCACTCATCGAGGTCCTGGAGCAGATGAAGGTGTTCTACAACGGCGAACGGGTGGTGCTGGTTTGGGACGGGCTGTCGGCTCACTGGAGCCGGGCGATGCGGGCCTGGGTCGCCGAGCAGGACTGGCTCACCCTCGAGCGATTACCGGCTTACGCACCCGAGCTCAACCCGGTGGAACTGCTGTGGTCCTCGCTGAAGAAACGCGAGCTCGCCAACCTTGCCGGCGACCACCTCGCCGATGTCGCCGACGCCACCGAACAAGGCATCCACCGCATCAACACCAACCCCCAACTGCCCTGGTCCTTCCTCACCCACACCGGCCTTACCCTCCACCCACCAGACCCACAGAACTTACGAAAAGATCAGTAAGTCCCTGCCCGGTCTGACGATGTCGGATGGTGCCGGCGCACACAATGCGATGCTGGCGAGGCTGCGGTTGAGGGCACTGCTGGCGCACCCGATGAGGTTCTCCCAGGTGCCTTGCTCAACGATGTGTCCGGCGTCGAGGACGGCAATCCTGTCGGCCCGGCGGATAGTGGCGCGGCGATGCGCGATGACGACAGTTGTACAACCACTCTCGGTGAGTGCGGTGGCGAGCCCGGCATCGCTCTCGTTGTCCAAGTGGGCTGTGGACTCGCCCAGTATCAAGACTGTCGGCCGTGCCAGGAGGGCGCGAGCGAGAGCAATGTGCATGAGTTGAATCCGTCCCTCGGAGGGGTCCCAAAATCGGGCCATGAGGTGAGCGCAGGTGGACTTGTCAGCACCTGAGGCGCCAACCAGTGCCAGCGTCTCACCCGGGTGGACAGTCAGGTCGACGCCGTCGAGTACAAGGGCGGCCGGCCCAGAACGTTCCCCCTGCCCGAGCGCCGTGAGATCAAGAAGACCGCCAGGTCCAAGCCCGCCGAGCACGAACTGCCGTTCTCGACCTGGAGCCTGGCGAAACTGACCGACTTCCTGGTCGCGGGTGGTCGACGACATCAGCCACGAGGGCCTGCGCATCCTGCTCCGCGAGGAGGTCGTCTCCCTGCAACGCCTGAAGACCTGGAAGACCTCCCACGACCCCGAGTACGCGGCCAAGAAGACTCGGGTCGAACACCTCTATGCCGATCGCCGATGGCGAGGTCATACCCGAGGGCGGCGAGCCCGAAGTCATCTTCTGCATGGACGAGTTCGGCCCCCTCCAGGATCGTGGCCAGAGCCAATGTCACTTGACCGGCCGCTACCCGAACGAGCCGTCGGCTCGACCGGCGAAGCTCTCGCAGCCGTCGTGCTCGAACCGCACTCGCCCGTCGAATGACGAGCCAGGGTTGCTGCACGCTCCGTAGTCCTGGCCGAGCCGGCCGCTCAACGCGATCCAGAAGCAGCATCCTCCGCACTGGGCGTCATACCACTCGTCCCGGTAGCCGGACTGAGCCGTCGAGCGGTTCAATGACACCTGCCAGCGTGCATGGCACCGATCATTGTGATCTTGATCGTCACCCGTTCGAGGCTCGTCCTCGGCCACTGTCGATGTCTCCCCGCCCGTTCGATCCGAGACCGTCAGTCCCGGCGCTTGCCAGTGATCCTCTCACCGAGAAACAGGGCGAAGGTCTCTGATGCGGCACTAGCTGCCAACGACGCACTCCGCCGCGTCCCGCTACCCGCCATGAACGGCGCACAGCAGCGCGGCGCCACCCCCTGGGAGGGCGTAGAACGCCGGTCCGTCGCGGCGTCACCAGGCGCCGACTGGGTGACTGTTCACCCGCGGCGGTCATGGCGAAGTGCACCTCATCGACGCAGAATCGGGGCAGGGAACAAGCCGTCTGCGGCTGACCACCCGCCTGCATCACGGTGGCCACTTGGCACTGCTCAGCCCAAATGACGGGGCCCCAGGCAACCCGTGGGCCGCTGACAGGCCCGCTGATAGCGCTCCCGCATTCTCAGAAGCTGCGGGAGCATCGGACGTAGACGCAAACAATCCGCGGCTCGCGCGCCTCGTTCGCGGAGATAGGGGTGCCCACGATTCATCACGCAGCAGACGTACACCGGCAGCCTATCCGGACTCCGCACAGCCAGATTGAACCAGTCTGAAGTGCCCCTTCCCCGGACACCGGTCTCGCCAACGTCACCTCGCCCGCCGCCATACTCCAACATCCGACAGAAGTGCCCTGCACTAGGTCGAGCGAGTTACGGCGCCACCGTCAGCTTGAGGTCGCGCTCCTGGTGGGGGGTGTGGGGTGGTCTTGTGCGTGGGTGGGGGGTTGGTGGTCTGGGGTGGTGTCCGGTGTGGGGCTGGGGGGTGTTGCCTGCTTCTCGGGGCGTTCGGTGTCGTCGGCGCTTTCGGTGCTCTCCGGCTCGGTGTCGTCGAGTTCGGTGAGGAGGGCTTCTGTCTCGACGAGCATGCTGACGGGGCCGGTGGGATTGATGTAGAGCTGGTGGCCGAGGGGCAGCTGCTGGACGAGGTCGGTGACGGGGCGGACGTCGAACTGCAGACGGCCGGCGGCCTCGACATGCTTGGGAGAGGTGTAGACAGGCAGGACCGGGCTGTTATTCGGCGCGGTGCCCAGCACCGGAGCCCCGTCGAACTCGATCAGCACAGCCACTTCCGCCGCGGCCAGTCGGCGATGCACGTCCTCGGCCGGCCCGTACCCGGTACTCGCCAACTGCACCGCCGCATCAACCGGATCCGTCGGCTCAGGAAAACCCAACGCCTGCGGCGACGCCTTGTAAGCCCGATTCTCCTGCCACTCCTCGACCTTGCCGCTGCTCCCGGAACGCCACCAGCCGACCACGGCCCACTCGGGCGGCGCACCGCTGCCCTTCCATGCCGGGTCCACCATCCCGATCCAGCTCTCGGGAGCCAGCCGGGCAGCCTCCACCGTGTCCGCCGGCGGCTCGGGCGGCGGCGCCGAGAACTTCAGCCGGTACGCATCCGACGACACCGCATCCTCACCCGGGCCGCCGGCATCCGGCCCACCGCCGCTCTGGTCCACCGGCACCTCCACCGGCGCCGGCTCAGGGCGGACGCCACCCGGCACACCCTCACCAACCGGCCCGACACCCGCGGACCCCACGCTCTGACCCGACTCGAAAGAGCCAGAGCCCTCGGGAGACGAAGCAAGGCTGTCGTTCATACGTCCCTTCCCAACAAGCAGCACATCCGGAAAACAAGCCGCCGCCCAACCGGAAACGGCCAAGCAGGACTCGCAATGTACTCAGACACCCCCGCCACACACCCCACCCCCACCCGCCAACTGCCCGTTCCTCCGGCTCGCGCGAGTAGAGTCGGGAAACCCGGCATTCCGACGCGTGGGGATGAAGAGGGCACGCGACCGATTGGCTGATTCCGGATGTCGCGCGAGGACATGAAAGGCAGACCGCATACACGATCTGCACGCTTCTGCTGAAACTACTTCCGATTTCAGATGCGACAGTCTCTAATAGGAGTCTGGAGCTCAGCTAGGGCGGGCTGCTCTCTTATTGCGAATGCTACAGCGGGGCAAATCGCCATAGAAGGCACGGTGGCGCACTGCGGTAGCGACACACACGCCACCGTGCCCCTTATTGTCTCGCGATTCAGCACTCCGACAATCAGATCAACCCTGCACGTATGGCATGAGAAACAGCCTGTGTCCGATTGTGGAAGTTGTGGTGCTTCATGGCACTGTAGAGGATGTTCTTGATGGTCCGCTCGGAGTATCGCATTTTCTTCGATATCTCATCGAGGTCCAGCCCTTCCGACAGGTAGCGCAGCACGTCGATCTCACGATCAGAGAACGCTGACGAGGTGAGACCGCGGGGGGCCAGAACCTCTTGCTGTACAAGCTGGACCTGTTGCATCAGAGCACCCTGCAGCTTCGAGGGAAACGACCCTTCCCCTTCCGCCACCGAACTGATCGTCCGAGCTATGACGGCGGTTGAGAAATTGGATCGAAAAAGAACAGAGCGCACACCCTTCTCAACCGCAGCATAGACATCAACCTGCCAGCTTCGATCCACGACAAGGATGAAGCGACCCGTCCCTCTCGGCGCGAGCGCGTCCAGCAGTTTGAGAGTCGCCGCATCTACGTTTTTCACGGCAACAACGAAAACATCCGGCTCCGTGTTCGCCTGAGAGTCACTCACCGCAAACCTGGAGAACTGACCCAGGCAGTGGGAAAGTCCAGCCATGGTAATCGCATCCTCGGCGTGAAGCCTTACTGCGATGATGCGATCGGCTGCGACGGAGCGCACGCCACTGGTGCGGGGCTCGGGTATCGTTTGCTGCATTTCCATTCCCCTGTTGTGTAAGGTGATGCGCAACCAGCCCGGCTGGAAAATTGCGCGTACACTGCGGCGAATTTGAGACACATCGAGCCGACCGTCTGCAATGCGACCTCAGGCGCGCACTCCTCTGGGCCCGACTACCTCTGGCGCCAAGAGATTTTCGTTCCAACTCTTGGAGCCATTGGGGTACTGCTACTGCCAGCACAGCCCTCTGACAGCGACAGGTCATTAGGGGTCGACCCCAATGTTGAACGCTGGAGACCTCTTGGGGTACGGAAGGGAACCTTCCGGTTATGAAGTCTTCCCTGCTAGGTGCCGGTACGCGACAGACCGGATCTTCTCGCCGCCGTTGAGGGGCGTTTGCGGAACAGCGGCGCCGCGGCCGGGTGGGGCGGACTACATCCCGGCGAAGGCCCCCACCTCAGCCCTGACGGGGAACAGGCAGTCGGGGCACGGAGCGTGAGTGCAACCGGTGCCGCAACTCTTGAGCCACCCCGCCCCGCACGGTGCCGCTTGGACGCACCGAGACCCGAGGCTGCGCACGTCCGTATGGCGCGTTGACTCATGCGTCGCAATATTTCTGGCCAACAGGCGGGATGAAATTTGTCGCTCAACCGGGTGGGGGACGTCTCACGGCGGCATCCTGCCCCGCCGCATCGCCCCGCATGGATAGCAGTTCCCACTCACGATGCCGGCATTGCCGCGAGCCAGAACCGGAGGGAACCTGCACCGCAATCCGCGTCCGCCGGACACGTGCGCTGCGCGAGCCAGGCACCATCCGCTGATCACACGCCTACCCGCAGGCGGATGGTCTCGTCCCCGGGGAAGAGGTGCTCAAGCGCTCCTGCAGGGGCCCGAAGCAGCGTGGGCACGACACCTCTCGCTCCATCGAAAGTGTGGCGGACAGGCCAGCATCCCGGCTCTCAGTCTTGAGTCGAGGCCCTCCCACGCGGCCCTGACAGTTGGGAACCCCATCCCCCTCGAGAGCTGGGTCTGCCGCGGTGCCGAAGCACGCCTGCCACGAGCACCCCCATGGCACACTTGGCAAGAGGTCATCGCCGACAGGCCAGAATAGTATGCACTTTGGGTGCATATGAGTATCGAAACGAGGCATGCCCTTGGGTGGGCCTAATAGCCTCACCACGTGCTGCACATTCTCGCCGTAGATGACGAAGCACCAGCCCTGGAGGCGCTGGTGTACTTGCTCCGCTCCGACCCGCGGGTCGGAGAAGTACGGACAGCGACTGACGGAGTACGGGCACTACTCGACATCGGCGGGGCCATGGAGTCAGGGCGCCCTCTCGATGCCGTCTTCCTGGACATCGCTATGCCTGGTCTGGACGGCTTCTCCGTCGCCAGCGCACTGTCCCGAGTCGCGCAGGCCCCAAGCATTGTTTTCGTTACCGCGCGTGACGATCGTGCTGTCGAAGCTTTCACCGCTCACGCCGTGGACTACGTGCTCAAGCCCATTTCTCACGACCGTGTTGCCGAAGCTGTGCGTCGAGTTGCTCTGCGGGCCGGCCGTCTCTCGCGTCCATGGCACGGGGCGGTTACCACCCCTTCCGACGAGGTGATCCCCGTGATGCTGGGAGGGGTCACCCGCTTCATCAGACGCAGCGAAGTGCTTTACGTCGAGGCCCACGGGGACTACGCCCGCTTGCATGCTCAGACGGGCAATCACTTGGTGCGAATACCACTCGCCACGTTGGAAGAGCGCTGGCGCGATGACAGTTTCGTCCGAACACACCGCAGCTACCTGGTGGCCATGCGCGAGGTCACCGAAGTGCGGCTTGATTATGGAGGCACCTTTGTTCGGCTCGGCGATCGCATGCTGCCGGTGAGCAGGCGGCACGTGCGGCAGGTCAGGGATGCCCTCGCGCGGCAGGCGTGGGCCGATACGCCCCGGAGCGTGCTCGACCGATAACCCCGCGTCGCTCCGGTCGTTCGATGGCCGTTGCTCGGTTGCTGTTCCCTGCAGCGCCCATCGGGGCAGTTTCCCTTGCACCGGCACACCCCATGAGATCGGCCCCTCCCGGACGAATCCACCTAGGCAGTCAGACATCCTCTAGTCGCCACTACAGAGGCAGGCTGGAGGTCGTCTACTACTGATCTTTTCGTAAGTTCTGTGGGTTCGACGGCTTCGTTGGTGGGATCCTGATGTGGTGTCTTTCAAGCCTTCGTCTGTTGTTCCTCCTTTGACACGGCCGCAGCTGTCCGAGGCCCGGCGTGTGCGGGCGGCCGAGTTGTTCGACCAGGAACACTCGAACGCCGATATCGCCCGGATGCTCGGGGTCAGTGACGAGAGTGTGCGGCGGTGGAAACGGGTCTGGGAGGAGAACGGCGCCGATGCTCTGCGCCGACGTCCCGCCACCGGGCGTCCGCCCAAGCTGGACGACGCCCAGGTCGAGCGGGTGCGGACCGCACTGGAACAAGGCGCCCAAGCCCATGGTTTCGAGGCCGATCTGTGGACCCTGGAACGGGTTGGCCTGGTGGTTGAGCGGGTGACCGGAGTGGTCTTGTCGCGGGCCTCGGTATGGCGGCTGCTGACCGGCCGGCTGGGGTGGAGTCTGCAGCGGCCCGAGCGTCGGGCGGTCGAGCGCGACGAGTCCGAGATCGCCCGTTGGATCGCGCACGAGTGGCCGCGGATCAAAAAGGGGCCGTGAACACACGTGCCTGGATCGTGTTCCTCGACGAATCAGGAGTGTCGCTGCTGCCGCAGGTCCGCCGCACCTACGCGCCCCGCGGCCGCACCCCGTTCCTGCGGCACCGGCTGAACTGGAAGCGGGCCTCGATGGCCGGCGCCCTCGGCTACCACGCCGCGGACCCGGACCGAGGTCCTCGGTTGTGCTTCCACCTCAAGCCCGGCAGTTACGACACCGCCGCACTCATCGAGGTCCTGGAGCAGATGAAGGTGTTCTACAACGGCGAACGGGTGGTGCTGGTTTGGGACGGGCTGTCGGCTCACTGGAGCCGGGCGATGCGGGCCTGGGTCGCCGAGCAGGACTGGCTCACCCTCGAGCGATTACCGGCTTACGCACCCGAGCTCAACCCGGTGGAACTGCTGTGGTCCTCGCTGAAGAAACGCGAGCTCGCCAACCTTGCCGGCGACCACCTCGCCGATGTCGCCGACGCCACCGAACAAGGCATCCACCGCATCAACACCAACCCCCAACTGCCCTGGTCCTTCCTCACCCACACCGGCCTTACCCTCCACCCACCAGACCCACAGAACTTACGAAAAGATCAGTAGGGCCCGTCTTCAAAGGTCGTTCGATGGTGGATCATGGTGTCGTGGGTCGTTCGATGGTGGATCATGGTGTCGTGATACGCCGTCATGAACTCACCGAACTTGAGTGGGAGTTGCTCGCTCCACTGATACCGCGGGCCGCTCGGGGGCGACCTCGGTCGGAGGACAGGCAGATCATCAAGGGGATGGTCTACACGATCCGTACCGGTATTTCCTGGCGTGACCCTGCCAGAACGCCATGGCTCCTGGCAGACGGTCTACACGCGGTTCCGCCGCTACGCGATCGACGGCGTATTCACCCGGGCCCTGCAGCAGATCCAGGCTCGCGCGGATGTGGCCGGCGACATTGACTGGCTCGTCCAGATCGACTCCACCATCGTCCGGGCCCATCAGCACGCCGCTGCCAACGGACGAAAAGGGGGAAGCACCGGCAGGACGAACCGGACGATCACGCCCTCGGCCGATCCCGGGCCGGCCTGACCACCAAACTCCACCTCGCCTGCGACGGAAAGGGCCGCTCTACGGCCCTCATGCTCAGCGTCGGCCAAAGACACGACAGCGTCATGGCACAGGCTCTGCTCGAACGCATACGCGTGCCCCGCATCGGCTCGGGCCGTCCACGCTCCACACCCGACCATGTCGTGGCAGACAATGCCTACAGCCCAAGAGGATTCCGCGCCTACCTGCGGCGACGCGGCATCGCCGCCACGATCCCCGAAAAAGACGACCAGAAGAAGCACCGCCGAAACCGCGGCAGCCGCGGCGGCCGACCACCCGGCTTCGCCCCGGAGACCTACCGCCGGCGCAACACCCTCAAGCGCTGCTTCAACCGCCTCAAAGACTTCCGCGGCATCGCCAGCAGATACGACAAGACCGCCACCTCCTACGAAGCGGCGGTCAGCCTGGCATCATTCCTGCTCTGGCAAGATCCTTTGGAGACGGACCCTAGAGCCTCTTCACGCTGACAAGCAGTGGCGCAGGGCCCAGACTGCGGCAGCGACGCGATTCGGTGTCCCCGTTTTGCGGAGTATGTGCTCCATGTGCGTAGCGACCGTGCGCTCGGTGACAAACATGCGCGCGGCGATCTCGTGGTTGCTCAAACCGCAGCACAGATGACGCAGAACTTCCTTTTCGCGCGATGTGAGCGCCGTCTGCCGTGCCGTGCGGACGGTATCTGTCAGTGAAGCGAGCTGCGGCCTTATCGAAAGCACCAGCGCCTTGGCTTGTGCGTCAATCACAGGGCGGGTGGTGCTGGCATGCATGAGCCCGACCAGCGTTCCGTCGTGATCGCGAAGCGGCACGGACATCCCATTGCGAAATCCCCTAGGTACCAGGGACTCCTGCGCGAAGCGGCTGTCGGCGAAGTTGACGTCCTCCCACGAGTAGATATCGAGTGGGTGGGCGAGTTGGCGTTGGAGTTCGCGACATTCAAGCATGAAAGCGTTGGAGGTCAGCGAAGCCATCGTGTCGGCATCGTAGCCGAGCGTCACCACGACGGACGGCATAGCCCCTGCACGGTCGATGGCTACGAGCGCGATCCCGTCGCTTCCGATGCGCCACCTGGCCAGATCCAGCACACCTGAACACCGGGTCAGCAGGTTGTCGTCGGCCACCTGCCCGATGGCGCCCCCGAAGTCGTCGGCGTCCATCCCGCCTCCTCGAATCCTGGCACTGAAGCGACACGATGCCACAGCTTGGTGCACGGGAACAGGGGCCCACCATCATAGAACGGGGTTTGGGAATCGGCAGATCTACCGATGCGGGATGCGGCAACTGTCCGGAATCGTGGACCCCACCGTGCAGGGAGTGCGTCGCTCAGTGATCCACCCGACGGATGTGAGGACCAGGTCATGAACCCCGAGGACATCCCCTGGATGCCGGCAGTGGCGCTGGCGGCGAGGATCAAAGCTCGAGAAGTGTCCGCGACTGAAGTGGCGGAGGCCATCGTCACGCGGATCGAGACCTTGAATCCGGAGCTCAATGCGTTCATCAGCTTCGATCCTGAGCAGGTGATGGCCGAAGCCAAGTCTCGCGACCGGACGATCATGTCGGGAGACCGTCTGGGACCACTTCATGGAGTTCCGTACTCCATCAAAGAGCTCACAGCGATGAAGGATCAACCTCTCGCATTCGGCCTTCGCCCTCTCGCTGGTGCCATCGGTGAGCGCGATGCGGCCGTCGTCAGGAGGTTGCGCGACGCAGGAGGTGTGTTCCTGGGAAAGACCAACACCCCTGAGAGCGGCTACTGGGGAGGCACTGAAGGCCATCTCTACGGCGCAACCCACAACCCTTGGAAGCAAGGGTTCAGCGCGGGCGGGTCGAGTGGTGGCGCAGCGGCGGCTGTCGCAGCGGGTCTCGGCCCACTGGCAGAAGGCAGCGACGGTGCCGGGTCGGTGCGGATCCCGGCCTCGCTGTGTGGCGTGGTCGGCTTCAAGCCGTCCTTGGGCCGCATCCCGCAGACGATTCTCGCCGGCCGCTACTACACCTGGGCCTACCACGGCCCCATCGCGAGGACCGTGGCTGACTGTGCGCTCATGATGAAGGTGACTGCCGGTCGGCATCGTGAAGACCCGCTGTCATTGCCTGATGACGGCACCGACTACCTCGCCGAGTTGGAACGAAGCGTCAGCCATTGGCGCATCGCGTACTCCCCTGACCTGGGCCTGAGTACACAGATCGACCCCGAAGTAGCTGCTATCTGTGCCACTGCCGTAGAAGCATTCACCGAAGTCGGGGCCACTGTCGAGGAAGCGACACCCCCATGGGGGAACCCCGAGGAAGCAATGTGGAATGGCATCTGGGTGCCTGGCTTTGCCTCGGAACATGACCTCCTGGACTGGGAGACTCTGCGCGGCGAAGTCGACGACGACCTCATTGCGCTCATGCAGGAGGCAGAGCGCCTGACCGGCGTACAGAAGGGCAACGCAGATGCCTTCCGCGGCGGCATGTGGGATGCGTACACCACGTTCATGCAGCGCTATGACCTTCTGGTCTCGCCCACCGTCGCGGAAGCAGCTTTTCCGCACAGCCAGTTCTGTCCAGACTGGCTCACCGGAGAGTCTCTTCAGCGTCGCCTGCTGGGCTGGCTGCTGACGTACCCCTACAACATGCTCACGGCACCGGCCATCACAGTGCCTGCTGGCTTCACAAGTGATGGCCGCCCCGTGGGCCTCCAGATCGCCGGCGGTTTGCACGCTGACGGCGCAGTCATCCGGGCCGCGGCAAACTACGAGTCGGTCCGCCCGTGGGCCGCACGGAAGCCGAACCCTGATCGGCTCTCCCTCCTGATCAGCGGGGACATCACTGCGCACCGTCGCCCTCAGCAGGACCCCGGTCTCGAGCAGCGCAGCGCTAGCTAGGACCAGGAGGCTTGACATAGTCCGTCGCGGACATAGATACCATCCGGCACTAAAATGGAGTCGGACTATGCAGCCATCTCCATGTATTGCGGACGGCAGTTCAGTCAGAGAGCCGTCCATGAGTAGCTCCGTATTCGGACAGCAGAAGGAAAGCCATGGAAGTTCGCGCTCTGGCGGCATCTCCGTGGCCACTGATCGGCCGGGACAGGGAACTCCACCAGTTCGAGGCTGCGTGGTCGGATGAGCGGTGCAAAGGTGTGCGGATCTTTGGACCGCCGGGAGTGGGGAAGTCGCGGCTGGCCGAGGAGTGCCTCGGGCGAGCCGCTGCCAGTGGCTGGAAGGTTCTGCAGGCGACGGCGACCGCCGCGGCCGCCACGGTGCCACTGGGTGCCATCGCGCACATCATCCCCGCAGGAGTGGATCTTTCCGACCCTATGAAGGGCTTCGCAGAGGTAGCCGCCTCGCTGGCCGGGCCACAGCAGCGCACCCGCTGGGCGCTGTGGGTGGACGACATCCATCTGCTGGATGCCACCTCCGTCCTCCTGCTGCAACAACTGGTGGACGCCGGCGTGATCCGCCTCATCTGCACCGTGCGTGCAGGGGAACCGATCTCCGAGGCCGTCGCAGCGCTCTGCTACCGAGACGTCGTACGGCAGATCGATGTCACAGCCTTCGACCGCCAGAACGTCGAGGAAGTCCTCCGGACGGCTCTCGGCGGCCCGATCGAGCGTCAGACCCTTCGCGAGCTATTCACTGCCTCTGAGGGGAATATTCTCTACGTGCGAGAGCTGGTACTCAGTGCACTGGCTTCGGGCAGTCTGACCACGGACGGGGAGATCTGGGAGCTGACAGGCGACCGCCCGGTGGGCACATCGAAGCTGATCGAGGTCATCCAAGCCCGCCTGGCCGTAGCTGACGCACCGGCCCGCCCCGTATTGGAACTCCTGGCGCTGTGCGGGTCCATCGGCCTGTCAGATGCACAAGCACTCGCACCGGTCGAGGTGCTCATCAACCTGGAACAGGCCGGCTTGGTACGTGTCAGCGCCGAGTGGCGGCGCACCACAATGAGCCTGACGCACCCTCTGTACGGAGAGGTACTCCGGGAGCAGATTCCGCATTTGCGCCGCCGCGTCATGCTGTTGCAGCAGGCCGAGCGCGTGGAGTCGTACGGGCCGCGGCGCCGTGACGATGCTCTTCAAGTGGCCACATGGCGTCTGGCCGCAACGGGAACCGCGGACCCGGCCCTGCTGGTCAGAGCCGCCAATCTGGCCCGTCACGCCACCGATGTTCAGCAGGTACTGACCCTCATGTCGGCTTTGCCATCCGACGCCCGCACCGCCGCGACGCAACTCATCCATGGTGAGGCGCTGGCCCTGCTCGGCCGGTGCCAAGAAGCGGAAAACATTCTCGCCGAAGCTGACGTCATGTCGGACACGGAAGAGGACCTGCTCGCCATCATGTCGATGCGTGTACGGAACTTCTACTGGATTCAATCCCGCACCGAGGCAGCGTATGCAGTAGTCAACGCGGCTCGGGACCGCGCAACGAGCGACGCGGGGCGGCGTGTCGTCGAACTGAACGACGCGTGGGTGCGCTACCTCGTCGAAGTCCCGACCCCGGGCATGCCTCTGCTGTTGGATCTGGAGGACGATCCAGCAGACGCACTCGATGCCGGAACATGGGACATGGCAGCGACCACAAGGACAGTGGCACTGGTTCGGCTCGGCCGGTGCGTTGAAGGCGCCGAATGGGCTGTGCACGCCTACACTGCCCAGCTACGGGATGTGAACTCCGGACGAACCCACTCGGTCCATGCCGCGTCGCAGCTCATTCCGGCGATCCGGGCCTTCGCCGACGCTGGACAGTTCACCGAGAACCAGAAGACCGCAGAGGGTGCACTGACGGAGCTGATGACTGCTCGCGCCTCACCGATCCCCTCTGCCTGGATCGCCGCGTTCCTCGGCCGGTCCGAACTGATGGCCGGCCGCCCCGAGACCGCCCGCGGCTGGTATGCCGAAGCCGCGTCGTTGACTCGCACCTACGGTTTCCATCACATGCTTCCCGAGATTCTGGACGGGCTGGCTTGTGCGGCAGCCCTGCTGGGCGACGAGGGAGCGGCACAAGACGCACTTGCCGAAGCCACGACGTATACGCCCATGGTCCATCTGCACGGTGAAGACCGGATCGGGCGTGCGTGGTTGCTTGCATCCCAAGGAAACCTGGCGAAAGCACGACAAGTCCTCGCTGAGGGAGTAAAGGTTGCCCGAGAGGCCGAGAACCTACCGGCCGAAGCACGACTTCTCACCGACATCGCCCGCCTTGGCGGTGCTTCTGAGGTCATGACCCGCCTCGCGCAGCTCGCGATACAGAGCCAGGGGGCGCTGACGCCGGCCCGGGCCGCCTTCACCGCCGCACTCGCCGCTAACGCCCCTGACCAGCTCCTCGCCTCGGCAGACGAGCTGGAAGCACTCGGCGCCGACCTCATGGCCGCTGAGGCAGCCAATGCAGCGGGAGCAGCCCTGACCAAAGCAGGACAAGGTCGGCCAGCAGCAGCGGCAGCGCAGCGGGCTACCAGCCTCGCATCCCGCTGCGAGGGCGCCCGGACACCGCTCCTCAACGTCGGCAAGATCGCGCAGCCCCTTACGCCCCGCCAGTACGAGATCGCGCTCCTGGCCGCCGCTCTGCACAGCAACTCCGACATCGCCGAGCAACTGCACGTCACCGTCAAAACCGTCGAGGTCCACCTCGGCGCTGTCTTCCGGAAGCTTGGTATTACGCGTCGGCAGGAGCTTCCCGAGGCGTTGGGCCAGACACAAGGCCCACCACCGACGCGGGCGCCACGCCCAAACAGATGATGATCCAGAAGACGACCAGCGGCCGTGCGCTGTCCCCGAGGCCTCTTCGACTCGCCCTGATCCTGCAGCGGCGCCCAGAGGTGTGCTCACGGACGGCAATGGTGGTACACAGCCCGCACTGAGTGGTTTCAGCTCTGCCTCTCCAAAACGAGGACAGCTTTGGCGATGGCTGCCTCGCGGTTCGGGCTGATGCGGGATCTGTGGAAGATTTGCCAGGACTTAAGCCCTGCGATGCCGCGTTAGACCGGTGCCCGAACTGCGGCCAGGGGCCCGGTTGACGGTGCACTGGGTGAGGGTGAGCTTGCCGCCCGCGGACGGTGTGGTAGGTGCGGGCCACGGTCAGGTCATGATGCAGCCTGGCAGCGCGGGAGAAGTCCACCAAACTTCGCCAGCGGAGTTGGTGACGACCTGAACGTTCACGCCGTGCCAGTGGTGCCTGGCCGAACAGTCGGCTCCGCTGTCGCCCTTGCGGTCGCATGCGGCGGGGGGTGCGTCCAGCGGGACGAACTCCGGATCACTCTCGCGCAGCGTCTTGAGCAGGCCCAACGCGCCGTCGGCGAGCAGCCCGGGGATGGCGTGCCGACGGATGTCCCGAAGCCGGCCACGATCCGGGCGTCCACCCACTCAATGATCGCAGAAGAGTTCGAGATCGCCCTGCTTGCCACCGTTCACTGCGGCCAGTCCGCGCTCAGCTTGACCCATCGGTCTCAATCCTGGTTCTGCCGATCCACCCGTGTTGCAACATGCCTCCAGATGCGACAGGCCTTCCATCTGCTGGAGGCAGCGGTCCTTCAGCGCATCTAACCTCGATCTTTCGTGACGGTCCGTGGGTTTCTTCGGCGGGCCGTTTCGGTTGTTCGGGCTGGTGGTGGTCAGGCTGATGGCCCGGCTGTCGCGTCGGGTGGGCGCCGGGTTCCACGGCTCCGGCGGGGGTGGTGCTGCTCGCAGGGACGGGAACACGCTGGTCAGCCGGGGTTCGGGAGGGCTTCGAGTCGTGCCAGGGCGTCGGTGATCATGTGGGTCCAGGGCCAGTGGCGGGCGAACCGCAGGTGCCGGCGGCGGGCGGTGGTGACCAGCTGGGCGGCGGCGGAGAAGAGGCGGAGCCTCAGGCGGCGGGGTTCCCACCTGCGGGTTTCGCCGGTCAGGGCGAGCATGGGCATCCAGGCGAGGAGGTCGAGGGCGATCTGGACGATCTCCAGCCAGATCTGGTTCTGCTTGGTGTCGTGCAGGGGCAGGTTGCGCAGGCCGGTGGCGCGAGCGGCACGGATGCGGTCCTCCGCCCGGGCTCGCCGGCGGTGCCGCAGTTCGAGTGCGGCGATCGGGATGCCGGTGGTGTTGGTGGCGAACGCGGTGAGCCGCAGGCCGTCGGCGTCGGTGATCCGCAACTGGGCGCCGGGGTGAGGCCGTTCCTTCCGCACGATCAGCCGCATTCCCTTCGGCCAGCCCTTCAGGCAGTCGCCGGACAGTTCGGCGACCCAGGCCCCGTCCCGGATCTCGCCGCCGGGCTCGGTCGCCGCCGTCCAGGCCGAGGCGGGGGCCTTGAGGACGGCCTGGTGAATCTGCTCGGTGATGGTCATGCCGACCGAGTACGACAGCCACCGGCCGCGTTGGGCGAGCCAGGCGACGAACTCGTGGGTGCCGCCTCCTGAGTCGGTACGGATCAGCGTCCGGCGTCCGCGCCGGTACTTCTTCGGCAGCTGGGCCAGGGCGAGTTGGGTGGTGGTGATGTGGTCGGCGGCGGTGTTGCTGCCTGCGTTGCCGGGCCTGAGCAGGCCGGCCACCGGCTCCCCGCTGCCACTGCTTCCGTGGTCGACGAACCCCATCAGGGGGTGGTGTCCGAAGGTCTTCTTCCAGGTCGCGGTGGCGTCCTGCTTCTCGGAGTGGGCCAGAACGAGGACCCCGTCCAGGTCCACGATCACCTGCCCGCCCGCGTCAGGAGCCGCGGTTTTGGCCAGGCTCCAGACGCGCTCGCGGGCTTCGGCCCGCGCGGCCCGTATCGCGGACAGGGCCTTCGGCCCGGCGGCGGCGAGGGTGTCGACGAGCCGGGAGACGGTCGGGTCGGACGCCACCGGCCCGAACACGGCCGGCTCGGCCCGCAGCATCCCGACATCCGCGAGGCAGTCCCCGCCCAGGGCGACCGCGAGTGCCACGTCCAGCAGGATCTTCCCTGGATCGTGCACTGCCCGTGAACGTCGCCACGGCGTCAGTGCCGTCGATATCGCCTGGTCCAGCCCGGCCTTGCGGGCGGTCTCGACCAGCAGCACGGCCCCGGCCTGGGACACCACTCCGCGACCACCGCCCTCGATGCGGACGCGTGGATAGGACCCGATACGCTTCTTCACCTGGGAAGTGCCTCCGGCATGGCAGGAACAAGGACCTCGACAATCCTCATTCTTGCTGGTCAGAGGCACTTCTCGTTTACCTGACCGCCCGTCGGACAGCCCGCTTCATGAAAGCGCGAGGCTAAACGAGATGCCTTTCAAGACGGGCCCCTGGTGGTGCGCCCGCATCATGGAGCCGATTGTCGGCGACGGCTGATTATCTACGTTCGCGGCCAAGGATGGCTGTCCACGCCAGGAGCCGTAGCAGCGAGTGCGACGGGAGACGGTCGAGGGCCCGCTGAAAGCAGGATCAGGTGATCGGCGAGTCGAGGCGCCAGAGCAACTGACCGCAGAGATTCGGCAGCGCGCAGACATCCGTCGTCGCCTGCCAACGAGAGGCATGTGGCGTCCGCGCCCGCCGTGTGCCTCGGCGTTGTCTTCCGCGATCTCACTGTGCTCACGCAGCAGAGAGGTGAGCCCAGTGCGTCGTGCCACCCTGGTGGCAGTGCGTTCCGTGGGTCTCGGCAATGGCATCCACAATGTCCATGCCCCGGCCGTGTTCGTCACCCGAGCACGAGGAGATCCAGGGACCGTCGTGTGCCGCTGGGCCACCATCAGTAACGCCCACCCACACCCCTCCATCTGCCAGGTCATGTTGCAGGTTCAGCGTGACAGGGGGCTGCGCGTGCTCAACGGCATTCGTGACTAGTTCGGAGACCACGAGCAGCACCGCGTCGGTTGCTTCCCCGTCCACATGCCAGGCACGGCAGGCCACCTCTGCGGTATGCCGGGCCTGGCCTGCCGCTTCTGGACGACACTCCAGGGCCTGCGTCACTTCATCATCCTCGGCGGGCCTGCGCGGGGCTGGGATCTTCCCCGCCGCATTGGCAGTGGGGCTAAAGGCGCTGTCCTGTGCAGTGACGTACATAACAATCACATCCGGAAAGATCTCCGCACTTCGGTCTTCCATAGACCGCTTACTCCAATAACAGAGCAATCAGACATCCAAGACATTAGGGCCCACCCCTAAAGTGGCGACCCCGCCCCACCCCAGCCCACCCCGCTAGCAGCAGGTCGTACTTACCGGCGGGCATCCGCTGTCCTACGTAGAGCGACGTCCGTGAGCTACGGGCGACCATGGCATCGTCTCGCTGCACTTTGCTTCTTTGCAGGTCAGAGGCCAGATGGCCCGGCATTCGGACGCCTTCAGCAGCCTAGCTCGCCTCGTACCCCGACCCGATCGACTGCCCCGACACTCGCACCAAAGGCGCGGACGACACCGCCGGCACAGGGCACAGTTCGCGAGGCGGATCCACGATCTGGAGTCTGGCTCGGACGCGGGCTCACCGGGTCGGCAAATGGCATGCTCGACGGACTGCCGAGGATCCGTAGCTTGCGCGCCCGGCGCATTTCCGCAGAAGCGACGGCCGAAGTTGGCGGTACTCGGCCCTCACGAGCACGATCCAAGCGACCATTCACAGCGTGCTGGAGGCCAGCACGCGTGCTCATTCCACGGAACAGCGTGTGTGGGCCGCCAAGAACGACGCAGCCACGGGCGAAATGCGTGTGCGGGCGTGGCTGTGGAGCCTGGTGCCTCAGGCTGGTGTCTGCTAGATCCGCTGAGCATGCCCAACGCCACGACGATGGCCACGATGTCCTCGTAGCTGGCACTCCCGCGCTGGACCCGCAATAGGGGGACGTTGTCGTAGATCTTCATGGCTACTGCGGGGGGTTGCCGTGCTTGCGAAGGGGGAGGTCGGCGTGCTTGGTGCGGAGCATGGCGAGGGACCTGATGAGGACCTCGCGGGTCTCGGCCGGGTCGATGACGTCGTCGACCAGGCCGCGCTCGGCGGCGTAGTAGGGGTGCATCAGCTCGGCCTTGTACTCCTTGACCATGCGGGTGCGCATGGCCTCGGAGTCCTCCGCCTCGGCGATCTGGCGGCGGAAGATGACGTTCGCCGCGCCCTCGGCGCCCATGACGGCGATCTCGTTGGTGGGCCAGGCGTAGGTGAGGTCGGCGCCGATGGACTGCGAGTCCATGACGATGTAGGCGCCTCCGTAGGCCTTGCGCAGGATCAGCGAGATCCGGGGCACGGTGGCGTTGCAGTAGGCGTAGAGCAGCTTGGCGCCGTGGCGGATGATGCCGCCGTGCTCCTGGTCCACACCCGGCAGGAAGCCCGGCACGTCGAGGAGGGTGACGATCGGGATGTTGAAGGCGTCGCACATCTGCACGAAGCGCGCGGCCTTCTCGGACGCCTCGATGTCGAGGACGCCGGCGAGCGACTGCGGCTGGTTGGCGACGATGCCGACGACCTGGCCGTCGAGGCGGGCGAGCGCGCAGATGATGTTGCGGGCCCAGCGCTCGTGGATCTCCAGGTAGTCGCCGTCGTCGACGAGCTCCTCGATGACCTTGTGCATGTCGTACGGGCGGTTGCCGTCGGCGGGGACCAGGTCCAGGAGGACGTCCGAGCGCCGGTCGGCGGGGTCGTCGCCGGTGGTGGTCGGCGGGTTCTCGCGGTTGTTGGAGGGGAGCATGGACAGGAGGTAGCGGACCTCCGCGATGCAGGTCTCCTCGTCGTCGTACGCGAAGTGCGCGACGCCCGAGGTCTCGGCGTGCACGTCCGCACCGCCCAGACCGTTCTGCGTGATCTCCTCGCCGGTCACCGCCTTCACCACGTCCGGACCGGTGATGAACATCTGCGAGGTCTCACGGACCATGAACACGAAGTCCGTCAGCGCCGGACTGTAGGCCGCACCGCCCGCGCACGGGCCCAGCATCACCGAGATCTGCGGGATCACACCCGACGCCCTCGTGTTCCGCTGGAAGATCCCCCCGTACCCGGCCAGAGCGCTCACGCCCTCCTGGATCCGCGCACCCGCACCGTCGTTCAGCGACACCAGCGGAGCACCCGCCGAGATCGCCATGTCCATGATCTTGTGGATCTTCGTCGCGTGCGCCTCGCCCAGCGCACCCCCGAAGATCCGGAAATCGTGCGCGTACACGAAGACCGTCCGGCCCTCCACCGTGCCCCAGCCGGTCACCACACCGTCCGTGTACGGCTTCTTCGCCTCCAGACCGAACCCCGACGCACGATGCCGCCGCAACTGCTCGACCTCACGGAACGACCCCTCGTCCAGCAGCAGCGCGATCCGCTCACGCGCCGTCAGCTTGCCCTTGGCATGCTGCGCCTCGGTCGCCCGGTCACTCGGGCCACGCTCCGCCTGCTCCCGCAGCGAGAGCAATCCATGCAGTCGCGCCCTCGCGCTGTCTGCAGCGAACAGTCCGGCGGCATCCGCCATATCCCCACCCCCTAACCCGTTGGCATGGGCGTGGGTTGCCCCATGCGCCGGACGTCCCGGTCACCGGTTCGGCGCACCTGCCTGACAGGCCGCTCAGCAGGTCAGGCGCCTTGCGGCCCGCTGGGCAGTCGCCTTTCGGCAGGAGGCAATCGCCACCCATGCCAACGGTTTGAATCACCCCACGGGAATGGCCTGCATTGACCCTCAGCAAAGGATGCTCGACTCGACCGCAACAACTCCGACTGTTCGAGCCTTTGCACCGGCCGGAGCCTTCCTGACGCGATGGCGTCGAAGCCAGGTGCCGAGCAGCGGGCACTTGCTGCGCACTGGGCACTGTGGCATCACCCCTCAGCACTCAACGACGCAACAGGCGCCGACTCCTATGCCATGACTTCCACGCTGGCTTCCTGCTGGCCAGATGGGTCGCCTGGTGCCCAAGTGACACGGATGGCGATCGTCGTGACGCCTGGCCCGAAGCCGACCAGCAGTCCGGGTGCTTCTGGACATGTGGTCGCCTCTTGCCACGTCCTGGCCAGGACGTCGAGGACGGCAACGCTCGCAGTGTTACCCAGTTCCCGCAGGCTGGCTCGAGAGTGGCGGAGCAGGTCCTCAGAGCAGCCGAGACCGTCTCTGAGAGTGTCCATGATCTTGGGTCCGCCGGTGTGGGCCACCAAGAATTGCGGGGACCACGCATCGGTGTCTGGGCTGCTGGCCTGCAACCATGCTCCCAGGTGGGGCACCGTCCGGGCAATGCAGTCGGTGACAGACGGCAGGGTGTCGAAATGAAATCCCTCCTCATCAACGTGGTAGACCATGTCGTCCAAAGACCCCGGCAAAAGGTACTCCCAGACTTCGCCGAGCCGCAGGCCGGCACGGTTGTCGCCGGAGACCACGGCAGCTGCGCAGGCGTCACCGAAGAGAGCGCTAGACACGAGCCCGGAGATACTGACGTCATTGGCCTGGTAGGACAAGGAGGGCAGTTCGACGGCGACGACGAGTACATGGCGTACATCGGGGTGCGCCTCAATGTTGCGTGCTGCCTGGGCCAGTGCGTAGGCGCCTCCGGCGCACCCCATCTGGGCGATAGGGGTGCGCCGGACTGTAGGCCGCAGTCCCAGGGAGTTGACCAAGTGGGCGTCTATCCCGGGGAGGGCGTGGCCTGTGCAACTGGCGACCACGAGAGCATCGATGTCCTCGGCCCGGCAGTCCGCGGCCTCTAGCGCTTCGAACGCAGTGCTGGTCGCCATGGCGACGGCATGCTCGAGATAGAGGCGATTGCGTTTGCCGAGTCCGGTGTAGGTGACGATCTCGTCGAGCGGCAGGACCGCCCGCCGCGACTGCACGGTGGTGTTCTCCAGCAGTCGACGGATGGCCGGCAGTTTGGGGTTGTCCCCCATCCTGTGTGTGACATGGTCCAGGACGGCGCTCTGTTCCAGGACGTGTGGTGGCAGTCCTACGACTGGACGGGAGACGGTAACCATGGCTCTATGCCTTGACCGCGATGAGTGCACCGTTGGCGCCAGCCGCTTCGAGCGGGATGTGACTGGGGTGCTCGAACCCGGCGTCGACGAGCCATGTCTCGTACTCGGTCTGCGAGTAGTTCTTCCCACCCGTCGTCTCGATGAGCATGTTCATTCCCATCAGGGCGGCTGCGGGAGGGCCTGTGCGTTCAGGGTTCAGTTCGAGTTCGCACACGATCAGAGCGCCGCCAGGCGGGAGAGCCGCATAGCACTTGTCGAGGATCTGGCGATTCGTTTCTTCATCCCAGTCGTGGAGGATCATGCTGAGCAGGATGACGTCATAGCCGTCCGGAAGCGGATCGTCGCTCAGGAAGTTTCCGCTTGTCGTGTCGACGGTATCGCCCAGGCCAGCTTCGGTGATCTTGCCCTTGGCGATACCGCAGACATGCGGGAGGTCGAAGACTGTGGCAGTGAGGTGGGGGTGCCGCCGGCAGAGTTCGATCGTGAAGGCACCAGATCCTCCACCGACGTCAAGGATCCGCCTCGACTCTGCGAAGTCGTGGGCATCGCCAAGTGAGCGAGCGGTGAAGGTCGAGATGGAGTGCATGGCCTCCCAGAACAAGGCCATCATCACCGGGTCCTCAGCAGCGAACGGTGAGTCCTGAACCTTCGGGTCCCAGGTGGTGGGCTTGTTCGTGCGCAGCGCCTCCACGACACGGTGCCACGCGGGGTACTCGCGCTGGTCGCAGTAGCGGACGAAGCCCCCGAAGTAGTAGGGCCGCCCTACGACAAGGAACTCTTCAGCGACGGTCGCGTTGCGGTAGCGGTCTCCGGTCTTCTCGAGAAGGCCCAGAGAAGCACAGGCTGCCAGGAGCAGGTCCGTCGGCCGTTCCTCCAGTTCGAGTACCGAGGCCACTTCTTGAAGAGTAGACGGGCCCTGAAGGGAGAGCTGGGTGAACAGCTCGAGTTCGACGGCTGCGGCGAAGCTCTTGAAGCTCCAAAACCCTGTGGTGAGTTGCATCAAAAGGATGGGCGTTTCGCCCGGCAGGTCCGTCTGAACACTACGCTCAACCATGCTGTCCTCCGAACATTCCGTGAGCTTTTCGACGCCTCGCAATGGTGGGGGTAACCACGCGGCCAGTCCCATGAGTCGGTCCTGCAATCGGCAGCGCGATCCCGGCGAAGCAATATGCATGCAACTCCTCTCGCCGCAAGAAATAAACGAGCCTGCCTAGACGGTGCACATGATGTGCAAGACTCTTGCCTCCTTTGCCCCTGCGCTCAGCTCCTGCACAGGCAGGACAAGGCCGCATGTCGGCCCCTCCGCTGCATCCAGAGCACGCAGCTGGCCGTCATCTGATCGGGATTTCGCGCCGGTTACGACCAGACACCTGCTCAAGGTCGAGCGGGGTGGTTGAGGGGGCTGACCTGGCACAAGCCCTCCGCCGAGGTCGACTCGCCTGTCACGATGTGACGTGTGGCCGTGCGCCAGCGGGGCTTCAGTTGTGCAGCGGGTCAGCTCCGCGCTGGCAGGGAATTTGACCAGTTGGCCCTGGCGCGGGACTGTTGCCATGGCAGTGACCAGCCGTCAGGGTGCGCCTGCAGGAGCGGCCTTTTGGCCACTGGCTGCGGGGCCCTGGTGCACCGAGGGGACACCCCCTGCTGTCGCGTTGCCGTTGCCACCAAGTACCTCTGGTTATCCCCGGAAGGCACTTGAGGGAGCGCGATGCGCCCTATTCCGTGGCTCACCCTTGACACATTGCACGCGAAGGGGTCAATTTTGCTTTGGCCATCTGGCCGGATTCAGTGCATGCGCATCCAGCCGCACATGTGACGCGTGACGCCACGTGCCCGACCCAGGAGGACGGGAATGGGCGAACAGCTCTCTTCTCTATTCAAGCAAGCCGCTCGCGTTGTCGGGTTCGCACGGGGCTTCCCCGGTCAATCGTGCTCAATCGCACCACGGCCAGGTTCCAAGCGTCGGACCATGACGCATGTCGTAGGGGCAGTGTGTGCGCACGGCCCCGGCCAACGTGCTCAGTGCGCTGCTGCTAAGGCAAGGGCAGCGTCGGCCGGACACCCCACAGCCATGCCTCGGCGGCTGCCATCGGGCGCGGCACTGCCGGGCGGGTGCCGACCAGGGTGAACACCAGCGTCATGCGGTGGCATGCCTGGCGCCGGCCGTACACAGGAGAACCGGCGCCAGGTGGCCACGACCCGCAGTGCGTTCACGTCGAGCGGCACTGGGGATGTGCGCGGTGGTGTAGCTGATCCCCTGCTTGCCGTATGCCTCTGAGGCACCAGCCCTCAGTGGACTCCTCAGGCGGCACCTGCCGTTGATCGACCGTCCAACCGACTGCACATATCCAGGAGAACCATGTCCCGCCGTCTCTTCACCTCGGAGTCCGTGACCGAGGGCCACCCCGACAAGATTGCCGACCAGGTGAGTGACACGATCCTCGACGCCCTGCTCAAGGAGGACCCGACCTCCCGGGTCGCCGTCGAGACCCTGATCACGACCGGCCTCGTGCACGTCGCCGGTGAGGTGACCACCAAGGCCTGGGCGGACATCCCGACCCTCGTGCGCAAGAAGATCCTCGAGATCGGCTACGACTCGTCCATGAAGGGCTTCGACGGCGCCTCCTGCGGCGTCTCGGTGTCCATCGGCTCCCAGTCCCCGGACATCGCGCAGGGCGTCGACACGGCGTACGAGAAGCGCGTCGAGGGCGACGAGGACGAGCTCGACAAGCAGGGCGCCGGCGACCAGGGCCTGATGTTCGGCTACGCGTGCGACGAGACGCCCGAGCTGATGCCGCTGCCGATCCACCTGGCCCACCGGCTGTCCCGCCGGCTGTCCGACGCCCGGAAGAACGGCACCATCCCCTACCTGCGTCCCGACGGAAAGACCCAGGTCACCATCGAGTACGACGGTGACAAGGCGGTCCGTCTGGACACCGTCGTGGTGTCCTCGCAGCACGCGTCCGACATCGACCTGGACTCGCTGCTGGCACCGGACATCCGCGAGTTCGTCGTCGAGCACGTGCTGAAGCAGCTCGTCGAGGACGGCATCAAGCTGGACACCGACGGCTACCGCCTGCTGGTCAACCCGACCGGGCGCTTCGAGATCGGCGGTCCGATGGGCGACGCTGGTCTGACCGGCCGCAAGATCATCATCGACACCTACGGCGGCATGGCCCGTCACGGCGGCGGCGCCTTCTCGGGCAAGGACCCGTCGAAGGTGGACCGCTCCGCCGCGTACGCCATGCGCTGGGTCGCCAAGAACGTCGTGGCGGCCGGTCTCGCGGCCCGCTGCGAGGTCCAGGTCGCGTACGCGATCGGCAAGGCGGAGCCGGTCGGCCTCTTCGTCGAGACCTTCGGCACCGCCACCACGGACGTCGAGAAGATCGAGCAGGCCATCGCCGAGGTCTTCGACCTCCGCCCGGCCGCGATCATCCGCGACCTCGACCTGCTCCGCCCGATCTACGCCCGCACCGCGGCCTACGGCCACTTCGGCCGTGAGCTCGCCGACTTCACCTGGGAGCGCACCGACCGCGTCGACGCCCTCCGCGCGGCGGCCGGGCTCTGACTACCCGGATGATTTGAGGAGACCCGACCGTGCGCATCATCGTCACCGGCTCCATCGCCACCGACCACCTGATGGTCTTCCCTGGCCGGTTCACCGACCAACTCGTTGCCGACCAGCTTGCCCACGTCTCATTGTCCTTCCTCGTCGACGCGCTGGAAGTCCGGAGGGGCGGGGTGGCAGCCAATGTGGCCTTCGGTCTCGGAAGCCTCGGCCTCAGACCACTGCTCGTTGGCGCTGTCGGCAGTGACTTCGCCGAATATGAAGTCTGGCTGAAGGAGCACGGTGTCGACACCAACGCTGTCGTGATCTCCTCCGAGCACCAGACAGCTCGGTTCATGTGCATCACCGACCAGGCCGCCAACCAGATTGCCGCGTTCTATGCGGGAGCCATGCAAGAGGCTCGCGACATCGAGCTGTGGCCATGGGTCGCTGGAGGAGCCGCCCTGCCCGACCTCGTTCTCATCTGCCCCAACGACCCGGCAGCGATGCTGCGCCACACCGGAGAGTGCCGAGATCTTGGCCTGCCGTTTGCTGCCGACCCTTCCCAGCAGCTGGCACGTCTCGAGGGCGCCGATGTACGCGCCCTCGTCACAGGAGCCCGCTGGCTGTTCACCAACGAATACGAGTCGGCACTGCTGATGGAACGCACCGGGTGGCAGCACAGCCAAGTCCTGGCCAGAGTCGGCGCGTGGGTCACCACGCTCGGCAGCGCCGGTGTACGTATCGATCGCGCTGGCCACGAGCGGCTGATCGTGCCAGCCGTCCAGGACGCGCCGGTGACCGACCCGACTGGCGTCGGTGACTCCTTCCGTGCTGGATTCATCGCGGCCATCGGCCGCGGTCTTGACCTGACATCCGCTGCCCGCCTGGGCTGTGTCCTGGCCGCAGAAGCCCTGGGCGCGATTGGGTCCCAGTCCTACGAGGTGGACACCGCCCAACTGCTTCGCACTGCGAAGAGCACTTACGGTCTCGCAGCAGCCCGGCAGCTCGCCTCCGGACTGACGGAGCAACCGTGACTAACACCCGGATCGACGCACTGCGCGAGGCACTCGCCACCCGGGTGGTGGTGGCGGACGGGGCGATGGGCACGATGCTGCAGGCCCAGGACCCCACCCTCGAGGACTTCGAGAACCTCGAGGGCTGCAACGAGATCCTCAACATCACCCGCCCCGACATCGTGCGCTCCGTCCACGCCGCCTACTTCGACGTCGGCGTCGACATGGTCGAGACCAACACCTTCGGCGCCAACTTCGCGGCGCTGGGGGAGTACGACATCCCCGAGCGCGTCCACGAGCTGTCCGAGGCCGGCGCCCGGATCGCCCGCGAGGTCGCCGACGAGTTCACCGCGTCGACCGGGCAGCAGCGCTGGGTGCTGGGTTCGATGGGCCCGGGCACGAAGCTGCCGACCCTCGGCCACGCCGACTACGCCACCCTGCGCGACGCCTACCAGCGCAACGCCGAGGGCATGATCGCCGGCGGCGCCGACGCGCTGATCGTCGAGACCACCCAGGACCTGCTCCAGACGAAGGCCGCCATCCTCGGCGCCCGCCGCGCGCTGGAGTCGACCGGCACCACCCTCCCGCTCATCTGCTCGGTCACCGTGGAGACCACCGGCACCATGCTGCTCGGCTCGGAGATCGGCGCGGCACTGACCGCGCTGGAGCCGCTCGGCATCGACATGATCGGCCTGAACTGCGCCACCGGCCCGGCCGAGATGAGCGAGCACCTGCGCTACCTCGCCCGCCACTCCCGCGTCCCCCTCTCCTGCATGCCGAACGCGGGCCTCCCGGTGCTCGGCAAGGACGGCGCCCACTACCCGCTGACCGCCCCGGAGCTGGCGGACGCCCAGGAGACCTTCGTCCGCGAGTACGGCCTGTCGCTCGTCGGCGGCTGCTGCGGCACCACCCCCGAGCACCTGCGCCAGGTCGTCGAGCGGGTCCGCGGCCTCGCCCCCACCGCCCGTGAGCCGCGCCCCGAGCCGGGCGCCGCCTCGCTCTACCAGACGGTGCCCTTCCGCCAGGACACCGCGTACCTGGCGATCGGCGAGCGGACCAACGCCAACGGCTCCAAGAAGTTCCGCGAGGCCATGCTCGAAGGCCGCTGGGACGACTGCGTCGAGATGGCCCGCGACCAGATCCGCGAGGGCGCGCACATGCTCGACCTCTGCGTGGACTACGTCGGCCGCGACGGCGTCGCCGACATGGCCGAGCTGGCCGGCCGCTTCGCGACCGCCTCCACCCTGCCGATCGTGCTCGACTCCACCGAGGTCGACGTCATCGAGGCCGGTCTGGAGAAGCTCGGCGGCCGCGCGGTCATCAACTCCGTCAACTACGAGGACGGCGACGGCCCCGAGTCCCGGTTCGCCAAGGTCACCGGCCTCGCGCGGGAGCACGGCGCCGCGCTGATCGCCCTCACCATCGACGAGGAGGGCCAGGCCCGCACCGTCGAGAACAAGGTCGCCGTCGCCGAGCGGATCATCGACGACCTGACCGGCAACTGGGGCATCCACGAGTCGGACATCCTCGTCGACACCCTCACCTTCACCATCTGCACCGGTCAGGAGGAGTCCCGCAAGGACGGCGTCAACACCATCGAGGCCATCCGCGAGCTGAAGCGCCGCCACCCGGACGTGCAGACCACGCTCGGCCTGTCGAACATCTCCTTCGGCCTCAACCCGGCCGCCCGCATCCTGCTGAACTCCGTCTTCCTCGACGAGTGCGTCAAGGCCGGTCTGGACTCGGCCATCGTGCACGCCTCCAAGATCCTGCCGATCGCCCGCTTCGACGAGGAGCAGGTCACCACCGCGCTGGACCTGATCTACGACCGCCGCGCCGAGGGCTACGACCCGCTCCAGAAGCTGATGGCGCTCTTCGAGGGCGCGACCGCCAAGTCGATGAAGGCCGGCAAGGCGGAGGAACTGCTGGCGCTGCCGCTGGAGGAGCGCCTCAAGCGCCGGATCATCGACGGCGAGAAGAACGGCCTGGAGGGCGACCTCGACGAGGCGCTGCGCGACCGTCCCGCCCTGGAGATCGTCAACGACACCCTGCTCGACGGCATGAAGGTGGTCGGCGAGCTCTTCGGCTCCGGCCAGATGCAGCTCCCGTTCGTGCTCCAGTCGGCCGAGGTCATGAAGAACGCGGTCGCCTACCTGGAACCGCACATGGAGAAGTCCGACGCCGAGGGCAAGGGCACCATCGTGCTGGCCACCGTCCGCGGCGACGTCCACGACATCGGCAAGAACCTCGTCGACATCATCCTGTCCAACAACGGCTACAACGTCGTCAACCTGGGCATCAAGCAGCCCGTCTCCGCGATCCTGGAGGCCGCCGACGAGCACCGGGCCGACGTGATCGGCATGTCGGGCCTGCTGGTCAAGTCGACCGTGATCATGAAGGAGAACCTGGAGGAGCTGAACCAGCGCAAGCTGGCGGCCGACTACCCGGTCATCCTCGGCGGCGCGGCCCTCACCCGGGCCTACGTCGAACAGGACCTCCACGAGATCTACGAGGGCGAGGTCCGCTACGCCCGGGACGCCTTCGAGGGCCTGCGGCTGATGGACGCCCTGATCGCCGTCAAGCGCGGCGTCCCCGGCGCCACCCTGCCCGAGCTCAAGCAGCGCCGGGTGCGCCCCGCGGCCACCGCCGTCGTCGAGGAGCGCCCCGAGGAGGGCGCCGCCCGCTCCGACGTGGCCACCGACAACCCGGTGCCCGCCCCGCCCTTCTGGGGCACCCGCGTGGTCAAGGGCATCCAGCTCAAGGAGTACGCCTCCTGGCTCGACGAGGGCGCCCTCTTCAAGGGCCAGTGGGGGCTCAAGCAGTCCCGCGCCGGCGACGGCCCCGGCTACGAGGAGCTGGTGGAGACCGAGGGACGGCCCCGGCTGCGCGGCTGGCTCGACCAGCTCCACACGCAGAACATGCTGGAGGCGGCCGTCGTCTACGGCTACTTCCCCTGCGTGTCCAAGGGCGACGACCTCATCCTGCTGGGCGAGGACGGCGCCGAGCGCACCCGCTTCTCCTTCCCGCGCCAGCGGCGCGGGCGCCGGCTGTGCCTCGCGGACTTCTTCCGGCCCGAGGAGTCCGGCGAGACGGACGTCGTCGGCCTCCAGGTCGTCACCGTGGGCTCCCGGATCGGCGAGGCGACCGCCAAGCTCTTCGAGGCCGACTCCTACCGCGACTACCTGGAGCTGCACGGACTGTCCGTCCAGCTCGCCGAGGCCCTCGCCGAGTACTGGCACGCCCGGGTGCGCTCCGAGCTCGGATTCGGCGGCGAGGACCCGGCGGACGTGGAGGACATGTTCGCGCTGAAGTACCGCGGCGCACGGTTCTCGCTCGGCTACGGGGCGTGCCCCGACCTGGAGGACCGCGCGAAGATCGCCGCCCTGCTGGAGCCCGAGCGGATCGGGGTGCAGCTCTCCGAGGAGTTCCAGCTCCACCCCGAGCAGTCGACCGACGCGATCGTCATCCACCACCCCGAAGCCAAGTATTTCAACGCGGGTCGTCGCTCATGAGTATCTGCCAACGGATCAACACACTGCTACTGCTGCATTTTCCGAGCGAAACACTGCCAGTCGGGACCCACAGGTACAGGCCCACGATCAGTCAGGTCAGTCGACAGAGCCCCTGCTTCGCCTGTGCCCTGACGTGCACGCATGCCGCTGCCTTCATGCGGGTATCGCAAGCACTTCGACTGCGCTCACCCCCGGGACCCACTCGTCAACACACTCCTACTCGCACCTGACACAGCAGCCGCTCACTGGCAAGCAACTGCACCGGCACGCCGGGGCTGCCGCACATCCCCACCGCCTGTTACAGCGCGAACTCGCATGAGCACCACTGAATTTTCTTCCATCACTCAGGAGTCACAGATGTTCCCGGAGCCTGGCACCCCGAACTTCAAGGTCGCCGACCTTTCCCTCGCCGCCTTCGGCCGCAAGGAGATCACGCTCGCCGAGCACGAGATGCCCGGCCTGATGTCGATCCGCAAGGAGTACGCGGCCGCCCAGCCCCTGGCCGGCGCCCGGATCACCGGCTCGCTGCACATGACCGTGCAGACCGCCGTCCTCATCGAGACCCTGGTCGCCCTCGGCGCCGACGTCCGCTGGGCCTCCTGCAACATCTTCTCCACCCAGGACCACGCCGCCGCCGCCATCGCGGTCGGCCCGGAGGGCACCCCCGAGAACCCGCAGGGCGTCCCCGTCTTCGCCTGGAAGGGCGAGACCCTGGAGGAGTACTGGTGGTGCACCGAGCAGGCGCTGACCTGGCCGGACACCGCCACCGGCGGCCCCAACATGATCATCGACGACGGCGGTGACGCCACCCTCCTGGTACACAAGGGCGTCGAGTTCGAGAAGGCCGGCGCGGCCCCGGACCCGTCCACCGCGGACAGCGAGGAGTACGGCCACATCCTGCGCCTGCTCAACCGCACCCTCTCCGAGAACCCGCAGAAGTGGACGCAGCTGGCGTCCGAGATCCGCGGCGTCACGGAGGAGACCACGACCGGTGTCCACCGTCTCTACGAGATGCACCGCGACGGCACCCTCCTGTTCCCGGCGATCAACGTCAACGACGCCGTCACCAAGTCGAAGTTCGACAACAAGTACGGATGCCGTCACTCGCTGATCGACGGCATCAACCGGGCCACCGACGTGCTCATCGGCGGCAAGACCGCCGTCGTCTGCGGCTACGGCGACGTGGGCAAGGGCTGCGCCGAGTCCCTGCGCGGCCAGGGCGCCCGGGTGATCATCACGGAGATCGACCCCATCTGCGCCCTCCAGGCGGCGATGGACGGCTACCAGGTCACCACCCTGGACGAGGTCGTCGAGACGGCCGACATCTTCGTCACCACGACCGGCAACAAGGACATCATCATGGCCTCCGACATGGCCAGGATGAAGCACCAGGCGATCGTCGGAAACATCGGTCACTTCGACAACGAGATCGACATGGCCGGCCTCGCCCAGCTCCCCGGCGTCGTCAAGGACGAGGTCAAGCCGCAGGTCCACACCTGGACGTTCCCCGACGGCAAGGTCCTCATCGTGCTGTCCGAGGGCCGCCTGCTGAACCTGGGCAACGCGACCGGCCACCCCTCCTTCGTGATGTCCAACTCGTTCGCGGACCAGACGCTGGCCCAGATCGAGCTGTTCACCAAGCCGCAGGACCACCCGACCGACGTCTACGTGCTGCCCAAGCACCTCGACGAGAAGGTCGCCCGGCTCCACCTCGACTCCCTGGGAGTCAAGCTCACCACCCTGCGTCCCGAGCAGGCGGACTACATCGGCGTGAAGGTCGAGGGCCCCTACAAGTCCGACCACTACCGCTACTGATCACGCCCGCCACCGCCGGCCGACACCGGCGCTGCACGTGACACCGGTACCAGGCAGGCCCCCGCACCCCCGTGCCGGGGGCCTGCCCCGTACCTCCCGAACGGCTCCGGACGACGAATGCACCTCATTGAACGAAAGCGCACGCACCACCCCGAGCCGCCACGACCACCCAGTGTTCGCCCCTTACCTACAGGGTCCCGCGCAGTGCCGACAGGAGACGCAGCTGCATTGAGCAGGCAGGACCGAGGGCCGCAAGTGGGCTTGAAGCAGATCGTCAGCTGAGCACCCAACCCATGCCCGAGGACGAAATGCCCCTCGTCTACACAGCATTCATGCCGGGCGACAGTCGACAGTCGTAGCTTGTAGCCGGAGAGAGTTCCGGAGACAAGAAATCTGAGGGCTTGTGAGTCAAGAAACGAGTCACGCTGCGGCTCCGCGAAGGGCATCCGCAGACCCCAATCACGCATCCTTCGGCACGCGCGGCCTGGCCCACTGCAAACCACCTCTGCGCAACCGGAACATCGACTTCTCTCGGTTCCCACTCTCCGTCTGAGCTCCTCGGGATCACGGCCGAGGCCCCAATCCGTGGGACTCGGGGCGGGGCCGCGTCACGACAAGGTGTCACGAGGCGTACGGATCGCAGTCCCCTGCCTCAGGGAAGTCAGGCGGCCACGCGGGCAGAGGACAGGAGCGCAAGCTTCATGGGCATGCGCTGCCTTGTCCGCATCTCGTGCAGACTACCCACTTCCTGCCCCTTCTCCTTGAGGAGAGCGGCAGGAACGTACACATCAACCGGGTTGCGTCCCGTCTTGGTCGCCCACTCCTGGCGGTAGCGATCGGCTGCGCTGATCATGACGATCTCCGTTTCCGCTCCCTCGCACTCAGCGAGGGAGATTGATGAGTACATGCTGTTGACGAGTGCCGCTAGGGGTGCGATTCGATCGCCTTCGCCCTCCGGCATGTGCTCGGCCGTAAAGTTCGACCTACACCAGTCAGTACGCACCCCAGCCCGAGGATTGTTCAAAACGAAATTTCTCTAATCTGAGTGAACCCTCGCCGGCCCGTGCGCGTAGCGAACCCAGGCCATCAGCAGGCCCGCATGGCAGCACCACCTGGCACGTTCACCGGTTCGCGTCTGGCCCACCCTCAGCTTGAGCCTTCGGTGGGCAGACATGCCCAATGAGTCGTAGACCCGGCGCCGGGGTGCACACCGTGCGCTTTCGCAAGGGCACCCACGATTCCCAAGCCACGCCCGTGTTCGTCGGACTCGCAGGAAGCGACCCACCTACCCGCACGGGGAGAAGGCCCGCCATCGACGACTTCCAGTCGCAGCTGATGACGACTTCGGTCACAGATCAGGTTGAGCACGACTGGGGGTCTCGCGTGTTCGATCGCGTTCGTGACCAACTCCGATACCACCAGAATGGCCGCTTCAGCCACCTCTCCACTCACCCCCCAGTCAGCGAGGGCTGCAGCAGTAATCGCACGGGCAGCACTGGACGCTTGCGGCAGGTGGGGCAGCCGCACACCCGTCACAGTCGCGCTTGCCCCTCCAGCCTCGCTGAAGGCAATCGGACTCGACTCGCTCCCAGGGAACTGCGTCTCACCCATCGGACCCTCCCGAGCTCGGCGCGTGCATCCACGGCGCCAGCGAGGAATCAACGGTGCTCACGGCGCGAGGGCCACTGCCGGTGCAACTGCATGCTCGGCCGAAACGGTCATTGTGGTCTCTGCAGACGTTCGACAAGGGGCCAAGGCCACTAACAGGACAACTTGGTCACCGGAGCCGGTCATTGGGGCTCAACCCCAATATCCCCGCGAGGACCCTTCTAGGGCCCGCCCTTCGTGATCATCTTGCGGTAAATGATTGCAGTGCGACCCGTGTCGTGAAATCCACCATCCTGCCTCTCAGATGCCCACTTCACTGCCATCGAAGATGCGGAGCCCCCGCCTCTACCACATGCCGGGCTTGCCGAACCGGGCCAGATCTAACCAACAGGCAGCCACCGAACCGACGCTGAGGGCCACCGCCCGAACGCCCCGGACGAACAGGCACCGGGCGACGCCCAGAAGACCGGATCACTCAGATCCACCTCGTGTCCGGCGAACAAGGACAGCCTGGGCTGGCACATCTCCTCCAGGACGACACCCCAGCACCCCACCCGAGCCACAGACCGGCATCGGCCCTGGCGCCAGAAGTCGATTCCCCTCTGCGGCGGCAACGGCCACGCGCCTCGGCACGCACCACAGCTTGATCGTCGCGGACACCGCGCACATCACCGTCCGCGACAGACACGATCGGCAACCCTGGCATCGCGGTCCAGCGAAGACAATAGAGCTGAACGGTTAACACTCCTACTCGGTCGACTACGCAGCGAACCCAGCCGCCGGCAGGGGACCCTCCGCGAACATCCTCGGCGCCCAGCCGCGGCAGTAAGGCGGACGGGGCTCTCCTTCCTGAGCATGCACCCCCCAACGGTCAGATCGGATGTCACCAGTGATCCTTGACAACCTGTCTGCCCACAAAGGCGAGCGGATCCGACGCTGGGCCAGGAAGAGCGGGGTCGAACTGTGCTTCACCCGTCCTACGCGTCCTGGGCCAATCCGATCGAAGCCCACTTCGTACCGCTGCGGCAGTTCACCATCGCCAACTTCGACCACCCCGTCCAGACCAGGGCCCTGCACGCCTATCTGCGTCAGCTCAACACCAACGCCCGGCACCCGGACGTGCTGGCTGCCCAACGACGCGAGGGGGCTCGCATTCGCAGCGAGAAAGCCATCCGATGGGGAGTACGCGCCCTCCCCACGGCAACCTGAAGTTGCCAAGCCGGGAGCCATCCGGGCACCGCCCTGTCAACAGCTGGTGTGGGTGCCTGCCCCACGTCCGCGGTGGCCGGCCGGCCACCGCTCGTCCACCTTGACGGCGACCGACCGGCACTTTGCGCAGGCCGTCTGCCTCAGCGGCGACCACGAGTAGCCGTACCCGATGAACCCTTCTCGGCCAATGTCCGCTCCACACAACGTCAGAGTCCTCGTCACGACAGCATGCTCAATCTCAGGCGTGCAGGACTCGTCCACAGCGGCACACCACCGGCCTGAGGTGGGTCGATACGGCGGACGGAGGACCTCGCCGGAGTCCATGACGACAACGGTCGCAAGACACTGCCCACACACAACCCACATTCCGGCATCCGAACTCGGCGGAATCGAATCGGGGGCACCGGCCGACTCGCCACCGCACACATCGCACGTCATGTCGCCGATCATCCCAGGCCCTCCAGACCCAGCCAGCTCAGGGATCAGCACGGCAGCCAGATCGTGCGAGCAACCCCGCAGGCCTTCCTGGACAGAGCACTAGCTGGGAGCAGCCCTCCGGCGGCCCAACACGACAAACCCAGCCGCAGAAAGACTCTCGTGCCCGAATGAGGCGGAGGGCGACCGGAAAGCGTGCGTAAGTGGCAGCAATACGCGGCAGCCTCCCTGCGTCCCACACCGCGCAGGCGCGGGGCAACGAGCACAGACACCACACGCGCCCCGTCGCGCTACGCATCAGTCGCTGCAAGCCCGCAGCCTGGAGAGCTCCCACGGAAAGGGATCCGGGCACCCCCTGCCAATGCCGACCCGCAATACCGACGCCTTTGTCTGCTAGGACTCCCACCTCACACGCTCTGGGCCAGCTGATGATTCCTTCGCAGTGCGTCAGCGTATGCGACTGCCGCACCGTCGGCGCCTAATCCCTGGGACATTCGAGCCGATGGCCATGCCTGAATTTCCCAGCCCGTCAACTGTATAGTTCACCAAGAAGTCAGAGCATGAATCCCTGGGCATAGCACAATCCTGGTAGGCAGTACCTCAATTTGACTAGCTTCCGCGCGATCACCTTTCCCATCCCTCCCGCTTCCGCGAGAAATCTCCCTGGCGTCCCGCCCCCGGGCACCAGGGTCTGCCCGTCGCTGCATCGAGGAATCATGTCCTCCCCACCTCGAGCAGCGACGGGCTAGAGCTGATTCCGAGAGCCTGGCACCGAGGCAAAGCACCGAGCACCCACGGTCGCCCCCTCGGTCCTCGAAAATAGGAGAAGCCGCCGGTGGACCAGGCCCCAAGGGGGATCCGCCGGCTCGCCGTAACATGGCGACCCACCCGGCCTCTGCCGCGGGAAGGAGCGCCGCAGGAGTTGATCAAGGCGCCGCTTTGCCCACACTCTTCCGCGACGGGCTGTTCGCACGGGCCGTCAGCGTGTGAGCCCCTACGGGGCGGCGCACGCGACCGAACGTAACCCCAAAGTCGCGCACAGACGAGACACTGAACTCTTCACGGACTGCTCCCGTATTCCCCGGCGAGAGGGTTGGCCCAAGAGGGCAGACGATACGCACGAAGGGAGCTTCCGTGAGGAACCATCAGATCACTGGGTCACTCGATAATGACGGAAATGAGATCTCCGGCTATGCAGTAGGCGGCGTTCCTATAATTGTCCATAGCACTGAGGGTCTGCATTCCTTGAAGCATGCGCTTGAGGAAGGAGCAGAGACGCGATGACTGCGAGAGAGATTTCTTCTGAGCACGAGGCTGTGGGGGCGTATGCCCTGGGTGTGCTGGATGTGGTGGAGGCAGCGGCTTTTGAGCAGCATATGGCTGGGTGCGATGCCTGCGCGGAGCAGTTGGAGGAGTTTATGCGGCTTGAGCCTCTGCTTGGCATGATGGCGGAGGCTGCTCCGGCTTCGGACTGGGAATCTTCCAGGTTGTATGCGCAGCCGGATGCGCGCGTGCTGGACCGGCTGGTCGATGTGGTGGTGACGGAGCGTCGGACCAAGCGCCGGCGTGGTCTCTATCTCGTTGCTGCTGCGGCGGCGCTGATCGTCGGTGGGCCGTTGGCCGCCACTGCCATTACTTCTGAGGATGCGGGTAGCAGCGTGGCTCTGCCGCATGCTCACTCGACGAGTCCGGCTGAGGACGCCTTCTTCAATCACATGGATCGCAAGACGGCGGCCACCGACCCGGTGAGCAAGGCCGTCGCGACGGTGGGCACCGAGACCAAGTCCTGGGGAACGCATGCCGTTCTGGAGCTGAAGAACGTCAAGGGGCCCCTGAAGTGCAGTTTGATTGCTGTCTCCAAGACCGGTAACGAGGAGGTGGTGACCTCTTGGTCCGTTCCGAAGTGGGGCTACGGGTTGCCAGCCAGCACAGACGAGAGGGGCAAGAACCCGCTCTACGTGCACGGCGGCACGGGCATGGCACCCAACGACATCGACCACTTCGAGGTACGAACCTCCGACGGCAAGCAACTCGTCAGCATCGATGCCTGATGGGTGCCATGTACCACCCTGACCTGGGCAGATAGCCGATTACTGTAAGGACTTGCCGGGAATCAACACTTTCGTTTGCTCTTCCTTTTGTCGAGTTCGAGGAATCTCGCGATGCCAGTCGGTGCGCGGAAGCGGGCGGTCGAGCAGGGAGGTGAACCCCGTAGGCTTCTAGGAGCGGGCGGACATCTTTCTCTGCGCGGCTAGTGGTCATGGCGGTGGTGTTGAAGAGCTGGCCCAGGAGGTCCATGGTTGCGAGTTTTCGCAGGTGGAGCACGGTGGCCAGGACCCGGTCAACTGAGGTGAGCATGGGTTTGGCTCCTGTACCAGGGGCCACCAGGACTTGATCTCGTTGAATCTCCATCGCTGGAGTTAACACGTCGATGAGTTCGTTGAGCTGCCGACGGGTCATCCCGGTCAGTTCCGGTCCTGTAGCGAACGCCACGTGAGGCGGGCCTGTCCGTCCGCCAGGGATTCGTCCTGTGTGCTGGTGGTGGTCGCCGTGTCCATCGGGCGCTGGTGATGGAAAGTGTAGTTCCAGTCGCCCTGGAAGCGGTGGCAGGTGATAGGAGGGCGGCCATCTCGTCGTCACTGACGCGGACGCCAGTGGGGTACTTCACCGCTGTCGAGTTCAGCCTGGACGGTGAAGCCAGTGCGGCTGGTGGTCGCGGGAATGGTCTGGAGCATGACTTCGTGGCAGGTCAGGGGCCTGCCACGCCAGTTCATGGTGATGTGGGAGAACAGCAGGTGCTCGACCTTGTTCCACTTCGAGGTGCCGGGCCAAAGCCGTTGTTTGAGTGCCGGCGGAAGGTGACACACCGTGATCTCAAGGCCGGTCTCGGCGGCGAGACCGGCGAGCTGGGTCTTCCAGCCTCGGGTGCGGTAGCCGTTGGAGCTGCCACCGTCAGCGGTGATCAACAGCCGGCGGGCGCAGGGGTATTCGTGCTGGCCGACCGCCTGCCACCAGTGGCGGATCGAGGCGACGGCAAACGCCGCCGTGTCGTGCTCGGTGCCGGTGCTGGCCCAGCCGGTGTTCGCCGTCATGTCGTAGATTCCGTACGGCATCGCCTTCGCGGCCTGGCCGGGAAACTGGTGCGTCTGACCCGCACGGGCTGCCCTGCGGGCTGCCATTCGTGCCCGGCGTTCTTGTAGTCGCCGATCGGTTCCTTCCTCTTGCTGTCCACGCTGATCACCGGGTCCCGGCGTCCCTATGCGCTCGTGCCTGCTCATTGAGGTAGCGGAACTAGTAGTGCTTGGTCATGTGCGATTTGCCATGGCGTGTCTTCTTGATCGGCCGTGTCGTTGACTGGATGTGCTGAGCGAGGAGTTGGCCGCGGTTCGGTGTGATCTGGAGGACTTCGCGGCGGAGATGTTCGAGCCGTTCGCGCGGGCGGATCAGCGCCGGTGGGGCGGCGTCTATCTGCGGGGGCTGCTGCTGGACGGCGGCCGCAAGTCGGTGGAGCCGATGGCCGCCCGCCTTGGCGAGGAAGGTAACCGGCAGGCCCTGGCCCACTTCGTGACCTCCAGCCCATGGGATGCGGCGCATGTGCGGGCCCGGCTGGCCTGGCGCATACAGCCGGTCATCAAGCCCATCGCGCTGGTCATCGATGACACCGGATTCCTCAAGGACGGGGACGCGTCGGCGTGCGTGACCCGGCAGTACACCGGCACTGCGGGCAAGGTCACCAACTGCCAGGCCGGTGTCTCGCTCCACCTGGCTTCCAACAGCGCCTCCGCGGCGGTGAACTGGCGTCTGTTCCTGCCAGGGAGCTGGGATCCCGCCTCACCGACAGCCGATCCGGCCAAGGTCGCCCGCCGTAACAAGTGCGCCATCCCTGCCCAGGTGGGCCATGTCGAGAAGTGGCAGCTGGCCCTCGACATGATCGATGAGACTCGATCCTGGGGCATCGAAGTGCCCCAGGTCATCGCCGACGGCGGCTACGGGGACACCGCCGCCTTCCGGCTCGGCCTTGAGACACGCGGACTCGACTACGTGGTGGGCATCTCGACCACAACCACCGCACACCCCGAGGACGCACAGCCTACGACCCCGGCCTACCTCGGCAGGGGCCGGCGGCCGGTCCCTGCATACCCCGAGTCGGCACAGCGAGTGAAAGACCTGGTCATCGCGGCCGGCAAATCCTCTGCACGGCCGGTGCAGTGGAGGGAAGGATCACGGCCGGGCAGTGGCCGCAGCGGATTCAAGCGCATGTACTCGCGCTTCGTGGCCCTGCGGATCCGGCCCGCCGGACGTGAGATCCGCAAGGCCGCGACCACCGCCGAGCTTCCGGTCCGCTGGCTGCTGGCCGAATGGCCCGCCGACCAGGACGAGCCCGTGCAGTTCTGGCTCTCCAACTTGCCCGAGACCACCCCGCTGCCCGTCCTCGTGCGCACGGCGAAACTCCGCTGGCGCATCGAGAACGACTACCGCGAGATGAAACAAGCCCTCGGCCTGGCCCACTTCGAAGGCCGGACCTGGCCAGGCTGGCACCACCACGTCACCCTTGTCTCAGTAGCCCACGCCTTCTGCACCCTCCAGCGACTGAGCCGATCCCCAAAAGAGACGGCGCCGGCCTGAGCCTCTACCGAGTCGTCCGCGAGCTGCAGATACTCCTCGCGACCTGGACCGGCGCCTGCCCCACCTGTCACCGCGACATACCGGACCCTGCACCAACATGACCAAGCCCTACTAGGGGCTTGCCGGGAATCAACACGTCGGTTTGATCTTGTTCTTGTCGGGGTCGAGGAATCTCTCGATGTCAGTCGGTGTGCGGAAGCGGGCGGTCGAGGCGGGGATGTGAATTCCGTGGGCTTCCAGGAGCGGGCGGACATCTTTCGCTGCGCGGCTGATGGTCATGGCGGTGGTGTTGAAGAGCTGGCCCAGGAGGTCCATGGTCGCGAGTTTCCGCAGGTGGAGCACGGTGGCCAGGACTCGGTCGGCTGAGGTGAGCTTGGGTTTGGCGCCTGTGCCGGGGGCCACCAGGCGTTCGTGGCCCCTGCGGGTGCGGAGCACTTGCTCGCGTTGAATCTCCATCGCTGGAGTCAGTACGTCGATGAGTTCGTTGAACTGCTGGCGGGTCATCCCGGTCAGTTGCGGGTCCTGTAACGAACGCTGCGTGAGGCGGGCCGGTCCGTCCGCCAGGGTCTCGTCTTGTGTGCTGGTGGTGGTCGCCGTGTCCGTCGGTCGCTGGGGGTGGAGGGTGTAGTTCCAGTCGCCGTGGAAGCGGTGGCGGGTGATGGGCAGGGCGGCGATCTCGTCGTCGCTGATGCGGATGCCGGTGGGGTACTCACCGCTGTCGAGTTCGGCCCGGACGGTGAGGCCGGTGCGGCTGGTGGTCGCGGCGATGGTCTGGAGCATGACTTCGTGGCTGGTCAGGGGCCTGCCTCGCCAGTTCATGGTGATGTGGGAGAACAGCCGGTGCTCGATCTTGTTCCACTTCGAGGTGCCGGGCGGAAGGTGGCACACCGTGATCTCAAGGCCGGTCTCGGCGGCGAGATCGGCGAGCTGGGTCTTCCAACCCCGGGTGCGGTAGCCGTTGGAGCCGCCACCGTCAGCGGTGATCAGCAGCCGGCGGGCGCCGGGGTAGTCGTGTTGGCCGACCGCCTGCCACCAGCGGCGGATCGAGGCGACGGCGAACGCCGCCGTGTCGTGATCGGTGCCGATGCTGACCCAGCCGGTGTTCGCCGTCATATCGTAGATTCCGTAGGGAATCGCCTTGGCGGCCTGGCCGGGGAAGTCGTGCGTCTTGACCCTCACGGGTTGTCCTGCAGGCTGCCATTCGTGCCCGGCGTTCCTGTAGTCGCCGATCAGTTCCTTCTTCTTGCTGTCCACGCTGATCACCGGGTCACCGGCGTCCCTGTGGTCTCGTGCCCGCTCGTTGAGGTAGCGGAACTGGGCGTCCCTGTCGGGGTGCTGGGCACCTTCGATGGTCTTGGCGTTGGCCTGCAGGCTGAAGCCTTCCTCCCGCAGCAGACCGGCGACGGTGTCGGCGGAGACCCGGTGCCCCTGGCGGGTGAGCTCCGCCGACAGCTTCCGGGTCGACTTCGTCGTCCAGCGCAACGGCGACATCGGGTCGCCCCGCTCGTCGGGCTCGACCAGCGCCAGCAGTGCCGGCCGCAGCCCAGAGTCCAGCTCGGCCGCCTTCTTCCGCCCTCCACCGGGATGGCGCACCCGCCCCAACGGGGCCTGACCGGAGTCCAGTTCAGCCGCCCCACGCGAGACCGTGGCCTCCCGGACCCCGGCTGCAGCGGCGACGATCTTGATGCCGCCATGCCCCAGCGACAGTGCTTCCGCCCCTATGGCCAGCCGACGCTGACGCTCGTCCAGATGCGGCAACAACACCTGGAACTTCACCGCCAGAACGGCCTCGATCCCTTCCGGTCTCCCCATACCAGACCAACGAGCCCCACAGCTGGAAGCCACGACTTGTTTCCCGGCAAGCCCTAGGCATCCGTGTCGGGGTGCTGGGCACCTTCGATGGTCTTGGCGTTGGCCTGCAGGCTGAAGGCTTCCTCCCGCAGCAGGCCGGCGACGGTGTCGGCGGAGACTCGGTGCCCCTGGCGGGTGAGCTCCGCCGCCAGCTGCCGGGTCGACTTCGTCGTCCAGCGCAGCGGCGACATCGGAGCGCCCCGTTCGTCGGGCTCAACCAGCGCCAACAGTGCCAGCCGCAGCCCAGAGTCCAGCTCGGCCGCCATCTTCCGCCCTCCCCCGGGATGAAGCGCCCGCCCCAACGGGACCTGACCGGAGTCCAGTTCAGCTGCGCCCCCGCGAGACCGTGGCCTCCCGGACCCGGCTACAGCGGCGACGATCCTGATGCCGCCCCCAGCGACAGTGCTTCGGCCCCATAGCCAGCCGACGCTGACGCTCATCCAGATGCCTCAACAACGCCTGGAATTGTGCCGCCAGAACGGCCTTGATCCCCTCCGGTCTCCCCCTACCAGACCAACGAGCCCCACAGCCGGAAGCCACGACTTGTTTCTAGCAAGCCTTGACCACTCTTGCAGATCACGCCGACATGCCGGATGAAGTGGACAAGGGCCGGGCGCGCCACGGCTCGTTCGGGCCTTCCGCGACGAAATCACGGCGGACGAAGTCCTCTGGCACTGGCGGGCCGGCCTTCTTGCACTCGCCGCACTTCTTGCGGAACACACGTCACCGGCGGTTCTCCCGGCAAAACCGCCAGGCAGAACGGCCCACCATCAGGGCCCCGCATCGCGCAGCCAACCGATCGTGCGGCAGGCCCCAGACGATCCTGCTGAAGCACGGCGTCAACTCGCTAGTCAGCCTGCGGTAGGCGCCAGCCGTGCACATTGATACATGCCTCGAAGATCGAAGGGGCATCGATTTTCAGCCAGGTACTCTTGCGCCAAATCCTAACGGTAGTGTCCGAATCGCAAGGTGCTGAGTAGCCAGCGTGGACTGTAGACCGCTCGATTCCGTCGAGGTGCGGCCACGTAGCGAGCAGCCCACTCAACCTCGAGTACAACGCGCAAGGCACCTATGATCATGAAGCGAGTCATTCTGCCCACTGCATCCCGCCGAATCTCAGCAGCATCGCGATGGAGACCGAGCGGTGTCAGACCGGGGCCGCCGACGGGCACCACTGCAGCGCCGCAACACATGCGCCAGGGGACACGCCATGTCTCGGCTTGAGGTAGTCGGCGGAGCTATCGACTACGTGCTGACCGAAGGATCATCCGACTTGGCTCCTCTGGTTTTTCTACACCAAGGTCTGGGATCGATCGGCAGCTGGTTCGGGGTGCACACATCCATTGCCACGGAAACGGACAGACGTACTCTGACCTATACACGGCACGGCTATGGGGACTCAGCGTCAGTGCCGCTCCCCCGGCCGGCAGACCATCTAGAGCACGAAGCGATTGTCGTACTGCGCGACGTCCTTGAGCAACTAGGCATCGCACGGCCCGTTTTGGTAGGGCACGGGGAAGGCGCCGCCATCGCCCTCCTCTATGCGGCGCATTACGGCAAGCAGGCTTACGCCGGGCTGGCGCTAGTGGCACCGATTCTCGCTGTTGATGATCACGTCATCGAGAGCATCCACGTCGCGAGATCCGAGTTCGACGCTGGAAACCTGAGTCCCAAGCTTGCTCTCCTCCACAATGACCCCGAAGCAGCCTTCCGTGGCTGGCATGACGTTTGGACATCGGACGATGTCTGCGGTTGGAGCGTCACGGACCTGCTCAACTCGATCACGCTACCCGTGCTGGTGATACACGGGCAGAGGGACGCTGCTGGTAGTGCGCAGGCTGACGCAGTAACCCAACTCGTCGATAGCCCCGTGACGCGAGTAGACATCGAGGAAGCAACACACGAGGTTCCCCTGTCGCATCCAGAAGTGGTCCAGGACGCGGTCGTCGACTTCCTCGCCACAGCCCTGCCATGCGGGCACCGTGCATGTACCCGGGGAACGTAGAGTGGACGGCCGTCAACCAACTGGGAACGCTCCTACGAGTTGTGCCGCCGGTGCGGGGCAAGCAGGGACGACCTCGGCTTCAGCAGGACGCGGTGCTTGGTGACCGCGACTACGATCATGAGTGTCGCCGCCTCGGCCGGCGCCTCCCTGTCAAGCCGGTCATAGCCCGCCGGGACAATGAGCACGGCCTAGACTTCGGCGCTCGACGCTTGGTTCTTAAGCGTGTATCTGCTCTCTGCGCTGCTTCAACCGCCTGCGGGTCCGGGGGGGGAGAGATCCGCGACGATAGCCACGAAAAGCCGTAGATCTGTGCTGCCAGGCCCTGGTAGCCCGAGGCGGCGAGAAGATCGGCCAGGTCGGCATCCCGGACTCGGGTGATGTCTGCAACCGATCCCGCTCGTACCTCGCCGCAGAACAGAAGGCGTCCGCGTTCGTCGGTGAAGACGCGGGCTTCCATCGCGTTGATGCAGCTCTTGCCGGAGATGAAACGGCTGTGTCCGCCGCGGCGTGCTGATGGCCGGCGGACCCGGATGTCGCTAGCGTCCATCAGGGCTGTCTGGCCAGTGGTGCCGCGATGCGCGATGACGTCAGCAAGCGTTCGCAGACGCAGGCCGCCCTCGATGCGGCAGCCTCGGTCGGCCAGGAAAGGCCTGATCTCGCCAGCCCCGCGAGTGATCGTGGAGCGATCGACACCGAACCAGCTGGCAAGGGCGTCGTGAGTGACAACGTGCCAAATCGAGACCAGGGTGGCCAGCAGCTGGTCGACGACGACCGGCTTGTGCCTCGCACCCGCGCCCACAGCCCGACGACGCGGACGATCAGCCAGCGCGCCATCTCTTCGGCCTGCCAATCTGCCCTAACTCTGCCACACGGATCAGCGAATGAGGGCGTCGAAAGCCTCGTGACGCGAGGCTCCGCCATGATCAACCTGCGTGCTTCAACCCCCACCACACACGACCAACGACACCGGTCAGCTGTCGAATGTGGTCTGCCTTCCAGGCAAGCAGTTTGCCCTGCCTAGGATCGAGGCTGCGTGGGACGCCCGCTGCCTCGGGAGTTCACGACGGCGATCACTGTAGCCCTCCCTACAACGGCCTTCGCCTCGGCTCGTTCCCATGCCATTCCAGCAGTGGCAACGGGCAGCAACCACGACCACCGATCGGGTGATCGTTTACCCCACGACCACATGGTCATTCGCCCCGTACCGGCAACTCCTGGATCGATCACTCCGTCATCGCGTAGTCGCGGGGCGGGAACCTCGGTGCCGCCCGATGGGCACGGTGGCCTTGCGAAGCTGCTTCCGGAGCCGCAATGCGAGAAGAAGGCTGAGCTGCCTTGACGAGGTGGCTGGCCCTTCCAGACACCAAAGAGCGGTGCGAACTGACATGGCGTCGCGTGATAGGCACGTGTGCGGCCACCAACAACACCGAGCCCTCCAGCGCGTTTGTCCCCGACAGCGGCCCCTCGCCGAGCAGACGGCGTTATCACGCCGCAGCGCACGCGCCCGGCTGAACTGGCAGCGGAGCAACGCCAGCCACCAGCTCCCTTCCTGACGACTCGGACGCCGTGATCACACGTGCAATGGCGCGGATCACGGCAGACCAAGATCACCTACGTAAGTCAAGGCGATCGACGCTGCGCCAGAATTTGGCCGTCTTGGGGACTAATGGAAGCCACGGGAAGTGGATGCGAAGCAGACTCTAGTTCGGCATCTGCTTGATCAGTTTCCCGTCCACCCCGATGACGAACCACTCATCATCGAGGCCTTGCCCGTTAACATCACCCGGCGATGTGTCTCCCACATAGTAATAGAGGGGCCAGTCGCCATACGTGACCTGCTCAGCTCCCTCCGTAAACTTGATCTCGCCGAGCTTGGCTGCATCCAGACCGTTCCCCGCCGCGACGTCTGCACTCGACGTGAGTGCTGGCCAGACAGCGATACAGTCGGCATCGCAGGCGCTTTGGCTCTCGGGTTCGTCCTTCGTAAATCCGTACAGCGCTCGGCCTGACCCATCAACGAGGATCTGCCCCACCGGCGAGTCAGCTACTTGCACTGTCACGGTCGCCGTTGCTGGCGCGGAGGCAGTAGCCGGCTCGGCCTTGTTTGGCTCTGAAGGAGAAGTGCAGGCGCTGAGAAACAGGAGCGCCGCTGAACCTAGCGGGAGAGAGACGCGCATCACTCCGCGACGCGTTATGGGAAATGCCTTCATGATAAGTCCTCAGTAGGTCTGGCGGGCATGGGTTTCGCTACCTACTACGCCTGCGACCCCGCCAAGGTTCACCTCAGAAAAAGAAGACCAAGCTTGAACTATCGACTCTGTCTCCCCCGTACCCCTCGGCGAGCCCCTGCCACACGGCCGGGCCAGACAGAAGGATGCCAAGCCATGCAGAAGCGAACACTTACCGTTGCAGTCACGGCGATGTCAGTCGGTCTCGCGGCGGTCGTATCGACAGGCACCGCCATGGCCACGCATGGCCCCACCGGCTCCGGCCATGCCCATCAGCACGGCTCGGCAGGCGCCGGTGCGGCTGGTGCCGTGGACTCAAGTGGACGGGCACTCTCCTTCGCGGCGGATCTTTCTGGAGCGAACGAGGTGCCTGTCCCGGGAGGCCCGGCCGTAAATGACCCTGACGCAAGGGCGGCAGCGCTCGTCAAGGTGAAGGGTGACCGTGTCACGTTCGCACTGCGCTGGAAGGGCTTCACACCTAGCCTTGGCCACATTCACGAAGGGGCAGCGGGCCGGAATGGTGAGGTCAGGGTTCCTCTCTTCGGCACGGAGATGCCCGACACAGTCCACTCCGCGGCCGGCCAAGTCAGCGTGACGGACCCTGCGCTTGCACAGAGCATTCGCACGAATGCCTCTAGTTTCTATGTGAATCTTCACAGCAAGGAGTTTCCCGGCGGTGCTGTACGCGGCCAGCTCAAGCCTCTTGCGCGCAACGTAAACCCACTGGAGGTCATCAAGGGGGGAAGCCTGCGAGCGTTCTCGAGCGGATCACAAGAGGTCCCGAAGGACGAGACTTCGAAGGTCGGTGACCCAGATGGATTTGCAGTCTCTTTCCTTCGCCCTAGGGGTACTTCTGTGGACTACTCTCTGGCTTGGGTAAATATCCAGAGCCCCTCGAAGGGGCACATCCACAAGGGTCGATTCGGCGAGAACGGCGATGTGGTCTTCGATCTGCTCAATAGGCCGGTCCCGGAGGGAATCTTTGCGATCTCAGGACGACTCGAAGGGCAGAACCCTGATGTGGTGAAGCGCGTTCGACAGAACCCGCAGAACTACTACTCCAACATTCACACCTCAGAATTTCCCGACGGAGCTGTGCGTGGCCAGTTCTTCAACTAGTCAGCACTAACGTTGCGGAATATACGTCAAACAGGGGCGGGAAGTAGGAGCATCACTTCCCGCTCCGGGACGGACGAGCCTGGAAGCAGGCCTGGTAGGCGGGCAGGCAACAGGCCGGGGAGTGCACGTCGGCGGCAGATGGAGAAAGGCCAGCCCTTGAAGCACTCTCAACTAGTACGGATTCAACAGTGAACATGAGCAAGGCGCTGAGCGTGTATGGCGATTGAGCCCTCTGAGGATTTGCAGCGGCTGATCTTTGTCCTGACCGGTGAGCGGTTTCTTGAGGCGGACGAGGATCGTGGCTATGCGAGTCATGATCCCTATGTTCGTCTGGCGAGGCGGGCGCGGGATCTGTCGGGGACGATTGAGGGCTCGGTTGGTGGGATTGGTCGTGCGTTGCCGGGGGAGGCGGGTGCGGCGTATGTGCGGGCTATGCGGTTGTTGGTGAATGATGGCGGCCGTAATGCTTTGGGGGAGTTTGCGGGGCAGTTGGACCGGATTGCTGATGGTCGGGTCCGGACGTCGATGAATGTTACGGAGTCGAAGTGGCAGTTGGTCGCTGAGCTGGTTCGGTTGTTGATCGAGCTGGCGGTGTTGGCGGCGATGGCGTTCTTCTCGGGGGGTTTGTCGGCGGGGCAGCAGGCGGTGGCGATGCTGCGGTCGCGGGTGTTTTTGTTGACGGTGCTGGATGCGTTGTTGAGTCGGACGCGGTTGATGCCGTCGTTGAGTGAGGCGTTCGAGGAGGCGTTCCAGACGTTTGCGGTGCGTCTGGCGTTGATGGTGGCGGGGCCTGAGGGGCGTCGTCCGAAGGGGTTCGATCTGGGGGATATTGCCCGGTCGGCTGTGGTGGGTGGTTTGGCGGGTGCGTTCCACGGGGTGTTGTCGGGGACGGTCGGGAAGGCGTTGACGGGCCGGTTGGGGCGGCCGTTGGTGAAGGATGTGTCGGGGGACGTGGCGGTGAAGGTTGCGCCGCGGGGGGTGTTCACGGCCGGCAACGGGGTGCGGGCGGTGGGTGCGGGTGCGGGTGCGTTCGTGGCCGAGGGGGCCGCGGAAGCCGGTGCGGAGTTCGTGACCAACGGTCTGTTCGACGGCCGGTGGAAGGTCGAGGCGTCCACGTTCTACGGCGCCGGGATCAGCGGTGTCACCGAAGGCGTCCTCACCGCCGGCGTCGTCGCCGCCGCGTTCGCCTACCATCACGTGGCGACTCATACCAAGGGCGCTGCGCTCGGCAATTTCAGCGTCACTGGGACGAATGACATACAGGGCCTGGATGTATCCGCGGGCCAGGCCAGTACGACCGTCGTCGGCACCGATGTCGGCACAACCTCAGCTGCCGGATCCGCCACGCAGGCAAGCACCGGCACTATGAGGCCTAGCGCGGACATAGCGCCCCCTGGTGTGCCAGGCGCCGCAACAGGCGGGACCGCATCGACTCCGCGTGCGGTGCCAACCTCCGACGCCGACATCGATCACCGCGCGCCAGGCACCACAGATCAGACAGCACCGACCCCGGGGCCTCGGGCACGGGAAGAACGGCTAACGCTGAGTGCGGTCGGTACCGATGTGGAGTCTTCCGCCCGAGGTGTGCCGGGCATGGGATCTGCCGCTGAAACGGTGTCGAACCGGGCTGCGTCCCAGAATCCCGCGGACCCGACGACGAACACCCCAGCAGCTTCGAGGCCCCTCTATGCGCCGGCCACTCCACACCTATCGAGCAGCGGAGCAAGTCCCCGAGTGGGTACTGCACAGGGCGACCCTGCACTGTCCCCACCCGACCCTGCTGATGCGGCCAAGTTGCCAGCCACGATGAAGACTTGGCAAGATGCAGCTCCCGTTGGAGTTGCTCTGGCAGATGTTCAAACAACGGACTCACAGGAGAGTGACCGGCAGGGGTGGAGGCTGTCCGAAGCGGCAGGCGACCGCGCCTCCGTACACAGTCCCGCCGGGCATGCCCTGGCCTCACCGCCCCCGGATGGGCTGCACGCTTCGGATATGTCGCCTGCGATACCGACCTGGATGCAACAGCCCGTAGGCATGTCCAGAACAAGCTTTGCCGCACCGGACACTGGCTACGCGCAGGGGCAGGTGGTTCATTCAGCGACAACGCCGATGGAGTCAGGCGGGGTGCCCACCATGCCCCGTACGGCTCAGGCTGCACCGCAAGAAGTTCCCACCCCCTCCCGCAGCTACGACGCTGAAATCTCACCAATTGCCAGCGCGCCGCATCAGGCGTCGACGGCGCTCGGACAGGCTCACGCACCAACCCCGCGGTCGGATGGTCAGACCGAGTCAATTGGCGATCAAGTCGCGCTGCGGCTTTCCGGGCTTATCCATGCGCAAGGCACATTCACATCAAATGTTGCGAAACAACTTACAGATGATGCTTTCGGGCAACCAAAGCCGCTCAGCCTGGTTAGCGCAGATGCTTCGGCGATGGTTCCGGCTGTTGTGTCAGGGCAAGTCCCCTCTAGCAAGTCAGGGAGCTCCGCGGCTTCTCACTTCTCACGGGTTGATGGGACGGCGTTCGACACCAACTCTCTAGCGGGCGAATGGTTCGGTGTGCGCCAGCCTTCCGCGATGATGGTGGACCGTGCACGGCGGCTAGTCGCCGCAGTCATCAGGCACCAGACTGAGCAACGGGCCGAAAGGGCAGCAGACGGCAGACCACAGGAAATTGCTGGGTTGTCGGCAGGGATCGCGGATCTCGCGACCACGATGTTGGGCGTACGCAATGCCGAACGCGTGGCCCGGGACATGCCGGCAGTCCTCCCCGCGGTGCTGGTGCGCATGGTGGGCGCTCTCGAACAGGCACTCACTACACAGCGCTCGATAGGCTCCGGAGAATCGCACCCACCCCTGGTCGACGGCGCCATGGCCTACCTCGCCGCACAGTCGCTTTCCGAAGCACAGCGGGAACGAATCGTGCACCAAGCCGAGAATCTGATCCGTTCCCAGCACAACCTCCACGACCCATCAGTCCTGCGCGGAACTCGCCGCCACACGCTGCGCGAAGGCGTCACCGCACTCGTAGCCGCGGAGTACCACCGCAACGGAGCCGGAGCCGCTCTCGAGCTCTCCCGTCTTCTCGCCCAAGCCCACACAACGCAACGCAACCGCCTTCGTGGAGGGGGAAAGCATGCTGTCGACGATGCCAGGCGACCGTCACCCATCAGCACGGGACTAGGCGTGACGGGCTCTTGGACTACTGATGGAGATCGACATCTCGATCCCCATACGGCAGTGGAAGACGGCATGGCCGAACGACATAGGGCACTCCGGAAGCTGACGACTGTGTCAGCACCAGAGGCGGCCACCGGATCGGGGCGCTTCGACCAGTTGGGCCCTGCCACTCCGGCACCCGCAGGCTCGAACGACAAGGGCCCCCTCCTCCAGTCGACTAGAACCCGACGCCTGGAAGTGAAAGTTTCTTTCGAGGAGAACAGCAAGGAGATTGGCGGTACAGAAAAAGCCAAGCTCGATGAATTGGCAAAGATAGTCGTACTGCAAGCATACCGAAACGCCCGCGCCGGCCTTCCTCTCCCTCGCATATCCATCACCGGATATGGCAACGGCGCCAAATTCTCCACTCTTTCCCGGTCACAGCGAGCCCAAAATACCGGATTGAAGCGAGCCACCTCGGCAAGCACTGCTTTGCGTGAAAGTGTTGCTCGCAGCCTCGATGATCTGAGAGGAACCTACGACCCACAATTGTCCGTAAGCGACCTCGCAGTTTACCTAAATTCGGCAGGCCGACAGTCCCCTTCTTCTGACTCCGAAAGTTCGGACTCGAATCCGAGTGAGATGGCAAGTGCCAGGCGTACCGCCATAGTTGAGGTGTCTTATCATCACCAGCCTGTCGTGCTGGGAAACGAGGGCGCCTCGTCCACCGCCGGAGTGCGGCCCGTTGCACGGGTCATGCACTTCATCTGGCTTGGCGGCGAGATGCGAGAAGGTGCGAAGCTCAACCTGGAAGCCTGGAAGCGGCGCATCCAGGATTCTGGATGGCAGATGAACATCTGGTCGGACGCTGGAGCCATGGCAGCAAATAGTAGTTTCTATCAAGAACTGCAGGATGCCCCAGAAATACAGATCCGATCCGTAGACGAAGAATTCTTTGAGTCACTGAGACAGGACAACACTCTGGAACTGGATCCCACGGTAGCTTCCAGGCCTAGCAAACTGTTCCGTTACGCCATGGAGAAAGAAGCTTGGGAGTTGGCATCGGACGTCACACGATACGCTCTTCTCTACCTGGTGGGTGGGGTGTATTTGGATGTTGACCTGACGCCGGGAAGCGTTCAACTCCCAGCTTCCGGGATAAATATGCGGCACAGCGCTATCCCTTTCCTCGCACCTCAGATACGCAATCGTTCTCAATTCGACGCCATCGCCAGAGAGATGAACTTCACGAAACCGCTAGACGGTGGCGCGGATGCCAGAAAACCGGAGCTGAGCGAGGAAGAGAGTCTAGCAAAGGTTGCCGAATGGCAGCTTTCTCGCGGCCGATTCAATAACAATCTCATTGTCGCTCCCGCCGGCTCCCCGTTCCTCCGGCAGGTCCTCGCTAATCTAAGCGACCCTCACGACCCTGCACAGGCAATGCGATTCGCGGCGCCACGGCAGAACGCTGCGGACATCAGCGGACCATTCTTACTGGGACGCGAGATTTTGAGATCAGTCACTGAAACAGGCCCTTTGTCTCCTACTCTGAAATGGAGGGATGCCTTTTCGAGTGGACTCATCACAGTCCATCCATCTCAGCATCGCTGGAACGGGTTGGGCTGGCTCACCGAAGAAAGCGAAAACCTGGGCCGTGACAAACCACTACTGACTAGCCTCGATCTTTCGTGACGGTCCGTGGGTTTCTTCGGCGGGCCGTTTCGGTTGTTCGGGCTGGTGGTGGTCAGGCTGATGGCCCGGCTGTCGCGTCGGGTGGGCGCCGGGTTCCACGGCTCCGGCGGGGGTGGTGCTGCTCGCAGGGACGGGAACACGCTGGTCAGCCGGGGTTCGGGAGGGCTTCGAGTCGTGCCAGGGCGTCGGTGATCATGTGGGTCCAGGGCCAGTGGCGGGCGAACCGCAGGTGCCGGCGGCGGGCGGTGGTGACCAGCTGGGCGGCGGCGGAGAAGAGGCGGAGCCTCAGGCGGCGGGGTTCCCACCTGCGGGTTTCGCCGGTCAGGGCGAGCATGGGCATCCAGGCGAGGAGGTCGAGGGCGATCTGGACGATCTCCAGCCAGATCTGGTTCTGCTTGGTGTCGTGCAGGGGCAGGTTGCGCAGGCCGGTGGCGCGAGCGGCACGGATGCGGTCCTCCGCCCGGGCTCGCCGGCGGTGCCGCAGTTCGAGTGCGGCGATCGGGATGCCGGTGGTGTTGGTGGCGAACGCGGTGAGCCGCAGGCCGTCGGCGTCGGTGATCCGCAACTGGGCGCCGGGGTGAGGCCGTTCCTTCCGCACGATCAGCCGCATTCCCTTCGGCCAGCCCTTCAGGCAGTCGCCGGACAGTTCGGCGACCCAGGCCCCGTCCCGGATCTCGCCGCCGGGCTCGGTCGCCGCCGTCCAGGCCGAGGCGGGGGCCTTGAGGACGGCCTGGTGAATCTGCTCGGTGATGGTCATGCCGACCGAGTACGACAGCCACCGGCCGCGTTGGGCGAGCCAGGCGACGAACTCGTGGGTGCCGCCTCCTGAGTCGGTACGGATCAGCGTCCGGCGTCCGCGCCGGTACTTCTTCGGCAGCTGGGCCAGGGCGAGTTGGGTGGTGGTGATGTGGTCGGCGGCGGTGTTGCTGCCTGCGTTGCCGGGCCTGAGCAGGCCGGCCACCGGCTCCCCGCTGCCACTGCTTCCGTGGTCGACGAACCCCATCAGGGGGTGGTGTCCGAAGGTCTTCTTCCAGGTCGCGGTGGCGTCCTGCTTCTCGGAGTGGGCCAGAACGAGGACCCCGTCCAGGTCCACGATCACCTGCCCGCCCGCGTCAGGAGCCGCGGTTTTGGCCAGGCTCCAGACGCGCTCGCGGGCTTCGGCCCGCGCGGCCCGTATCGCGGACAGGGCCTTCGGCCCGGCGGCGGCGAGGGTGTCGACGAGCCGGGAGACGGTCGGGTCGGACGCCACCGGCCCGAACACGGCCGGCTCGGCCCGCAGCATCCCGACATCCGCGAGGCAGTCCCCGCCCAGGGCGACCGCGAGTGCCACGTCCAGCAGGATCTTCCCTGGATCGTGCACTGCCCGTGAACGTCGCCACGGCGTCAGTGCCGTCGATATCGCCTGGTCCAGCCCGGCCTTGCGGGCGGTCTCGACCAGCAGCACGGCCCCGGCCTGGGACACCACTCCGCGACCACCGCCCTCGATGCGGACGCGTGGATAGGACCCGATACGCTTCTTCACCTGGGAAGTGCCTCCGGCATGGCAGGAACAAGGACCTCGACAATCCTCATTCTTGCTGGTCAGAGGCACTTCTCGTTTACCTGACCGCCCGTCGGACAGCCCGCTTCATGAAAGCGCGAGGCTAGCTCCACGGCAAATGCACCCAGCGACGGGCTATGAGGGCATCTGATCTAGGTGGTCGGTAGTTCGGGATGCTTTGGCGACGTCCGGGGTCGAGGTCCGCTGGCTCAAGGCATGAGCCCACGCCGGCTGTGGCGAAGCATCGCCTCCGACGCCTGACGTGCCCTGATCGAACGGGTGTTCTCCACTTGGGGGCGAGCGCAGATGTGGATCGAACCGGCATGGCGCGGGAGTGCTGCCGACCGCTTCCCCAGCACACGACGATCTATGACTCCGTCGCAGAATGGGAGGTTGACGGCACCATCGAGCAAGTGCACGACTTGCTGCGGGCACGACTTGATGCCGGATAACCACCGTGGACAGCCGTCCGCGGCCGTCACCAATGCCCAGAGCTTCACGACCCCGAGCAACCTGGCTGAGGCCAGTCAGGGCATTGGCGCCGACTAAAGATCAAAGAGCTCAAGGTACCTGACTCCCTAACAACCACGGCTTGCTCCTCGCCGTCGCGGTCACTTCCGCCTCCGTCCACGGTTCCGTGAGCGTCTTCAGCGCCGCGACTCCAGGATGAGGACGGCTTTGGCGATGAGGATCAAGCAGTTGGGACTGCTACGGGATCTGCTAAGGCCAGGGCGTCCCCGTACTCGCCGGCCGCGCCCACAGCAGCGCCGGCCTCTGGGTGACCACACCAATCAGACACCTGCCGAACCGCCGGCTCGTGCCAGTGTGTCGACGAGGACGGCCGCTCCGGCGAAGGCGGTCTCCTCGGCCTCGCGCAGCGGCACGGTCGCGGTGGAGTCGCCGGTGTTCCAGGTGGTCCAGCGGCGGGCGGCATCGCAGAGGAGCAGTGCCTCCCAGAGTACGCGCAGTGCCGCGGGAAGGCGGTCGGATGCGATCAGCTGGTGGCCGACCCGGGCGAGTGACGTCACCTGCCGTGGCACAGCGTTGACCACGTTCATCCGGCCGGTGGCCGAGAACCTGGCTCCGTCCCCGCCGCAGAGGGAAAGTCGCAGCGTCCGGATCTCCAGCGGATCCAAGAAATCGGCCCGCACACCGCCTGCGAGCCTGGTGGATTCCGTCCGCTCCGCTTCCAGCAGTGCCTCCCGCAGGCTCGGCGCCGGCACCGACCCGAACTCCCGCTCCATCTCCGCGATCCGATCATGCGACCCACGGGCGGCCATGGCCAGATGTCCGGCCGCCTCCGCGTCCCGCCCGGCCTCTCGCAGGTGGACACCGATCCGGGCATGAGCCCCGGAACTCCCGTCTCGGCCGAGTTCTGCGGCCTCCAGAATCAGGCCGTCCACGGCCAGCGCCGCGTCCCACTGCCCACGCGCGGCCTCCAGCATGGAGACGACCGGGGCGGCGAAACCGATCGCGTACGGGATCGCCTCGGGGCCGACCCCGCCCATCTCCCGGTATCGCGCGAGGGATGCCTGGCCGCATTCCAGGGCCAGTTCATGGTCCCCTGCCCGCAGTTGAATCCCCGCCCCGACGGCGAGGATCCGGGCCGCGTCCCCGCACCGGTCCGAGAGGGGAGTGAAGGCTCCCGCCCGCATGTACCCACCGATCGCCATGTCCAGATCGCTCAGGGCGCTGAAGGGACGGCCCCACTCGGCATAGGCCCGGGCCCTTCGCAGCCCGACATCGGCCGTCAGCAGGACCGCCGGGACGGGACCCGTCTCCTGCCGGCCCCCCTGCTGCTCAACCTCCTTCCGGATGGCGAGCTGCTCCGACTCCATCCGCTGGTACAGCTTCTCGGCCTGGTCCAGGGCCGCGACCGCACCGGCCACGTCTCCGACATCGGTCCTGGCCCGTCCCATGGCGTAGAGCAGCCCCGCTCTGGCCTGGGGAATCTCAGGCAGGTCCGGGGAGGCGGCGTCCAAACGGTCCAGAGCGTGCTGCGCCCGCGTGAACTCGGCCAGCGCCTGTGCCGGCTCCTGACTCTGCTCGGCGGCGAGCCCTCGTTCGTAGGCCGTCCGGTACTCCTGGATCGCCTGCTCGGCACGATCGCGGATTTGAGAGGCTGCATGCCGCGGAAATATCGTCATGTTTCCTATATTTCCACTAAGTTAACCACATCTAGCGGAACGGTGAAAACTCGACATCCTGTCACGGCTCCACCGGATGCCCTCGTTCATTTCGAAGGGTCTGCCGCAGGCTTCTGGGCCGACTCGTGCCGGTCTGTCGGCGCGCGCGGGACTTGGCGAGGCATGCGGCGCCTGCGATCGATGGACTGCCTGACCGCAGGTGCGCGGCGGCGACGGCCTCCGCTCGCGCGAGTGTCGGATCAGGGGAACGGCAGGGGGCGGCACAGCCGCTCGCGTCTGTCGGGCGCCGTGATGCAGGGGGCGCGCGCGACGAGCGGGAGGCGGCCGTCGACCACCAGGTACGGGGAGGTTCCGTCGCCGTCCTCGAGGCGGGGACCGATGACCGCTCCCTTGTACATGAGTTGCCGTCACAGGCCCTCGGCGGTCATGCGGTTGGAATTGACCCGGGATCCGCGGAGAAGCTGCCAGGATTCTAGACGTCGCTTCTCATGGCGGTTCCCGGGGCCACAGGCCATGCAGGGATACTGCTGTGGTGCTGTTGACATGGATCTCTGAGGTGGCGGACGAGCCCCTGGTGCTGGAGCCGACCAACCGTCGGGTGGAGTGGGAGACCAACACCTGGTGGCTGAGCGCGGAGAACGAGGACAGAAGGTCGTTGTCCGTCTCCGCAGTGGTCGCCGCATTCGACCGGACTGCCTCAGCCATACAGGTCCGAATCCGCGAGCTGGGCTTTCCCGGGGTGGCGACCTTCTACGTGTGGCATGACAGGCCGGTCAGCTGCGGTGCTCGACGGGATCGGTGTCCGCGGAGGCATTGCCGTTCGGCGGCGCCTACGAACTTTCCGACGACCTCGGTCCAATCATCGAGGGGTTTCTGGCCGATAGCGAACCGGGTGTCACGGGCTGGTCGTGCCTGGAAGGCGTGCAGAACCACTCGGAGCTGACTGCGGCCGAGCGAGAGGCGGTGCCCATCCGGGTCTGGGCAAGCACCGCTTGAGCCGCCTCACGCTGACCCGCCCTACGTGTCCGCACGGACGAGACGGCGGTGGAAAATGAGGGCCGCGGAGATACCCGAGAATGCGCGGAAGGGCTCGGCCTTGCGCTCCTATCGCCGGTGCAGGCGACGGCAGCCGGCCAGCCAGGACATCGTGCTTTCCACGACCCAGCAATGGCTGCTCAGGCGTTGGTAGGACTCGATGCCGCGGCGGGCAATCCGTGGCACGAGGCCGCGCTTGCGCAGCCACCGCCGCAGATGGTCGTAGTCGTAGCCCTTGTCACCGTGCAGTTTGGCCGGGGGACGCCGACGCGGTCCACGGCGCGAGCGGATGGGTGGATGCCGCGAACCAAGGGCTCCAACGCCTGGCTGTCGTAGATGTCGGCGCCCGAGATCGCAAGTGAGATCGGCCAGCTCGTGCGATCGCAGAAACATGGATCTTCGATCCCTTCTTGCCGCGATCGACCGGATTCGGTCCCGTCAGATGCCCCCTTTGAGGGCTCGGATTCCACCGAGTCGATCGCGCGCCTGGACCAGTCGAGCTGCCCGCGTGAGCCGAGTTGGTCCAGGATGACACGGTTGGGACGGGCCCACACGCGCGGCTCCAACGCGCGAGCCGCTTGTACACCGTTTGCCAGCAAGCCCCGAAGACCGGCGGAAGCTGCCGCCAGGTACAGCCCGACGTTGCCCCGAACACGATCGCGGCCAGCACCTCACGGTCCCCGGCGCGCTGACGTCCCCCACTCTGCGGCCGATGCACCACCGTCGGCGGTACCACCCGCCGAACAAGCTCTCCCAGTTCGTCTGGCACCAACTGCTCAACAAGCCGGTCCACGTCCGTCAACGCGTGCGGTCACCAAAGTCTGAGACCGTGTGCTATGTGGTGAGGCGTCGTTGAACTCGACATGGCGCGGGGTACGTGGAGTTGGATCCGGACTGCCTGTGGGAGATCGCGAAGCCGCTGATCCCACCGTCGAAGGTGCGGCCGCAGGGCGGCGGAACGCAGGGCACCCCTGATGAGACGCTGTTCGCCGCCGTCATCTACGTCCTGGTGTCCGGCTGCGCCTGGCGGGCGTTGCCACCCTGCTTCGGGATATCGAAGCCGACCGCCCACCGACGGTTCCTGATCTGCTCGCGAGCCGGTGTCTGGGGCCGCCTGCACGAGGCCGTGCTGCACCGGCTCGACGACGTCGGCCTCCTCGACGTCACCCGCGTCGTCCTCGACACCGCCCACGTCAGGGCAAGAGAAGGGGCGAACACACAGGTCCGAGCCCCGTGGACCGGGGCAAGCCGGGTTCCAAGATGCACGTCCTGTCGGACGCGAACGGACTGTCCCTCCTCGTCGGCGTCTCCGCCGGCAAAACCCACGACAGCGAAGGACTGAAGCCGATGGTGGAGGGTCACCAAACGAGACACGACCCCCACCGCGGCCGCTACTTCAAGCCCCGGCGCCTGCACGCCTACAAAGCCTACGACAGTGCCGACCTGCGCAGATGGCTCCGCGGGAAGCCCATCGGCGTGCGCATCGCCCGCAAAGGCATTGAGTCCGGCGAGCGATTAGGGCGCCGCAGATGGGTCATCGAGCGGACGATGTCCTGGCCGTCCGGCTACCGCCGCTTGAGCCCTCGCTACGAACGCGAACCCCGCAACTACCTGGCCCTTCTCGGCCTTGCCACCACCCTGTGCTGCTACAAGCGACTCATCCGCCTCACCACGTAGGACACGGTCTTAAGCATCGACCCTGACGAGTTGCTTGCCGTCGGAGGTTCGTACCTCGAAGTGGTCGATGTCGTTGGGTGCCATGCCCGTGCCGCCGTGCACGTAGAGCGGGTTCTTGCCCCTCTCGTCTGTGCTGGCCGGCAACCCGTAGCCCCACTTCGGAACGGACCAAGAGGTCACCACCTCCTCGCTACCGGTCTTGGAGACAGCAATCAAACTGCACTTCAGGGGCCCCTTGACGTTCTTCAGCTCCAGAACGGCATGCGTTCCCCAGGACTTGGTCTCGGTGCCCACCGTCGCGACGGCCTTGCTCACCGGGTCGGTAGCCGCCGTCTTGCGATCCATGTGATTGAAGAAAGCGTCCTCAGCCGGACTCGTCGAGTGAGCATGCGGCAGAGCCACGCTGCTACCCGCATCCTCAGAAGTAATGGCAGTGGCGGCCAACGGCCCACCGACGATCAGCGCCGCCGCAGCAGCAACGAGATAGAGACCACGCCGGCGCTTGGTCCGACGCTCCGTCACCACCACATCGACCAGCCGGTCCAGCACGCGCGCATCCGGCTGCGCATACAACCTGGAAGATTCCCAGTCCGAAGCCGGAGCAGCCTCCACCATCATGCCAAGCAGAGGCTCAAGCCGCATAAACTCCTCCAACTGCTCCGCGCAGGCATCGCACCCAGCCATATGCTGCTCAAAAGCCGCTGCCTCCACCACATCCAGCACACCCAGGGCATACGCCCCCACAGCCTCGTGCGCCGAAGAAACCTCTCGCGCCGTCACTGCTTCACCCCTCTTTCCTCAAGCGCAAGCTTCAAGGAGCGCAGGCCGTAAAATATGCGCGATTTGATCGTCCCACTGGGAATACCCAGAATATCGGCGGCTTCGTTCAACGTGCGTCCCTTGATATACGTTTCTACTAGAGCCTCTCGGTGTGCCTCGCTGAGAGCACTCATGGCCTCAGTGATCACCATGATGGACAGCGCCCTGTCCATCTCATCCTCTGCTGGCATGAGTTCCAAGGGTGAGGAGTCGACCTCTTGGGGGCGTGCTTGGCGGTTTCGGTAGCCGTCTATGACGATGCGACGGGCAACGGTTATGAGCCACGGCCGGACGGAGCGGTTCGCAGGGTCCAACTGGCCAGCATTGCGCCAGGCCCTTACGAGCGTCTCCTGCACAACATCTTCTGCTCGGTGACGGTCGCCATCCACTAGACCCATGACGTAGCTTTGCAGCGGCCCTGCATGCTCTCGATACAGACTCTGCATGAATTCTTCGTCTGGTCTCTCTTTGCCGTTTGGCTCCTGATCTGAAATTTCGATCACGGCTCCCTCTCTAGGGCAGTGTTTCCAAAATCCGCACCGTCAGGAGAAAATTGCGTCGCGACGTTTCGGGACCCGGTGCGTCCGTACAAGAGGAGTCATCCGGGTGCTATGGATCGGGAATCCAATCATGGCGTCGCCGCACTGTGTTGTGGCCGCACGTTGCATGGCCGTACACGCATCTCTGCACACAGTGGCAGCCGAATGAAGATCCAGGGAACCTCGCGGGGGGATGATTGCTGAATGGCACCGAGGACGTCACGCGACTGCCCCATGACGTTCCTCGCACCACTTCTCGTGGCTGGCGGACACGTCAAGCCGCGCGTGCCAGAACGAGGCAAGCCGGCCCTGTCATCAGTGATCACGTCTCCCTTGCCGTAGGCGGCCGCGCCCGCCCTCCTCGCTGAAGGAGGCTTTCCTATCCAGGCGAGAAACTCGGAACCTGCAGCCCCAGAAGAGATTTCATAATAGGCACCTTCCAGACGTTACCGATTTTCGATGCGGCTGGCAGAAAATTGTCAGGTGGGGCACCCAATTCACAATCGGGTGCCCCACCGTCGCTCGCTTATCGTTCCGGCACTACGCTGCGACCAAACGGACACTCGCCATCGCGCCGGATCCCACTTTCGCGTTGCTCAATCAACAAGCTGAGCGTTGCGCCTCTTAAGGATTGTCCATCCGATAGTCAGGCACACTGCCCATCCGGCTCCCACGTACAGGGAAATTCGACTGTCGTCGTCAAGGGCAATCAGCAGCGTGACCATCAGGAGGAAGGCGACGGCAATCCAGCTGCAGATGGTGCCACCTGGAGCAGGGAAGGAAGATGCGTGCAGCCGACCAGCGTCTACCGCGCGCCGATACAAGATATGGCTGATCAGAATCATGAGCCAAGTCCAGATTCCGGCTGCCGTCGCGACTGATGTCACGTAGCCGAATGCCTTCTCCGGGACGACGTAGTTGAGAACCACGCCGATTCCCATCAGCGCTGCAGAGAAGGTAATACCAAGCGCCGGACTCTTAGCGGCATTGAGTTTGCCGAGCATCTTGGGTGCTTCAGAGCTCTCTGCAAGTCCACGGAGCATGCGCCCCGTCGAGTACATTCCTGAGTTGCACGACGAAAGTGCGGCCGTGAGCACAACAAAGTTAACGACGGCAGCTCCCGCCGGGATCCCGATCTTCGCGAAGGCGGCCACGAACGGACTCACTCCCGGCTGAAATTCGGTCCACTTCACGACCATGAGGATCACGCTGAGTGCACCGACGTAGAAGACAATGATTCGCCAGGGCAGCGTGTTGATCGCCTTGGGAAGAGTTTTCTCGGGATCTTCTGACTCACCAGCAGTCACACCAACCAGTTCAACCGCAAGGTAAGCGAACATCACACCCTGCAGCGTCATCAAGCTTGAACCGATTCCGTTGGGGAAGATCCCTCCGTGCCCCCAGATATTGGAGACTGCTGCAGTTTCTCCGGCCTGACTGAATCCGAAAGTGACAACCCCAAGGCCGATCACGATCATGCCTATCAAGGCGGTGACCTTCACCATCGAGAACCAAAATTCGATCTCACCGAAGAGCTTCACAGAGATCAGATTCGCGAGGTACAAGGTCGCCAGGAAAACGAGCGCCGTAACCCATTGTGGAACCTGAGGGAACCAGAAATTCACATATATCGCCGCGGCAGTCAGCTCTGCCATTCCGGTTACGACCCACAACATCCAGTAGGTCCAGCCGGTCACGAACCCGAAGAACGGACCCATGAATTCACGCGCGTATTCAGCAAACGAGCCAGATACGGGACGGTACAGCAGAAGTTCACCAAGTGCCCTCATGATGAAGAACACAATCACGCCGGCAAGAGCGTACATGAGAATGAGGCTCGGTCCGGCCTTGGCGATATTTGCACCCGCCCCCAGAAAGAGCCCGACACCAATGGCACCGCCTATGGCGATCATCTGGACCTGCCGACTACTCAGTCCGCGTTCATAGCCCTCGTCAGGCATGGGGGAACTTTTCCCTTTCCCCTCGTCATGATTGTGACCCGTTAGCGTTGATGTCACGTCCCGTACCCTCCTGCTCCTTGCCGACCAGCGTCCGATCTAGAGACGCTGCGGGATTCACTTTCGGATTTTGGCTGGATGTAACCCGACGCAATCCCGCCGGAATCAGATGGCTCCCGGATGACAGGAAGAGAGTGCTCCCCCGGGTCGCTGTGAGGATTTGATTTACCAGGGCCGATCAGTCGGCGTTCCGGAAAAAGTGTGTCCTGGGCCACATGAAAATCACCCTCTAGCGGACATAGTGGGGTGATCACGACTTCAGCGTTTATGCTTTCGTTATCTAGATCTGAGGGCCACTTGAGCGAAAGAGCTCCGAGATAGGCACGTCCCCAAGCGGACTGATTGATTCCCCGCAAGCCCGATCCCACAGCTCCCTCAGATTGATCTTGAGATCTGCCGTGTCCCATAGCTGATCCGGTCGTCCGGCTCCGCCTGCATGGCCCTGGGGTGGATATCCGTCGGACCTGACGGATGAGCAGTGGGTCCGAACGCCCGGGCGCACCTGGTCACTCGGATCGGCAACTGCGGTGTGTCGCCGGCCTTCGGCTGAACATGTGAAATGACGTGGTGGAGGTCATCGCCTCTGAAACGGCACTCGCGGCAGATCTTCATGCAGGCGAAGACGTGCTCGACACGGTCCCGACCTGCTTGTGGGGACGTGTTGCGTACCCTTTCCGGTCCAGGAGTTCGGTCTGGCCGCGGTATCAACGGTGCTCAACGATGAGTTCGGTGCCCGGGTAGCTTCCGTCGGCGATCGTGAGGATTGGCAGATCGCGGCCTTGCGCCGGAGCCCTCCCATACCTCGCAGCCACGACGCTTCCCGGCGAGCGGCCAGACGACCAGGCGATGTCGACGTCGATGGCGCCCTGAAGGTTGATGGAAATCGGTAGAACCTTGACTGTGCAGCGGTGTGGTGGTGGCAGGCTGCCCTTCACGATGAAGCCCCGTGTCTCTGGTGAACCGCTTGCGAGGCGGGAGCGTAAGCACTTGCCCGGGGTGGTCGATCATGCGGTCAACCGCGGTTGACACCCTGAACAGTGGCTTGAGCCGTCGCATGGTCAGGTTCGCGGGTCTGTACGTCGCGACCAACAGTGCACAGTCCCCCAGCGGCCGGCTCCAGGGGCGACTCTTGCGGAGCGCTTCCGCGCCCCCGCGCCGCGGAAGGGTCACCAGATTGCCGAACTGTCCTGGTTGAACCAGGGAAGCGGGGCATTCAGACACCTCACGGCGCCGAGCCGTCAAGTTGGTACAGCGGCCCGAGCTCACATTTCCATGCCAAGACTCCCGCAAGTGGTCATCAGAATGCGTCTTTGATGTGGTCTCGGGCGAAGTCCCCTAGGGCGAGTGCATTGGCGGCTGCGTACTCGTCTGCGATGCCGAAGGCACTCCCGCATCCTGGGCATTCCGCCCGACCGAACAGGTGCGTCAGGCCCCAGGCGAGCCGTTGCTGGCCATCCCGTACGGCCGACTCATGCAACATCCTCCCGGTGCCGGTGAGCTCGCGCGGGACGGCTGGCCGGAGCGGGTCCTGATGGACATCCCCGAGATTCCAGTCCCGAATCGAGGAGTAGCAGCCGTAGTCGCCGACCGCGATCGTCACCAGTGCGTCGCAATGCGGACAAGCGACGCAGACGAAGGAATCTGTGAAGTCATCCAGGCCCTCGAACCACAAGGGCTGGCCGTCGAACGCAAGGATGGTTCGCAGCCGGCTCAGGTAAGTCTTCCCGTCAAGTCCAGTCCGCAGCCGCGCGGCGGCCGTGGCGCTCAGCTCGGCCAAGGCCGTCGCACAGCGGGCGACTTCTTCGTCGGCGCCGTGGGATTGAAGGAGGCCACCCGCTATGGCTCCAGCCAGATCGAGCGCCGAGTCTCCGGCGTCCTCGGTCTTGGCTATACCCGCCAGGTGCGGTAGCGCGACGATGCTCGCCGGGGTAAATCGCCCCCTGGTGGCACAAGCGCCCCCAAAGCCCTTCAACGGCCTCCTGGTCACGACCGATGGCTCTGTCCAGCAGCCCGGGAATTTCAAGTTCCGGACCGTAGGCGTCGTGGAGTGCGGACCAGCCGATCATCCTGTGATTGATGCACTCTGCAAAGCAACCTTCTGTAGCGGTGAGTCGTGAGCGAGAGCGCCTACGCCCCTGCCGGTGCTGGGGCGCGCCGCGCCGGGAACACGGTGTGCTGATCGAACAGGCGGCGTCCTGAGGCAGCGGTGGAGTTGGCCTAGCGTCCGGTTGAACGGACTGCGCTGGCCAGCGGCGTGCCAGTCCAGGTGGTCGTCACGTCGCCACCAGTAGTGGGCTTTGGCATCGGGTAGACGTCGCTGAGAGCCCACAGGTAGTCGCCGTGGTGAAGCCCATATGAGCGTGTCCAGGGGGCGCCGAGAGTCAGGCGCCACTTCTCCCGGTGGCCAACGCGGCTTCCTCCGGCACCCCCGCCGGGCGGGAGCGGTCCGGCTCGTCCGCCCTTCCCGCGGCAAGTACAACTGCCAGTCCAGCGGGCACGATGCCTTGTCGGTGGCGGCATGGACACTGACCGCGACCTGGCTCGCCCGCTTCCCGAGCGCCCCGCAGTACTGCCGGGCCACGCCGGCCGAAGCCGTACCCCACTTGGGATACGACACGTCGTCGATCAGCCACATCTCGGGCTCGACCGCCCGGCAGAGCTTCTGCCGGACGGGACCGGTCCTAGACCGTGTCCTACGTGGTGAGGCGGATGAGTCGCTTGTAGCAGCACAGGGTGGCGGCAAGGCCGAGAAAGGCCAGGTAGTTGCGGGGATCGCGTTCGTAGCGAGGGCTCAAGCGGCGGTAGCCGGACGGCCAGGACATCGTCCGCTCGATGACCCATCTGCGGCGCCCCAATCGCTCGCCGGACTCAACGCCTTTGCGGGCGATGCGCACGCCGATGGGCTTCCCGCGGAGCCATCTGCGCAGGTCGGCACGGTCGTAGGCTTTGTAGACGTGCAGGCGCCGGGGCTTGAAGTAGCAGCCGCGGTGGGGGTCGTGTCTCGTTTGGTGACCCTCCACCATCGGCTTCAGTCCTTCGCTGTCGTGGGTTTTGCCGGCGGAGACGCCGACGAGGAGGGACAGTCCGTTCGCGTCCGACAGGACGTGCATCTTGGAACCCGGCTTGCCCCGGTCCACGGGGCTCGGACCTGTGTGTTCACCCCTTCTCTTGCCCTGACGTGGGCGGTGTCGAGGACGACGCGGGTGACGTCGAGGAGGCCGACGTCGTCGAGCCGGTGCAGCACGGCCTCGTGCAGGCGGCCCCAGACACCGGCTCGCGAGCAGATCAGGAACCGCCGGTGGGCGGTCGGCTTCGATATCCCGAAGCAGGGTGGCAACGCCCGCCAGGCGCAGCCGGACACCAGGACGTAGATGACGGCGGCGAACAGCGTCTCATCAGGGGTGCCCTGCGTTCCGCCGCCCTGCGGCCGCACCTTCGACGGTGGGATCAGCGGCTTCGCGATCTCCCACAGGCAGTCCGGATCCAACTCCACGTACCCCGCGCCATGTCGAGTTCAACGACGCCTCACCACATAGCACACGGTCTAAGCAAGGCGCAACTATGCACCTTGCTTTCATGCGTCGAGAGTCATATAAGACCCGCCCGAATAGCATAAGAGACAAGATGCGTTCGATTCTGCAGCTTGTGCCTTTTCATGGCCCCGTAGAGTATGTTCTTTATAGTTCGCTCCGAGTACGACATCGCTGCGGATATCTTTTCCAGATCCATGCCCGCAGCAAGGAATCGAAGGACATCAATCTCTCGAGCGGTAAACCCAGTGACGCCATCGCCGGGACTTAGCATTTGGCGCCGCGTTTGCGATATTTTACGCACAAGAGCATCGCGGGAAGAATCGGTGAGGTCTGACATTTCTACGGCTGACCTTATCGCCGATTCGAAGCCTCTTGGCGAAAACTTAGACCGCCACAGCACTGCACGCACTCCTAGGTGGACGACAGAAGATATATCCGTTTCCCACGCATCATCAACAAGGAGCACAAAGCGGCATTTTGGACCGCACGAAATCCGCTTCAATGAAGTAGGAAGAGATTCTCCAGTTCCGCGCACTCCGAAGACGCAGACATCAGCAGCTTGTGTTACGTCCGCTTCTATCTCCATCAGCCACGGCAGCAGCACGAGATGGCGCGACAAGCCTGCCCGTGTCAGGGCATCCTCGCCACGAACATGAACAGTGGCCACTCTGGGCAGACCGGCGCTCCATCGACGTCGGGTAGCGGACTCTTCAGACGCAATTACATCCTTCGAATCTGCATCTTCTGCCGATTGCATGGACGATTTCATCGAGTCCCCGCTAGTCAGCCGCTTTTCGTTCGACCAATCAGGCGCCGAAGAATTTGCTTCCGACATACAGCTCCAATGACCGATCGCGCTCTACACTCGTCCCTTATGAACTCAAAGCATCAACACAGGGAAACCGTGTCCACAAGAAAGCCAATCGCTTCTCGATTAGCACAAGCACCGCATTTTCATCGCCTGTTTGCGGCAAAGGGCTGCCTTACAGCGAGGGACGCGGGACTGCCGAGGCTTCCTTTGAACGCCTAACACCCTTTTGTAAGCGAGATCACCTAAGCGCGCGTTCTGCGGCAGCTCCCGGGCCGGACGTCGCATCACGTGCCGGCCCGGGAGACCACTCGCACACGGGCCCCCACGCCCAGTGCAAGGCTGGGGCAACTGCCGCCTTGCATCCAGTGCGGGCAGTGTCCAGCCATCTGTGTCACCCCGACGCCAGATCATGGCGAGGGTGTGACGTTGGAAACCAGATCCTCATCCAGAGACGGTGGTTTCCATCCGCAGGCCCTGACAGGGGTCTGCGTCAGAGAAACCTTAGGTGGGTTCGCGAGAAATCGCACCGCCCGAATCTCTCTCACGAATGTCCGTTTGGTGCCCGCTTAGTCGGCCGGGCTCGTTGGGCTGCGATTCAGGTTCTTGACAGCCGCACTCAATCGGATCGAAAGAGTATAAATGACCCAAAATGGATTTTTCGCATGAAAATTTGTATTTTTACATTTCAGGTGATATGCGACTTCGGCGAGGCTCACCGTTATACGCGGACCCTCTCTTCAGTGCTGCTTGACAGCACTGACGTTCACCGCTCCGGACGCATACAGGGTGCTGACTTGCCGTGAGGGGCAGCAATACCGGGATTCCCTTGATGGCCATGGTGACACTACGGCCCCACTCGCTAAATGGGGTCCGCAGGAGCAAGTGCCACTTTCATCCCGGGAGCTCGCGCGGGAGGGCCGCCTTGTGCCACAGTTTCTGAGGCAGCGACATTCACCCCACCTATTCTGCTGGCTATCTCGGTTGCGATACCATCATCCAGCGCGGTGAGTGCGGTATTGTCACGGTCGAAGGTATCGTGCGCCTCCTGTGGAAAGAGTTCACGGATAAGAACAACGGGATGGCGCCCGCGTCCTACTTGCAGCACTTTAAATCGAGTGCCTGGCATAAAAACCACCCGGTCCGGGGAACTCGGGTCAACCGCTGATGTGTTTCGCGCAGTGAGCGACCATATGAGGAATCCGGATGCAATATTGCTGACGGCAGACGCAGACGCTGACCAAAATCCACGCTCAGTCACGTATCGATGCTTCTTGTACCAGTCCGCCACTTGCGCAGTCGGAGTGGGGACCACAGCGAGGCCGCGAAATTGAGGAAGTCTGCAGAGCCCTGAGGCCACACACCGGGCGAGCGAAATATGCGCGCCCTCCTTCCCTTCCGACATTGCAGCGTCGAGCCATTGCCACTCTCCGGTCAAGTACAGATGCAGACTCGCCAAGTCTGACGTGATACTGAAACGCGTATCACGGCTATTTTGCAATCCGTTCCCCAGCCGCCCGGACTCAAGCGCGGCAGTCGCGATGCTCCTAGATGACGCGTAGCGCGTGCCATAAGAAGTGGCTACTCGCAATCGGTCGAGAGAGATTCCCCTGCCCCCTGTTGGTACGATCCGTGCCGCAGGTCGCGGCGGGCGTTGCATGCGCGGATCGCCGTCATCTGGTTCTGAGTACGCGGGCTGTCCGTCCGGATCAGAATGTCGGAGGTCGTCGATCCAGCTCATGTTGGCGCATCTCCTTGAAGCCCACACGACCGCGTGCTTGCAGGATGGGTACGATTCGACATTTTAGGATCCCGCAGCCGAACGTGGCCGCACCCTCCTATGTCTGCCCGACTCATCGCCAACACGTTCCTAAACGTACCGAGTTCACTGGCCGCTCACTGGAAGCTGCAGGAACGGAGCTGAAGGCATAGCCTGTATCGTCGATTTGCTTTGTGGAACGATTCAGCGAATGTAAGCGGCGTGAGGTGACAACGGATTCCTTCTGGGACAGCCAGGCGGTGAGCTTGTCAGTCGAGGCTCAGCCCCCTATTGCCTTGCGCACTGCGCCATCACTGACATTTGCCATCGCAGCGACTAGGGATGGCCAATGGACGTGTGGCCGATCCCTCGATGGTTCAGCAGTGGGTACGGGAGCTGCCCCAGCACCAGCCATCTCTGCTGGAGGGGCCCAGTCCCTAGAGCTACATGCGCGATTGACTACCGCTCTGGGTCAACAAAGGCATCCACGTCCGATGTCCGATGGCCTGCGGCGCAGACTTCTCCTCCCTCACCACGCGTTCGAACGCTCTGCCTCGCGCTCGCAGTTCTGTACAGGATCGGTGAGATCACTGGCCGCGCTGTCACTGGTGGGCGAACAGCGCCGCGCGCAGAGGGGCCTCTGCTCACGGTCGCCTAAGGCCGGCTCGACACAGACCGGCTGCGGCGAGCCCTGGCCCGCCCGTGCCCCGGTCGGCGGACAGCTGGCTGCTCCTGGCCGGCTATGTCACGTGCTCACTGTGGCCGGACGTTCACGTGTCACTGCAGCGGATCTGGTGACACATCCGTCTGTGCGCTCGGGCACGGCCCCACCTCTGGACGTGCTTCGCCTGGTACTCGGGGAACGCACCACTACGTCATCGCCCGAGAGTTGGGCGCGCTGGTCTGGCGGCTGATCACTCTAGGTCAGGGGGCAGACCGGAGAGCTTGGCGGCTTTGTCATCGCGGACGCTGGGCACGACGCGCACCGGCTGGCTCACGTTCTGCGGGACTTGCCGGTGCAGGTGCTAGCCAGCCGCTTGGACCGCGTCCTGCACAGGTTTGTACCCTCGCGGCAGCCTCAGACCGGGGGCCGTCTACCGCAGCCACGGCGGCACCTTCGTCTTCGGACAGCCCAGCACCCGAAGCACCCGCCGGGCGGCGCAGCCGATAAACGCTTCTATGGCACTGCCACCACCCGGTCCTTGGGAGCGGCTGCACCTCAAGGTCACCCACCGCTCGTTCTGAGCCGCAGCCGACGCCACTTCCCATCATCAAGGGACAGTCCACCCGGACGTCGAGCACCTTCCCAGCGGAGCCAACCCGAAGCCGGTCTGGTGTAGTCGTCAGGCACCGAGGCGAACACCGAACGACTTTGACAAGATCCGCAGTCCTGAGACGGCCGACCGTTGGACCTAATAGGTCGTTTCCTGTGGTTGGAGGTTGTGCCGATGACCGGGCAGATGGGTGTCAGTGCGGTGTGAGAATGTCCGGGGCATGAGCTACGACCTGGCCGTCTGGGAAGGCGAGAGGCCGGCGGACGACAGGGCCGCCGCCCGATTCTTCAACGACCTGTACGACCGTTACATAGGCGGCGAGGTGGATGAGCCTCCGTCCGAACGTATAGCGGCCTATGTTGCCGCGCTGCTTGAGCGGTGGTGCGAACTCATCGAGGACGAGGAAGACACCTCGCCTTGGTCGACTGGGCCGTTGATCAGCGAAGCCAGTGGCCCGCTGATCTACTTCCCCATACGGTGGAACATGGCCGCAGAAGCGTCGGCCTACGCGGCAGCCGTAGCGGAATCCATGGGGCTGATCTGCTTCGACCCGCAGCACAACCGGCTCAGGCCGTGAGCAGGGACGCCAGCCAGCGTTAGCCGATGTGAGCCGCGGCTACCGTGCTCATCCCGTTGAGATGGACTGCCGCGTCGAGTGGATCTGTGAGTGATGCACGTTTTTCGTCACCAGGATCGAATTCCAGCGCACCCCCGGCCGCGAGCGAGACGACGCGGCGGCCAAGGAAACAGGTCGCGCGAGCAGATCCTCGACGGATTCCTCAGACGGTTGGTTGGCGAAGCCGGCTGGCCATCTCAGCTGCTGCGCCGCCAAGATCCAGCGTCTCGATAGCGCCACCAGTACAGGACCGCGCAGTCGTCTGGCCAGGGTGCCTCCTGTCTGCCATGGGGTTCGAAGCGGTCTCGCCCCGGAGCGATGGGGCGCCAGTTGGGATCCAGCGGCTCGTCGTCCTGAGGCAGCCGGACCCTGGTCACGAACCGTTCCTAGCAGGCCCCGAAGTCTGTGAAGTTCACCTGGGCCTCGATCAAGGATGGCCTGTTCGCTCCGCCAGTCCAGTCTGGCCAGCGCAGCTGCACACGATCGTCCTCCCAGAAGCACACCGGACAGATCTCGTACGAGCCGGGCGGCTCGCTCAGGGTCAGATGGCCGCAACAGACACAGGGAATCGTCAGCGTCACAACGGTGATCTTGCCGCATCACAGCCCCGGCCGGATCCGACGTGTGAGCGGGGGCAGGCGGCCGGGCTTTCGCGCCGTGCTGTGCTCAGGTCACTCTTGCCGCTGGGACCAAACCTGCACAGGCAAGACACCTGCGCCGCGATCAAGACGACGGTTCGCAGACTCCATCGGCCAACCGAAGCGGCTGGTGAAATGTGCCAGTGCAGGCTTGGGCCTGTTCAGAACCGTGACCCGGCCCCACTATGCGGCGAGGAGCAGGTTGGCATCGGGCCAAACGAGTAATGAGCGCGTTGCCTCGCTGGTGACAAGGGCGCGGAAGGTCGTATGACGCGTCGTGCGGGCTGAAGCGCGCTCGCCTCGGTACCAGACCTGCGGCATTCAGCATCGCGATCCTCCCTCCCGCGACTGGCGTCGGCCCTCCGAGCGTCACCCAGGACCTGCAGACGAACTCTGCCTCCACAACCGCAGATCCACCGTGGGCTGCGCCCCACGGTGGATCCGGTACATCGCGGTCCCTCAACGGTAGCTGGGCCACCCCACATCCAAGGAGTGACCCAGCCTTGAGGAACACTGCGTCCAGTTTCAGAGCCTGTGAGACATGGAGGGCTCAGTCCCTGACTGGGCGCAGACAGACCCTGCGACACGGGATGCATAGGCGAGCATGGCGCTCGTCTGACCTGCGGGCAGGTCGAGCCGCCATGCGTGGGCTGAGAGCCACGTGAGCACACCAGCCATGAAGGCGTCCCCGGCGCCGATTGAGTTGACGAGCTTTACGCGTGCTGCCGGAACGGACACCGGCTCACGAGCCAGCGCGTAGGCAGTACTTCCTCGGGCTCCTCGAGTCATGACCACCAATCTGCCGCCGCTGGCGAGCCTGCGGCAGCTGGCTTCAGGGTCTCGGTCAGGCCACAACCGAGCGATGTCTTCATCACTGGCCTTCACGACGTCGGCTTCCTCGCACAGTGTGCGCAGTCGTTTGAGACTGCGTTGTGCATCCACGCCACGGTCTTCCCGCACATTGGGGTCGACCACGAGCAAGCTGCGGCTGGCGGCAGCGCGTGCCGTCGAGGCAACGACGGACGCAGCAGGCTCGAGTATCGCTGCGAGCCCCCCGACGTACACAGCATCGAAGCGGTGCACTTCTGGGGACAGGTCCGAGAGGTCGAATGTCGCGGTACGTTCGGTGTGGAAGTGGTAGGCGTTGCCGTCGTGCCCCGGGTCTGTCACTGCAAGGGCAGTGGGCAGAAGCGAGCGTCGGCACAGTGAGTGGTCGACTCCCGAGCCGGTGAGCCACTGTTCAAGCTGCTGAGCGAAGCCGTCTGCGCCGATTCCGCCGGCAAAGTGGGAGCGCCCTCCGAGCCGGGCCAGGCCGACTGCGACGTTCGCGGGTGCGCCGCCCGGCTGGGCGCGGTAGAGCTGCTTTTCACCGGAAGCTGGCACGAGGTCCACAAGGGCCTCGCCCATGACCAGAGTGGAGCCGGCGTCGAGTGTCACGGTTCGACCACGATCTTACGTCCTACGCCGGCCTGGAAGCGTTCGATGGCCTGCGGGTACTGCTCCAGGGGGAGCCGGTCGCTGATGAAGACGGCAGGATCGAGGACGCCAGAAGCGAAGAGGGCGGCGGCGCGTTCGAAGCTGTGCAGCACGGCCATCGAGCCCGTGATGGTGATTTCCTGGTTGTAAATCCGGTAGGGCTCGATGACGGCCGTGGTGGCGTAATCAGCCACGCCGAATTGCAGGTATGTGCCCCCCTTGGCGACGCGACCCAGACCATCCTGGATCGCTCCTCCGTTGCCCGTGGCATCGATGACGACATCCCAGCCTCCGGGACGGTCCAGTTCGTCCGCGCTGGATGCTGCTCGGGAGCAGCCAAGGACGCTGGCCGTTGCGAGTCTCTGTGGATTGACATCAAGGATGTCAACTCCGACAGCACCGGTGCGCTTCGCGAGTTCCAGCATCATCAGCCCCATGGTGCCCGATCCGTAGATCAGTACCTCGGCACCGAGGGTGCTGTTCAGCACGTCGTACCCGCGAACGGCGCAGGACAGTGGCTCGATCAGGGCCGCATCCCTGACGTTAACGTGCTCAGGTAGGCGCACACAGTTGGCCACGGGAGCGACTGCATACTCGGCTGCGCCTCCTTGCACCGAGACTCCGATCGCGGCCCACCGGTCGCACAGGTTGCCGCGGCCCGATCGGCAGAACCGGCATTCGTGGCAGGGCAGAGAGGGGTCAACGGCGACTTGATCCCCGACGGCGACTTCGGTGACGTCGGCACCGATGCCTACGACCACTCCGGCAAACTCGTGCCCCGGCACAATGGGCAGCGTGGGTGCGAACTCGCCCTGCAGAATGTGCAGATCGGTACCGCAGAGCCCGCAAGAGGCGACCTCTACGACGACGTCACGAGGGCCAGGAGTGGGATCGGGCACTGTGGTGACCGAGACCTTGCCGGGGGCTTCGATGATCGCTGCCCTCATTTGACTGCTCCAAGTGAGAGGCCCTGGACGAGCTTGTCCTGGGCGGCGTAGCCGGCGGCGAGTACCGGCAGAGAAACGATGACCGAGGCAGCGCACAGCTGGGCAAGGAAGAGTCCTTGGCTGGTCACAAATCCGGTCAGGTACACGGGTGCGGTCTGAGCCACGACGCCGGTGAGAACCCGCGCGAAGAGCAACTCGTTCCAGCTGAAGATGAAGCAGATCAGCGCAGTGGCGGCGATCCCGGGGCCTACGACGGGCGCAACGACACGGGCGAGAACGGTCGGCAGACGAGCGCCGTCAACCTGAGCAGCCTCAATGATGGAGACAGGGACGTCTGCGAGGAAGGACTGCATCATCCACACGGCGATAGGGAGGTTCATCGATGTGTAGAGGATGACCAGCAGCCAGACATTGTCGAGCATGCCGGCGTTCTTGGCGAACAGGTAGATGGGCAGCAGACCTGCGACCACGGGGAGCATTTTGGTGGAGAGGAAGAAGAACATGACGTCAGTCCACTTGGGGACCCGTCGGATGGACAGGGCGTAGGCAGCCGGAAGTGCGAGGACCAGCACGAGCACCGTTGACAGGGTGGACGCCAGAAGAGAGTTGATCAGTGGCGGCCAGGGCTCTGCGCCTCCTCCCCCGTTGAAGAACTGCCGGTAGCCGTCGAGGGTGAGGGAGGCGGCCAGGGAAGGTGGGTTGGTGGCTGCGTCGGCTTCCGAGTGGAAGGAGGTGAGCAGCATCCACAGTGCTGGCATGCAGAAGGCGATGCCGGCGATCCAAGTGACTACGCCCAGGACCGCAGAGCGACGTCGTGCCTTCCGGGCCGCGGGGGGCATCTGGTGGCGGACGGGTGGGGTGGCGGTGCTCATGAGCGGCTTGCCTCCTCACGGAAGAGGGAGGAGACCACCCTGAGCGCGAAGGTCGCGACGACGATAGTGCCGATGACGACGACGACTCCTGCGGCGGACGCCAATCCGTATTCGTGGGCCTGGTAGAAGGTCTGGTAGATGGTGTAGGGCAGGTTCGCTGTACCGAGGCCACCGGACGTGATGGTGAAGACGGCGTCGAAGTTCTGCACGATGTACACCGATCCGAGCAGGATGCCGAGCTCGAGATAGCGGCGCAGGTGCGGCAGTGTCAGGTAGCGGAACGTCTGCCAGCCGGAGGCGCCGTCCAGCCGGACGGCCTCCAGGGTCTCCGCGGACTGACTCTGGAGTCCGGCCAACAGGATCAGCATCATGAAGGGCGTCCACTGCCACACCAGCGCTGCCTCGACGGCGAGCAGGGGCATATCGGAGATCCAGTCAGGCTGAGCTGCTGTGTCGATGCCAACGAGGCTGGCTGCCCAGTTCAGCCCGCCATTGAGCAGCCCGTACTCCGGGTTGTACAAGGCGTGCTTCCACAGCAGTGCCGCGGAGACGGGAACGAGCAAGAAGGGTGTGATGAGCAGGGTGCGCACCATGCCTCGGCCGAAGAAGGTGCGGTTCAGAAGCAGCGCGAGGATCAGGCCCAAGACGACGCTCGCGATGACCACGCTGGCGGTGAGGACCACTGTGGTGAGGACGGACTCACGGATGGCGGGGTCGGTGAAGACAGAGCCGTAGTTCGACAGCCCGGTGAAGGCACGGTCGTCTGGAGCGAGAGAGTTCCAGTCGAAGAGCGAGATCACGAGAGTCACGACGAAGGGCAGCTGCGTCACGGCGATGAGAAAGATCAGTGCCGGAAGCAGGGGGGCCCGAGTCGCCCACGCTCGCATGCGCACGCTGCCATGCCGTCCGCTACGGGCGGGGCGTCGAGGTCCGGGAGCGGTGTGAGAGGGCTTGGCTGTCCTGGGCGCCTGCGTGTTCAGCGGCGTACTCACCGGTACTCCTCGGCGATCTTCTCAGCGAGGGCCTGGGACTTCTTGAGTGCTTCGTCAACGGTCTGACGACCGGCGATGGCAGCACTGATCTCCTGAGACACCTTCGTGCCGAGGTCGGTGAACTCCGGGATGCCAACGAACTGGATACCCGGGGCAGGACGCGGCTGGGTACCGGGGTTCACCGGGTCCGCAGCGGCGATAGCCTTCTCGGTGACCTCAGCGAATGCTGCGGATTCGGCGAGGTAGTCGGTGTTGCGGTAGGTGGACGCGCGCTTGCCGGCGGGTACGTTCGCCCAGCCGACCTGCTCCCCGACGAGCTCCTCGTACTTCTTGCTCGATGCCCAAGATATGAACTTCCAAGCATCGTCCGACTTCGTGGATGCCTTCTGCATGCCCCAGGCCCACGTGTACAGCCAGCCGGAGCTGGCGGTCTTCTCGACCGGAGCTGGCACGTATCCGATCTTGCCCTTCACCGGCGATCCGGACGCTTCAAGGGATCCCGCGCCAGCTGTGGCGTCATACCACATGGCCGTCTTGCCCTGGGTCATGTTGTTCAAGCACTCGGCGTACCCGGATTGGGCGGCGCCGGACTGGCCGTGCTGACGCACGAGGTCGACATAGAACTGGGTGGCCTTCTTGAACTCGGGGGCGTCGAGTCGGGGCTCCCAGTCCTTCGTGAACCAGGTTCCGCCCATGGTGTTGACGACAGTCGTGAGTGGGGCGATCACCTCACCCCAGCCGGGCAGTCCGCGCAGGCAGATGCCCTTCATGCCCTTCTGCGCGCCGTCTGCCTTGGCTGCGAGATCGGCGACCTGCGTCCAGGTGGGCTTGTCAGGCATCTTGAGACCCTTGGCCTCAAAGATGTCCTTGCGGTACATGAGGAACGACGACTCTCCGTAGAACGGCTCGGCGTACAGCTTGCCGTCCGCGGCGGTCAGTGACTCTCGCAGAGGAGGAAGGATGTCGCCCTGGTCGAAACTGGAGTCCTTGCTGGCGTAGTCGTCCAGGGCGTGGAGCCATCCGTTCTTCGCGTAGAACGGCACCTCGTAGTTGCTGATGGTCGCCACGTCGTACTGACCGGCCTGGTTGGAGAAGTCCTGGCTGATCTTGTCCCGGACATCGTTCTCGGGAAGCACGGTGAAGTTGACCTTGATGCCGGTCTCCTTCGTGAAGTGCGCACTGGTCAGCTTCTGCAGTTCGACCATCTGCGGGTTGTTCACCATCAGGACGTTCAGAGCCCCGCCGCCCGACGAGGTACTTCCCGATCCCCCGGCTCCAGAACACCCCGCAGTAAGGGCAGCGAGGGCTACAGCGGCAGCCCCTGCACGGAGGTGGAGTCCTCTGTTGCGTCGCTTGGTGGTCATGATGGCTCCTGGTACTTCGTAGCGGCTCGTTGTGTTCGCCGGCAGGCGTCGTAGGGGCGCGACCGGCTGAGCCCCGGCATTAGCGGGACTCAGATCCAGGTGTTCAGTTGCCGGAGGCTCGGGATGACGCCCCTCGGAGTGCGATGGTCGGTGTGCCCTGCTCAAGCCCGGATGACTTGCGGCCCCAGCAGGGAGTAGCGCTGCGCCTCAGCAGAGGACAGCCCGACGTCGGTGACGATCGATTCGAAGTCACCAACCTCAGCGAAGCGGCAGAAGCTCACCGCCCCGAACTTGCTGTGCACACCGACGAGGACTCGACGGCGTGCGCTACGCATGGCCTGGGACTTGACCGCACTCACTGCCGGATCCGGTGTAGTGAGGCCAAATTCGCGGGAGATCCCGTTCGCGCCGACGTAGGCCAGGTCGATGACGAACTCGGCGAGCATGAGGGCGGCCCAGTGGTCCACCGTGGCCATCGTTCCGCCGCGGACTCGTCCGCCGAGGAGCAGGACGACGACGCCCTTCGCGTGTGCGAGAGCACCGGCTACAGCCAAGGAAGCTGTGACCACCGTCAGTGATCGGTTCATCGGCAGTGCCTCGGCGACGAGCTGCGGGGTGTAGCCCTCGTCGATGAAGATCGTTTCCGCATCGCCAATAAGGTCTGCAGCTGCGCGGGCGATTCGCGCTTTCTCAGGTACATGGCGGGTGGTGCGTACAGCAAGCGTTGTCTCGAAGCCAGCGCTCTCGACGGGATACGCGCCTCCGTGCGTCCGACGTAGGAGGCCGTGCAACTCAAGTACGTTCAAGTCGCGACGGATTGTTTCTTTAGCTACGTCAAAACGCGTAGCGAGGCCATTGACATGGACCGACCCATTACGCCGCGCTGCGTCGAGAATCTCACGTCGGCGGTCGTCGGTGTCCACGGCTACGTCCCTGCTTACTCGAACAGACGGCTCGGGCTCGACGTCCGTTCGGGCCCATGTGCTGTTGTACAAGTAAGCAGGCGCCCCCGACCAGCGCATATGCGGCACGATGCCTGCCCGTTAGTACCTCATTCGCCGACAAGCCACTCCTGGTGAGGCGCAGCGAGGGTCCGTTTGACCGAAAGTCTGCGTCTGCCTAGCTCGCATCGGAGTCCGCTCGGCGCCCGTTTGATGCCCGCTTGGTGCCCGAACGGCGGACGCCCTGCAAGTCAGAGGCAGCGGGTGCACAACATCTGCGCGATCTCGGGCAAGGGACGTCACCTGAACAGCTCGACCGCCGGCGCATCGAACGCGGCGGCCATGGGGATGGCATGCCAAGGCTGCGCACGAGTAAGTGGTGGCCATGCGGGACGAGCTGCGGAACGGCGTGTGCCCTTCGGAGTACCGCTTGAGTAGTCAGGGCTCGGCCGTAAGGCGAGCAATGAGGACCCGGCTCAGCGTCAGTCGAACTGCCGCCCCGGTCGATGCAGCACATCCCGCATGGCCTGGATGCCCCTGTACAACGAGAGGGTCAGCCCTGTCCGTGGATGGCTGGTCCGAACCAGCACGATGTGGTCCAGCCAAGCCGAAGGCCAGTCCGTCCGTCGTAGCAGCGCAAACAGAGCAGTTGGCGTGCTGCGGTCGCGTCAACCCTTCCACCAGCTCCTCAGTGGCTGGGTCCAGCAACCCTTCCCGTCCACTACGCGAGACGTCCGGAAGAGCGGTGGGGCGCACGCCAAGGTACCCAGGCCACTCCCCCAGTCTCGTTGCATGGCCCGTGACGACAATGTCGCATAAGACTGCACGATCACAGCAGCCGCACAAATGACTTGCGCCGAAGCACAGGAGAATCGGCGCAGCCGTCCGATTCGCAGGAGTGCCGAACCGACGAGCCGCATCCGCCTGTGATCTTCCGACTGCAGGAATCCATGGCGAGACCTGACGCTGACTAGCACTGCCAGGCAGTCGGACAAAGCCCATTCTCAGACGTTCAGAAAAGGCTTATTGGTCCACTCGGCAGCGTGGCGAATTGGCGCTAGATCCCTAACCGTACCCCTATCACCTGGAGGAACGGGCAGTTGGCGGGTGGGGGTGGGGTGTGTGGCGGGGGTGTCTGAGTACATTGCGAGTCCTGCTTGGCCGTTTCCGGTTGGGCGGCGGCTTGTTTTCCGGATGTGCTGCTTGTTGGGAAGGGACGTATGAACGACAGCCTTGCTTCGTCTCCCGAGGGCTCTGGCTCTTTCGAGTCGGGTCAGAGCGTGGGGTCCGCGGGTGTCGGGCCGGTTGGTGAGGGTGTGCCGGGTGGCGTCCGCCCTGAGCCGGCGCCGGTGGAGGTGCCGGTGGACCAGAGCGGCGGTGGGCCGGATGCCGGCGGCCCGGGTGAGGATGCGGTGTCGTCGGATGCGTACCGGCTGAAGTTCTCGGCGCCGCCGCCCGAGCCGCCGGCGGACACGGTGGAGGCTGCCCGGCTGGCTCCCGAGAGCTGGATCGGGATGGTGGACCCGGCATGGAAGGGCAGCGGTGCGCCGCCCGAGTGGGCCGTGGTCGGCTGGTGGCGTTCCGGGAGCAGCGGCAAGGTCGAGGAGTGGCAGGAGAATCGGGCTTACAAGGCGTCGCCGCAGGCGTTGGGTTTTCCTGAGCCGACGGATCCGGTTGATGCGGCGGTGCAGTTGGCGAGTACCGGGTACGGGCCGGCCGAGGACGTGCATCGCCGACTGGCCGCGGCGGAAGTGGCTGTGCTGATCGAGTTCGACGGGGCTCCGGTGCTGGGCACCGCGCCGAATAACAGCCCGGTCCTGCCTGTCTACACCTCTCCCAAGCATGTCGAGGCCGCCGGCCGTCTGCAGTTCGACGTCCGCCCCGTCACCGACCTCGTCCAGCAGCTGCCCCTCGGCCACCAGCTCTACATCAATCCCACCGGCCCCGTCAGCATGCTCGTCGAGACAGAAGCCCTCCTCACCGAACTCGACGACACCGAGCCGGAGAGCACCGAAAGCGCCGACGACACCGAACGCCCCGAGAAGCAGGCAACACCCCCCAGCCCCACACCGGACACCACCCCAGACCACCAACCCCCCACCCACGCACAAAACCACCCCACACCCCCCACCAGAACCGAGTCGTCTCCGCACCTTTCCGGATGAAAGGCCAGATCCCCACGTAACGTCACAGCAGATAACGGAGCAGGAGAACTGGTAAATGAAAACGGGTGCCGTTGAGTCATCGTCACTTTCCACCGCAGGCCAGACCGAAACCCAGCGACAAATTGCAGTTAAAATCCATGCATCCGACGTGATCGCTCACGCCGGTCTCGTGCATTCCCTGCAGCAGTCCCCCCGATTGCGCGAATTCGACCAGCACAGAGACACCGAGCCTGACGTCTTTACACTCTCCGTCAAAAGCGTGGATGCTTCAACGCTCAAATTAATCGACACTCTTTCCCCTTCAGGCTCAGGTCGATTTGTTCTTGTCATAGACAAGGACTGCCATGTTGACGTATACGCAGCGATTGAGAGAGGCGTACGCGCAATGCTGTGGCGATCAAACTTCTCCACCACTGCCATTTGCAACACCATTAGTGCGGTTGCAGACGGAGAAGGATGTCTTCCTGCCGGCCTCCAAGGAGCCTTGATGAGGCAGGTGCAGCTAGTACACAGGGAGGTTCTGGCACCGCGAGGACTCACCTCTTCGGCGTTCTCGCAACGCGAGATAGAGGTGCTGCGCCTGCTATCTGAAGGCCTAGACCTTGAGCAGGTTTCACAGAGGATGCAGTATTCGGAGAGGACTATCAAGAATGTTCTCTATGCAGCGATGAAAAGGCATCATTTCACGAATCGCACTCAGGCCGTCTCCCATGCTATTCGATCGGGTCTGATCTGATTGACAGTGTAACCGCCACCGCGTTCTGGCTATCTTAACGCGTCGTGAAAATGTTCTTTTCCGTACAGCAACAGACGGCCCAGTCATCCCACCTGCCGTGACTGTCAGCCTCGCATGGAGTGATGGCTGCGCTCTCGGCCTAGAAACTAGAGCCTGCCCAAAAAGCCGCTCGACTCGATGGATCGCAGTTTACATCCCTCATTGAGCGCGGCCGCCCTAGTGTGACATTTGCGGTGACGCAATCACGACTGGATGAATTCAGCGGTCCGCGTTACAGAAGACCAGCGCTCCCGGCCCTCAGTCGTCAGGAACCTGCAAAGCCCGGGATCTTCTAGCAGGTCGCGAGGATACCCGTGTTGCGTGCTGTCGCGTTCACTGCGTCGCAGCCTATTTTCACAGAAACTTACATCACCTAGCTCAAGCGTCTGTCGCCACACAGAGTGAGCCCGTAATTCCTCAACCGTGGGCAAAACCCTATCCCTCACCACCGCGACATCTCCCAATCGCACCGCTCTTGCAAAGCAACCCCTCCAGCATTTCAGGCTGCAATCCACGGTCACGAAGGGCACGTGTCATGAGACATACAAGTCAACTTGCCGTAGAGAGCGCCTCCAGTCACGGCGCCCTTGTAGCAATGCTCTTCTCCGGCATCGTCGCAGTAACTCTCTGCATCACCCTGTGGGCGGGCCTTCAGGACGACGGAGCCGAAGCCTTCTATGCCGGCGGACGCAAGTTCGGCAGCATGCAGAACGGACTCGCCCTGTCCGGCGACTACATGTCTGCAGCATCATTTCTCGGCATCGCAGGATCCATCGTGCTTTACGGGTACGACGGATTTCTCTACTCGATCGGATTTTTGGTCGCCTGGTTGGTAGCACTGCTACTGGTTGCCGAGCCCCTTCGCAATACTGGCCGCTACACGATGGGCGACGTCTTGGCATATCGCCTGCGCCAAACACCCGTGAGGGTGGCAGCGTGTGTATCAACCACCGTCGTCTCGACGTTCTACTTGGTCGCCCAGATGGCTGGTGCAGGCGTGCTTGTCTCACTCCTTCTCGGCATTACTAGCGAAGCCGGAAAAGCAGCAAGCGTTGGCATGGTCGGCTTGCTGATGGTCATCTACGTTTCTATCGGTGGCATGATAGGGACCACCTGGGTACAGATAGCCAAGACCGTACTACTCATTTCCGCAACACTCGTCATCACCTTTCTCGTCATGCTCAAGTTCAACTTCAACATTTCCGGTCTCCTCGGGGCAGCTGCCGAGAGGAGCGGCAAGGGAGATGCTTTTCTAGAGCCAGGCATCAAGTTCGGCGGTTCTGCGCTTTCCAAGCTGGACTTCATCTCGCTGGGCATGGCACTTGTGATGGGCACCGCTGGATTGCCACACATACTGATCCGCTTCTACGCTGTCCCCACAGCGAAAATAGCACGCGGCTCTGTCATGTGGGCAATTGGCATCATCGGATCCTTCTACCTCATGACGATAGTCCTGGGATTCGGTGCCGCAGCGCTCGTTGATTCAAGCGATATCAAAGCCTCCAACAATGCCGGCAACACCGCAGTACCCCTCCTAGCACAGGAAATCGGCGGAGGACCACATTCAATGGGAGGCGCTATTCTGTTTGCTGTCGTCTCTGCGGTCGCTTTCGCTACTATCCTTGCCGTAGTCGCCGGTCTAACACTAGCCTCATCCACCTCAGTCGCGCACGATCTCTACATAAATGTCATAAAGAAAGGGAACGCAACGCCGGACGAGGGTGTATTCGTCGCTCGTGGAGTGACCGTCCTGATCGGCGCAGTAGCCGTTATTCTTGGAATCTTTGCGCGTAACCTAAACCTAGCCAGCCTTGTCTCACTGGCCTTTGCGGTCGCCGCTTCAGCCAATCTCCCGACCATTCTCTACAGTCTGTACTGGAAGCGTTTCACAACGCGAGGCGCCTTGTGGTCAATTTATGGCGGCCTGAGCTCAAGTGTATGTCTGGTACTTTTCTCCCCGGCGCTCTCCGGAAGACCAACTTCAATGTTCCCTCATTCGAATTTCGACTGGTTCCCCATGGAAAATCCGAGCCTGATATCTATACCGATTGGGTTTCTATTCGGATGGCTTGGCTCGGTGTTCTCCGGCGAGGAGCCGGACGCGTCGAAGTATGCAGAGGTTGAGGTTCGTTCATTGACAGGGAGAAAGGCATTCTGACAAGAAGAAGCGACCCTTGTAATCCAATACTCCAGCAGCGTTTCCCCGCTCATGCGAGTCAAGGTGAGTGTAGGGAGTGCTGTGCTCCAGGACCGCGTGTTGGACCGTCTTTCGCAGACCGCCCACAACGGGTGCCCACAGCGGATGTACTAGTAGTGCTTGGTCATGTGCGATTTGCCATGGCGTGTCTTCTTGATCGGCCGTGTCGTTGACTGGATGTGCTGAGCGAGGAGTTGGCCGCGGTTCGGTGTGATCTGGAGGATTTCGCGGCGGAGATGTTCGAGCCGTTCGCGCGGGCGGATCAGCGCCGGTGGGGCGGCGTCTATCTGCGGGGGCTGCTGCTGGACGGCGGCCGCAAGTCGGTGGAGCCGATGGCCGCCCGCCTTGGCGAGGAAGGTAACCGGCAGGCCCTGGCCCACTTCGTGACCTCCAGCCCGTGGGATGCGGCGCATGTGCGGGCCCGGCTGGCCTGGCGCATACAGCCGGTCATCAAGCCCATCGCGCTGGTCATCGATGACACCGGATTCCTCAAGGACGGGGACGCGTCGGCGTGCGTGACCCGGCAGTACACCGGCACTGCGGGCAAGGTCACCAACTGCCAGGCCGGTGTCTCGCTCCACCTGGCTTCCAACAGCGCCTCCGCGGCGGTGAACTGGCGTCTGTTCCTGCCAGGGAGCTGGGATCCCGCCTCACCGACAGCCGATCCGGCCAAGGTCGCCCGCCGTAACAAGTGCGCCATCCCTGCCCAGGTGGGCCATGTCGAGAAGTGGCAGCTGGCCCTCGACATGATCGATGAGACTCGATCCTGGGGCATCGAAGTGCCCCAGGTCATCGCCGACGGCGGCTACGGGGACACCGCCGCCTTCCGGCTCGGCCTTGAGACACGCGGACTCGACTACGTGGTGGGCATCTCGACCACAACCACCGCACACCCCGAGGACGCACAGCCTACGACCCCGGCCTACCTCGGCAGGGGCCGGCGGCCGGTCCCTGCATACCCCGAGTCGGCACAGCGAGTGAAAGACCTGGTCATCGCGGCCGGCAAATCCTCTGCACGGCCGGTGCAGTGGAGGGAAGGATCACGGCCGGGCAGTGGCCGCAGCGGATTCAAGCGCATGTACTCGCGCTTCGTGGCCCTGCGGATCCGGCCCGCCGGACGTGAGATCCGCAAGGCCGCGACCACCGCCGAGCTTCCGGTCCGCTGGCTGCTGGCCGAATGGCCCGCCGACCAGGACGAGCCCGTGCAGTTCTGGCTCTCCAACTTGCCCGAGACCACCCCGCTGCCCGTCCTCGTGCGCACGGCGAAACTCCGCTGGCGCATCGAGAACGACTACCGCGAGATGAAACAAGCCCTCGGCCTGGCCCACTTCGAAGGCCGGACCTGGCCAGGCTGGCACCACCACGTCACCCTTGTCTCAGTAGCCCACGCCTTCTGCACCCTCCAGCGACTGAGCCGATCCCCAAAAGAGACGGCGCCGGCCTGAGCCTCTACCGAGTCGTCCGCGAGCTGCAGATACTCCTCGCGACCTGGACCGGCGCCTGCCCCACCTGTCACCGCGACATGCCGGACCCTGCACCAACATGACCAAGCCCTACTAGTACCAATGCCGTGTAGTTAGGGCTCTGGGCTGCTTGTCAAGCACACTAATGAAGTGACGGAGCTCCTGCTAGAACCGTGTCGACCAAGATCACTGTTCAGCAGGAGCTCCGTTGGCCGCCAAGTCTGTCATCTCTCGTGAAGTAGCGGTTGCGGCAGGGGCGTTTGCCCCCGGCCATCTCGGCGAGCTGACACGGATTGTCCCGTTCGAGATGGTCGATGAGGTGTTGGCAGATACCGGCAGAACCCAGCAGCGGATACGGGACCTTCCCTCGCGCGTGGTGGTGTATCTGCTGCTGGGCGGGGCATTGTTCCCGGGGCTCGGATGGCAGCAGGTGTGGCAGCGGCTGACGGCCGGCCTGGACGGACTGCCGACGGCGACTCCCACGGCCGGCGCGCTGGCCCAGGCCCGCAAGAGGCTCGGGACCCGACCGTTGCGTCACCTGTTCGACTTGCTTCGTGGACCGGCCGCGGGACTCGGGATCGCCGGAACGCGGTGGCACGGACTGCTCGTCTGCGCCATCGACGGCACGTTGATGGCAGTGCCGGACAGCCCCGCGAACCAGGCCGAGTTCACCAGGCACCGCTGCAACAATGGCGGCGCGGGATACCCCTCACTGCGGCTTCTGATCCTGGTCGCCTGCGGAACCCGAACCGTCATGGACGCGGTATTCGGTCCGGCCACCGACGGTGAGACCACCTACGCTCCACGCCTGGTCCGAAGCCTGCGGGAAGACATGATCGTCCTGCTGGACCGGAACTTCGCCGTCCAGGCCCTGATCGAAGCAGTCACCTTGAGGAGCGCACACGTCCTGGTCCGGGTGAAGGAGAACCGCAGACTGCCGGTCCTGCGACGCTTCCCCGACGGCTCCTGGCTCTCCCGGATCGGACCCGTTCCGGTCCGTGTTGTCTGCTGCGAGATCACCATCAGCACATCACAGGGACGACGCACCGGCGCATACCGGCTGGTCACAACCCTGACCGACCCCTTCACCCACCCCGCCGGCGATCTGATCGGGCTGTATCACGAGCGGTGGGAAATCGAGACCACCTATCTGGAGATCAAGTCGACGATCCTCGGCGGTCGGGTCCTTCGTGCCCGCACTCCCGCCGGTGTCGCCCAGGAAGTCTTCGCAGTGCTGGTCACCTACCAGGTCCTGCGGCTGGCTATGGCGGACGCCACCGCCAGCCGGCCCGGGACCGACCCCGACCGGGCGAGTTTCTCCATCGCCCTGAACACCGCCCGCGATCTGGTCATCCAGGCCGCAGGCGTGTTCAGTGGCGCCGTGATCGACCTCGCCGGCACCATAGGCCGCCGAATCCTGGCCGCCCTCATGCCCGACCGCCGCATCCGCACCCGTCCACGCGTCGTGAAACGGGCCATCTCGAGATACAACGCCAGAGGCACCGTCGACCGCACCACCTACAGGGCCACGATCAGCGTCCACATCCTGACGCCCGCCCCTTGACACCGCCCACGGCACCCCTAACTACACGGCATTGGTACTAGTACTCCAGCAGCGTTTCGCTATCTGGCCTGGTCAGAGGCATCGTCGGGAGTGTAGTTGGCTGCTGGCACGTCAGGGGCGGTCTTGCCGGACCGCCCCTCCAACGAATGACTTCGAGAACTGTTTGCGCAGTGACGAGGGCAGCCTTCCCGCGTGATCGACGACCTTGCCGACGCGACCTGGGACCGTGAACTCGACGACCTCTTCCTGCGTATCGGCCACCGTTTCGGCCGTGCCGACCTGCGACGCCGCATGCGTGACTACGTCCGCGCCCTGCTCGGCCCGGTCGGCCGCAAGAACGGCTGGCAACTGGCCGAACACGCAGGCCACCGCACCCCCGACGGCCTGCAACGGCTGCTGAACGGAGCCATCTGGAACGCCGACGACATCCGCGACGACCTGCAGGCATACGTCGCTGAACGACTCGGAGAAGCCGACGGAGTCCTCATCCTCGACGACACCGGCTTCGTCAAGAAAGGCACCACCTCCGCCGGTGTCCAGCGCCAGTATTCCGGCACCGCCGGCCGCACCGAGAACTGCCAGATCGGGGTCTTCGCCGCCTACGCCACCACCCACGGACGCGCCCTGGTGGACCGCGAGCTATATCTGCCCAAGTCATGGACGGACGACCGCGAACGCTGCCGCGCCGCCAAGATTCCTGATGAGAGGGGCTTCGCCACCAAACCAGAACTGGCCAGGGCCATGGTGCTGCGCGCGCTCGCCTCGCCGCTGCCAATCGCCTGGGTGACCGCGGATGCCGCCTACGGCCAGGAGTGGCGCTTTCGCCGCATGCTGGAAGAAACCGCCGTCGGCTATGTGCTCGCCGTCCCGAAGTCCCATTCGGTGCCCCGCTTCGGCCGGATCGACCATCTCTTCAGCCAGGCACCGGATGAGGCATGGGAGCAACGTTCGTGCGGCGACGGCGCCAAGGGCCCGCGCGTCTATGACTGGGCCGCCGTCCAGCTCCCGGTGATCGAGGACTTCGACAGTGAGCGGCCCACCCATCATCGCTGGGCGCTGGCCCGGCGCAGCATCAGCAGACCCGATCAGGTTGCCTACTACCTCGCATACGCGCCGGTGGGAGCCGGTGCCGACCAGCTCGTGCGCGTTGCCGGATGTCGGTGGGCGATCGAGGAATGCTTCCAGGCTGCGAAGAACGAGTGTGGCCTGGACCAGTACGAAGTCCGCCGCTATGTCAGATGGATGAGGCACATCACCCTGGCCATGCTCGCGCATGCCTTTCTCGCGGCCACGGCGGCAGACGCAGCGGCAAAGGGGGATGCAGAAACGGTTCCACCATGGTCCCGCTCACCGTGGCAGAAGTCCGTCGGCTGCTGGCAACTGACCCCGCCCACCGGCCCCACTCGCCCCTTCGCATCCATGCACTGAATTGGTCGCGATGGCGGCGAAGGCGTCAGGCGGTGTCCCGGCACTGGCACTTCCGAAGACGAAGTCATTCGTTGAAGGGGGCGGTCCGGCAAGACCGCCCCTGACGTGCCAGCAGCCAACTACACTCCCGACGATGCCTCTGACCAGGCCAGATAGCGAAACGCTGCTGGAGTACTAGCAGGTGGTGTGCGTTCGCCTGGTGGGCAGCATCACCACTCTGACCACCCCAGGGCGACCGTCGCTGCAAGCTCCGTCCGTCCCAGCGAGCGATGGTGGCACTGGTGTTCTTGCGCGAACACACCACTCTGGCAAAGGTTGCTGCCGGGTTCGGGATCAGCGAGTCCACCGCCCACGCCAACACCAGCGCGGTCGTCGACCTGCTTGCCACGCCTGCGCCGGGTCTGCTGAAGACACTGCGCGAGCACGAGCCCGACTTCGTCCTGCTCGACGGCACCCTCGCCAAGTGCGATCGGGTGGGCGACGGTCGGGCCGACTACTCCCACAAGCACCGGCGCCATGGCGTGAACGTGCAGGTCGTAACCGATCCCGACGGCCGGCTGTTATGGCTCTCGCCCGCCCTGCCGGGCCGCACGCACCTACCAGATCATCCGAATCTGCGAGCACCAGGGCGTTCCCAACGTGGCCGATCTCGCCTACCAGGGCGCCAGCCCGTGGCTGACCACCGGCATCAACCGCAAGACCCTGCAGGAACTCGCCCCTACCGAAAAGACCCGCAACCATGCCCTGGCCGCAGCACGAGCACCCGTCGAACGCGGCGTTGCCCACCTGAAGTCCTGGCGGATCTTCCGCAGATCTCGCTGCAGCCCAACCGCATGACGTCAATCGCCAAGGCCATCCTCGCCCTCAACCGGCAACGCTGAAGAAGCTCACTGGTGTGATGCCCAGGGGCCGGACGAGCCGGCGGTACTTGTCGTGGTCGTAGCCGCAGTCTCCCAGCCCCACTTCCGGCCGTCGCCGCGGCCGTCCGACCAGACCGGCGACGGGAGGAACCTTGGCAAGGAGCGGCAGCAACTGTGTGACGTCGTTGCGGTTTCCGCCGGTCAGCGACACCGCGAGCGGGATGCCCTGTCCGTCGACGAGGACGTGGTGCTTGCTGCCCGGACGTGCGCGGTCGACCGGGCTGGGGCCGCTGTAGGGCCCCGCCGAGCGGCCCGTACGTGGCTGGAGTCGATCACCGCCCGGGCCCAGTCGAGCTGGTCTCCGCGCAGCTTCGACAGCAGGGCGACGTGGAGCCGGTCCCACACGCCCGCCTCGTTCCAGGCGGCGAGCCGCCGCCAGCAGGTCATGCTCAACCCGAAGCCGAGCTCCTGGGGCAGGTACTCCCGCTGGATCCCGGTATGCAGCACGAACAGGATCCCGCACAGAGCCTGCCAGTCAGGAACCCTCGGCCGCCCCGCGACCAACTTCGGCAACAACGGCGCGACCAACGACCACAGTTCGTCCGACACGATTCACGCACGAGAGTTCCTCTTCCCCACGAACAGAGCAACGAGCATCTGAGCCGACAGTCACACCGTCAGCAGCTGCTGTTAGGACCTCTTACTGACCTTTCGTAAGTTCGGTGGGTGTGGTGGCGGTGTGGGTGAGGTGGTATCGGGGTGGCTTATGGATCTTCATCCTCGGCGGCTGGCAGCTCTCTTCCTCCATTGTTAAGGCCTCAGTTGGCGGAGGCGCGTCGGGTTCGGGCGGTCGAGCTGTTCGAGACCGGTGTGGCAAATGCGGAGTCCGCGCGGGCAGTGGGGTGTGTGCCGAGAGCATGCTGCGCTGGCGGCGCGCGTGGGATGAAGGTGGTGCCGTCGCCTTGCGAAGACGTGCGGCCACCGGTACTCCTCCCAAGCTGGACGACACCCAGGTCGAGACCGTCCGGGCAGCATTGGAGCAGGGAGCCGGGGCTCATGGATTCGAGGCCGACCTGTGGACTCTGGAGCGGGTCGGTGTCGTCGTCGAGCGTGCGACGGGGGTAGTGCTCTCGCGGGCTTCGGCGTGGCGACTGCTGACTGGCCGGCTCGGATGGACTCTTCAGCGTCCTGAGCGGCGGGCGCTCGAGCGGGACGAGTCGGAGATCGCCCGGTGGGTCGCTCACGAGCGCGGATCAAAAAGGAGCGGTGAACACACGTGCCTGGATCGTGTTCCTCGGCGAATCAGGCGTCTCGCTGCTCCCTCAGATCCGTCGCATCTTCGCACCCCGAGGGCGGACCCCGCTCCTGCGGCACCGGCTGAGCTGAAGCGCGCGTCGATGGCCGGGGCTCTGGGCTACCACGCCACGGACCCCGACCGCGGGGCCCGCCCGTGCTTCCATCTCAAACCCGGCAGCTACGACACCGCCACCCTCATCGAGGTCCTCGAGCAGATGAAGGTGTTCTACGGCGGCGAGCGCGTGGGGCTGGTCCGGAACTGCTTGTCCGCACACTGGAGCCGCGCGATGCGTGACTGGGTCTCCGACCAGGACTGGCTCACCATGGAACGATTGCCCGCCTATGCCCCGGAGCTCAATCCGGTGGAGCTGCAGTGGTCCTCACTCAAGAAACGTGAACTCGCCAACCTCGCCGGCGACCACCTCGCCGACGCCACCGAGCACGGTATCCACCGCATGAACCGCAACCCACAACTGCCATGGTCCTTCCTCGCCCACACCGGCCTGGCCATCCACCCATAAGACCCACCGAACTTACGACAAGATCAGTAGTCCCCTGTCCAGCTACCGCCCGAAGTCCTGTGTCCAAGCCCAGGGATCGTCCTGGCTTGCCGCTGGCGTTGCGCTGGACCGCGCCCCCGACCCGCCCTGGTGGCTTGCGGCGGGGAAATAGGGCCCACCCTGGCTGACAGACGAGCGCCTGGCCGCGTAGGAACCTACTGCGCTCAACGTTGGGCCCATCATCGATGTCTGACCGGACACTGCACGGGCACCCGAGCTAGACGACCCGGCTGCCGAGGCCCTTCCCGATGGTAGTGCCACACTCTCCGGCCGGCCCACAGAGTCCAAAACACCCAGCAGCGCCCTACTCCACTCCTCCGCATGCGATTCCCCCGGCCCAATCGCGATCAGCCCCGCCAGCCGCCAGGACTCCCTCATCACGGTCGGAGACGCCTTCTGCTCACCGCTGTGGATACTGGCGAAGATCTGCCCGAGCGGCACCAGCCGCCCACTGACCGGCTGCACGAAGCCCGTCGGCGGTACCCACTCCCGCACCTCAGGATGCTGCGCACGCCACCTCTCCAGCGCCGCAACGACCCATCTGTCCGACCACACCTCCCCATCGGCGAGCAGTCCAGATTCTTGCGCCTCAGAAGACCGCACACCACCCGCCCTCGGCGGCTGCTCCACCCCACCAAATCCAATCCCCATCGATGATCCCGGCCGAGACGGCACTCCCGCCCCGCCCCGAGAACCCTGCAGATGCGGCCACAGGCCCGGCGCCGGATCCACGCCAGCCGCCATCGACGGACGCCTCCCGCCAGCGGCCGACCAACCGAACCTCGACTCACCCGGCAACAAATCCGCCCCCACCCCGGATCCGTACCAATCAGCGATGGAACCCGCGAAGGATCCACGCCGGGATGTCGATCCCGCCCCGGGCCGGGCACCTTGCAGGTGGGGCCACATACCCGGCGCCGGATCCAACCCCAAAGGCGTCGACTGACGTCCCGCACCGCCGGCCGACGAACCCATCCCCCAATCACCCGCCGACAGATCGGCGAAGTTCCCCACCCTGATCCCGTCCCACCCAGCGGCGGAAGGTTCCACGGTAGTGGTGCCCACGAAGGATCCACGCCGGGATGTCGATCCCGCCCCGGGCCGGGCACCTTGCAGGTGGGGCCACATACCCGGCGCCGGATCCAACCCCAACGGCGTCGACTGACGTCCCGCACCGCCGGCCGACGAACCCATCCCCCAATCACCCGCCGACAGATCGGCGAAGTTCCCCACCCTGATCCCGTCCCACCCAGCGGCGGAAGGTTCCACGGTAGTGGTGCCCACGAAGGATCCACGCCGGGATGTCGATCCCGCCCCGGGCCGGGCACCTTGCAGGTGGGGCCACATACCCGGCGCCGGGGCTACTCCTGAAGCGGAAACGGAGGGTTCGCGTCCAGCGCTAACGGTGATCCCGGTGCTCGGGGCGAAGCCCTCTGACAAGTCTCGTGCATGCACGCGTCCTTGGGCCTGAAGCCTGGCTCGCACCGCCGGAGTCGTATTGCGGCGCCCCTTCGTGATGTCCCATGCGATCGTGCCCAGGGGTACTCGTCGTCCCCGGATGTCCACCCTGGCGCCAGGGAGTGGGGAGTGTCCGACGTTTCGAGGGTCGGAGTAGTAGACGTCGAACGCCTCAAGTAGTAGGTCATCCGACCATGTGTCACTCCCCCAGGCCCGTGACGCGTCTGCCGCAACCTGGATGTCAGTAAGTTCCGCCAGTACCACAGCAAGCTGCTGACTTACCGTTCGGTGGCCGCGGCCAATTCTGTAGACGATCTGGCCCAACTTTACCTCCTGCCCCCTGACCTGAACCGTCTCGGCTTGCCTCGGCCGCTGACGGCGTCGTTCTGGGTCGCCGGCGCGCCAGGCGTGGAGTGCTTCGGCAAGGAGTTCATCAGAAACGTGGTCGCCGCCTCCAAGAAGGCGGGAGCGCTGCGTGCTGTGGGCTTGGGCGAGGAGGTGGGCGAGTTCGTGTGCTGCTTCGGGTCCGTCGCGGTGGTACTTCGCCGCTACGAGGGCGATGATGCCTTCGCGCAAGGTGTGCCGCATGGTTCCGCGCAGTACCGAGTGGTCATGGAGGTTGTGTGTGGCGCGGACCACGTTCTCGGCCTGGTGGATAAGCCGCTCCCGTTGCGCCGCGGAGATCGCCGCAACGTCGAGATAGGTCAGCGCCGTTTCAACGAGGGGCGGGTACTGCGCTCCCCGACGTGTCGGGGGTGCGGCAGCGAGTGTCTGCTCGACATCGGCCACTGCGCGTACCAGCACCGCGGGCAGCAGTGCTGGCGTATCGCGTGCTATTCGCTCGGCGTGGCGCACTCCCAGCAGCTCGCTCGCCAGGTCGGTGATGCCAGCGGACAGCCCAGCAGTGCTCTCCGGCCCTACCGCCGCTCTGTCTGCGCCCCGCCATGCAGTTTGGTGTCTCTCCACGGCAGCGACCAAGCGCCGGACGTCTTCGACCATGTCAAGGGAGGGCTGGCTGACACCGAACCATTCTCCTGCAAGCTGGGTCGGGTCGAACGCCATGTCACCGGTCCGCTCCGACGGGGACGCCTGCTCTTCCTCCGAGTTCGCTCCTGCGCGAGGCTTTTGCCCTTCACCGTCCTGTGGGTCCTGTGGGACGGACGAGCCTGTTGACTCTGGCGAGGTCGGTAGCGAAGGGGCTGTCGTGTAGGTCTTCTCCTCTGCTGTGTGGCGGTCCTGCCGATGGTCGCCCGTCGCTTCCAGTCCCGAAGTCGTCTCCATCCCCTGGTCAGCAGCAGGCTGAGCGGCAGCGGGCACGGTCGTCGAGCTGTGCGCAACCATCGTCCGGTGGGACTGGTCCCGCTCTGCGGCGGACCCAGCGCTACCCGCTTCACGAGGTCCGGCGGCCGCCCCCACGAATGGGCCACGGGCGAGCCGATTCGCCTGCGACTCAGCGGATGGCTGCGCAATATCAGGGCTTCCTCCTCGCTCTGGCACGCCGCCTTCCGTGTGGGGCCCTGCCGGGCGACCGGCCAGTCGCAGCATCACTTGCTCAATGATCTGCCCTGACGCACTGGCTTCTTCCCCAGGGTCGGTCTCGCTAGCGACTGGTGCTTCACTCGAGCTCGGCGCCTCTGCCGAACCTGGGCGGATATGGCTCGGAGTTACTCTTTCCTGCACGTGCTCGTGGTATCCCAGTTCACTGCTTGTCGACGAGGGAGCCGTGACTGTAGGGATGCTGGTTGCCACGTCGAGGTTCGTGGAACGGAAGGGGTTGCCTTCAGACTGGTTGCCCGTCACCTCTTCCGGAGCCGATGCACGTATCCCTGCCGGCAGCGCTGGAGCTGGCGCTTGCTGGGCCGAGAGCGTTGGGGCGGCTTGGTCTCCGGTCGTTGCAGTGTTGTCGCGCGTCGAGCCTCCGCGCAGGCGCAGTGGGCCAGGGTCCGTCGACTGGGGGCGCCTTGCTGATCTGTCGCCGTGTTGGTGCGTTTGCTGCGCTGCGCTGCCGAGGAATCCGGGGTTGTGAATTATTCTACCGCTCGACAACTCGACCATTTGCTTGACGAAGTGTGGCGAGACGCCGCCCGGAAATGCGATCTCCCTATCTTCGCGGTAGTAGGAATTATCGGGCATCGTGGCAGAGACATCTATTCCGCCAGGCGCCTTGATTTCATACAGGTATGGGTCTTTGCGTACGACGTATCTCCGATGCAATACATCGGCGATGTCGCTTCTCGTACTGGTTGAGACGAACGCATCATGCCTGTCCCCTATCATTACATGATAAAACAGGTCAGTATTGTTTGGCACTTTGGGCTTGAACCCTTGCGCAAATACAATCTCCGGCTTTTCGTTAGTGGCACGCCACAAGGTCTCTGTTGTGCGTCGCCAGACTGGCCTTGAGGGGGTGATGGTTGAGATATCGACATAAGAGTCGGCGGCAGCGGGCAGATTTTCGGCAGGGACTGATTCTGAAGTGGGAGTATCCGTGCCGCCGCGCAGGCGCAGGATGGGTGCCAGAGGGACTTTGGGAATGAGCTTCCGGGCCAGTCTCTCCGCACCGGCCCTGTCCCAGGGCTGCTGGAGCAAGTGGTAAGCGACACGTCGTACTTCGATCGGATGCTGCCCGGACGGCGTGAAGAACTCGACGCCTCTTCCTCGCCGTTGCGCGACCACTTCCGTAGCGGTTCGGAGTGCCTTGTGAAGCGGCAGGCTGTCAGGCAGCTTTTCCCACTTCCGTTCCGAGAACTCCGGACGCGGAATGAGCGCTTTGAACGTTCCATGGTCGAGCAGTATGTGGAGACGTGGCAGTTCACGCCGGACGGGCGTCAATGCGTCTGGATGGAATATTAGAGTGCTCTGGCCCGGGCAGACGACGTGGACCTCGACGTCGAATGATCTGGCATAGAGGAGGGGAGCATAGTCGCTGGCCGAATTGTCGTAGCCTGCTGAAACAATTCCAGAGATTTCTGGTGCCGTGAATGATCCCTCGCGCTCGAGCTGGCGTGCCAGGAGTTCGACGCGGGCTGCGTGATGGAGCGACACGTTGGCGTGCAGCGCACGAGTCTGTGTGAGTTCTGTTGCATGCCGAGCGTCTAGGTCGCCGAGCTGGGCGGCCTGCACGTCGAGGTCGGTAAAGACGTCTCGGTTCGCCTCTGTCTGTAGCCAGGTTCCGCCGTCGTCGAAGGCTGCCTGCAGCCAAGGGGCATTGTCTTGGCTGTCGAGGCGCAGTCGCTGGGCAAGTTGGCTGCGTACATTGCGCGCTGTCTGCGCAGGGTTGCGGGTGAGAGGGTTCTCGCTGGGCTGCTGGAGTACGCGTCGGGCCGCCTCAAGCGACAGCGGAAGCCCCTCTCCTGCCGTCGCCAAGGGGTCGGCGGTGTCATGGGGGTCGAGAATGTCGAAGACGGTGCCGTCGGGTGCTGTGTAGTGCGTAGTGCTGCTGGCCTCGCTGTCGCGTCCCGCTTCGAAGATGAACGGCTTGCCCAGCAGTTCCCGCGCGGCCAGGGCCCTCCGTTCGGCCAGCGGCCGGTCCGCCAATTGTGCGGTGGGGGGTGCATCCGAACCTTGCGGGATATTGTCGTGCGCCCATGCCTGGACGACTTGCTGCACGTCTGCGCGGACGCTCTCGTCCTTCAGCCGGTCGACATACGTCTGACGCATACTCGTCACGTCGTCTGCCGCGTCCGCAGCCTCCCCATCGGTCTCCGACGTCCGCAAGGCGTCCAGCATGTGCCGCAGCGCTGCTGCCTCCCCGGGCCGCACGTCGAGCAGTCCTCCACGCGCGAGATGGGACCCTTCAGGTGTGTCCAGGCCCCCCAGATGACTGATGCCTCGGGTGATAGCGGTGCGCATGTTGTCGCGCGCAGTGATGGCAGCCTGCTGTGTAGTCGCAAGGTATGCGAATTCAGCGCGGTGCAGTGCGGCCAGGTCGCTGTCTCCGGCAGCTTCCGCTGCCCGCGCCTCCTTCTGCTTGGCATGGGCCGCAACGCCCACAGCATGAGCGATAAACGTCTCGCGCAGCAGCTTGTGCTGGGGCGGCAGCGAGCCGCCTGGGCAGAGCCCGCCGACAAATTCAGCCTCGAGGGCCAGCATTCGTAGCGTCTCGTCGTCGTAGGGCTGTGTGTCGGGCTCGACCACGTTCGCAGGCGCTGGGATGGGGTCTGCCAGCGGGTAGCTCGACAGGACCGCGAGCTCGGCGGGCTCGTGAAGTGCCGGCCGGTGGCTCTCATCAGGATCGCCCGGGGCACGTTCGCGCCATTCCAGTTGCTCGCGTGCGTTCAACCGCGCCTGCTGCAGCTCTTCTGTCAGGCGCCTGAGTGTGTCACGGCGCGAAGCTCGCTCCAGTAGGTGTGCGACGAGGCGCTGCGCGGCCGCTTCGTAGAGGGCCTTCCGGGCGTCCGGGTTCGGTTCACGCAGGGCGCCGTACAGGTCCTCCCAGTCACGCTCAAGTGTCGTGTCAGCAGCCTCGTGGATCCTCGCCTCGACCAGCTGGTCGGTAAGCTTCTTCACCGTGTCGTAGGCGGCGCTGACAGCTTCGTACTGGGAATCGTCGAGAAGCCCCTGCGCACGGGCTACTCGCTCGGGGATGAGGAACACCGCTCCCTTCTCCGACGTGAAGGAAGCTGAGAAGCCGCTGCTGCTAGGCGATGGGACGGGAGTAACCCGCTGGCGGATGGAGGGCGAGCTCGATGACCCGAACTGTGAGGTCAGTGCGGCGTATCCACGCTGGGGCGCGCGGCGCATGGCGTGGAGCGCATCGCTGATTGCGTCCGCGTAGCGCTTCATTCGGCTTCTGACGACGCTGGCTTCCACCCGGTGATCTAGGGAGATCTCGAAGGCGAGCATCCGCTCGGCCTCGTTTCCGACTTCGGTCTGCCCTGCATTCGTCTGGCCTCGACCTGTGCGGCCCATCTCGGAGGCGTTGCCCACAGGAAGGCGTTCGCTGGGAGCCACATTGCTGATGGTGGAGTCACCTGTGGGCACCATGGGGAAGACTGCGCCAACCACGGCTGACTCGACGCCGAGGGCCTGCTCTTGGCTCTGAGTCATGCTCGCCTGATCGGCCCTTGTCTGCACAGTCAGCCCGTCTACCACTTCGATCAAACGAGGGCGTTGTCCCGGGGTGGGGCGCAGATAGTGGGTGAGGGTGCCGGTCATGGAGCCGATCAGTGGGCTGTCGGGTGCCGGGGGTGGTGTGTAGCCGTTCGGCCCCAGGGCGCGGGGGGCGGTCAGGGGAAGGAAGTGCGAGGAGAACTGCTGCGTGACCTGTTGATGAGGTGCGGTTCCGGGTCTGGTGAGGGTGGTGCTGCCAACGTTCATTTTGACGGCGGTGATGGCTGCTGACGGCGCGGCTTTGCCCCAACGATGTTTCGTAGCCTTGCTGTTGATGGGGCTACCTGTGCCGATCAGACTGGCGAGCTTGGCCGTCTTCTTGTCGGCATCTGTCGCCTGCCGGCGTCGGTCCGCCTTCACGGCATGCTCAGTCACTGCCTCGACGTGCCTCTGAAGGCGCTGTGCGTCGGCAATGTTCAGGATGGCCACATCAGGGCTTCTCAGGACGGCAAGGATCCGCTCGTCCGCGAAGGTGTCCCACGAACTGGCTGCGGTTGCTGGCTTCACCTCGATGGCTGTATCGACGTCAAGTGCGTCTTCAGAGGCCGCGTCCGCTACCGGGGTTCGGGTCGGGGCGGCTTCTGCACTCCGCTCTGGACGCCCCGCGTCGGGCTGAAGGAGTGGCACGGCGTGCAGTTCAATGACCGAGCCGGCCGGTTTGCGCACCGTGACGTGCTGACCGTCTGCGCGGGTGTAGCTCAACTCGAGATCAAGCTGCACGTCAAATTCAGCGTGAAGTCCCTTACTGGTGACCGTCCGCTTGTCAGTGGTCGAGTTCTGAACAGTCCTGCCTCGGCTGCTCGAGGCGGTGACTGCTGCTTGTGGCGCGATGGCTAGTCTGGGGCCTGCAAATTTTCCCTTGTCGTCGTTGGTTCCCAGGCCCGGCAGGACAAGCCCGCTGATGCCCACACCTTCGCGGTGTTCGCTTTCCGTCACCATCTGAGATGCAGTCGTGAGCGAGCGCTGCTCCTCAATCTCAATATTGTGACGCGTTCGCCGGAAGCGGCGCTCGACTGGCACCAGTCGGACCCGAACTTCTCCGGAGTTCGCGCCGACAAGCTTCTTGTGGAAATGCCGCCATGTCACTCCTTCCTCTCGGACAAGCTGCGCGTAGTGCGCGAGCAGACCGTGAGGGGTGACATGAGCGTTGAACTCGGAGCGCACACCTCCCAGGTCACCGACGGCAAAGTCGGGAAGGACATCACCCACCCCTTGGCTACGCAACTCTCTCTGGAAGGCTCGGACAGCGGCGGAGGGGTCCAGTGTCCCCGCTACAGAAGTGTGCGCAGGGATCGTCAGGAGGGGCTTGAGGGTGCCTGGTTCGGGAGCCTGCTGCTGGAGGCCGTTGGTGACGAGTCCCAGTTCCTGCGCCTCGTCCAGGTCCAACACGTCATCGCGCTGCCCGAAAACGACGACGCCTGCCGCGGATGTCCGGGCCGGTGCACCCCATCGGCGCGATCGGGCGTATGCCTCGGCTACGAAAATGGTGCTGTCGTACCCCGCTCGAACCTTCCTGCCCGATCTTTCCTCCTGCATCTGCCAGGAGGCCCCCAGTGTCTGGGCCTCGGCGCGGATACGGATGCGCTGGTAGAGGTTCCACACCGCGTTTCCTGCCGTGACGAGGGGAGTACGGCCGGGGGCGGCAGAATCGATGGCTCCGACCCCGCCGGCTTGGATCCGCAGAGCGGTGGTGCGCTGAGTTCCAGCGGAGGTGCTGACCGACAGAGTGCTCTTGTTGACCCGGGCTGCTGTCAGGCCCGTATCGACAACGTCCTGGGCGCGATGCAGCAGGGGCATGGCATGCAGGCGTACTTCTGCTTCGTGCCGGAAGACGCGTCCCTGGATGAACAGGCGGTCGAGGCGGAGTCCGTCGCGGAGCATGGAGGCCACGTAGGCTTCAAGCTTGCCGTTGGCGTGGATTTCAACAGCTTGAGACTCGTCACTGCCCGGAACACTGAATGCCCACGCAGACTCCTCCGGAGACACCTCGGCCACAACTTTACGGATGAGGTCGGCCAAAGCCTTGGTGTGTCCGACCCGCACGTGAGTGTGGTGCACGGGCTCGAGACGCTGCGTGGTGTCGCGGTCTTCCGTGTCGCTGCGGTCGCTCGGCTCTGGCGCATTTCTGAATTGATTCCGTAGGGCGAGAGCCTGCCGGGCAGTGAGCGGTATGGAGGGTGGGGTCGGCTGGTCTCTCTCCGTGAGCGGTCGAAGACGGCGCAGCCGGTCGGGCATCAGCGGGGCCGGGTGGAAGATCTGCGCCGTCGCCTTGAACACGAGCGCTCCGTCCGCCTCACCGCTGAGAGGGACCTGTTGGCGTGGTGACAGGAGCCAATTACCGGTGAGGATGCGTGGCACGGACCTGGGCCTGCGCTGGAGGAAGGCTGTGACCTTGAAGTCCCCCTCGGTCTTGAAGAGGTGTGCTCCAGGCGTGGACACGACGTGCTCGCTCCGGGCTTCGATCCCGGTTGCCGAGCCGTGGGACTTGCCGAGTCCGATGGATGCGCCGATACCGGCTGTGACACGCCCGCTGGGACTGACAGGGTGCACGCCTCCTTCGGCGCCCAGTCCCACCTGCAAGGCGTAGTTGGCCTCGGAGTTGCGTGACGTGTCGGTGGTCGCCGCAAGTCCGTTGACGAGACGGATGTCCGGGCGGTAGCCGGTCCACGTCGGGGTTTCCCACTGGCCACCCTTTAGCACCAGGACGAGCGCTTCCCTGCGGAGGACTCCGTGCCGGTTGAGGGTGATAGTCCATTCCCCCGTCTCGGGGTTGAGTATCGCTCGCAGTCGGCCGTCGAGACGGTGAGGGCCGAAGACCGTGCCAAGCCTTTGGTTTTTGTTCATCTGCGCGTTGCGAGCTTGGCGTCCCGGTCTCGGGTAGGGGACGTTCGTCCTCGCCCGGAGCCGCGACTGTGTGGTCGTACTCGATACCTTTTCCTTGCTATTGGCCTGCTGTATACGACGCCGTGCTTTGTGCACCGTGTGAGACACGGCGTTGGACGCTCGATAGGTCAAGCGACGCAGTGCAGAGGGGTCCGGGTCGACAAACGGCCGAAGTTCCGGGTGCTTGCGAATGTCGTCGAGGACACGCTGCAGCATCTGATCGCTGAGAGAGGTTGCCACCTCGGGGGAGGGTGCCGTTGTGTCGTCAGGCAGCGCCGTCGGGGTGTCGTCACGAGATGCAGCGATTCTTGACTCGCTGTGGCGGGCGCTGGACTGGGTGCTGCTGGTCGCACCCTGCGACACGGCTCGCCGCATGAAGGGCCGCGAGTGAGGACGTGTACGCGTCTCGGTCGATTCCGTCAGCGGGTCACTTTGCGTGCGCTGGAGCGTCCAGGCGTTACGCCGGGGAAGTCGCCGGTCAGGGAGCGGCTTGCTGACGCGCTCCGTCACGTCGAAGCGACCTACATGATCGGACATGACCTGCAGGAAAGGCCCCCTGATTGCGGGTGGTGGTGCGAGTGCAGGGGTGAGCGGGGCCGGGGATGTGTCCTGCGCTTCGGGGAGGGCCTTCGCATCGGGCTGCCGCAATCCCGTGTCCGGGTCCCAGCCACCCAGCTCTCGTGCCTCTTGCTCTGGGAGCCGGAGCAGTGCTCTTGCGGGCAGTTGGGTCGTCAGTTCAGCGCGCAGCGCTTCCTGCCACGCTTCTTGCTCCGTCGGCAGGGTGGGCTGGTCGTGCGTCAGTGACCACGGAGGTGTGAGGCCGGCGGTTTCGTATCCAGGCGTGAAGGTGACCTGTAGCCGAAGGTTTGCCTGGTAGAGCCCCGTGAGCCCTTTCCTGACTGTTCCCGACACCGACTCGCCCGAGGCTGTGGCCGTCGTGGCATCTGTGCGGGCCGCGTTCGCCTGCACAGTGAGGCCGACCTGGCCTCGGGCGACTTCCATGTTTTCCACCGGCCCGACAGTGATGGCCACATTGGCGTTCCTGTTCACGGCCCGCGTGCGCGAGCTGGCAACCGACGTGCTGGCCAGCACAGTCTGATCCACCTCATCAACGGTGGCTTGCAGCTTCGAGGGGCTGGCCGGATCCGGGACGACTCTGTAGCTGAAGTACCCCGCAACTCGCCCCTTGGCGTCACGCAGATCGGGACTTCGCACCGTGCCGCGCATCCCAGTGATCAGCCAGTCCGCCATCGTGTCGCGCCGGAAGAAGTGCACGATGTCGGCGGCCGCGTCCATGGCGAGCGTGACACCCGCGTGCCTCTGTGCCACCTGTAGAGCCCAAGGGACCAAGTCGGAGGAGGGTGCGAAGTCATCGACCGTGATCGGCGCCACGGCCTTCGCCTCGGCAAGGCGGATCTCCTGGGGGAGTTTCGGAGGGCCCTCCTGCTTGCGTGTCAGGCTGTCCGGCACCCGCCACTGGAAACCGTTGCGCACAACAAATCGATGAGCCGCCTCCGTCATAGCCAGTGTGCCGTCGCCGAGTTGCTCATACACCTCCACGTCGTACGCCATGTCATTGACGTACGTAGTCGAGGCGCCCTTGGTGGAAACGATCGACGTTTCCCCGGAACTGAGGGTGTGTGACGTGACGTGGCTGGTCTGGTTGTAACTTCCCGCTGCTGCGACCGCTCCCATCATGGTCGTGCCGGCTCCAGGAAGAATACCCGTATTCACACCGTAAGAGCGGTTCGATGCCTGCCTGGTCGACTGCGTGCTGCTCTCGGAAGCCCCACGTGTTTGTTCGACATGAGTGTCACGTGTGTCATCGTCGGTACTCTTGGCATCTTCGTAGCGGGTGTAGTGGCCCGTGTTGCGTGCCCTGATCACCGCCACGCGACTGTGCCCGTCCGCCCCGCGGAAAGGCAGGAAGTGACCGTCACCAAGAAGATCAGCAGGCCCAGGGGCGCCGCCGGCGGCTGGCTGCATGGAGGCACCCAATCGGCGGCGAGAGCCCGCCAGATTCGACAGCAGAACGTCAGGTCGCCGCGTCAGAATCTCCTGAAGCCCGGCACGCACCTTCACGGCATCCGCATCGTGAGGGCGAAGGAGCCCAGTGATAGTGCGAGCCACGCCTTCCGCACCCCGCAGGGTGATGTGAGTGCCGCCAGCCGACGTGATGTGTCGGGTCAGACTGCTGCCGTCCGCAAAGACATCCTTTGCACCTTCCATGAAGGAGGGGTCAAAGTAGCCCCGGTCCGTGTCGACCGGCCTGTCCAGGTCCATCGTCGCCATCGGGAGTTGAATGTCGAGGTCTCCCGTTGACGGGAGCGTTGCCGCTTTCCCGTCTCTCGGCGCGAACAGAACCTCCCGCTGGAGGTCACGCAAGTAAGACCACGCCTCGTCGCGAACCGACCTACCCCACGCCAGGCGCTCGTTCACGTCGACTGGCGCATCGCCCACTGACCGGTCGCTGACGAACTCTACCCATTCCCGCTGTTCGTCCGCGGTGAGCACGCGGGGCGCGGATACCCGTCTGTCCTGCTCCGCGCCCCTTGGAATGCCTCTCGGATAGCCGGCGACCCGACTTCCAGGGATGTGCGGGTCCGCATGCCCAGTTGCTCGGCGTCTGCGAGTTCGTTCGTTCTCCAACGCCTGAACCAGCTCACGGACGTCAGAGGTCGCGCTGTCGGGGACCTCGGCTTCTGGCATGTCCGCGAAGCGCACTCGTCGCCTCAGAGCCGCCGGTACGGACTCAGCGCCGTGTCGCAAGGCCGACCGCTGCGATGACGGCTCAGCGGACGCGCCCCGGGGAGAGGAGGCACCGGCATCCGGCACGGGAGCTACATGACCAGACTCGGACGATGAGTCGTCGTCGAACCACACAACAGCCGGCGAACCCTGCTCCCCACGCTGGCCCGCCTCAGCAGGAAACGTAGTGCCGCGTTCGCCCAGGGCCGATTGGTGCGATGACGGCTCAGCGGACGCGGCTCGAGGAGAGGAGGCACCGGCATCCGGCACGGGAGCTACATGACCAGACTCGGACGATGAGTCGTCGTCGAACCACACAACAGCCGGCGAACCCTGCTCCCCACGCTGGCCCGCCTCAGCAGGAGGAGCAGACGGTCTATCTTGCCCATCAGCACCACCGGGGGCCACAACAACATGATCAGACTCGGAGGAAGATTCATCTGGCTCACCCTGCTCTGCGGTGTGCCAGGAAAGCATCGACTGCGAATCGGTGTCTGATCCGTCATCGTTGAGGTGTGGCTTGGTGCCTTCAGCGGCGGCCATGCGGGAAGGTGTGGTGCCTCCCCCTAGAAGGCCGGTTCGTTGGGTGCTGTGTGCTTGGGCGAGTAGGCGTGAGAGTTCGAGTGCTGCTTCAGGCCCGTTGCGGTGATACTCCGCAGCGACGAGCGTGGTGATGCCCTCGCGCAGCGTGTGCCGCATGGTTCCGCGCAGGACCGACTGGTCATGGAGGTTGTGTTGCGAGCGGACCAGGTCTTCGGCCTGTCGTGTCAGACGCTCGCGTTCTGCCTCCGAGAGCGGCCAGTCGGCCAGGTACTCTTGGGCACTTTGGACCAGTGGCGGGTTTGCATCACTCGGCGAGACCGCAAGGAGTGTCTGCTCTACGTCACCCACCATGCGCACCAAGACGGCGGGGAGGACAGCCGGCGCGTCTCGCGCCACACGCTCAGCGTCCCGCACGCCAAGCAACTCGACAGCCAGATCAACGATGCCCGCCGACAGACCAGCGGAGTCACGCTCCACACCGGTCGGGATCGCTGTCCCTTCCTGCCTCGCCCGATACCGGTCCAACGCAGCGATCAATCGCCGCACGCGTTCAACCATTCCCGAAGAAGGCTGTTCCACGCCGAACCATTCAGCCGCAAGGTACGTGACGTTATCTCGCTCGGCCCGCGTCGGATCGGCCCAGATACCGACGGTCTCGACGCTCGCGTCCCCCCCGGCATGAGGCACTACCCGAGATTCAACCGATCCCGCAGCATTCGCGGCGGGCACGACGAGGGACTGCTGCGTTCCATCGCTGCTCGTGCCCGTTGTCTCCATAGGGATCATGGAATTGGCTTCAAAAAGCGGACCCGACCAAGCCGTTGCGCCCCGGACGTCCTCCATGACCGCGTAGAGGTGCGCACCACCTTCCGTCGGCCATGTTCTTGCAGTAGTCGCCAAGGACAGGCCGGGCACGGCACCGGATGCTCCCACAGCAGATTCAACGCCCCCAGCTACTGGCAGCAGTCGAGTCAGCTTGCTCTGCAAGTCCTCCGATACATTCTTCCGCTCGCCACTGCGGATCTTCGAGATCAGCCTCCCCAGTGGCACCTGACGCCCGCTAACCTCAACGTGTACATCATAGTTCGGCAGTCTGTTCATATGGCCGGAACTGGCATGATAGCGATCGAGAGCCGCGATTACGTCTCGATCAGACCATCTCTCGAACTTCCGACGAGTATACGAAATTTCAATATTGGCCACACGCTGAAGCGCTTCGGCGATGACGGGTGACTCCGAGCGAATGCCGGCCGAAATCCGATAGAGAATTCTACCCAGCGGCACTTGGCGACCTTGAACTTCGATGACCTCGTTGAAATGCGGCCGCTTCCCACGGTTATCCTGATCGGCGTAGTACATCTCAATTGCCTCTATGACCAGTGCGTCAGGCCACTTAGCTTGCCTCGTGCGGAGGTGGTCCGAGGCAGGCACATGCACATCCGTCAGCGCGTCCAGCACCTCTACAAGCTCTTGGCTTGCCACTCGCTTTCCTGCCCGAATGGAGCGAACTATCTCACCTATACGGACTTTTTGCCCCCGAACATATTGCACCTCGTTCGTGGCAGGGTGCGGGTGCTTCCACTCAGGGTCCGTTGCGCGCCAGGCCCTGATGGCTTCCGCCAGCGTTTCATCGGAAACATGATCTCTCCGGGATTGTTGCGTTCCGATGTTCTTCGAGTTCGGCACGCGTCCAGTGGACGGCCCAGCGGCTATTTGGGACTGGTCATGATCTACAGACTCTGATGGCTGCACTGGAGTCGGCGGTATCGAATCGGCAGGAACCTGAGAGTCGTTCATTGCCGCCGAGGTCCACTCCATCACCTCGACTTCCGTAGCGTCCGACCTCAGCGCAAACGCGCCGGCCAGTTCCCACGTCGCTCTCATGAGGTGCGCTGACGGCTTACGCTCACCCGCCAGAATGCTCGCGAATATCTGCCCCAGTGGCACCTGCCGTCCGTCGACAGGCTGCACGGTCTCTGCTCCCGGCAGGGCCCCCCACGGCTCACGATTCTCGTCACGCCATGCTTTGAGAGCTGCTACTACCGAGCGGTCCGACCACGCGTCGCCGCCAACGGGCTCCGACGACGGCCCTCCAACAGGCAACGCTGCGTCACGTCTTGCGGGTGCATGCATGGATTCCGAGCGCACCACATCTTCGCCACGGAGATGGCCATGACCTTCGGCAGCGATGTTGACTACCAGCTCGCTGAAATCCGCCCATTCATGGGATGTCGGGTCCACCGGCACTTCAGCCGAAGCGGGATCAGCACCGGCTTCGGTTGTCGTCCTGGAGCCTTCCGGCGCCATCGCGGAGCCCCAGCCCCCATCGGACAACCCACCCAAACCGGCAAAGCCAGCAGCCGACCCAGACGAACCCTCCAACCCACCAGGCATCACCGAAGAGAAAAACCCACCACCATCAAGAGACGCCCCCACAACCGAGCCAGCCCCCACACCCTGCAGATGCGGCCACAAACCAGGCGCCGGGTCCAACAACTCAGCCTGACCACTCACCTCAGCTCCCATAGCAGCCGACGCAAGACCGCCGACCACTATCGCGGAGCCCCAGCCCCCATCGGACAACCCACCCAAACCGGCAAAGCCAGCAGCCGACCCAGACGAACCCTCCAACCCACCAGGCATCACCGAAGAGAAAAACCCACCACCATCAAAAGACGCCCCCACAACCGAGCCAGCCCCCACACCCTGCAGATGCGGCCACAAACCAGGCGCCGGGTCGAGATGCGCCGTTGCCAGTGGGGATGTGCGCAGGAGATCGACGGATCGCACGTCAGGGAGTGAGGTGCCGCCGGTCAAGGCCGTTGGGGCAGACCGCCCTCGTGCCTCCAGGGCCTGTCGCAGCGCAGTCGACTTTGTCTTTCGTCGGCCATGCATGATGTCCCAGGCGATGACGCCCAGGGGGACTTGATGCCCCCGTATGTCCACCTTGACTGCGGTGGGAGGCGGCTTCCCTATGTTTCCGGGGTTCGCGTAATGGTGTTCGAGCGCCTCGAGCACCAGGTCGTCCGGCCAGCGTTCGCGCCGCCCCGCTGCTCGAGCACGCTGCTCTACCTGTATGCCGGCTATCCGTTCGAGCGCCTCGGCGACCTCCCGAGATGTTGTTCGGTTGCCACGCTGAATCTCGAAGAGGATCTTCCCCACGGGCACCTGTTGCCCACGGATTTCGACTCTCGTGTTGGTCGAAGGTGGCTTCCCTGCATTCTGCGAGTCGGCATAGTGATGTTCGAGTGCTTCGATAACCATGTCATCCGGCCACCGGCGAGCGGTGTCCGAGGTGGCCTCGACGTGAATGTCGGTCAGCTGCGCCAGCAAATCTGCCAGCTCTTGGGACACTCTCCGCTTCCCGTGGGTAATCCTGTCGATGATCGGGCCGAGATCTACGTCCTGTCCGTCAACGTGCTGAACAACGCTCTTCGATGGACGCGGATGCTGTCGGGCAGGATCCGTGGCTCGCCAGGCCCTGAGCGCTTCTGCGAGGAGTGCGTCGGATACGTGCTTCCCCCCGCCAAGAAGCCCGTTTCGTTGCGATTTGTGCGCTTGGGCAAGGAGGCGTGAGAGTTCCAACGCTGCTTCGGGACCGTTGCGGTGGTACTCCGCGGCAACAAGTGCGGTGATGCCTTCGCGCAAGGTGTACCGCGTGGTTCCCCGCAGGATTGACTGGTCATGAAGGTTGTGCCCGGAGCGCACCAGGTGTTCGGCCTGCTGCATCAGCCGCTCACGCTCTCCGAGTGGGAGCAGGCGTTCGGCAAGATACTCGCGGGCTCGAGCAACGAGAGGCGGGTGCTGTATTCCGGGGCCTGTCAGGAGGGCGGTGGCCAGTACGTGCTCAACGTCGCCCACCATCCTTACCATCACTCCAGGGAGGACCATCGGCATGTCGCGTGCCACGCGTTCAGCGTCGCGCACCCCCAGCAGTACTGTCGCGAGGTCCGCAATACCCTCCGACAGGGAAGGCTCCCTCTCCGCGCCATCATGCGGTGCCCCTTCGCCGCGCTGTTCAGTCTGGCGTCTCTCCACTACGGCGACCAACCGGGCCGTGCGCTCTTCCATCGATGGAGAGGGCCGCCTCACACCGAACCACTGTCCTGCAAGCTGCGTGATGTCAAGCGTCTCCCCCGCCGTCGACGTGTGAGACATCAACGCTGTGCCGGCAGGGGCTGTCAGCTCGCCCTGGTTCGGGGTGACGGCCGCGTCGGAGGGCTCCGCCCATCCAGCAGCGCCTTCGGTGGCCTGTCTTTCAGCAGCGGATCGAGCCGCGCCAGGCTCCAGCCCTAGCTCCGACAACCGCCAGCCCGCCTGTTCACCAGTGGACAGGGCTGAATTCGCGGTGTCTGCCTCGTGCGAGCCCGCGGACGACTCTGTGGTTTGCGGTCGATCATGTGTGGAGCCAGCAGTTGCCGTGTCGCCCGTTGTCGCGTTGTTGCTCCTTGGCGCCGCCTGGTTGGTGGCGGGGGCAGCGGAACCGTGGACGGCAAGAGTGCGTGGTGGCAACGCTTTCGCGTTCGGGCTCTGCTCTGCTGCATGCTTCGTAGTCGGCGCCGCCGTCCCCGGAGGACCGTCAGCTATGCCCGATGCCGCCGTTGGAGGTAGGGGAAGCGCCTCGGCATAGCCACTTCGCTCGGGGCCGGTCTGCTCTGCATCAGCCGCGTCTGCGAATGGCGCTGCGGAGCCAGTCTGGTGGGCGGTCCCGAGCGCGGGACCGGTCAACGGTTCTTGCCCGCGTGTGGTCTGGGAGGCGTGGGTGGTAAGCGCGGCGCCGACGTCCTGAGTGGGCCAGTCAGTGGATGCGGTCACCGACTCCGGCAAAGGCAACGCAATCGAGCCGTAAGGCTGTTGCCCATCGTGTGCAACATGTTGGGGGGACTGGGCTTCGCCGCTGCTCAACGCGGGGTGCCCGGTCGTCGACGCCGAGGCCGGCGGTTGCGCTGCGCGGGCGCTCTGAGGGTTTGCCGCCTCCGCCGCGCCCGCGCGAGACGCTACACCTGCATCCTTCACTCCGCGTTCGCCTCGTGCAGGCTCCTGTGTTCCACTGGGCGCTTGGGCAGCCGAGGGAGTCGGGGGTCCGCCTGCCGTGGGTGTAGGGACATCGCTCTGCGGTAGCGGACCGCCGATGGGCGGCTCAGGTGCATGCGAGATCGTCGCGTCGCTGCGGATCCCGGCGCCAACGACCGGCGCGGCTGGAGGCCGCGTCGCGTCACTGACTCGGTCAGTTGTATCCGTGTCAGACTCCGCGCCGGTTACAGCGTGCTGAGACGGCTGCCTGCCGGTTCCGCTATGTGCACCTGTGGTGTCCACAGCCCCGGTTAGGGGTGCCAGGCCCGATTGCCTGGCGGTGATGGATGTCGAGCTCGTTGCGTCACTGTCGGCAAATGAAGCGCCGGTGGAGGGTGCTTGGCGTGTTACTACGGCGGGGCTTGGGGTGTTGTTGCTGGTTGTTGCCGGTGGCGTGGTGCCGGGGGCTGTGACCGGTGCGGTGTCGATGCTGTGCGCGTCCGTGTCGTGGCTGGCGGCGGCCGCGGTGGTCTGGGTGCTCGTGACGATGCCGCCCGCCACCCTGGTGACCGGGCCGGTTTCAGTGCCGGTCGCGGTGAGGTCGGTGGTGTTGACCACCGACGTCTGATCGGCGGTGGTCCCCGCGTCACCGGAACGGACGTCACCCGTGCTGGTGGCGACGCTCTTGATGCGCGAGATGCTGTCCTTCAACGCGAACGCGCCGGCGACGACGCCGGCGGTGAGGACGCCTTCGGTGACACCACTGATCCCGGCGCCGTAGAACGTGGACGCCTCGACCTTCCACCGGCCGTCGAACAGACCATTGGTCACGAACTCCGCACCGGCTTCCGCGGCCCCCTCGGCCACGAACGCACCCGCACCCGCACCCACCGCCCGCACCCCGTTGCCGGCCGTGAACACCCCCCGCGGCGCAACCTTCACCGCCACGTCCCCCGACACATCCTTCACCAACGGCCGCCCCAACCGGCCCGTCAACACCTTCCCGACCGTCCCCGACAACACCCCGTGGAACGCACCCGCCAAACCACCCACCACAGCCGACCGGGCAATATCCCCCAGATCGAACCCCTTCGGACGACGCCCCTCAGGCCCCGCCACCATCAACGCCAGACGCACCGCAAACGTCTGGAACGCCTCCTCGAACGCCTCACTCAACGACGGCATCAACCGCGTCCGACTCAACAACGCATCCAGCACCGTCAACAAAAAAACCCGCGACCGCAGCATCGCCACCGCCTGCTGCCCCGCCGACAAACCCCCCGAGAAGAACGCCATCGCCGCCAACACCGCCAGCTCGATCAACAACCGAACCAGCTCAGCGACCAACTGCCACTTCGACTCCGTAACATTCATCGACGTCCGGACCCGACCATCAGCAATCCGGTCCAACTGCCCCGCAAACTCCCCCAAAGCATTACGGCCGCCATCATTCACCAACAACCGCATAGCCCGCACATACGCCGCACCCGCCTCCCCCGGCAACGCACGACCAATCCCACCAACCGAGCCCTCAATCGTCCCCGACAGATCCCGCGCCCGCCTCGCCAGACGAACATAAGGATCATGACTCGCATAGCCACGATCCTCATCCGCCTCAAGAAACCGCTCACCGGTCAAAACAAAGATCAGCCGCTGCAAATCCTCAGAGGGCTCAATCGCCATACACGCTCAGCGCCTTCCCAGACCCTCGCTCTTACGCGCCTCCTCACGGACAGCGTCCACCACGCCACCCTGATGAGACTGAATACTCTTCACATTCCCCGCCGTCGCGTCAGCAGCCGACGAAATCGCCTCCGCAACCGCCCGAACCGTCTCGGACGCCGCCTTGTTCTCCGCCGCCACCCTCGGCTTGTTCTCCCTCGCGAAACTGTCCCCCTCACCCTCCCAACCCCGCGTCACAGCAACAGCAGCCTCAAAATCCCGCATCATCTCCTGCGCCAGGCCGGCAATCTTCTGCATCTCCCGCAACCCGTACTGCACCCGCGCCGGATCAGCCGAATACGACGACCCACCCACACCCGACACCGGCACCGGCACCGGCACCGGCACCGGAACCGCCCCCGACACCCCACCACCAGAACCCGACACACCACCCGCACCATGCTCAGGCACAATCAACCCTCCTCATCCTCAGACAACTCATCCCGCAACCGACCACCCACCGAAAACCCATCAACACCCTCAAGGTCGACGCCGCCGAAGATGTCTTGCCAATCCACCTGCGTAGCCCCGATCTCAGGGACAGTGGGGCTGCCAGTCAGCAGAGGCTGAAAAGCCTCCATGACTTGCCGTGCCATCATGGCGCGCGCACTATCCGCAGCCTCAAGCACGCTGGCAGCCAACTGCGTCGCCGACATCGAGCGATACTTGCTCTCGAGAAAGCTCAACCCAATGAGCTCACCCTGAGGCCCCACAGTGACCTCCACGGCACGGTCTCGCGACCTTGAAATCATGGTGGCTGCGCGAAGATCCTCTTGAGCCTTGGCCAGCGCTGCCTGTGTCGTTTCGAGTTCACTCATCGCCTGCGCGATGCGCTTTTCAAATGATTCCTGCATGCCAGTCCTCCTGCTGTGCTCAACGTCCGATTGACGCAGGCGCTCCACCTTCATCGGTGCCCCAGACGTCCTCTTCCTCAGGTGTCCAGTCCACCGGTCGCACGCTGCTCTGCGTGGCCTGAGCGCCCTGGCCTGCGTCCTGCGTCGCGGTGGCAGAGCCCGCAGCACTTGAGGTGCTGCGTCGCCGCGCAGGACCAGCGTCTACACCCTCAGCCGAACGCCTGCTCGACCTGTTGCCACGACCGGGAGTGGTGCTGCCACCGGGATCGGTCAGGACGTTTCGAACACGCTCGTTGGACGACTGGCCGCCACCACCCATGCCACCCATGCCGCCCATGCCGCCCATCGGCATACCCATCGGCATAGGGTTCAGGGGAGTTGCACCCGCTCCCGGACCGCCGACACCTGCGCCCGCTGCTGGCGCGCCGAGCGCGCCTGCGGTCGTCGCGTCGGCATCAAATTCGTCGTAGCCAAGCTCGTCATCGAGGCCGCTCACGCCTCCGCCTGCAGCACCGGCAGCTTCAGCAGCGTTGAGACCACCGGAAGCGCCAAGTCCATCAAGTCCCGCTCCCCCTCCCGAGCCGACAGACGCCAAGTCTCCGAGACTGTCGTTGAGCGCGGACAGCTCTGACGTTCCAGCACCCTGGTCGGACAGCCCACCGCCCCCAAACGTCCCGTCGCCTCCCCCACTCGGGTTCAGTCCGGCAATGGAATCGCCGCCGGCCAGACCACCACCAATTCCCCCCGGGGTCCCCAGGTCGCCGAGACTTTCCCGGAGCTCGGACAGCCCAGACACACTGGTGTCCAGACCGGACGCACCATCGCCACCGAAGGACCCGTCAACTCCCCCGCTGGGGTTGAGACGGGCCGTGGACACTTCACCGTCCGGAGTAGTGGTGCTTACCGAACCGATGTCCGGGCTCACCGTCGTACTGGTGCCGTCGGGGAAGACGGTGGTGAGGGTGCCATCAGGGTTCAGCCTCGACGTGATGCCATCCGAGCCGGTGACGGCACGCCCTGAGCTCAGGTCCGTGACCGTTTCACTGCCGTCGGGAGAAAGCGTTGTGAGCTTGCCAGTGTCCGGGTCGAACGCAGTGGTAGTACCGTCCGGATTGCTTGTCACAAGCGAGCCGTCGGGGTTCAGCCGAGTAACGCTGCCGTCCGGATTGGTGAGGCTGCTCGTGTCGAGGCCCGGGTTGAGCGGCGACGACAATTGCCCGCCGGGGCCGGTGCCCCTATTGGGGGGCGCCGGAGGGAGGATGCCAGGGCTCAGTGGAAGGAAGGGGAGCGCCCCTGCACCTGATCCGTTCGCGGCAGACGATGTTCCGCCTGTCGGCAAGCCGGAATCGCCGGTGGCACCCTGCAGGCTCGGAACAGTTCCCGGACCATTGAGGGCATCCAGAGCGGTGCCGTCCAGGGCCGGGATTCCACCAGAGCCGTTCAAGGGAGCGGACGACCCCGGACTGTCAGCCGATTCAGTGAGGCCCCCCGGGGTCCCGGGTGCACCCAGCCCGTCAGGGATGTTCGCCCCTGGAACGCCCAGGCCCCCGCCCAATCCACCCCCGTTCAGACCACTGCTGCCCGGCCCAGCGCCCAGTGTCTCGTTAAGGCGTTCGAGTTCCGAAGCTGCTCGGCCGGCCCTCGCGCTGGCATCCGCTGCTTGCGCCCCTGGGGTCTGTGCGGAGAGCGGGCTGGTGGCTTTGGTCTCCATTGGCGTTCCGATAAGGGAACTGATGCTTGCCCACGCATTGTTCAGGTTCGACAGGGCAGTCTCTGCGGCAGGAACAAGCGTTCTGTTGACGTTCAGATTCCACAGGTCGACTGCTGCCTGGCCGATCTGTTTCCAGGTGTTCGTATCGCGGAGGTTGCCCGAGATCACGCGACCGAGTTCGGGCACATCGAGTTCGAGGTTTTCCTTGAAGGCCGCGGTGGTCTCGTAGGAAGGTGTGTGCCCTCTGCCGGTGCGCACGTTGACCTGGCTGATGTTGTTCACCCAGAGCCACTGCTGCACTCTGTCCAGCATGGTCAGCACAGCGTGATGCGGATCGTGAATGTAATTGGGATCGTGCGACCACGCGTGCCAAGCGTCGTAAAGCCGCCTGGCTTCTACGGCGAGGGCTTGCTGCGCCTGGGCCATGGCGTCGCCGTACGTGGAGGTGGGCGTGTATCCACCGAGGGTGGTGTGAGCACCTTGGAACGTGGGTCCACCCATCTGCCGCAGATAGTCGTCGTAGTTTGTCCGAAGGGTGTGCAAGAGGTCCTTGAATGCGCCGGCTGCACTTCCCCTCCAGGCTGCCTCGTCGGCCCCCATCGCCTGCTCCCACGCATTGAGTACGGCTGCGTGATCAACAATGAACTGTTTCGTGCGGTCGAATGACTGCGCCACTCGTTCGAACGAGCCGAGGTCAACAGCGTTTGCGTCGGAGATGACGTCGGAGTTGTGATCTCCGTGGTCCCTGGTTGAGTAGGGGGGTTGCAGCAGCGCTCCGAGGGCTACTCCTGGACCGCCGATGTACTGTGCCTTGGCAGTGCTGTCCCATTCATCACCCAAGACACCCGTGAAAGCACCACCTCTGCCCCCTGTTCCCTGAGGGAGCAGGCGCGCCCGGCCGTCCTCGCCGATGATGACGCCGATGAACACGAACAGGGCCTCATACATCGAGATCCCGTCCTTGTGATGACCGTCGCCAGGGGCGTTGTAGAACGGTAGGACGTAATCTTCACCGTTACTTCTCATCCAGCCCATGTTGTCAAGGTCAACAGCTTTCATTGCGACCTTGTCGAAGCCCATGCGGAATAGGGGGATGCCGTCGCTGCTTGTAAGCTTCTCGAACATCGCAGCCCTACCGGTCATGGGGAACCCGGTGAACGTCGAGACAGCCCTGGCCCAGGTGTCATCAGCGTCGAAGCGGGGCTCGGAGTTCTCAGGCATGGCAGCGTTGCTCCACCTTGATGAGGAAGTTGGGCGACTCAGACGTGTTGGGTGTGCGGTGTAGGAGCCGAACTGGCTCTAGGCTCTTACACGGTCCCCGAGGGAAGCGTGACGCCTCCAACGGATCCGGTGGGCTGACCTGTGACAGCGCTTCGACCGGTGTCCGCAAAGGCGTCGAGCATCTTTTCAGCGCCTATGGATTCGAGAGTGTCACCCTGATTCTTGAGCAGGGTGTCAACAGTTTCGCCGAGGTTGCGATCAATGTTGGCGAAGAGTTTTTGCTGGGTATCGAGGATTCCCGCTACCGAGGAAGCGGCTGTCATGATGCTCTTCAGCAGTGTCTGGCCGTGCACGGTGTCTTCTGCACCCATCAAGCCGATCGCAACCGGGGGGTGGGAAGAGGTTCCCGCATACCAAAGCGTGTCCGGCGTGGTGCGCCCCTCGGCGATGCTCTTCACGGCTTGAACCCCCGCCGGGTCATCCTTCTGGATCTTGTCCAGATTGCTGATGAACCCTGCGACGTCGTTTTCACGAAACGTCCTCAGCGCCTGTGAATCCAAGTGCGTCAGATCCGGCATGAACCCGTCCTCTCTCTACATCGGAACACGCCGCAGACAAGCGAGGAACGAACGCCTACTCGTCGCAACAACTAGATGACCAGTCGACACGGTCACGTTCAATCGCCACACCGCTGGCGCGCTTACCGGAGTGTACGAGTGCGTCCCTCTCAAGGGCTCAAAGCTCAAGACAACTGTGTCCGTTAGTACTTTCTCCACGTAGACATTCGGTCCATGCAACGTGAGGCTCGCCCTGAGCGCCCTACCGGAGCCGACCAACTCAAGGCTGTCCCGGCAAGTGCGGCCTGCCGTGGCCTGAGACCGGCTCGATAGGGTCAGGACCACTACCGACGGAAGAGAATCGTTCGATGGCGACGTGCGGCCAGCTGACCGAGTGGGCTGGTCTAGGGCATGTCACGCGAGCCGGATGGGGACGATGCGGCCGTCAGGCGGATCCCCGGCTTCGCGAAGGCGCAGCTCGTCGAGGTGGGCATCCTGCTGGCTCCACGCCTCGTCGAACGAGTCGTGGTGCAGAGTGAAGCTGTGCCAGCCCTGCTCACGTCCGGGGACCCGCTTTACCGTCTCACCGAGCAGGCGGACCCCGATAGTCAGACCTAGCGGTCATCGTTCGGCGTCGAGCCGGAGACCGGGGCGGTCTACTTCGCCATGCCGGACGGCGGAGGCATGGTCGCCGACTCGCGGGTTGGAGTTCACCGGGCTGAACCGGCTGGCCGAGGAGCTGAAGGAGATCGACCCCCGGCGGCCTTCAACGGCTACGAGGGGTTTCTCTGGCCAGGGTTCCTGGACCGCTGGCCCTACTGACCCCGGCCGGCGGTTCCAGGGCCGGAGGTCTGGACCGTGCAGGGATGCCGGGCCCACGACTTAGATGATCTTCATGGGGGCTGTGATCACGGCGTGCGAGGAAATGCACGAGTGGCAGCGTAAAGCGCACGCCTCACGACGCACCCGCATCGAGCGTCGCTTCGCCCACCTGGGGAACTGGCGGGGGCTGGCCCGCCGCGAGCACATGAGTGACATCGTCCAAGCCTTCGCGGGCCTACCGTCCCGCTACCAGGCCCGCAGACTGACGTCGGCGCAGCGAGTCTAAGCAGCGATCCTGCCCGCCATCCTCGACGCCTCACTGCCTGCCGTGCACGAGCGCGCGCTAGTTGACGAAGGCGCGACGAGCAACTGCGCTACCCACACGTACGAAGCGAGCAGCGATGCTTTCCCACTCTCTTCTTCAGTCAGAGCCCAACCCGACATCGTCAGCTCAGTCAACCTGGAAGAGGTCGGCAGATTCGGGAGACGACCAAGTCGTACGCAGTACCGTCGGGGCGCTCCGGATCCCGAGGTCGGGATCCGGGGGGATATACCCGAAGGGCGATGACGGGGCTGGCCTTCTGGAGCGCACCGATTGGAAGCCCGTGAAGAAGCGGTGGGACGGATGCATGTCAGTTGCGGAAGGGTTGCGTTCAGCGCGCCGCTGCGAACTGAGCCCGCCATCGCCTGTCGTTGTGTGCCTCGGCCATGACAAGCCGGCGTGCCTGAAGTACGCGTCCGCCTGCGGCCGAGTCTCGGGGGCACCCTGACCGAACCCCGGACCCACACTCTGCGGCCGTGCCGCATGGCTCAGGCCACCGTACGCAGGCTGAGCAGAGAACGAACCCGCCCGCGGCCGAACCTCGGGCACACCCTGACCGAACCCCGGACCCACACTCTGCGGCCGTGCCGCATGGCTCAGGCCACCGTACGCAGGCTGAGCAGAGAACGAACCCGCCCGCGGCCGAACCTCGGGCACACCCTGACCGAACCCCGGACCCACACTCTGCGGCCGTGCCGCATGGCTCAGGCCACCGTATGCAGGCTGAGCAGAGAACGAACCCGCCCGCGGCCGCTGCGTAGCTGTAGCTGTAGCTGTGCCGCCAGCCTCAGCCGTCGGCAAGCTGGGTCGCGTCGGCCAGTACAGGCCCCGGCCCGAGCCTGGGCTCCGGGCCTCACTTGGCTTGTCACGCCCCCACGACACCCGCTGAGCAGCGGCCTGCTTCACCCACCCAGGCACCTTGCTCCGGACCAGGTCCTCACTCGCTCCGGTATAGAAGGCCCACGCCACCACACGTGCCACCTGCCTTGCCGGCGGCAACGCATCGAAACTCAGATGCAGATCTGCACGAACGGAGGAAAATCCCAGCTCCCGCCCCAGCCGCTCAGCAGCGTCCAAAGCCCTGCTCTCAGACCCCTCACCACGATGCCAATCAACAGGCGCATACCAAGGACGAGCACCACCCAGCGCAGGCTCATCACCCCGAGGCAACACCGACAACACAGGCTCGCCCCGGCCTGCAATCAAAGATCCTGAGGAGTTCGTGCGCGGCCGAGCGTCTGGGGCACTCGGGCCAAGTGATCGTGCCGCATGGCTCAGGCCACCGTATGCAGGCTGAGCAGAGAACGAACCCGCCCGCGGCCGCTGCGTAGCTGTAGCTGTAGCTGTGCCGCCAGCCTCAGCCGTCGGCAAGCTGGGTCGCGTCGGCCAGTACAGGCCCCGGCCCGAGCCTGGGCTCCGGGCCTCACTTGGCTTGTCACGCCCCCACGACACCCGCTGAGCAGCGGCCTGCTTCACCCACCCAGGCACCTTGCTCCGGACCAGGTCCTCACTCGCTCCGGTATAGAAGGCCCACGCCACCACACGTGCCACCTGCCTTGCCGGCGGCAACGCATCGAAACTCAGATGCAGATCTGCACGAACGGAGGAAAATCCCAGCTCCCGCCCCAGCCGCTCAGCAGCGTCCAAAGCCCTGCTCTCAGACCCCTCACCACGATGCCAATCAACAGGCGCATACCAAGGACGAGCACCACCCAGCGCAGGCTCATCACCCCGAGGCAACACCGACAACACAGGCTCACCCCGGCCTGCAATCAAAGGATCAGACGGTCGAAGTCCAGTCAGTCTGGCGGTGATGCGCAGTTGGGTCAGGTTGAGTGCACCGGTGGGTTTCTGCTGGGTGATCATGGTTACAAGTTGCCGGTGATCTGCTGGCTGGACCACGCCGTCGACCGGCAGTCGAAGGGTTTCGCGTACCAAGTCGTTGAGAGTGTTCGAGTTCATGGGCTGTCTGCCGCTGTCTTGCCCTGTGTCTGGAGCCAGGCCTAGCCAGAGCTGGTCAAGAGCGTGCAGTGATGCAAGGTCACTGATTTGGTGCCGGATGTCTGCAGTCGGCCACAGGCGAGTGAATGTCCGCACCAGGCCGACGAGGCGTGCTTGCTCTGCTTCAGTCAGAGGCCCATCTGATTCAGTTCGGATGCTGGCAGCAATGGCGACCGATCGGAGTTCGGCCTCATCCGGGTCGGGTTGGTAAAGGGCGAGCTCTCCCCGTTGCCCGTCTTCGCTGATGAGTACCAGCGGGGATGGCGTCATGGAGGAGATGCCCGCCACTGTGTCCAGTCGGGTTGTGGGTGCCCAGACTGGTCGACGGAGTCGGTTGGAAAGACTTTGAGCTGTATCTCCGGACTTGCAGGCAAGAAGCACGACGGCACCGTTCCGGGGCAGCTGCCAGTAGCTGCCGTCCGCTTGGAGCACGTCCGCCACGTCGTCCGCGGCAAGTGTGCCGTTGTCCGCCCACAGGCCGGAGGCGGTTCCGTGTGCGTCGACAAAGTAGGTGTCGTCGGGGAGTGGAACGTCCTCGGTCGGTAGCCCAGCTGCGAGCTGGTAGCGAACAGGGTGCCCTATGTCTTCTTGCTGAGTGAGGACGTGCGTCACCTGTCGTGCGGCCAGGTTTCCTGTCCATCCGCGCGCCGCAACCAGGTCGTGCTCGTCTTGGTCCAGGAAGGACAGTCCCACCTGTTCACCAGTTGCGTTGTGGAGGGGCATCGTTCGAACGGGCTTTGCAGACCAGCGGCTGGCCCTTTCAGGCGTCGCTTCTGAGTCGGAGACCAGCACCGTTCCTGCTGAAGTCTGCTGAGACCGCATCCCGTACATGGCGGCCAACTCGCCAGACAGGGCGGCTGCGGCCTTCGTTCCCTGCGTGGCGTACGTATGGGCCACCAGGTCGGTGAGCTCCAGCGCGAGTGCGGATGACCCTGTCTGTGCCGTGCTGTCGGGCATTCCGCTGGTGCTCGTCGCTAGCCGGTCAGCGGTGACTTGCCGCTTGGCCCATGCTTGGGACTCGTCATAGCGACTTGGAGTGAGCTTGCCAAGCCTTGTGCGGGCCCGTTGGAGCATGGATTGGTGAGCAACATTGAGCCTTGGCTGCTGTTCACCGGATCGCTCTTCGGGTGTTGGCTCCGTGTGCTGGGCGAGCGACGGGCTGTGGGCCGTGGGCACTGTTCGCGGGATGAGCGCCTTGAAGGTGTCGTCGTCGAGAAGAACGTGCACACGATGCATGTCCGGAGCGCCAAGGTCCTCGGGGCGGAAGGTGAGGACTGGCTTGTCGGGGCGCACGATGTTCACCTCGACGCCGTACCTGCGGGCGAATAGGACAGGCATGTAGTCCGCCGCGGAGTGGTCGTGGTGCGCAGGCTCTCTGTCTGCCGGCCCGCCTGAAGTGAATGTGGCGTCGCGTTCTATCTGACGGGCGAGGAGTTCAATGCGAGCGGCGTGGCCGAGGGGGACGTTGGTGTGCAGCGTGTGGTCTTGGTCGAATTCGGCGCGGTGTCCCGGCTCTAGATGGTCGAGTCCTGCGGCCTGCAGGTCCTGTTGGGTGAAGACGTCTCGGCCGGGTTCGGGCTGCAACCACGTAGTGCTGTCGTCGTCGGATGTGGATAGCAGCCAGGAGGCATTTCGGGCTCCGTCTTGGCGCAGCTGCTCGGCGAGCGCAGAGCGGACGCGGTGGGCGATCTCCTGTGCGGTGTCGGTCGGAGGGGCTTGGTCGGGATGGGCTTGGGCGTACCAGGCCGTATGGAGGGCGAGCGGGAGGCCCTCTCCTCGGGTCGTCTCGGGTCGTTCCGGATCATGCGGGTCACGGATGTCGTAGATCGTTCCCGAGGGGGCGGTGTAGTAGGTAGCGGGGCCGTCTTCAGTGTCCTGTCCGCTTGTGAACTTCTCTTGTCGGTCGTTCCGGTCGCGGTTGGTCAGCGCGCGGCGCTCGGCCTCTGGTCGGTCCTGTGCCAGGGCCGTCGTGGGGAGTGCGGAGGGTCGCGGCATCTGTGCGCGGGCGAAGTCGGCTACGGCTTGTTGGGTGAGGGCCTGCTTCAGACGATCCCGAAGCCGGTCTATGTGCGCTGCTCGATCCTGTGCGGCTTCGCGTGCGGCGTGTGTGAGTTGCTTAGTCCGGGCGGCTCGCCGGGCGGCGGCAGTGTGGGCGGCGCGTGGAGGCAGCAGGATGGAGGAGATGCGCAGTGGCTCCCGATCTTGGCCTGCCGTCACTGATGGCAGGGAGGCAGACACGCCGTGCTGACTGTCCTCAGCGACGCGGATACGGAGTTCGTTGCGCAGGATTTCGATCTCGTCGGGTCGAACGTCGACGAGATGGCCTTGAGAGAGATGGTCGGCCTCAGTCCTGCCCAGCGTGGAGAGGCCGCGTTCGATCGCCGCGTTCATGGCGTCTCGTGCTGTGACCGCACGGGCGTACGCGTTTTCGTAGTAGGCGGCTTCGGCGCGGAGCAGGCGGGCGAGGTCGTGCTCGCTCGAGGCCAGGGCTTCGTGTGCTTCCTGTTGCTTGGCTTGCGCCACCAGACGGAGTGCATGCGCCTTCATGGTTTCGAGGAGCGCCGTGTGGCGTGGGGGCACGCCACCAGGCCAGAGGTCGCCTGGCGACTGTGCCGTGGCGGCGAGTCGCCTCAGTTCGGCGTCATCGTAGGGGGCCGGCTCGTCTACTTCGAGAAGGTGCTGGGAGCGCTCATCGGTGTCCGCAAGTACGTGGCGCTGCAGGTCGGCTGCTTTAGCCGGCTGATAGGCCACGGGCTTGGCCACGTCGTCGTCGTTGTGGGCGTCCCTGTGCCATTCGAGTTGCTCCTGAGCACTGGCCTTGGCCTTTCCGTACTCGGCAACCAGGTGCCTGTGCGCGTCACGCCGTCGGGCACGTTCCTCTTCGTGTTCGACGAACCGAGCTGCCGCGGCCGCGAATCGATCCTTGCGCCGTTGAGGGTCCGGATCGCGAAGGATCTCGTACCATTCCGCATGGTCGCGCTCGACGGGTACGACTGCCGCCCTGTACGCCGTCTCGGCCTCGTCAAGCTGCTTTGTCAGGTCCTTGACGTGGTCGAAAGCAGTGGTTACTTCTGCTGGGTAGCGTGCGTCGTCGATGATGCCGTGCTCACGTGCAACCCGCTCCGGCGCCAGGACGACCAGGCGGCCCTCCGCCGGGAAGGAGGCAGCGAAGGCCTGGCTCCTTGCTGCCGACTTGTCGGATGATGTGCGGCGTAGATGGCGAAGTGGGTGACTCAGTGCATCGATCAGCCGCCTCGCCCAGTTCTTGGTGACGTGTGCCTCAACTCTCTGATCGATCTGGAACTCGAGCAGAAGCATGCGCTCGGGGTCCGGCTTGGGGCCCACCTGGAATGCGTCCTTTATGCCCCCTGCGGTTCGAGTGGGCTCGGACACCTGGTTCAGCGGTACTCGTTGCCCCGGCAGAAGGTTTCCCGTCGCGGGGTTGCCGTCCGGCACGACAAGCAGGGGGAGGGCCGAGCCGTTGACGACAGACTCGATCGCGCGCGTGAACTCCTGGCGCTGCTGAGACTCCGAAACACCGCGGTATGAGGAAGCGGCGATGTCGTCCACTACCCCGATGAGCCGTGGCTTGGCTCCTGGGGAAGGGCGGTAGCGGATCGTCGGGTTGGCGGTCGTGGCGCCGATCATTGCGCTGTCGGGGACCGGCGGGGGCTGGTACCCATCCGGGCCGAGCGCCTGGGCAGCGCCAGTGGCACGCATGAAGCGGGACGAGAGCTGTTGTGTCAGTTGCTGGAACGATGCGCTTCCCTGCCGGGTGACGGTGGTGCGGCTCGCAGAATTCTTCAGTTCTGGTGAACGGAACAGCTTTCCCCAGCGGGATTTCGTGTGGGGTGAGTTGCGTGGGACATGTCCGTCAGAGCGGATCGATGGCGACTTTTCGAGGCCCTTGACGGTGTCGGCGGCTGCGCCGGGGTTCGCGTCGTCGGCATGGTCGACGACATGGATCAGGTGACGCTGCATGCGTTCCACGTCGGGCACGTGCAGGAACGACACGTCACGGTGTGTCAGGAAGTTGCGGGTTGACTCATCTCCGTCCTGGAGCCACCTCTGTGCATCGCCTGGGGAGACTTCTTCGACGGTGACCGGCTCTCGGAGTACGCCATGGCTCGGGCCGGTCTCGACGGCCACAGTGGTCTGGTGTGCGGATGACTCGATCGGGTCGGTTTCGGAGACGTTTGGGGCGCGGTCAGCATCCTGTGGCTGGTCGTCCGTGCCGTCTACCAGCAGGGAGGAGGGATGCAGTTCGCGGAAGGTACCCACGTCCTTGGAGACCACCTGCACTGTCTTGCCGTCGTGCCGCGTGTACGTCAGTTCGAGGTCGAGGGGCACGTCGAATTCGACGTGGCGTCCTCTCGTCGAGAGAGACTGCTTAAGAGTGGTCTCCTGGGTTGTCGAGTTCCCGTGGCCCGAGGGCAAGCTGATGGCCGCCTGCAGGCTCGAGGCTACGGCCCGCACAGCATCGTCCCCCGTGGCCGGCAGAGTGAGACCCGTGACCGACAGTCCTTGGCGGTGTTCGCGGTCAGTTGTGCTCTGGCTCTTGTCCGTCGCCGACCGATTCTCGGCTGTGGTCCAGCCGTACCGTGTACTGCGATATACCGGAGCGCCCCTGAGGAGCCGTACGCGAACAACGCCGGAGTGATCCTTGAGCAAAGCGGTCCGACCGTGCCGCAGGGTCACTCCCTCGGCGGTCAGCTGATCGTAGCTCGCGCGCAGGCTTACAGGCGTGAGCAAGCTGTGCAACATACTGCTCAGACCGCTCGCATCGCGCGGCCCTGTCGGAAATGAACCGGGTGCCTGTTGCTGCATCGCTTGCTGGAATGAACGGAATGCCTGTCCACTGTCGATAGCACCGACAAGGGATACGAAGACGGGCTGACCGACCAACGGTCGCAGCAGTGCCGGCTCCCTCATTTCCTCGAAGCCGTTGTCCACGAGACCGAGTCGCCGAGCGTCCACCCACGGTAGGGCCTCGTCGCGCTGCCCGAAAACAACCACTCCTGCCGCAGCCTTGCGCTTGGACGCCCCCACCCGGTGCGACCACTCCTCCCCCACAGCGATATAGGTCGTGCTGTCGTACACCGCCCTCACGAGCCGGCCCGACTGCTCCTCGGAGACCTGGTGTGCAACAGCAAGGCCCTGGCTGTCGCCGTCGCGGGTGGAGCGGCCGTAGAACTGATAGCTCGCCCCAGCGACAACCGGGGCTGCCGTCGGGTCGGGTGCTGCAACGTTGATCTGGGCTTGTAGCGCCTTTTGGTGCTGCTTTCCCGTGCTCGATCCCGCCGTCAGCGTGCTCGTTACGGAGCGCTCCGCGCTGACGCCCCTGTCGACGACGTCGGTGGCGCGAAGGCCTTGGGACACTGCGTCAATGCGTATGACCGCCTCGTGGCGGAACACTTGCCCTTGAATGAACCAGCGATGCTGTATCCAGCCCTCTCCCAGCAGAGCATCGAGGTGTGACGGGACCTGCTCGGAGAGCACCACGACAGCCTGATCCTCATCCGTGCCCTTGGTTCGGAAGACCCACTTGGTCTCGCGCGGTGATATCGCAACAAGGACCTTACGGATCAGCTCGGCCACCGGTGCAGCATGCTCCAGACGCACGTGCGTGTGGCGGACCATGTCAAAGTACGCGGGGTCACGCCTGCGGGCGCTGTCCATGGCAAGGGCCTGGTCTTCGGTGAGCCACTCGGGCGGCCGAGGTTGCGGGCCATCGTCCTGGTCGCGCCGGAGGGGGCGCAGACGATCGGGCATAAGGGCGGCGGGATGCAGTACCTGGGCCCAGGTGTGGAAGACCTGGGCCTCCCCGATCGCGCTGCCCAGGGCGATCGGCTTGTCTTGCTGCCTCAGTTTGTTGCCGGTGGTCATCCGAACCACCGTTCGAGGCCTCACGGTGTAGGCGGCCGTGACGGTGATGGTCGCGGGAGCCTCGTACGCCTGCACACCCTCGACGGTCACTTGGTGGACATTGGTCGCCTCCATGCCCGTCGTGGATCCACGGCTGATGTTCACGCCGTACGAGGCTTCGATACCTGCGGTGAGCCGGCTCCTCGGCCCCATGGGCTTAATGCCGGCTTCGGGCCCTGCAGTGACTCTCCATCCCGTGGTGACTTGTGTGCTCTGGCTTATCTCAGTCTGCCCTGACTGCCCCCCGCGAAGGCTCAGGTCAGGCCGGTGCCCCGTCCACTGCAGTGGCTCGGGTTGGCTACGCAGGGTCAGTACGAGCTTGTGTGTATGGATGGGAGTTTGCGCAACCAGAACCACGGAGCTTTCGGCGTCCGAGAGCATGCGCGTGTCCTGGAGGAGCTGAGTCAGTGCCGTCCGCAGCCGGTTCCTATTGTGCTGGGTGGTTCGAGCCTCGCGGCTCATCGTGGGGTGGCGCGCAGGCGTGGTCTTGAGGACGGTAGGACGGCGCTTGCCTGTCGCTCGGTCGAGGTTCGCCCCAGCTCTATTGGCAGCCTGCAGCTGCTGACGCATCTTCCTAACGGCGTGGGAGGCCGGATACGCCGCCCGATCGGACAAGCGGCGCACTGCGGAGGGAGCGGGTGCGACGAACCGGTGCGTATCGGGATGAGCCCGTAGTTTGGCGAGCAAGTCGTCAACCATCTGGTCGACGAGCGGACGCGAAGCCTGCCGTGTGGCGTCAGCGTCGTCGTGCATGGGAGAAAGGATGCGGCCCGCGGTGGTTCGGGCATCGAAACGCACGCTGTGGTAAGGCATCAGCTGAGCAATGCTGCCGCTGAGCTCGCGGGGCAGGCTGGGCCCGGAAGCGGCAGGATTCGCCGGCGACTGCGCCGCACCCAGTTCAGTGGCCTGCGTGCGGGCAGTCACTCGCCGCGCCGTCGGCGCCTCCTCTCGTGGAGGCCTGTTGGGGCTGGTGTCCCATCCACCCCATTGCCGTGCTTCGTGTTCCGGCACGCGCAGGACGGCCTGCATGGGAAGAACCGTCGTCAATGCCTGTGGATCGGTGTCCTCCAGGTGCGGCGGGCGATCCAGGCCGCCGCTCTTCCAGGCAGGGTGGAAGGTGACCTCCACCCTGGGCTGCAGGCGGTAGAGGCCCTGAAGTCCCTTGTGCCGTATACCGGAGTCCTTCTGCCCTTGCTCCTTGACGGAGGAGTCATTGGAGCGTGAAGTACTGGCCTGTCCGGTGATACCGGCTTGAGCGCGGACACCGGGGTAGTTGAGGATCGGGCCGCCCATGACCGATGCCGTGATGCTGCTGGCGACTTCCTTGTCGCGTGCCACGGAACCGGAGGTGTTCTTGGAGGTGTTCATCCGCGTGCCGCGCACGGAGCGCTCCAGGGTCGCCGTCAGGCTGGGATCCGAGAGGACGCGGTAGCTGAAGTGCCCCACCACGTTGCGGTCCTTGTCCAACAGGTCAGAGGACCACACCACCCCTCGCATCGACTTGATGAACCGGTCCGCCATGGTGCCGCGACGGAAGAACCTGGTGATTTCGTCGACCCCGGGCGAACCCAGAGTGACGCCTGCATGCTGGTTTGCGACCCCCAGTGCCCAGGGGATCAGGTCTCGTGGCGGGACGCAGTCATCGACCACAACCATCTTCGCCCGCACCGTTCCGTCTGGTATACGGATCTTCCGGGGAAGCCCGAGTCGCCCCTCCTTGGACTTGGTGAGGTAGTCCGGGACGCGCCATTGGAAACCGTTGCGTACGACAAACCGCCTGGATCGACCCGCTACCGGATGCAGTGAGCCGTCAGCGCCCAACTCCTGCACGTCGATGTCGTAAACAATGTCACTGACGAAGGTGGCAGACCCTTCCTTCGTTCCTATCGTCTGCTTCTCCTGCGAGGAGAAGCCGCGCGTCGTGACGTGCGTGCTCTGGTGGAAGCCGCCGCTGACGTTGATCGCGCCGATTCCGCTGAGCCCCGTTCCGGGGGTCAGCGTGGTGCCAAAGTTCGGGGTGAAGTTGAACGCTTGCTTCGAAGACTGCGAGTTGCTCTCCGTGAAGCTGCGAGACTCATCCAGGAAAACTTTGACTTTGTCGGCATAGCGGGTGAAGGACCCGATGTTGCGTGCCCGGACTGTGGCCAGGTAGTCGCGCCCATCTGCGCCCTGATACCGGATGTACGCCCCGTCCCCCAGCGCAGAGGAAGCCTCGAGAGTGTTGCGCTTGCCGGTGGCGGCAGGTGACACCACCGCCGCATCCTGGGAACTGGAGGCCAGTCCGGCAAGTATTGCTGGGGGACGCCTCAGAAGGTCAAGAAGAGTCTCCCGCAGGGTCTCCTCATGGCTGTGAGTGATCTGCTGCGGCATTCCGCGGTGCAGGACAAGTTGCATGTCGCGCGGGCGCAAGACGCCGAGGATAGCGTGCGCCACATCAGCGGATCGACGCAGCGTGATCTCGGTTCCACCAGTCGTGGTGATGTCCCGCGCGAGCGTGCTTCCGTCGTCAAAGGCGTCCACGACGCCTTCCGAGATGACAGGGTCGGTGGCCCCGTACTCGAGGACAGCAGGCCGGTCGGCCTCCAGGTGTTCGACGGGGATGGTCACATCGGCATCTCGCACGAAACGTGGCGGTGCATCCTCGTCGCCGCGCGCAGCAAAGAGCACTTCGCGATGCAGGTCACGAAGGTACTGCCAGGCGCGATCGCGTATGGGCTGCTCAAACTCCTGGTGCTGCTCTGCGCTACCCGGTAGCCCTGACAGCTCCCGGTGGACGACGAAGTCCACCCAATCCTGCTGCTCGTCTGCACTCAGAGCCCGCGGCGCGGTCAGCTCAGAGGTCTCACTTACGGTCGGCAGAGTCGGATAACCAGCGAGCCGACCACCCGGCACCTCAGGCTCAGGTCGCCCCAGCGCGTCGCGTGCATGGGAGCGTACGTTCTCCAGCTGCTGGAGGACTCCTCGGATGCGTGTGATCCGAGGAACGGGAGCGGATATCACGTCCTCTGCGAACCTCACCCGGCGCTCGCGCCCAGGAGGCGTGGGCTGGGCCGCGTCCTCAGTCTTGCTGGAAGGCTTGGGCCCGAAACCGAGAGCAGCCCCAGGCCCCGTGTCAGATGCAGGTCCCCTACTGATGTCGCCGCGGCTCGCATGGTCTTCACCTAGCGGAGTTGCCGGCTCAGGCGACTCTACATAGTGGCTGCGGGTTGGAACGGGATCTGCCACTTGCCGTGACATTCGGCGCCAGCTTCGCAGAACAGTGACCGTCTCCTGACCAGTCTGTCCGCCGCTAGGCGCGTGGCCGGTAGCGGACGAATGCCACGAGTGCGGCCGGCCAGCTTCCGTGGCCTGGGTCGGTGCTGGCGCGGTGTCGGACGCATGCAGACCGACAGTGAAGCGCCGGGAGGCTCCGGGTGTTGCAGGCGGTGTCTCAGATACCGAAAAATATCGGGCACCCGGCGCATGCTCCTCAGAGATAGCACCGGAGCCCCAGAGGGCAGGTGGCCCCGATACGCGACGGAGCACGCGGGGCGAGTGAAGCAGGAGATTCCAACTCGCCGACTTCTTACGCGAGCGCGGCGAGGGCGGCACGGCAGGGTCTTCTGCACGGTCGGCGAAATAGGCAGTCACCTTCACCGCATCTTGAGCCGACGACAGACTCGTCGAATGCCCATCATGCCGCAGAGGACTGGAGGGTGGGGTCCGAGAAGCAGTGCTGCCGACTGTCCCTTGACTCGCCATCCGGCGATGATGCCGCCTCTGCCAAAACGTCGATGGGCGATCGATCGAGGCGATGACGAGGAAGTCAGCGATCGTCAACTGCGGCTCGATCAAGCTCTTCTGGAATTGGCTGAGTTTTTCCTCCAGTCGACGCAACAGTTCGGAGTGCACTCCAGCAGTTCGCACCTGTGCACTTCCGCGAGGAACGGTCCCCAGCGAGCCGCGACGCCCTTCGCCTCGCCCAGTAACGGCGATCTGCGGGATGGGGAGCCCGTTGCGAAGGTTCCACAGACCGACTCGCACCACTTGCTCGACCACGTAATCCAGCTTGCGCCCTTCGGCGGCTTCTATGCGCTGAGTATCCGCATCGAAGACGATTCCTACCTGCGGGAGCCTATGTCCATGCAATATCACGGAGGTCAAGGGGTTCGCTACGGGCGACCAATCGGAGGTCAGTAGGTCTGCAGATTTTTCATGATAGGACTCTCCGGGACGTCGGGAAAACATCCGAAAATGCCACAGCTCACTGGACTTTGGCAGGTCTGCCGCTTCCTTCATACGCGACCTGGCTGCCCGTTCCGCCCTTTCGGCAGAAGCTGTGGCGACCTCATGCTGCTCGGTCCCAGGGGTATGCCGGGCAATTTCACGCCTAGCTTCCGCTGCAGTGATGAGACCATCTACCAAACGCGCATGCTGACGCAGTTGCTTGAGCACATCATCGGGGAAACCGTCGACCGCGTTACGATCCAGCTCCTCGTTGATGGCTACGCGCAACATCCTCAACTCGTCTGGAGAGACTCGATCAAGGTTTACATCAACAGCTGATTTCACTTCTGCAGCAACGACAGCACGTCGCGAAAAATTCTCGAGCGTGATCTGATGATTGCCGTCCTCGCTGGCGATCACAACCATGGCAAAGTGGTATCCGAAGTGACTCCCTTCGATCTCGGACGGCTTCGCATAATTTCGTGAAATGCTAGGCAGGCCATTTTCGTCGAGCGCGTTGATCGACTGGGTGAGGTACGTCTCGCCAACCTCTGCCCAAGCATGCTCGTTGACACCGATCATTCGCGCCACATCAGACAGGACTTCGCGTTGAGGATTATCCACGGCAACACTCAACGCGCTGCCGTATTCCCTTCCCGGCGCGGGACCATCACCTTCACCGATCAGCCTATTATCCTGCAGCACCTGCCCTGCAGCCCATTCTGGATTCACGACAGCAATGGATTCACGGCCTTCCGCGACTTGACTGACAGCCGCAGCGAGATGGTTGATCCCCGTCACCTCGGTACGCCCCAAGGCGTTGATGGGACCCTTGACTGCTGCGGAGCCGTCGGGATTTCGGAAGATCACGTGCGATGCAGAAACTCCGCCTGCCAGCATCTGGGCGAAGTCCCGACAAATGTCCTCTTCCGACCGTCCTGACCGCGTCAGGAACTGGGGAGTGACTCTCACCAGGTCGCGATGCCGACCACTGCCATCCGACAAACGAAGAAGGACATCCCCCATCTTCATTCTCACACGACTGCCGGCGAGTTCCAGGTTTCGGTTTGCCTCTTCGACAGCGCGGTGGGAAGCGAAGACCTGCTGACCATATGCATCTCGCATCGTGGCGAGGGAAAGGTCCTGAGAAACATGCAACGGCGGATGAGCATCGACCCTTACCTCCTGGCGCTCTACGGTTGGCACCGTCAGGGGCGGCAGGTCTCCGGAGCCCTCCGACCGATAGAGGAACTCCCTTCCCGTCAAACTGGATGGGTGGCCGAAGAGTTCAGCTTCCGGGGGCGCTCCGATCACTTCATAGTCGGTGGTCATCAGCGGGCGTGCCCGCAGATGTGCCAGTGCATCGTCCTCGATAGTTGCCAATCCGCTTTGGTGCGGTGACCATCTTCCCTGACCACCGGTGAGATGGAGATGCTCCGCCCCGGTCTGAGCGTCCACTTCAACGCTCACCTGCGCGTCGGTCGCCCAAACTACCGCGCCTGTCCGGTCAGCTATGAGTTGACCGAACCCTTGATCCTTTCCGTGGGATATGGCTAGAACGATGTCTTGAATTCCAGTGCGACCGTTGTCCAGAGCGATGAGTTCGGCCAGCTCAGCAGGATGATGGATTCGGACGGCGCGACTTCCTACCTTGACTACAAGAGCACCGGCCGGACCGGCCGTCATGATCACATAAGGTTCACTCCAAGGGGCTGCATGCTTGACTGCTCCCATGGTCGGATCGCTGGTCGTATAGCTTGCAGTATCGGGCGCGGGGGTCCTCGCACCTGACCAGTCTCGACCAACTTGGAGGCCGTTCGCATCGACGAATGCGGTTAGTTCGCCCAAAACTCCGTATTCCTCGGACAGGAAATAGGCGGCAAGCGCTGCTGCGCTTCTTGGCTGGCCGTCGCTTTGCCCCACGACATCCAGGATTCGTCGATAGTCATCGTCGGCCGGCGGCGCACTCAGATGAAGTGCGTCTCGCGCCAGTTCCTGCATATGTACATCGAACGAGGTCACCGAGTCTTGCTGGGTCATCGACAGTAGCGTTTGCAACCCTCGACGCTTGCGTTCGTACTCCTGCTGATCAAGAGAGTCGCCGTACAGCCGCTCCAGAAAGCCTTCTACGTGCTGCTGATGCTCCAGATACTCCGCCCTTGCGTAGGACGGATCTCGGTCCGAATGATCGTGATCGCTGCGCGCACCACGCAGCGTCTCACTTGCGGCAGGAGCATTGGGCCACCTGCCTGTGACAGGCAACTGCGGACGCGCACGCATCGAGAAGTAGGAGGGCTGGGTCAACGGATCCAGCCACTCGTGTCGACGCAGGTACGGGCGTGCCCCATTCCGGGCACGTCCCCAATCAGGGCTGCGCGTCATGTATCCGATGTTCAGGTGCCCGCTATTACGTGCAGAGCGCGCATGCACAGCCAGTTGGGCAGTGGAACCCGGATGATCGCTGATGAGCGCTGCGAGCAGTTGGAGGTGTCGACCACGCAAACCGCCGAACGGGAGATCGTGTGGTGCCATCGCACCCAGATCGCCCATGAGACTGCCCGAGATGTCAGCCCTGCCCTGCCCGCCATGGTCACGGTATTCGTCGCGCAATCCGAGCTGGTGACCCAACTCGTGCGCATACTCGACCGGATAGGCATCGGGCCACCAACTGGCCTGGTCCATACGCTGACTGCGGTCGACGATGTCCACGACGAGGTGCGCATGGTCTGCCTCAACTACCTGTTCGACCGTGACATGCAGAACACTGCCGTCCGGCAGGCCGTGCGCGGGCCGGTTGAAGACCTCGTCGACTCCCTGCGACAGGGACCGCCAGACGGCTGCGGTGTCTGTGAGCGAGTTCCTGAAGGCGATGCGGACCGTCAGATCCGTGAAGGGCATGTTGTCGAAGCGGAAGGTGCGGACGTCGAATGCCGACGACACCATGAAGCCAGGAGCCGTGTTGCGGGCCCGACGAGGGGGAGGCCCCATCATCGACGGATGGCGGGAACTTCCCCCTGCCCGACGGTCTTGCGCCGCGGGTGTACCGGCGCCTGCCGCACGATGCCAGGACGCTCGCTCCTGCACGCGACCCGCGGCCCACGGCGTTGCTTCAGTGGCTCCCGAAACTGAACGCCGGCGTTCTACTGTGCCGCGCGTGGAACGATCTCGTCCCGCGGTTCCTGCATAGGCGGCCAGCAGGCCCTCCCCGCCGGTGGCCCCGTCCCACGACCAGAATGCGTTCTCATCTGAAGATTCGTGCGAGGCCTGTGCCCAAGTCACCAAGTCGTCGCCGGGCGTGAAACGTGCAGAGTACGGATCGCCAGCGATGGATTGCGCCCGCGTCCCAGCGTACGAAGGCCCCACTTCGGGCACGGGGTACAGCTCAGGGACTGAGTCCGCGAAGGGTCGGGGCGAACCGGTTCCGGCAGCTTCTGCAGGCCTCCGCGCAGCAGCACCCCCCGCTGACGAGTGGGCAGGCTGCTGGATTTCGCCGATAGTTGCCTCAGTCCACTGCAGCACCTCTTCCTCGGTTGGTTCTGATCTCATGGCGAAGACACCTGCCTGTTCCCAGGCAGCCTTCGTCAGCTCCGGCGACGGCTTCTTCTCACCACGTGCGATGCTCGCAAATATCTGGCCGAGGGGCACATGACGGCCGTCGACAACCTGAATGGCATCTCGTGAAGGCAGCGAAGACCACGGTGCACTGGTTGTTGCGCGCCAAGTCTTCAGCGCCGCTACGACCCAACTATCCGGCCATCGCACGCTGCCGAACCGTTCGTCGTGTCGGGCAGCCGAGCCTCGTGCGCTGGCATCCGACCAACTCGCCTCGCTGAATGCTGGCCACGTCGTCGACATCGGGTCGTGCCACGACCGCGTGAGTGCTGCATCGGCTACGGCGCGCACCCTGTTCAAGGAATCATGGTCAGTGCGGAGGGATGTCGACCATGTTGCTGCAGTCCCATGCGTAGTGTCGGCTGTAACGACACGCTGGGCATGTTCACGCAGCCGGGATTCACCTCCGCCGGCCTGCGGCGCAGGAGGGTGTCGCTCCCACTGGCTTCGCTGGGATGCTCCGGGGGCGGGACGAATCCCAGCCAGGCGCTTTAGGGCGTCGGCCAGTGCTTGCGAAGTCGCTCTTGCGCCGCGCTCACTGTCGTAGACAAGCCGTCCTAGCGGGACCTGGCGCCCGTGGACCTCGACGGTCTCCGTGCGAGCAGGTCGCCGCCCGACATTCCTGCGATCGCCATAGTAGAGACTGAGCGCCTCAAGCACTATGTCGTCGGGCCACGGATTGCGCATCTGGGAAGCCGTCCGAGTCACTTCGGCCTCCGTCAAGCCAAAGGCCTCGTAGCGCGGGACAACTCGTGAAGGGCCTGCGACGGCTCCTGCGCCGAAGGTCGCATGATCTTGTCGTTGCCTCCCGGCAGGAGGCATTCCCCTGGCCAGGACTCTTGCGCGAAGTTCGTCTGACACCCGTGTGCGAAGACCACGCTCAATGCCCCAGACGATGCTCCCCAGCGGCACCTGCCGCCCGCGAACGTCGACTGTGGCGGTGGATGTCGGCCGCGTACCTACCCGAGCAGCGTCGAGGTAGTAGACGTCCAGTGCCTCGATGACCAGATCGTCCGGCCAGGTTTCGGGCCGCACCCGCGTGGGAGTGGCGTTCACTCGCACGTCGGTAAGTTCCCCGAGTATCTCCGCTACTTCCTGGCTGACTCCCCGGTGCTGGTTCTTGATGTTGGAGACGATACGGCCTAGCGGCACCTCACGGCCTTGCACGTGCTGAACGGCACCCCACGTTGGCCGGAGCTGTCGGTGTCCGGGATCGGCAGCACGCCAGGCACGCAGCGCCTCGATGAGGAGCTCGTCGGAGACGATGTCCCCGCCTCCGAGGAGGCCAGTCCGTTGTGTGGAGTGGGCTTGAGCGAGCAAGTGGGAGAGTTCGCGCGCCGCTTCGTACCCGTTGCGGTGGTACTCCGCAGCCACAAGCGTGGTGACACCCTCGCGCAGCCAATAACGGCGGGTTCCACGCGGCAGCCATTCGCTGTAGAGGTCGTGTTGAGAGCGAACCAGGTTCTCGACTCGCCCCCTGAGCCACTCCCGCTCATTCTCTGACAGCGCCTGATCCGCAAGATACGACCGGGCTGCTTCGACCAGCGGGGGGTGCTCTACGCCCTGGGTCTCCGTAGTCTTCGTGGCGACTGCATGATCCACGGCATCGATTAGGCGCGCGAGCAGCTGCGGAAGAATCGTCGGTGTATCCCGGACTACCCGTTCCGCGTTTCTCACACCCAGCAGAGCGGTGGCGAGTGCCGCCAGAGCTGTTTGCACCGTGGAGGAGTCCGCGGGCACACCGTTCGCGACGTCTTCATCCTGCAGTTGTTCTGTCAGATGCCGCTGTGCCACGCCGGCCAGCCGCTGTGCGCTAGCGACCAAGTGTGCTGAGGGTTCAGACACACCGAACCACAGACGTGCCCAGGACCAGGCGGCGAGATCTTGTTCTGACGTCGGTGAGTCAGTCGCCTCGGGCTGGCGGGGCAGGGATGCAGACTCCCCTAGATCGCCCTCAGTGGTCGCAGCAGCGTCATGCCGGGCGGTCGCCTGCCTCGCAGAAGGCACAGCCATGGCACGCGTCGTGTCTCCACCCAGCGCCAGAGTTGAACTCGATGTTGGGGGGTCGGGTTCAGTGACTGGATCCAAATAGAAATGCCGACGAGTGAGTGGCACTGCGGCAGATCGTGCATCACGCCAATGAGCACTCTGCGACAAAAGCAGCAGGTCCAAGTTCCCCTGGTGTACTGCCGACTGCATTTCCATGTTCATGGGGCTTGCAATGCTGGGGGCATCGCTGATTAGCGCCCCGAGTAGTTGCAGGTGGCGAGTTCGGAGGCCGAGGAAGGGGAGGTCGTGCGGTGCCGGCTGTTTAAAGTCACCCATGAGAGTGCCTGCGACGTGCGAGCGCCCCTGCTTCTCGTGAGCGCGGTATTCGTCACGTAGACCAAGCTGGTGACCTAGTTCGTGCGCGTACTCCATGGGCAAGGCATCTGGCCACCAGTTCGTCTGATGCATGACCTGGTCGCGACCAACCAGATTAACCAGGAGATGATGATCTTCAGACGGCTGCACCTTCTCCACCGTAACGTGCAGAACGCTTCCGTCAGGAAGGTTGTAAACTGGTTGGTTGAAGAATTCTGTTACTCCGTACTGCAGCGCCGACCATACGTAATCAGAATCCTGGGCCGACCCCCGAACGGCGACTCGCACAGTTAGGTCGGCCACCGAAATGCCCTCGACACTAAACGTGCGAACGTCAAATGCCGACGGCACGCCGAACCGAGGTGCAGGGTTGCGCCTGCGGCGGGGCGCGGTCAATTTATGGTGACCCCGACCGTAATTTATCGTACGCGGGCTACGAGCGCTGAAGTGCTGCTGCATGGAATTTTCGATACTGCTGGCTGACTGCCCGTGCAGGTTGCCACTCGTATGTCTAGACCAGAGACCGTTGTCAGTGTGTGAGCCGTACAGTGCCGCCTCGAAAGAGGTAGCGGATCCGGAAGCCGTGAAGTACTGGGCCCGGTCAGGGGACTGCACCACAGTCTCGATCGACGGCGGCCAAGTACTTGGCTCTGGGAAAGCTCCAAACTCTGTGTCACCGGACTGGAGCATCGGGACTATTCCTGAGGGCTCGGCGGGCCACATGACGGCAGCGTCTGTAGCGCCGTTCCAGAGTGGAACGAGATTCTGGGATCCGCTGACAGATCGCGTGGATGGCTCCCACTGAGCAGCAGGTCCGAGAGAAGGCCAAGTGCTCCGCGCATGCGACATGATGCTGGGTAGCGAATCCAGCCCTGGTACGGGGAACGACAGCACTGATTCCGCGCGCGCAACTGCGCCCCCTGGCATGGGAGCGTCCCACGACCGGCCTACAAAGTGCAGGTCACCGGCAATGACTGGATCCGCCGCCTGCTCGCTCTGTGAGTCGACCGCGTAAAAGTATGGAGCGCTGCCTTCATCCGGCAGCGGCACCGACCGGCCGGAGACCGCAGCGTTCAGACCTGGCTCCAGGGGCGACCACACCTGATCGGAGATCGGGTTCGCCAACTGGCGTAGGGAGCTAACCGCCGAATCCGTGGCAGATCCCCTTGCGACGCCTGCCAACTGATCCGCAGGATGCAGGAGTTCCCCGATCAGTTCGCTCCAGGCGTTGGCCTCCTGCGCTCCCATGGCGGTCAATCCCGCCAACCGCCAGGAAGCATTCACCACCTCAGGTGACGCCGTCTGCTGCCCACTCCAAATGCTGGCGAAGATCAGGCCCAGCGGCACCAGACGCCCACCGACAGGCTGCACAAACTGAGCCGGCGGGACCCATCCCTGCACACCAGGATTCTGGGCACGCCACGCCTCAAGCGCGCCGATTATCCAATAGTCCGACCATGCTTCCCCTGCAGCAAACAGCTCTCCGGTCGTTCCCGAGCCTGTATCAAATGCCTGACCTGTATGGGAGGAGCCCCAGGACGGCCCAGCGTGTGCTGCCGGCCCGCCGATGAAACTCAGCGGGGACGACTGCCCTCCGACGGTAGCGGCCGATCCATGCCCTACAGTCTGTGTAACTCCGCCGGGGTATGACCAGGTTGAGGCAGCCGGGCCTGGTTCCGTGACCTGGTCTTGTTGTCTGCCTGCACTGTCAGCGAGCTTATCTTCCTCAGGCGCGATGCCCCACTCCGCTGCACGTATGCGGCCTGCCCGCTCGAGTACTGCAATCAGCGACTGTGACAAATCATGGTTACGTCCCAGCTCGTAGAGGGTTCGCCCGAAGGGCACCTCCTGGCCGCGGATGACCACCTTCGCAGTACTGGGCGGTGGCGCACCAACGTTCCGGGGATCGCCATAATAGAGTTCAAGCGCTTCAACTAGCAGAGCCTCGGGCCATGCACGCCTCCGTGCTTGAGCCGGATTCGGTGTCACTCGCACGTCGGTCAATTCCGCCAACACATCAGCCAAATCCTGGCTAACCCCCCGGTGCCCCCTGGCGATGTTGGCCACAAGCCTGCCAACAGCTACTTCCTGTCCGCCGACGCGGACTACCGTCGTTACTCTCGGGTTGCGTCGTGCGGGTTCTGCTGCCCGCCACGCGCGTACTGCTTCCGCCAGGAGTTCATCAGATACTAGCTTTCCACCCCCGAGGAGACGGGTGCGTTGTGTGCGGTGTGCTTGAGCCAGGGCGCGGGCGAGTTCGAGTGCTGCTTCAGATCCGTTGCGGTGATGTTCCGCAGCCACCAGCGTGGTGATGCCTTCGCGTAGCGTGTAGCGCTGAGTTCCGCGCAGGACCGACGGATCGTGCAGGTTGTGTTCGGAACGGACCAGGTTCTCTGCCCGGCGTATGAGCCGCTCTCGCTTCTTCTCTGAGAGTGCCTGCGCGGTGAGGTAGATCTGCGCTGCCTCAACCAGGGGCGGGTGTTGCACTCCAGCGCTGGCTGAACTGTGGGCGGGGAGTGCCTGCTCGACGTCACCAACCAGGCGCACCAGCACTGCGGGCAGAACCGCGGGCGTATCCCGCGCGACTCGTTCGGCGTCGCGTACTCCGAGCAGCACAGTCGCCAGTTCCGCGATGCCGGCTGGCAACGACGTAGGGCTCTGCGGACGACCACTAGGCGCCTCTGCGCCCAGGGGATGGCCTTGGTGTCGTGCCACTGCCGTGATCAACCGCCGAGCGCGGACCACCATCTCGAGGGAGGCGCGGCCTACCCCGAACCACTCATTCGCCAGACGCGTGACGTCAAGCGCAGGTTCAGCAACGGACGGCGACAACTCCGGTGTTCTCAAGCGATCAGCTGTCTGGCCATTCCCCAGCGCACCACCCGCAGAGGCCGAGACAGCCCCGCCGACCTGACCGCTCGTGGCTGGCGTCGAAGCAGCACCCCGAGCGACCTCGTCCTCAGCGCGTGCCAAGGTGTGATCAGGTGCTATCCACTGTGTCGCGCGGTCATTGCCTCCTACGGTGGCGTTGCGTCCTTCGTCGTCACCTCGTTCGTCAAGACGGGGCAGTGACTGTGTTTCCCCTGACGACGTCGTCTGCGTAGAGGCCGCAGTGGGCGCCTGATTCTCGGCTCTCTGCCCCTCCCGCTGGTTGTCGCCAGTTGCTCCGGGAGTCGCGGCGGACTCCATCCGTATATCCCGATCGCCCACCGGCGCAGGGGTTGTGGGCGCGAGTGTTTGACCCGTCCGATTTGCTGGCCGGCCATGCGCGGTCCGCTCCACCGAACCCGCGGAGGAAGTTGCATTGGCCGGTCCTTGGGAGGTAGCGACAGGCCCGGGGCCCGAGGGGCGCGTGTCGGTCCCAGCATTGGACACGCCACTGGCTGACATCAGCCCGGTCTGGCTCGCTGGGGACTCGTCGACTCCCTCCGTATGAAGGCTCGCCTGCTCGCCGGATGCGGCGTTGGTCTGCACCCTCCGACCATGATCGGAGGGCGAAGCTGTGGCTGACATGGCATGCGCAGAGTCAAGCCTGGCAGTCGGGGGGTCCGACGGCGTGGGCACAGATACAGATAGGTGATCAAGGTCTGAGGACGGCGAGCCCTGACTTTGCTCTCCCGCGCGGGTGAGGTCGGAGGCAGCGGTGTCTGCGGCCGCCTGCAGACCACCGGACGGCCGCTGTCCCATGCCGGCAGCGGTCTGGGACGACACCCCTTCCGCCGGCCGGGCGTTCGGTGCTGCCGCCGTCCCTGCCGCTGCACCTTGCTCAGTTGGCAGTCTCGAAGTGGAGGAACCTGCTCCCTGCCCGCTCGCGGCAACCGGAGGTGTGCCAGGAGCATTGCTCGGATGCTGTATCGGTGGCGCTGAACGGGCTTGCACACTGGTCGCTGGATCTGTCGCCGTGCTCGGCGTGGGTGAAGATGTAGGCGTAGCAACCTGCTCGCCAGATCCTGTGTCCGTGCCAGCCAGGCCCCCGCGATCGCTCTCAGTCTCCGTCGCTTCAGACGCAGCCTCCGGGCCGGAGGTGTTGCTCAGCAGTGACTCGACGCGAGTTGCAGATGCTTCGCTCCGCCCCTGTGTGTGAGCCTGTACGACGGGTTCCGTCACCTTGGCGGCAGCTGATGCTGGGCCGCCAGCTCCACCGTGAGCCTTAGGGCTGTCGACGGGAGGTGTTCCTAGCGAGGCTGCGGCGGGGCTTGGGGTGTTGTTGCTGGTTGTTGCCGGTGGCGTGGTGCCGGGGGCTGTGGCCGGTGCGGTGTCGATGCTGTGCGCGTCCGTGTCGTGGCTGGCGGCGCTGGTGGTCTGGGTGCTCGTGACGATGCCGCCCGCCACCCTGGTGACCGGGCCGGTTTCGGTGCCGGTCGCGGTGAGGTCGGTGGTGTTGACCACCGACGCCTGATCGGCGGTGGTCCCCGCGTCACCGGAACGGACGTCACCCGTGCTGGTGGCGACGCTCTTGATGCGGGAGATGCTGTCCTTCAACGCGAACGCGCCGGCGACGACGCCGGCGGTGAGGACGCCTTCGGTGACACCGCTGATCCCGGCGCCGTAGAACGTGGACGCCTCGACCTTCCACCGGCCGTCGAACAGACCATTGGTCACGAACTCCGCACCGGCTTCCGCGGCCCCCTCGGCCACGAACGCACCCGCACCCGCACCCACCGCCCGCACCCCGTTGCCAGCCGTGAACACCCCCCGCGGCGCAACCTTCACCGCCACGTCCCCCGACACATCCTTCACCAACGGCCGCCCCAACCGGCCCGTCAACGCCTTCCCGACCGTCCCCGACAACACCCCATGGAACGCACCCGCCAAACCACCCACCACAGCCGACCGGGCAATATCCCCCAGATCAAACCCCTTCGGACGACGCCCCTCAGGCCCCGCCACCATCAACGCCAGACGCACCGCAAACGTCTGGAACGCCTCCTCGAACGCCTCACTCAACGACGGCATCAACCGCGTCCGACTCAACAACGCATCCAGCACCGTCAACAAAAACACCCGCGACCGCAGCATCGCCACCGCCTGCTGCCCCGCCGACAAACCCCCCGAGAAGAACGCCATCGCCGCCAACACCGCCAGCTCGATCAACAACCGAACCAGCTCAGCGACCAACTGCCACTTCGACTCCGTAACATTCATCGACGTCCGGACCCGACCATCAGCAATCCGGTCCAACTGCCCCGCAAACTCCCCCAAAGCATTACGGCCGCCATCATTCACCAACAACCGCATAGCCCGCACATACGCCGCACCCGCCTCCCCCGGCAACGCACGACCAATCCCACCAACCGAGCCCTCAATCGTCCCCGACAGATCCCGCGCCCGCCTCGCCAGACGAACATAAGGATCATGACTCGCATAGCCACGATCCTCATCCGCCTCAAGAAACCGCTCACCGGTCAAAACAAAGATCAGCCGCTGCAAATCCTCAGAGGGCTCAATCGCCATACACGCTCAGCGCCTTCCCAGACCCTCGCTCTTACGCGCCTCCTCACGGACAGCGTCCACCACGCCACCCTGATGAGACTGAATACTCTTCACATTCCCCGCCGTCGCGTCAGCAGCCGACGAAATCGCCTCCGCAACCGCCCGAACCGTCTCGGACGCCGCCTTGTTCTCCGCCGCCACCCTCGGCTTGTTCTCCCTCGCGAAACTGTCCCCCTCACCCTCCCAACCCCGCGTCACAGCAACAGCAGCCTCAAAATCCCGCATCATCTCCTGCGCCAGGCCGGCAATCTTCTGCATCTCCCGCAACCCGTACTGCACCCGCGCCGGATCAGCCGAATACGACGACCCACCCACACCCGACACCGGCACCGACGGCACCGGAACCGCCCCCGACACCCCACCACCAGAACCCGACACACCACCCGCACCATGCTCAGGCACAATCAACCCTCCTCATCCTCAGACAACTCATCCCGCAACCGACCACCCACCGAAAACCCATCAACACCCTCAAGGCGCATGTTGACAGGCCGGGTGCGAGACGGTCCGCCCTTCCACGACGCATCGACGGCCTGCATCCGGGCCGCTCACCTGCATGGCGCTATTGCTGGCGACGCTGTTCACGCGCTTCCTCACGGAGTGCGTGCTCAGCGTCGCCGCGGCCCAGGTTTGCCCGGATTATGACCGTCGGAGCGTCGGGTGGTCGGGGAGAGGACGGAGCCGTCTCGACCATGCCATTAGCCGATCTGCACGTTCTCCCAGCCCTGGCGCAGCTTCCGCTCGTTGAGGTCGTAGCTTGCGCCGATGTCGTCCAGCAGACCACCGTGGCTCGCAAGAATGGCGTTGAGCTTTTCCGCCGCGGCGTTCCACTCACGCTGCTTGACGTAGTAGGCCTCGCGGTCCTGGCCTTCCCAGCTGTTGACGAGCGGCTGCAGGCCGGTCTCCAGCTGGGCAAGGCGCTGACGGATTGCGGTCGTGATCTGCTGCATCGATGTCACTGCTTCGCCGACGCTGCCGTAATTGACGTGGACGATGCCGTCATCACCGTAGGGCATGTGTGAACCTCGCTTCTGTGTGCTTTCCCGGAGGGGGTGGGTGTGATCAGGGTGCGAGTCGGCTGAAGATGGCGTTGGCACCCGAGTTGTTGCGGGCCTGCGTGATCATCTCCTGGGCCGCCTGCTGGTTTCCGGTCTTGGACCGCAGGGTCTCTTCGAGGGTCGCCTGCATTTCGTCGAGCTTGCGGGCGACGACCTCGCACTGCGTGAGCCAGTCGTTGAGCAGACGACCGAATTCGGCGCCGTCTGCACCCTGGTAGCCGGGAAGCAGGACGCTCTTGACTTCCTCAACAGAGGTCCGGCCTCGCCGGACGTCACCGGCGCCATCGCTGAGGGCGCTGATGCCCTGCTGCGTCTTCTGAAAGTCAAACGTCTGCCTGCCAGTAGCAGCCATTCTTGCCTCCTGTTTCTTGGTTGCGATCGCCTTCCGCTACGCTCGGAGAAGGCGATCAGTCATGGGTACGAGTGGCCCGGTCTGCAGGTTCGAGTGGGGCATCACATTGGCCCGTTCCTACGTTGGCTTCAGCACTTTCGTGCCCGACCTGGCCTCCCTCGCCAGCCGTCTAGCTACCGGCCTCGTCTCCTGGGCATGCCGACGTGATGGGGCCTTTGACACCGCTCATCGCCGTGACGGGGTCGAGATCGGGTCCCGTGGGCAACATCGACAGAAGTGGCGACGGCAGAGTCTGCGCTTTGGTCTCGGCATAGCCGAACGCTTCGATCGCTTGCTGCGTGAGCAGGTACTTGGCTCCGTTGTCGGACACGAGGTAGGTCGATCCGCCGGCTGGCCGACCGCCCGCCGTAAGCGCCTGCACCAAGACCCCACGTCCAGGGCGTACGACGATACGGTCCATCTGAATGCACGATGACTGAACGCTGCCGGGTTCCACCTGCGCAAAGGGGGTGAGCGACTTCACGGGCACCAGTTCTGTGGACACGCGGGGTGTGCCGCTGCGGGGATCGACACGGTTGCAGACGGACTGCCCACGAGGTGTTGGTGTTGCTCGCGGCGGCGACAGGGGCAGGCCGGTAGCCACTTCCCGGCCGTCTGCACCTGGTGCCTGATTTTCCTTCAGTTCCACTGTTGCCAGCCGGATGGGCTGCGGAGGGAGGCCGCCGTACGCCTCGAGGCGCGTGGCGGGACTGCCGAGCACGAGTGCGGCCTGGGTGTCTGTGAGAGGCACAAGCCCTTCCCGCTTGAGCAGGTAGTACTTGGGAGCCGACCCCGGCACCTGCACTTGGAAGACCTGTCCCAACCTGCTTTGAGCGCCACCCAGAACGGGTCCGATGGCTCCCCGATCCTGCACTGGGGGCGGGCTCAGGTCGGGGCCGGGGGCCAGGACTTGCAGAAAGGCTGCTGAGACGGGGCGTGGGGTGATCGATCCGTATCCGAGGGACGCACTTGCGTCACCATCCATCTTCAGTCGCTGTCCCTGCCAGACCAGGTATGTGGTGGCAGCGTCCGGGCCGATCACGATCGCGCCTTCGTCGGCTCCCAGCCTTCTGCCATCGGCTGGGGCACCCGCCACCAAGGCCGTGGAGAACTTACTGTCGATGACGGAGCAGACCTGCCACGCACCGGCTTCCAAGTCCTTCTTGTCGGGTATGGAGTCTGGGGCGTCAGGTATGCCGACCGGCAGGCCCACCGGCTTTCCGCGCAGCGATGCGGTGCGCACGTCGTCGGTCTTCAGGCCCTTTCCGCCGATGAGCAGAGCGGAGGAGTAGTTGCGGACGGGGCGGAGTTCGTCGTTGACGAAGAGGTAGCGGGCTCCGGTGTCTCTGTTGACCACCAACTCTTTTCCACTCAGTTGGTGGCCTCCGGGTTTGATGAGGCCGAACACGACAGCGCCGGCAGCGATGACGACGGCGATGACGAGCCCGAATACGGTCCCGCGTGTGGTGCGTCCGAGAGGGCTTTCGGGGGCGTCGGGTTCGGCGAGCAGCATGCCGGCTGTGAGCCGGTTCATCAGGAAGGCATGTGCCTGAACCTGGTCTCGTTTGGATTGCATGTCCTGCTTCCCTGTGGTCAGCCGTTGATGGCCCGGAGGGTCCCGAAGACGCCGAGCGTCCACAGGGTGAGGGGCAAGAGACTGATGGCGAGCATCGTGTGGAGGATTTCGGCGGCTCGGCCCCAGTGGGGCACGATCCGGCGTCCCGGTACCTTCCACGAGATGATGGCCAGGGCAACGGCCACCACCATCAGTGCCAACACCAGGATGATGCGCTCTTCTGCCTGGAGGGATTGTGACCAGGCCAGGAGGAGAATGCTGATTCCCCAAGCACCGGCAAGGACGAGGGAGAGACGGTTCCACACGTTGACCATGCCGCGGCCATGCAGCAGCAGGAGTGCCGTCAGCACTGTGGCGGTCCACATGGCGGGAGTTCCACCGTGGAGGACGAGGGCCGTCAGGCAGCCGATGCAAACCATTGCAGTGCCGCCATAGAGCGCGGTCATCCAGACCGCGGCGCGCGCCGTTCGCGCGGTCACATCTCCTGTGTCGTAAGGGTCGATTCCTTCTTGCAGCTGCTGTGGATTGGTGGGCAGTGCTGGCATGCGCATTCCAGCGAACTTGAAGGAGATGGCTGGAATGAAAGCCCCGAAGATTACTGCCAGTGCAGCAATTGCCGCCGAGGCGGCACCAATAGGTATATCGAAGGCGAGTTGCACGGCGCTGGCCGCCCCGGTAGCGGCAGCTGCCAGGGCAGACATCAGAAAGATCTCGATGTGTGTTCCTGCGGCTGCCACGGCGAGGACAGCCCCGCCTGCGGCTAGAGCTGCGGCAGCCAGCAGTTGGGCGCTGAAGGTGCTGGGAACCTCTGTGCCGTTGATGTCGTATACGGGCAGCAGCCAGCCGGTGAGGCCGAGGTAGAGGACGCCCATGAAGCCGAAGGTTGCCCCGACGGTCGAGTCGCCCATCGCTCGGCTTGCCGCTGCAGCCGCGAGGAGTAGCAGCACGCTGCATCCGGCGACTGCGAGAAGGCGGACGAAGCCGCCTTCGCTCGACAGGGCGAGTATGGCCAGTCCGGCAGTGAGGGCAAGGCCCAGCAGGCTGCGCAGCAGGCGACGGCTGGCTTCCGGGCTCCATCGGCGCTGGCCGTCACGAGTGGCGGTGGCGATGCCGTCCACGAGGTCGTCGAGCCGCACTGGCGGCAACTCGTCGTTGAATGGCCGCAGATAGAGCACCTCTCCGTCGCGGAAGTCATGCGAGTCGAGGGTGCTTGCGTCGTCGAGTGGTGCATCGCCCAAGCGTTGGAGTACCCAGCCGCCGTGATCCAGACCCTGCTCCTCCAGGCTGCCGCCCTGGTCGCTCTCGCCGGCGTAGCGGAGGACCGTGGGAAGCAGGTCGGCCACCGGGACGTCAGCGGGGACTGCAAGGTCAATGTGCCGTGAGGGGGCGCGTACGGTGATGCGGCACAGTCCGGCAGCGGAGTTGTCTGTCATCGCAATGGTCCTCTGTTTCCCTGAACCTATCGACTACGGCCACTGGAAGCGGCTGCCGTAGATTTGAGAGGCAGAATACTGGCGAGTGTTCTGGAGGACTGTAGCGTCCTTGCTCCGGACGCAGTTTTCCGCACATCAGCCAGGACATGCGACCCGAAAATACTCGAAGGTTTTCCCACAATTACCCTCGTTTTTCAGGATGGCCTGAGATGCAGTCAGCCAGCCGTACGGTTGGTTAAGTCTCTGACAAAGGAGCCGTTGCGTTGAGCGTGATCCTCTTTCGCCGCCCGGCCCGGCGGCGTGGCCCAGACATGCCAGACGGGGAGCTGAGCATTCAGGAGCCGCCAACGCTGCCGGAGACCGTGGCGGACTCATCCGCTGTATGGACATATCTGCCGATGGGCATGATGTCCCTCTCGATGACGGTGATGTTCATCCGCCCAGGAGGCTCGAGCAACGTATTCACCTACGTTGCCGTAGGCATGATGGTGCTGGCGTCCGTCATGATGGTGATCGGGCATGTAGCGCGCCAGGGCAGCGACCGGAAGAACCGGTTGGGCGGCGAGCGGCGTGACTACTTGCGCTACCTGTCACAGATCCGGCGAAAGGTGCACAACGCAGTCATCGAGCAGCAACTGGCTCTCGCATGGCTGCACCCGGCGCCCACCACCCTCGCGTCAATGGCTCGCACAAGCCGGCTCTGGGAGCGTCGCCCCAAGGACGACGACTTCGCGGAGGTTCGGATCGCTGTCGGCGATCAACAGCTCGCGATGCGCCTCACTCCCTTGTCCACCAAGCCGGTAGAAGACTTGGAGCCGCTGTGCGCCCACGCGCTTCGCCGCTTCATGCGGGCCTACAGCTCGGTGCCCGACCAGCCGATCGCCCTCTTCCTTCGCTCCTGGTCGCGTGTGTCCTTCCGCGGGGACGAAGACGCCATTCGCTCTGCGGCTCGCGCCATGGTGTGCCAACTCGCCGTGTTCCATCCGCCCGAGGAACTGTGGATCGCGCTGTGCGTGTCCGACGAGAGGCGGCAAGAGTGGGAGTGGGCGAAGTGGCTGCCGCATAACCTGCATCCCCAGGAACAGGACGGCGCCGGCCCCGCCCGGCTCATAACCAACTCGTGCAATGCCCTCGAAGACATCCTCGGAGCGGAATTCACCGAACGCCCGGCGTTCGATCCGGAGGAACTCCCGGCCAAGAACGAGCCCTTCACCGTCATCGTGGTGGACGGGGGCATTGTGCCCGCGGGCCACCGTCTGGACACCACAGGCTTCCGCAACACGGTAGTGCTCGACCTGTCGGGTGAACTGCGCTGGCGGCCCGGCCGCACAACACTGCGCCTGGACGTGCAATCCGATGCGATCGACCTGGTTCGCACCGACCGCAACCGTAAGGAACAAAGCACATTCCTCGGCCGACCAGACGCCGTCAGCCCTATGGCAGCGGAGTCGTTGGCGAGGCTGCTGGCCCCCTACCGGATCAGCCTTGGCGCGGACGTCACAGAGCCTCTGGCAGGTGACGTCGAGCTCACGACGCTCATCGGGATTTCAGACCTGACCCGGCATGACCCAGCAGCCTTCTGGCGACGGCGCAGCAATCCGTCCGAACGGCTGCGCGTGCCCATCGCCGTCGGCGCCGACGGTGTCCCGGTTGAACTCGACATCAAAGAGTCGGCCCAAGGGGGTATGGGGCCGCACGGCATGCTGATCGGGGCAACCGGATCGGGAAAGAGCGAACTGCTGCGGACACTGGTGTTGGGCCTCGCACTCACCAACTCTTCCGAGACGCTCAACTTTGTCCTCGTGGACTTCAAGGGCGGTGCCACATTCCTCGGCCTGGACGAGCTCCCGCACACGTCAGCCCTGATCACGAACCTGGCCGACGAAGTGGCGCTCGTGGAGCGCATGCAGGACGCCCTGCACGGTGAGCTGATCCGCCGGCAGGAGGTGCTACGAGCCGCGGGCTACAGCTCAGCCCTCGAGTACGAGAAGGCGCGAACCTCAAACCCACAGCTCGCACCCCTGCCTAGCCTATTCATCGTGGTGGACGAGTTCAGTGAGCTGCTCGCCACGCACCGCGAGTTCATGGACCTGTTCGTGATGATCGGCCGCCTCGGTCGGTCATTGGGTGTGCATCTTCTCCTTGCCTCGCAGCGTCTGGACGAGGGCCGAATGCATCAGCTCGAAAGCCACCTGTCGTACCGGGTCGGACTGCGCACGTTCTCCGCGATGGAGAGCCGCGGAGTGCTGGGCGTGCCTGATGCCTACGAGCTGCCCCCGCAGCCGGGAAGCGGGTTCCTCAAGAGTGGTGTCGAAGCACTCACCCGATTCCGAGCAGCGTACGTTTCCGGCCCCTATCGTCATCGCAGGGGTGCAGTGGCACAGGCCCGGGTGGCCAGTCAGGTGGTTCTGTGGACGTCAGACTGGGTGGCGACACGCGCGCCAGCCCCTGAACCCGAAGCAGAGACCGAGGAATCCGGCGACACACTGCTGTCACTCGCCGTCGAGCGGCTACGCAATTCCGGGCCGCCCGCCTACCAGGTATGGCTGCCTCCGTTGGAACAGTCACCAACGCTCGACTCCTTGCTGCCGTCCCTCGCACCCGAGCCGGAGCGCGGTCTGACTGCGGCCGACTGGCCGGGAACAGGCAAGCTACGAGTGCCCGTAGGCCTTGTCGACAAGCCTTTCGAGCAGCTGCGAGACCTGCTGGTCGTCGATCTGTCCGGCGCAGGCGGGCACGTAGCGGTCGCCGGCGGCTCGCAGAGTGGAAAGTCGACCGTCGTCCGGTCTCTTATCGCGGCACTCGCCCTCACGCATACCCCGCGCGAGGTGCAGTTCTACTGCCTGGACTTCGGTGGAGGTGCCCTGTCCGGCCTCGTGGGCATCCCTCATGTCGGCGGCGTAGCGGCTCGCTTGGACAGTGAACGAATCAGTCGGACTGTGGCCGAAGTAGTGGCCGTGCTAGACCGCAGGGAACAGTTCTTCCTGGACCACGGGATTGACTCCATGGCCTCGTTCCGCCGCAGGCGGGCGGCGGGCGACTTTCCAGAGGAACCGCACGGCGACGTCTTTCTCGTCGTGGACGGCTGGCAGACAGTCCGCCAGGACTTCGACACTCTGATCCCCACCTTGAACCAGATCGCTACCCGCGGCCTCAACTACGGAGTCCACCTGATCATCGCCACCACTCGGTGGATGGAACTGTCCGCACAGATCCGCGACCAGGCCGGCACCAAGCTCGAGCTGCGGCTCGGCGACCCCATGGACTCCGTGGTCGACATCCGGAAGGCCGCCACGGTCCCACACATTCCCGGCCGCGGCCTGACCACCGAAGGGAAGATGCACTTCCTGGCTGCTCTCCCACGCGTCAACGGCCAGGAGAACATGGAGGATCTGACGGACGGAGTCATCGCTCTCGTTGAGGGGATCGCGGAGCACTGGGCCGGTCCTCCCGCGCCGCCCGTACGCATGCTGCCTCACCGACTGTCCGTCACCGAACTGCCGATCCCCGAGCTGAACGAGGGACTCCGCGTACCCATCGGGCTCGACGAAGAGGTTCTCGCCCCTGTCTGGCACGACTTCAGCCGTACCCCCCACCTGGTCGGCATCGGAGACACGGAAAGCGGAAAGACGAATCTCCTCCGGCTCATAGCCAAAGCCATCACAGCACGCTACACACCTGACGAAGCCAACATCCTCATGGTCGACTACCGCCGCGGTCTCGTCGACGCCGTGCCCGAGGAATACCGCCTCGGACACGCAGTCTCCATGGATGGCCTCAAGGAGCTGGTTGAAGGCTCCGCCCGAGCGATCAAACTCCGCCTTCCCGGGTCCGACATCGCACCGGCGCGCATGCGCCGCTGTGACTGGTGGAACGGTCCTCGCCTGTTCGTCCTCGTAGACGACTACGACATGGTTGGCGGAGGCACGTCCTTCGACCAGCCGTTCGGACCACTCTTCGACTTCCTCCCTCTCGGCTTCGAGGTCGGACTGCATCTGGTGGTCGTTCGTTCCTCAGCTGGCGTCGGACGGGGCGTGGGCGACCAGTTGCTCAGGCGCCTGGATGACGTGAACACCCCAGGACTGTTGATGTCGTGTCCCCCGTCCGAGGGATACCTCTTCGGCAACGTGAAGCCACGCAACCTTCCGCCAGGACGAGCTCAGCACATCGTCCGACGCAAGTCGACGCTAATACAAACCGCTCACGTGGCGGGTGACTCGCTGTCCGTCGACGATCAGGGTGCCGCCTAGCGTCCGGCGCGCTTGAGGCCATCAGGCTACGGACTCCTGAAGGAACGACTCTTCGGGTGGGTTGCCGGTCGTTGGGGTTCGTCAGCCAGGACAGGGCATTCGAATTCATCACCCGCTGCCTCGCACTGTGACGGGCAAACGAGGCCTCGCCTTCGCGAGGCGGGAAGGCGGTGCCGGCCGGCCCGGCCGGCACCGCTCGTGCGAGATGGTCGGAAGCCGCTCCGAGCCGCCACCGTTCGCTTCCGTTGTGCCAGTGGCGCTGAATACATCGGGAGAAGCGGCTCAGCCGACGACCTTGCGGGTGATCGACGGCGGCCTGCCGGGCGTGGTTCCACCCCCTAGCCGTCGGCGATGCAGCCGACTGAAAACAGCATGAGCGGTGACCTCGTAGCAAATCGCAGGCTTGTCGTGCCTCGTGACCGACACACGGTGACTATGAAGCGGTGGAGCCCGCACGGGACCGCGTGTCGCCCGCGGTGGTCGACCGCGTCGAGTTCCTGCGGCCGACTGCCACGGGAGCGGGTCCTTTCCGCTGTGAGCCTGATCAGCGTCGTCCGGGGATGGGGCAGACAATGCCGCATCGTTTCAGTTAACTTGATCTTTAACCTCGGAGCCCGAACGAGTCCTCGCACTTGATCACTCGGTCCGGTAACTGCCCTACGTGCGGGCGGCCTTCGGCTGAGCATGTGATCCGACCAAGGAACACACAACGCTCAGCACGAAGGCCGTGGGGATGAGTCTGGCGCATCATGTTGTCCGGCAGGATCCGTTTGCGGGACTGTCACGCTTCCGGGGTGAGTTCTACTCCTGTCTGACCCGGCGTGCGGACGCGCTGTTCGAACTTGCGGACGCGGTGTTGTGCGCCGATGGGCCGGTCCGGTCGCTGGTGGAACTCTCGCTGGTGGGCGAACACCGTCGTGGACACGGCGGGCTCTACGATGCCCTGTCCGCAGGCCGGGTCGATATCGTCCGGCTACGACGGGCCCTGGCCGCGGTGCCTCTGCCGCGATCAGCGGATGGCCGGCTGGTCCTGGCCGCCGACTTCACCTGCTGGCTGCGGCCCAACGCACACACCTCACCGCAGCGGATCCTGTGCCACACCTACGGCCGGGGCAAGGACCAGCACATTCCCGTTCCCGGCTGGCCGTACTCGGTGATCTGCGCACTGGAATCAGGTCGAAGCTCCTGGACCGCGCCGCTGGACGCGCTGCGTCTGGCACCGGGTGACGATGCCGCCACCGTCACTGCCCGGCAGATGCGCGAGCTCATCGAGCGGCTGATCGAGGCCGGGCAGTGGAAGGACGGAGATCCAGAGATCCTGATCGTGGTGGATGCCGGCTATGACGTGCCCCGCCTGGCCTTCCTGCTGAAGGACCTGCCGGTGCAGGTACTGGGACGGATGCGCTCGGACCGGGTCCTGCGCCGCGCGGCACCGCCCCGGGAGCCTGGGGTTCGAGGCCGGCCACCCCGCCACGGAGGGGAGTTCGTCTTCGGTGACCCGGCCACCTGGAACACTCCCGATGCGCAGACGGTGACCGCAACCCGTCTCTACGGCACCGCCACCGCCCGCTCCTGGGACCGGCTCCATCCAAGGCTGACCCACCGCTCCGCCTGGACCGCCCAGTTGGGCGCCCTGCCGGTCATCGAAGGCACCGTGATCCGCCTGCAAGTCGAGCAGCTGCCCAGCGGTGCCACACCGAAGCCGGTCTGGCTGTGGTGGTCGGGCACCGACGCCACCACAGCCGACGTCGACTGTCTGTGGCAGGCGTTCCTGCGGCGCTTCGACATCGAGCACACCTTCCGCCTGTTCAAGCAGACGCTCGGCTGGACCTGCCCAAAGATCCGCAGCCCCGAGGCCGCAGACCGCTGGACCTGGCTGATCGTCGTCGTCTTCACCCAGCTCCGGCTCGCCCGCCCCCTGGCGGCAGACCGCCGGCGGCCGTGGGAGAAACCGTCCCCGCCCCACAGGCTCACCCCCGCACGAGTCCGCCGCGACTTTCGGCACCTCCGGCCGAAGGCCGCCTGCCCAGCCGAAGTACCCAAATCTTCCCGCCCCGGCCCCGGGCGGCCACTCGGAAGCAAGAACACCCGACCCACCCCACGCCACGACGTGCACACAGTCGGCAAACCAGGCTCCGCGATACAACGAACCAAGAAGTCAACAACCCCTCGCCCCCGCCGCACAGGTTAAAGATCAAGTTAAGGGTTGTCCCGCAATGCTCGGTGGCAAGGCGGACAACCTGCTGTCGGCGGAGGCTGGGGCGAGGATGAGCGGACCCGCCTATGCTTCCGCCATGCAGCAGCCTGGATCCATAGCGATGACCGACGATGACCTGGTTGCGGCGTTCCCACACCAGCTGGCCAGTGACGTTCGGGCGGTGTTGGCGGTCATGCCGGAGGCCCGGAGCGCACCCGTGTCGCCGTTCTCGGTGTACGTGGGCGATGAAGCCGTCGCCATTCCGTATCGGATCTATCAGGATGAGCTGCCCGACGACGTGGTGCGCGCCCTGACAGGGGTGCAGCAGGCGATCCTCCACTGCCTGTACTCACGGCACAGCGACGGGCTGGTCCGCCAGCGTCACCTGGAGCAAATCGCCAGTTCTGACGATCCGTGGGCGGTGCCGTTCGTGGTGCAGTTGGCCGGCGAGTACGTCTTGGAGATCCTGAAGTCCATCCAGCACGGCCTTTCCGACCTGCCCTCTGAGGGGTCCGCCCAGCGGCTGGCATACGGAGACTTCATCGCACGCAATCCGGGGTTCTTCGCGCGGACCGAGCGCCGGGTGGTGAGCTACTGGTCCTGCTACTACCGGTGGAAGTTCCCCGTGTTCGGCACATACCCGGGCTGCCATCTGCTGGGGCTGCTGCGGGCCGCCGCAATCGACCGCACGGGCAGGGCATGACCCCGTCACACCCCACTGGACCAACGGCGAGATGGATCCGTGAGATGAACACCGTCGCCGTCACCCGGTGAGTGCGAGGTTGTGCAGGTGAGCGATGCCGAGGCCGCGTGGTGGACGCCGTCGCCTTTCAGTCGGCAGTCGCGAAGGATCTTCCACGTTTTCATGCGGGCGAATACGTGCTCGACACGGGCCCGGACCTGCTTGTGGGGCTTGTTGTGCGTCTGCTTCCAGGCGGGCAGTTCCTGGTTCTTCGCATGGCGGCGATGTGGGATGACCAGCCCTGTTCCCCGGTAGCCGCCATCGGCGATGGTGGTCGTGGTGCCAACGGCGGCTTTGGCGCCGGACTCGGTCCAGGCCCGCCAGTCGTTGCGGTTGCCGGGCAAGGGCTGGCCGACGACGACGATCAGGCGGGTGCTGGCGTCGATGACCAAGGTGGTTCGTGGAGTAGCGGATAGTTCTTCGACTGCTCCGCGATCTTGTGGTCGCGGGTGGGCACCAACGTGCCGTCGACGATAAGAACTGTGTCCCTGCGGAACCGCTTCCTGGCTTGCAGCGCCAACAACGGACCGGTGCGGCCGATGATGCGATCGGCCGCTGACTTCGAGATCCCGAACAGCGGAGCAAGTTGGCGCAGGGTCAGATGGGTGCGCCAGTACGCCGTGACGCGACGACATCCACAAGGCCTTCCTCGGCTTCGCCCCTGCCTCGTCACGTATCGACATGTGTAAGGCCTTTTCAAGATCTCTTACACAGATGGGTCATTCGCATTCGGGTGTACAGGTTGCGCCTTTCGGGGCTGCCATCCTCGAGAACGCCCACGGGGAACGGCGATGACGACGCATGCGACCACGACGATGAGAAGGACACCTGCGACAAGGACGACGATCGAGCGGCTGATGGCGCGATGCTCGGCCGGGTTGGTGACCGGCATGTCGACGGGCGCTGGACGTCGAGAAACGACGCCAGGAGACGCAGCTCTGTCCTGGACCGCAGTCACGGCTGCGTAGGGGTCGAGGTAAGGAACTCGTGCGGGAAAAGCAGTGGTGAGCAGGCGCCTGCTTACTTCGCGGCCTGTCAGGTCAGGCTCGTCGGATAGTACGAGTGCGGCAGTGCCCGTTGCGAAAGCGGCGGCCAGGGAAGATCCTGAGCCAAGAAAGTGACCCGACCCCCGTGGACCAGTACTGACGATCTTGTCACCGGGCGCTCGGAGGTCGGCCTCGAGGGGCACCGGCGTTCCAGTCGGCGCATTGCCGTCAGGACCGACCCCCCACACGGACAGCACTCCTGGATAGGCAGCCGGCCAATAGCTCTGCGGAGCGTCAGCACCGGTTGCGGACTCCGCATCGGGGGCTGCCGGCGCGACAATGACAGCACCATTGCCCAATGCATCGGCGACGGCCGTCATCAACTCAGCCGACCCGGTGCGCAGCGCCGCTGAGACGTGGATGATCTCTGCCCCGGCGTCGGCGGCAGTGCGTATGCCCAGTGCCACCGTCCCCGCACTGGCCAGCCCTCGTTGGTCCGTGCCCCGGACAGCAAGAACTTGCGCTTTCGGCGCTACTCCGCCAAACGGCACCCGCTCATCTACGCGACCGGCGATGAGCGCGGCAACGAAGCTGCCGTGCCCGACACAGTCGTTACTCGCGTCGCCGCGGCTGGAAACGCGTCCGGCAACGGCTGTGGCTGTCCTCGATACGCCAGTGTCGACGACGGCTACCGTCACTCCCTCCCCGCTGGCCATCTTCCATGCGCGGGTCAGTTCGAGCTGCTGCTGCTCCCATGGTGAGCCTTCGATCTTGGCACTCGACGGGCCGGTGCAACCTCTCGTACTGGAGAGGGTCGTAGGGATGCGAGGCACTTTGACTGGCTCCCGCGGAGTGGCCGCCGCCGGCAGCACCCCCAGGGCGGAGACGGCAAGCAGTGAGGCAAGCACGCAGGAGACTGAGCGTAGGTGACCTCGTGCGGAACCGCTGCGCGAGCCCCTTGTTGAACTACTCGGTCGTGCGTCGTTCCGGGGGCAGCGGGGGCGCCCGTGCAGATCGCCGCCCGCTGGGCGGCGTCCACCGTCACCCATGTGCCGCTCCCCTGCGGCCTATGTCCTGTGGGAGCAGCATGCGCAAATCGTCGATCGTGGGGGCGGCCAGAGCGCTCAGGCGACTTGCTTGGCGTGTGCTCATCTCTTCCAGTACCTGCCGGGCCAGACGTGCGTTTCCGAAGCTGCGGTCGCGGGGCAGCGAGTCGAAGTAGGTCTGCAGCATGGCCGCGGTGTCTGGGCCGCACTCGTATCCCGATGCTGCTGCGTGCTGGCGAACGATGGTGACCAGGTCTTGCGAGGAGTAGTCGGTGAAGCGTACTCGCCGGGAGAACCGGGAGGTGAGTCCCGGGTTGGAGGCAAGGAAATGGTTCATTTCGTCGGTGTATCCCGCGACGATGACGACGACTTCGTCGCGGTGGTCCTCCATCAGCTTGAGCAATGTGTCCACGGCTTCTTGGCCGAAGTCCGAGCCAGCGGACGGGCCGCGTGGCGTCAGTGTGTAGGCCTCGTCGATGAAAAGCACGCCGCCGATGGCGCGTTCGAAGGCGTCGCGTGTGAGTTGGGCGGTGTGGCCGATGTAGCGGCCGACGAGATCGGCCCGGGCCACCTCCACCAGCTGTCCTCTGGGAAGAACCCCCAGGGAGACGAGCAGGGTGGCATAGAGACGGGCAACGGTGGTCTTACCGGTGCCGGGTGGGCCCGTGAAGACCAGATGGTTGCTGATCCGTAGCGAGGGGAGGCCTGCAGCCTCGCGTTGTCGTGCGGCGGACAGGAGGTTCACCATGTCCGTGACGTCTCGCTTGACCTCTTCGAGACCGACCATCTCCGCTAGTTGCTCCAGCGGATCGTCTTCCCGTGGGCGAAGGGAAGGGTCGTCACTGATGGCTGCTGCGGCTTCGTCGCTCACGTCTTCGGCGAGGAGCGTGCGCAGATCGGACTCCCCGACGTCCGGATGAGTGGCCAGACGGAATGCCTGGCGGTCAACCATTTCCTCGAAGACCTGTCGGGCGGCACGGCCGTTACCGAAGGTAGCGTCGCGTGGCATGCGCTCGAAGTGGTCGGCCAGAGCCTTGGTTGTTCCTTCATCCAACTCGTATTGGTGAGTGGCACACATACTTTCGATGATCATGACCAGCTCGGGCACGCTGTAATTCTCGAACTCGACCGTTCGGGAAAATCGCGAGGCAAGGCCGGGGTTGGATCCGAGGAACGAGTGCATCTCCTGGGAGTAGCCGGCGGCGATCACGACGACATCGTCGCGGTGGTCTTCCATGAGCTTGAGCAAGGTGTCCACGGCCTCGCGTCCGAAATCCGGACCTGAACCACGGCTGTCAGAGGTCAGGGCGTATGCCTCATCGATGAAAAGCACGCCGCCCAGGGCACGGTTGAAGGTTTCGGTGGTCTTGATGGCGGTGCCGCCAATGACCTGCGCCACCAGATCGGCGCGAGAGACTTCCACGAGGTGCCCTGAGCGCAAGGCCCCGAGCTCCGCGAGAACCGCGCCGTAGAGCCGGGCGACGGTGGTCTTACCGGTACCGGGGGGGCCGGCGAAAACGAGATGGCGACTCATAGGAGGCGCTGACATGCCGAGCCGCGCACGCCGCTGAGCAAGCTGGGTCAAGTTCACCAGCATGCGAACCTGGCGCTTGACATTGTCCAGGCCGATGAGCAGCTCCAACTCGGCGAGAGGACCCTCTTCCCGCGCTTCCGCCGAGCCGTCCCCGAGAGGTCCCGTCCCTGCCGGGTCCGCACCCTGGGCTTCGCCGAGGCCGTAGGCGTCGCGTCTGCCGTTGTTCGAACTGGTGAGGCCGTCCACTGCGAGCCGGTCCCCGGGCCGCGTCTGGATGAGACCCCCACCCCGGTTGTCACGGGTGGTGCAGTTGACGAGTGACACCGCCTCGGTCGACTCCACATGCACACCGTCGCGGGCGCTCTCGCTGAACTCACAGGCGTTGAAGGAGCCACGGCCGCCGGTAGCCAGCAGTGCTCCGTGTCCGTCGCTGCGCACGACGCGCACACGCGTGGCGGCCAGATTGCCGTCTTGTTCGACCAGCACTCCGGCGCGCGCTGCAGTGTGAATCTCGCAGTCGCGGATCGAAGCGCTTCCCTCTGCCCCGACTGAAAGCCCTCCGGCCGCGGATGCGCGCACCACTCCCCCGCCGATCTGCGCGTTCCCTCCACTGTCGACACGGATGCCGGCTCCTCCGGAGTCTACGATCTCGCAGTCTTCAAGGCGCCCTCGGCCGTCCTGGACGACCTCAACCCCGTTGCCCTTCGCCCCGACGATCCGTGCGCGACGCAGCAGCGGGTTGGCGCTGAAGCGAATACTCACTCCGGCGCCTGCTGCGCCGGAGATCTCCAAGCGGTCGAACTCTGCCGTGGAGTCCTCTTCCAACAGGACAGCCGTGTCAGCACAGTCGCGGACAGAGAGCCCGATCAGTGAGGGAGAGCATGAACCGCTCACCTTGAGTGCGGGCGCGACGGAGGAGTCGAGCGAGCACCCTTCGAACGTGCCGCGTGCCTGACCCACGATAAGCACTCCGTGGCCCTGGGTGCGGGAAGTTCGGCAGGCGCGCAGCACGGGGTTGGCGTCACCGGACACGACGATGCCGGCGCCTGTGGTGCTTGTCGCCTCTACTTCGTCCAGTGTCGTCCGGCCCTCGCTGGCGATGTGGATGGCCACGTCGACATCGTGCACGGTGGTGCGGCTCACCTGGATGCTCGAGCGTTCTTCGAGAGCGATGCCGGGCTTGGTGGTGGACGAGATGTCGCAGTTCTTCACTTCGCCCTGCGCCTCGCTGTTGGCGAAGATGCCGTTGCCGCGAGCGTCGCGAACGGTGCAGTTCAGGATTCTCAAGTTGCCGCGGTCACCAATGACGACACCTGACGTCTCGAGGTGCTCGATCGTGCAGGATTCGACCAAGCTTTCTACCGTCGACGTGATGACGAGACCGGCGCCACGGGGGTTGCTCACTCTGCAGTCTCGTAGGGCAACGGAACCGGTGCCTCGCGCAACCAAAGCTGTCCAGGCCGAACCGACGATCTCGCATCCGTCCATGGCGGCCTGGCCGCGCTGGGCGTCCACTACGGGCAGATCTTCGTCCTTGCCCCGCAGAACGAGGTCCGTGAGCTTGGCAGCGTCGGCTTGAAGCGTTACGGCTGTTCCGCGCCTTGGGCAGATTTCGACACTGCCGTGAGCGCCCTCGGCGACAATGGTCACCCGTGTGGAGACGGTGAGGTTCTCGGCGTATGTGCCGGGGCGGACACTGATCACCGCGCCAGTGCGCGCGTGTGCGAGCGCCTCCGCGATGGTGCGAAAGCCTGCCGACCCGTCCGGGGCGACGGTCAGTACCTGGCGTGACACGCCTGGGCCTCCTCACGAGTGGCCGTCACGGACGTCGTCCATCCGTGGTCCGTCACTGGCCTGGTTCGCCGGCGTGGTCGCTCCGAGGAGTCAGCCATATGACGTTCCACAGGTGCCGGATCCAACGCGCCGCCCTCTCGGAGTGCACGCAGAGCCTCAGAGTGCTCTGTGCGCGGAACAGTTCATGGCATCGCTCCGGTAGCCGCCGCGTGGGCCGTCACCTGGCTCCTGACCGCCTCATGGCTGGCAGGCGACCAGTGGCCGGTGGCTTTAGGCCTGACGGGGCATCTGTTCCTTCCGCAGGTCGTGGTGAAAGCGGGTGGGAGAGGAGTCATGCCATTGCCTACTGCGGCATCCGCCGGGGGCCGTCGAGCAGAGGGACCGCGTTACGTAGCCGCTTAGGAAGTTAACCGGTCGCGGCTGCACACTCCGAGGGATCTCAGGGTGAAGTGGCCAGTCGTACAGCTACATCTTCCTGAACTGCCCCTAGGATGCTCCGCAGGAGGAGCATGTTGGCAAATACCAACTACTCAATTGCCGACGCGCAACTGCTCACTTCCTTGCGAGCAGAGGGTGACGGGGAGACGCCATGACGGCGCCCTCGCGTCATCCCGTTGTGTCTGCTGGAGGTACGGTCTCATCTGCATCCGCCGACCGCGGCACAGCGGTCACGGGAATCAATCCCGGCGGGGTGTGGAAGGCCCAGGTATAGGCCTCGGGTAGAGGCTCAATACTGCGCGCGCTCCGAACCGCTTCTGCGGCAGCCGCGAGGCCGGTCAGGGCGGTGTCGTCGAGTGCAACGCGCGCTGTGGGGGCGCCGTCTGCAGCTACCTCCGAGGGAGCAAGTTCGCGCAACATGATTTGGTTCCGGTCCCCGCTGGAGGTATGTAGAACCTTGAAAACCGTGCCTGGAAGAAACAGGACGCGGTCGGGAACCTGTGCATCCATCAGCGTTGTCCGGCGGGCCGTCCTGGACCAGATCAGGATGTCCGTATTTCCAGGCAGACCGGGACGGGCTGTGGTCAGCGCACCGCAAAAGCCCCACTCGACCACGGCAGCACCTTCGCGGTACCAAGCTCGTTCGTCCTCGGTCAATGTGGCGCGAAGAATCGTGGCCCCGCGGTACGTCGGCAATCGGGTCAGGCCGGACGTGACGCAGCGGGCCAACGGTACGTGCGGGCCGGTTTGACCACGCCGCAGGGCATCGTTCACTTGCCCCGCTGTGTTGGTCAGGTAGACGAACACAGCCACGAGGTCGTCGACCATGCCCGGGATGCTGCCGCCGGCGCGCAGGCCCGGAGATTCCGACATGACCCGGGACACCGAACCTGCAGCGGCGTCGTACCGCTGCCCCAGGTGGGCTCGCAAAGACGCACGCTCGCGAGAGAGGTCCATGGCCCGCGGTGTAGCGCTGGCCGACTCGTCCGGCACTGGCTGAACATGCACCGGTGGTGCTGCGGGTTCAGGTTCACCCTCCAGGCCTAGGTCCTCTGCCGGGGGCGACGGACTCGCCTCGTCGTCTAGGGCAGAGAGGGCTGAGCCTGTCACCCGTTGGAGGGCACTGTCATTCACCTCGGCGCCCTGGGCCGGCGTGTCCGGCAGGTCGTCCGGTCGCTGGCTGTGTCCCGCATCCCGCTGTGAGGCAGAGGCGTGCCCATCGTTCGCGGCACTTAGCGCAACACCTGACGGTGTTTCCTGGTTCGCCAGCAGGTCAGGCATATCTCCGGCAAGGGCAGAGGCCGCAGCAATGGGCGTCGAGGCCGACTCGAGGCGCATGCCGGTGGGAGGCGGGCTTGCGACTGTCGGGAGTGCGCTGCTCCAGGGTGCTGGCGTCGGGTCGTCTCGCCTTCGGTCGACTCCGGGCTGCGGGCCGCCTTCAGCTTGAGAGCGGGGCTCGGCAGTGCTCTGCGTCGGCGTAGGCACCCACATGGGAGCCATTGCGGGTGCCTCAACTGGAGTTACGGGGTTCGGTGCCGCAAGCGGAGGTGTCGTCGGCCGCGGTGGCAGAGGCGTCAGTCGCTGACTGTTCTGAGGCGCGAAGGGGGATGGTGTTGGCTCAGCGATACTGATCGTCGCATCTGGGCTGACCGACGTGTCAGGCCCCTCATACCGCTCGATGACCGGTGTAGAGGCCGTTTGAGAGTTGGCACCATTCGATTCTGCCGCCGCCGGAACACTGCGTGATCCCGCGCCACCGGCTGGCACGATCAGACTGTGACGTCGCGTTGACGGGTCGAGCTGTTCGAGCAGCTCGTGTGCCAGGCCACGCATGCGTGCCGCTACCTGCGGCGTGGACTCGTCGAAGAGGATGGTGGCGTGCCGGGCGTCAGCAGGCCTGTGTCGGATGCCGTCCGAGTCCTCCGGTTCCTCAGGGGACCGGAGCCACAGGCCGCTCTGGACGATTTCCAGCGTTGCGTCGGCGGCGAACTGGTAAACGCCGCGGCGGATCTCCTTGAGTCCCTGGATCGGCGGTCGGCAGCTGAGAGGCACTGGTGGAGAGGGGCGCCCACCGGTCAGGGCCTGCGGTGTATACGCCAACTCACTCACGTAGGGCCGCCAGCCGAGTGGCCCGTCCTCGCGAAGTGTGTGGATTTGGACGGCGTCACCGGCCTGCCCGACTGCCGGCAGGCCGTTGTACACGATCGCACCGTGGGAGAGCAGGTCGGCGAGGGCCTGCCCCAGTTCAACATTGTCCGGCAGTTCGACACGACCGTAGGGAACGAACCGAACTCGTGGCCGCATGCTGGTCGCGAGGGTGTCCCAGAACGCCACTACGCTCTGCAGCGGCAGCGGAGCGCCGCCTGGCGCTCCCAGCACTACGGCGAGCAGTTCGGAGTCAGCGATGACCCTGTCGGCCAGCTGCTGGCGCGCCTCATCCAGTTCGCCTTGATCACAATGCAGCCACACCCCTCCCGCTATCGGCTCGGCTGTGGCGTACTGTCCGCTGGCTACGGGTTCGTCAGGGATCGAGTACTCCCAGTGAGGCTTGGGAAAGCGCCGCGAGTCCGGCATAGCAGGCCTGCCGGACTGGTGTCGCAACCATCCCAGCCCCGCGCCAGGGGGCACGAAGAGGGCCCCGCCGGCCGTCGCCAGCAGGGTTCCATCCGGCGCCAATACGACGCGATCGAGCTTGTCAGCCAGCCATTGCGCTGTTTCGCTCACCTCTGCACCCGAGCAGTGCTGCCCCGGCACCAAGCGGAAGCTCCCTGAACGCCGATGGAGTACACGGGCCAGGGACTCCAGGGCCGATGATTCGGGCCGCGGGGGAAGATCGAGAACTACAAGGTTGTGCTGGTGGTCCGTTGCCAGGCTTTCGGCGAAGGCTTGTGCTGTCGTGTTCAGCGCGCGGCGGGGATGCACGAGCAGCGTGTTTCCGACACTTCGCGCCACGAGGGCTCGTGGGCCCATAGGTCCAAGGTTCGGGGTCAGTTTCACGCTGCTGGCCCTGCTTGGCCGCAAGTGCGGTTGGCCCCCTCGCGATAGGCGCGCATACGCGCGAGGCCTATCGGAGAGTGCGGACAAGCACTGGTGAAGGATCGTTCCTCGACGTCGCAGGTGCCTGACCGGTGTATGCAGGCTTCCGTACGCGGCTTGTCCCTGAAGGACCGTCGTGCAGTCGAAGGGCGAGCGTCCGCTGGACCTGCAGGTCGAGCTGGCCGACTACGCACGTCGATGAAGTTGCGCCTCACGCCATAGAACAACATCGAGGGCAGCAGGTACGTGGGCTTCCCTGTCACAACTGTTGAGCCGCCCGCGGGCCACTGGCCAGACACAGCCCGAATACGCAAGGAGCGGCCCACGTGCAGTCGGAATGAGGGCTGCGCTCCATGCGTCTCCTTGGCGTTGACAAGGCTGCTCACGTGGAAAGGATAGGAAGCCTCGTCCACCTCGCCCAGCCTGACGCAAGAGCGTGCCCGGAAGTGCACAACGTTCTGCCTGAGTCTGGGAAGGAACCCGGGCCTGCAGCCCCCAGCCCATGAGTCTGTCCAGCAGGCAGACTGAGAGCCAGGCACCACTTCTCCCCGCGGACAGCGGCTTCGTCCGGCACTCCCGCCGGCGACAGCGGTCCGGCTCCCCTGTCCAGTCCCGCCGAATATTGAACTCCGACAACTGACCCCGGGACGTTCCGCCTTCCCATCCTCATGACCAGAAGAGGCTCTCCAACGGCAGGTTCACCCAACGTAGCGATGCACTGATGGTGCCGCTCCCGCTACTTGCCGACCCACGCCAAGGCGATCGCACGTACATGACGGGCGCAACGTCAGGAGGGAACTGCCGTCCCGCTGCACTTCCCTTGCGACCGAGGCGTCTTCTCACCGACACAGCGTGGCAGAACGGTGCGGGGGTCAACCGCTTCGCCAGGAGCGCCTTCCTTGTACAGGCCCTCCGGTTCGTTGGGCCTGTCATGTGGCAACAAGAAGAAGGTGCGTCGCTGGAAAAGACCGCTATCCGGGCTGGCTTCGGCATCCGCGTCGAGCTCTGCGTACCCAACGATTCGGCCATCACGGGCGTACCGAGGTCTCCCGGTTCGGCGGCCACTCTTGTCCAGAGCTTGACGGACATAGTCAAGGTTGTCGAGGTCTTCCAGCCACACCACGTTCGCTTCATGTGCGAGCTGGCGTTCGTGAAGCAGCGAGCTCATGGACGGAGCTCCTTATCGTGAGATGGCCATGCGAGGCCGGTCGCAGGGTGAGGCCGGTGGGCCGGAAGCAGACGAACCCTTGGTGTGGGCGTCTCCATGGTATGACGACTCTCTGTTGCACGGCAGGGTTGCTTTGTCATGTGCGTTTGGCAGATGCATCGTCGTTGCGGACTGCGTCGTGTTCTGGGAGCAGAGCAAGCGCCGGGTAGTACTTCTTCCCACTCGACTTGAGCATCTCTGCCGGCGAGGCCAGTCCCACTTCCTGCCGGATGCGGCTTGCGAATGGCCGTGCCGTGTCAGCTCTGATGCCCTCAGCGTTGCACCAAGCGGTGTAGGCAGCGAAGAGGAGTCCTTGTTCTACACGAAGATCGCCGGTCTCTTGGGCCTGGCGTACGCAGCATTCGGTCAGGAACCGGCCGATGTGGTCCTCGGTCGTCTCGTAGGCGGCCGTGGCCAGGCGGACAGTGGCCGGTCCGGTGAGAGCGTCCCGTGTGGCGAGGTAGCGGATGGCGCCCCGGATCAACCAGTGGAGGATGCCGGGGCCTTCCTCCTGGACGAGTTCGCCCGCTAGGTTGTCGATCTTGCGCTCTGCGGGGACGACCCGTTCGAAGGGGATGAGCCGGATGCGGCGCCAGAAGGCGTAGCCCCCGGTGCCGACTTCAGGTTGGTGGTTCCCTAGTAGCCACAGCTTGTGGGTTGGCGAGAAACTGAAGTAGTCCTGCCGCATCCTCCGCGCTTTGATCTTTTCCCCGCCGGTCAGCAGTTTCACTCGCGCTTCGTCAAACTTGTCGTTGGGCTTCAGTTCACTGCAGACGAAGATGCGCCGCCCATGCAGTTCAGTGAGTTCGGTGGAGTGTTCGGCGAAGATCCCCTTGTCCATGAGGAAGCCTGGCGGGGCGGCGTCGGCATAGTCGCCCATGATCTGGATCATGACGTCCAGCAGAACCGATTTGCCATTGGCCCCTTTGCCCCACAAGAACGGCAGGACCTGCGCGCCCACATCGCCGGTGATCGAGTAGCCGAGCAGCAGGTGCAGAAAGTCGATCATCTCCTGGCCCTTGGCGTCCTCACCGAAGGTGTCCTCGAGAAAGGCCTGCCATCGGGGGGTCGGCGTGGGCTGGGGAGCGACATTCGTTGCGCGTGAGTGCAGATCCCGCAGAGGGTCCGGCTCCCGTATGCGACCTGTGCGGAGATCGACGACGCCAGCGGGAGTGCACAGGGAGTAGGCGTCTCCGTCGAGAACGTCCGGTTCCAGGCTGAGTGCGGGTGCTGCTTTGGCTTGGTGGAGTAGTGCTTTCATCCCGCTGGTGGACATGCTGCGCTGGCGATGCCGGGCGATGTCTCGATCGGTGAACACACCATTGGGATCGGTGGCGGCTATCTGCTCCGCCATGTCGCCGGCGGCCCACAACGCTGCCTTCTCTCCGCCTACTCGCTTCCAGCGGAATTTGTCCCAGCAGTACCAGCCGAGGCCTTCCACATGGCGAAACTGACCGCTGTAGAGCTCGGCGAAGAGCTTGGCGTTGCCGCGGTCAGTCAGCATGGGTGGCAGCAACGTACTCGTGTGGCCGGTAGGAGTCTGCGGTTGATGATGGGGCCGAGCCGGGCTGAGGCTTTCGAAGTCCAACATCTGTTGAGCGGCGGCAGCGGCGTTGAAGCGGTTGCTCTCGGCGCTACTCATGCGAGTCCTTTGGGGTGAAACGGGCGACTGGCACCTGCGGCAAGGGCTGCATCTATGATCATCTCGCTACGGCGGTCCTGGTGTGGGCGGGCGTAGCGGGCTGCATCGACCAACTGGTGCCGGACGTTGTCCTGGTCTAGATGGCCAGCGCTGGCTAGTCCACCAGCGGTGTAGGCCGCGCGATTGAGCTTTTCAGTGAAGCTGGTTCCTTCCGCACGGGCACCGCACTCGCGGATGGCCTCCAGCAGCGGTTGCAAGAGAGCTCGTGCAGCATCCAACTGGGGAGAGCGGCTGCGGATCCGCTGCCTGGAGCGGGGAAATGGGACGGACTGCACGACGTGCCCTGTGCGCTCAAGGTCGGCAGCGAGCCAGGCGGGGAGGCTTGCAGGGCGGCGGACGGCCCCAAGTGGAAGGTACGAGCCCGCGGACGTGCGGGTGGTGGGGGCGACGATGTATCCGCCGTGGGCACGAATGTCGACCTGCCAGGCGAGAGCCGCCTTGAGGCTCGAGCCGGTACTCGAGCGGTACCGGATTTCAGGGCGGGGGTTGGTGTACCAGACGTGCATCCCACCCGACGGGGTCCGCACCCGCAGGGTCGTGGCATCTTCGGCAGGGTTCTGTTCACGTCTGTAGGCGGCGAGGAGTGCAAGCGTGTCAAACCCGGAAGCGAGGCCGTCAAGGTTCACACGGTCGGGAATCGGGATTCCCGGGAGCAGCCTGGCCCGCGCCGGGACCTGCGCAGCGTGAGCGTCCACGTCCAGAACGATGAGGTGTGCTGGCCCACATGACACGCCTATGCCAGCGCGGGGCTCCAAGGCCCACCAACGATCGATCGTCGCTGGGTTGGTCGTCGCGCTGTGAAATCCGTGGCACCAACGGCCTTCTGGGTGGCAGGGACACTCAGCAGGCTCGTGGGAGCGCGTGCGGCATGACTCGCAGTTGGCGATCGGAGTCTTACGTCCCGGAGCTAGAGGGTGGACTGGCCACTGCTGGGCTGCGAACCAGCGGGCGATGTCCGAGGGGCGCGGAGGCTGCGCGACTCCGGGCGAAGTCAAATCGGCGTAGCGCTGCACTGTCGTCTGTTCCTCTGGTCTGGCCAGGCCTTGTTGCCCCGCCAGGGGTCTACAAGATTCCTGATCAGGGGACTACCGAGTTGGACTGAGGGACTGAAGGGACTGAATTTTTCTTATGGGGGAGCCTAACGCAGGAGGATTCCCTTTTCGGCAGGGCCGTCGTGTCGTCGCCGGCAGCCTGGCGTGGCGGCGAGGAGTCAGCGAGGGACTGGAGCGCGTGTCGGGATGTACCCAGCGCTCCCACACGCCTCAGTCCCCGCCGCGTATCCGCAGGTCAGAGCCCCGCCAAGGCGGAAGAAGGGACTGAAGGGACTCAATCCTCAAGTTAAGTCCTCAAAGCGAATGGTCTAGTCATTACGCCCTGCACCCGCGCGTATGCGCGCTCGTACCCGCGCTGGACAATTACCTTCCTCGGTCCCTTCAGTCCCTGTTAGTGCCGCAAGGGGCCTCTGATCTGCATCTTCTAGCAGGGACTGAACATTGAAGTGCCGAATGGGCAGAGTGCATGCATCTTTTTGCCCGATCGCCGCTTCGCTGCACCTTGCCTACGCTCAGAGGGCTGCCCTCAACGGCCGCACACCGGGGGCGCCTCCCCGGAAGCCGGGCTACGAGTCCCTTGAACCGGGCAACTCGCTCTTGCAATGCCTGACTTCTCAGAGCTGACAGGTAGTCCTTCCGCGGTGCCCTGCAGGCCTCTTGAAGCGTCCACCGCTGGGCCAGGGTGTGACCACTCCACGTTCAGGCACGCCAAGCGCCATTGAGAAAGTGACGATCAGCGGCTGTCCTCGGCAATGCAAGCCTTCATAACGAGGGGGGTGCTCGTCTGCGACTCTCATGAGCATGGGGACGGTTACTGCGTTGTCGGACATGCGGAGCAGGTCGCCCCACGCGCTGGCAGCAGCCGGATCTCCCTGCAGCATGAGACCGGCTGGCCTCGGTTCAAACCCTCGCGGGCAGTTGGGTGAGCCGCTCGGCCAAGGCGAAGGTGTCATCGTGGCGTATGGCAGCAATGCGTCTGCGGCACCGAGCGCTGGAGAACCGTGTCGTCTCGGTGTCATTGTCGCTACACATCTGGCCGGCGCGCCGAGCCAGCCAGAAGGGGTGGACCCACCAGTGTGCGGCCGGGGCGGTGTCGAGGTGTCCCCTCGCCTGCTACTGACCTTGATTGGGCGATGTCGGGGCCGTTCGCCTGACACCCGGAGGCTGGTGCCGGTAGCTCTGGGGGCGTGAGGTGTGGGCAGGGTGGTGGACTGACCGACGCCGAGAGGGGCACGCGGTAGCGGTTACGGCTGCAGGCCGTGGAGCGCTTTGATGCCGGTCAGAAGAACGGGGAGATCGCTGCCGCGCTACAGGTCGGTGGAGCGGTGGCGCCGGGCCTGGCGCGAGCAGGGCGAGGACGGGGTGCTGTCGAAGGGCTCGCCAGGTCGACCGCGACTCAGTGAGGCCCAGCTCAGCAGGCTGGAACGGGAGTTGGAGCGCGGCCCGCTGGCACATGGCTGGGCCGATCAGCGGTGGACCCTCGCCCGGATCAAGACGTTGATCGGTCGGCTGTTCCCACGTCTCGTACACCGTGGAGGGCACCTGGCGGTTGCTGAAGCGGCACGGCTGGTCCTGGCAGCAGCCCGCCCGAAGGGCGATCGAGCGCGACGACGAGGCGGTCGAGGTCTGGAGGAAGGAGACCTGGCCGCGGGTAAGTGCATCGCGGCGGAACGTGATGCCTGGGTGGTCTTCGAGGATGAAGCCGGGCAGTCGATGACTCCGCCGCGTGCCAGGACCTGGGGCCGGATCGGCCAAACCCCCGTCGTCCGGGTGCGGGGACGTGGCTCCGGACGCGTGTCAATGGCGGGTATGACCTGTTGCAAAACGGGCGAGCGGTCCCGGCTGATCTACGCGATACGCGAGTACCGGGGCCGCAAGGACGAGCCGAAGGGCTTCGGCTGGCGGGACTTCCGCGATCTGATCGTCCGCGCGCACGCCCAGCTCGGTGGCCCGATCGTGTTGGTTTGGGACAACGTCCGCCTCTACCTGACCGCCGAAATGCGGGAGTTCATCGCCGCGAGCGCCGAGTGGCTCACCGTGTTCCAGCTGCCGACCTACGCCCCGGACCTCAACCCGCAGGAGGGCATCTGGTCGATGGTCAAGCGCGACCTCGGCAACCTCGCGGCCGCCGACCTCAGCCAGATCACCAGAGCCGTAAAGCGTCGGCTCAAGAAGATCCAGTACCGTCCGGAGCTGGTCGACGGCTGCCTTGCCGGCACTGGCCTCATCCTCGACTAACCGCCAAGCCCGTCGACCCGACGTTGCCGGAGGCGACGCTCCCCCAACGACACCCACCTCTTACGTGGGCGGATAGAGGTCGAGAACGATGTCGAGTCCCAGCCCGCCGACCCCGGCGAGCAGGTGCGCCGTCAGGACGCAGCCTCCCTGACCGTTCTCACTGCCGAAACCGAGACACAGCTCCAGATCACAATCGACAGACAGGCGCGTCAGTTCCTCACGACACCCGTTGACCAGTCGGACCAGCGCCGTGACGTGCTCCTCAAGCTGGCTATCGCTTCCCAGTCCACTCCGCCGGATCCAGACGCTGGTCTCCCGCCGGGCGCTGCTCGGGTTTCGGGGACTCATCAAGCTCCCCTGCTCGAGCTGCTCGTCGGGGACGATCGCCAGGCGAACCGAGATCTCCTCGGCGCGGACCGTCCGGCTCGTGATCCGGATCGATCCTGCCGACTACTTCGTGTCCGGCAACGGCGAGTGCATCGTCAAGTGTTCTGGCACGTCCTCACAATCGCAGGCCCGTCAGCGGCAGGCCAGCGCATTCCTCAGGCTCCCCTTGCAGCCTGCCCGCCCGACATCACCCAATCAAGTTCAGTAGCCCTCGCTTGAGTGGCGGCAGAAACGGCCGACGCCACCGGCTGATGATCTCTGCGAGAGCTCCACTCTTACCTGTCCGACGCCGACTCGCCCGCCGGGGCTGCCACCTCTATCGATGACCTCACCCCGAATGGATTTGCACAGCGCATCCTGGAGCAGGCTTCGCAGTCTTCCGGCAAGTGCAGTTCAGTAATTGATCATGCTGGGAAAGGTGACTCTCAAGCCGCGATTCGTCCGCGTGCCACCATCGTGAGAGGCCGTCGCCGCGCACGCCGTTCGCCGAGGTCAACAGCCTGCTCTGTCTGCTCGTCCTGCAAGGAGGTGGGAACGTAGACGTCGTGAAGGCGGCGTCCGGTCTTGATGGCCCACTCTTCGCGGTAGCGCTCTGCAGAACTGGTCATTGTGTTCCCCTTCTCTGCTTGCTGAGCCATCGGCTCAGCAAGGTGGCGAGTGCCGTTGCGCTCGCTCTCCGGTTTGTACCCGACTCTGTGGGGCGGGCTTCACATACCAGTACGCAGCCACGCGCCCAGGTAGTTCAAATCAGAACCTCTTTATCTCGCGCAAACACCACCGACAGCCATCAAGACCGCTTGGCGTAGGCTTCGCGCGCCCGCCCCTGGCTGGTTGGCAGGGGCGGGCGCGAGCAGCGCGGGGTGAAAATGCAGGCACTTAGAGGTGTGAGTACAGGCAGTACGCCGCCCGGCATGAGGAGGGACGGCTTGGGGTGGGGCAGCATCGCATGTCAGGGCGGCCAGGAGGCCGCACTCTGTCGGCGCCATACCGGAGCAAGTCATGCCGCAGATAACAATCGACTACTCGCGCGAGGTTCCGTCAGCATTCGATCGACGGGCGTTTGCGCTCGCCCTCCACGCACTCATGGTCGAGTCCATCGGCGTGCGTCTCGAAGCCTGCAAGACTCGCTTCTATCTTGCCGATGAGGCATTTGTCGGCGACGGAAGCCGCAACGCTGTGGTTCACATCGGCATTGGGCTGCTTCCAGGGCTGACAGATGGAACGAAAGCAGCGCTTTCTGAAGTTGTCATCGATCTGCTGCAGGATCACCTTCGAAGGGCCGACGGGGCAGTTCCTCGAGTCTCCGTTGAAGTCCATGACCTTGAGGCTTACTGCAAGCGTTGATCCGCATTTAGACGTTCCGCCTTCTCCGGTCAAGCCGTGGTGGCCACAGTCAATCGAGTGCCTGAGCGCACGGCGCAACCGCACGCCCCAGCTCCTCGAAGGGGCAGTCTTCCGGAAGGTCGGCCGCTAGGCAGGGCAACACCCCTGGGCGCGGCGCCGCCAGCCGTGCGAGAGCGTGTCTCCTTGATCCGTGTCTTTTTGATCGGACATGCCTATCCGGCTAGCTAGTGATCACTGATGCGATGTGGGACCGGATCAAGCCGTTGATGCCGGGCGATCCCGTCCACGGTGGGCTACCCACTGTCAAACCCTGGACGCCATCGCGTGGAAGTACCGCGCCATCTCGCCGCGGCGGGACCTGCCAGAGGAGCTGGGTCATTCCAGACCGCTCACAAATAGTTGCTCAGGTGGGCTGGAGACGGTACTTGGCAACGGAATTACGCCGCGCTCCTCGTAGTGACCGGTAGCGCTGACGAGATCGGCTGGACTGTGCGTCAGTGGACTTCACCGTCCGCCGGACCCATCAGCACGCCGCCAGCGCCGGGACGAAGGGGCACCACTCCGGGCTGACCCTGATGACCCTGAGATGGGCGTGCTCGCGGCGGCCTGAGCACGAGAGTCCATCTCGTCAGCGACAGTCACGCGTGGCCCTTGGCTGTGCGTGTCACGGTGGGACAGGCGCGCGACGCGGCAGCTTTCGAGATGATCATGAACGGTATCTGTGTATCTGCGAAACGAGCCGGAAGGGCTGCGGCCCCGGCCGGACGCCGTCCTGGCGGATCACGCGTCTTGATCCCGCGCGACCGTGAGCATCTCCGGTGTCAAGGCATCCGTGCCGTGATCCCGCAGCCCGCCGACCATGTCGGTCACCGACTGCGGCGAGGCCGCGCCGGCGGCCGACCGTCCAGCTTCGACGTCGAGGACCAGTGGCTTGGCCTGGCCATGCGAACGGACAGGCTCGCCATCGCCTGCTGGGCAGCGCTCTACTTCGCTGCCATCCCCATCTGGGCTCGGGCGTAGGGGGCGTCGGGCCGCACATTTTGGAGAGGCACGTCCTCAACCCATGGTGGCAGGGTGCACCAATGGTCTTTCGACACCCTGACGGCGACTATGCGATCACCGCGATCTACTCTGTGGCCGATGACGCCTGGTATCTGGAACTGGATCTCGTGGCCGGGCAACGGAATCTCGTGACCGCAACCATCCCCGATGAGAATCCGGCACGGGAGCCGACAGTGTGTTTCAACCCGAGCACAGAACACACTGACGTCCCGTACAAGGTCATGCGCTGGTTCATGCACCAGGTTGATGAAGAGATCCGTAGCTCTCGTGCCTGGATGCAGCTCAGGCCGGAGCTCGTCGAGATCATCTACCAACTACGTCAGGAACACATGGGTGTCATCGACGATGACGACTTTCCTCAGATTGTGGCAGACCTGCTTACCACGGTCCCCGAGGAGGACCTCTCGGCTGTTCTAGAGGCCGCCTTCGGACGGAATCCCGACGGCACCATCATGAATCACTCGCAGACGCCCAAGCCTGTGGACGACCAAGGAGACAGAGCTTAGCCCTGGCGCCAACCATACCTAGTCGTCTGCCCTCCGCTCTGACCCCGCGGGGCTCGGCTGTCCCGTGCCGTCCTTCACACGCGCCTGGCGAGCTGCCCAGCCCCGGCAACAGTATCCCGTACAACTTCCCTAGAGCGGGGCCCCTCAAGACAGGCGCTGGGCTCCTGTGAGCAGGCGCAGTTAGGCGCTCATGCGCTGCGAGGAGAAGCCCGTGGCGACGCCCTGTCTCTCAGTTCGACGACGCAGCCTGCCAGCGCACGCCAGCTGGCAAGATGCCAGCCACCACCTCCCATCGGTTCGCTCACGAGGCGCAACGGTGCCCGGCCTTGTGCCTCGCCCAGGGCTGATCCGGCTCCCTGCTACCCCGGACGGCAACCACTCCCTCATCCTGGCCAGCCGATGCCCGCTGGATGACAGCACACTGCGTAGCAGGTTGAAACAGCTGGATCTAGAAGCGTCACGCCACGTGTCCAGTCGGCAGACCAGCAGAGTGAGCGCTCCATGCAGGGCGCCCGAGAGTAGCCCCGCTTGAACGCGGGGAGCACAGCACACTCGCGTGCTCAGGACACGGAGACGGAACATCCCGGCAGCACGCTGGGAGCGTCCGCTTCTACGCGTCGTAGGGGATCAGAACGGGACGGCGGCCTGCTGGCACGCGTTCAGCGATGGCGGCCAATCACCACCCAACCCACCGCAGCCGTCATGATCAGTAGCGGAGGCACTGGTCCGTAGCCGAGAACGCACGCAGCTCTCGCAGCCTCGCTTCGACGAGTGGAAGAATGAGGTCTGCCCGTAAGCGGGGATGATCCGGTACGCGGGGCCCAGCAAGCCGCCTTATCCCTTCTCCCCACATCCGCGGGGATGCACCGGCCCTGGGCTCCACCCTGGACGACAACGGAAGGGTCCCTGCGCGGGCGGGGGTGACGCGGGGAAGTAGATGAAAACGCTCCGAATCTACTCAAGAGCATGAGACAGCCTGGCCGTCCGAGGCCTGTCACGAAGTCAGCCCCGCATGACGGCGGGGAACACCGAACGATGACGTTGGTGGGCCGAGTCGGCCCGGCACTCCGCGGCCCTGGCTAGGGGCATCCCCTCAAGGGGAGCACCATCCTAGGATGCCATCGCGCGGCACGCGCCGGACCATCCCCGCATGTGCAGGGAACATACGCAATGCAGTGTCCACGGCAACCGCCCTTGGGACCATCCCCGCGCGAGACGGGGAGGCTGCAATACAAGCCAATCTCACTGAAGATCTGCGGACCAAGCTGCGCCGCCGAGACGGCCGGCCGCCTTGTTGACCCGTACGGTCAGGCACCCCACAGGAGCCGCAAGCATAAGCCCCCGTCATAGTGGAGCGCGGGCCCTCCGTTCAACATGAGCGGGCGCCATCGTCACGTTGAACGACCCTGCCGAGGAGCCCACGTCTGAGACCGGCCAGGCTGGCTCTTCGTTCACGCCGCTTGACCTGCAATGGCCCGCAATCGCTCTGCCCACGTCGGTGAGCCGCTCCTACGGGCAGAGAGCTGAGCGCCAGGGACCCTCTCACGGATATCGCGTACCTCACGGATAAGGTCGTCGAGGAGTTGATGCGCTGAGCGTTCTACTGCCGTGCGCGTGACCCCGTCCCGGTCTGCAGAAGGAGACAGCGCGGTAGCAAGGCGTTCGGCTTCGGTCAAAATGATCGACGAGTGAGCGCGCAGACTTGCGTGTGCGGCACTCCGCCGGGTCCGCACCAGCTGTTCGGCACGCTCGAACCGGGCGTAGGCGGTGGTGATTGCGTCCTTGGAGCTGCAGGTCGGCTTGATGTCACCGACGATCCGCCAGGTGTCCCGCTCTACCAGAGCCGACAGGTCCTTAAGGCTGAGAGGGTTGTCAAGGTCCGCTCGCATGGCGAGAGTGATGTCAACTGCGTCGCTGACAAGGCGACGGATGGACACCTGCAATGTGCAGACTGCGCAGCGGGCGTCCGCTGAGGGCTCTGCACACACACTGCACGGACGCTCCCGCTGCAACGCGGCAGCAGCTTCAAAGTCTGCGCGAGCTGCCTTCACACGTGCATCGAAAGCTGCGCGAGCGACCATGCGTTGCTGCGTGCGAGCCGACTCCCACGCAGCGCGTTGAGCGGCGGCAAGGCGCAGTTCGTCTTCGTAACGTGCCCGTTGAACGGCTGTGACGCAGTGGCTGTTTTCCCCGGAAACACGCAGAGCAATACTCCGACGCCAGGCACGACGCTCTTCGAGGGCTACCGCGCAGCTGGAACACGATGTGCCGGTGTCCAGACGCAGCCCGTCGTCACAGAGCGCCGACCAGCACTGGGGTCGTTGCGGAAGCGCGCGATGCCGGAGCCAGCTGACTGGGTCCCGCACCACACGGCCTTCCTCCCGGTCCAGGCGGCGCCGAAGCCGCCTCGCCAGCATCGCCCTCGCGCTAGCATCGTCCGCGACCAGGGCGCGCAGGACAGTGATTGCATTCCGGACATCGGTCATCAGCATGTGCGCGGTTGACACTCTGCCGACCTGATCCCAAACCGTGGTGATGGGAGCCAAGACCTGTTCCAGATCTGCCGGGATCCGCACCTTGCCGATCGATCCGACCGTCGGTGTTGTGCGCTTGTCCCCGCGAAGCGGGCTCGTCGCCGAGGATTCTGTCGGGCGAGCCTCGCGTGGGCACCCGCGTGACCGCATCGGGCTCCAACTGACCACGGCGGAGCCGGAAAAGCACGAATCACCATCTGCAGTGTTGGCTACTTGAGTAACCACCGGAGGGTGGTCAGTGTGATGGTCTGCAGAATCGCGGAGGCGTTGGCCGTCGAGGTTCGGGCTTGTGACCTGCAGTGACCTGTTGTCGACGCTGACCTGATCCCGAAATGCAGCAGCTGAGTCCGCGTGCCACTGGGCCAAGAGGTCATCGAAACTCTCCTGCGCCCACCCTTCACCTTCCGTAGGCACCACTTCATCGCTGCCGGCAGGTTCGGTGCCTGTGCTCTGGCAACGCGGACAGTCCTGCGGTGGTGGATCCGGCGGAGCAGACTCGGGGCATTCGGAGGCAGCACTGGAGCGCGCCCGGCCATACGCCGCAGTGATCAGTGGGATGGATAGCCGTGTGCGCTCTGCGTCGACCGTGACGATGCCATCGGAGGCCAGGCGGCCGATTACCGTACTGGCCGTGGGAAGAGAGGAGCCGAGGAGTCTCGCGAGCGTGGCATCCGCGCGTCCGAACCCCTCGGCCACACGACCGGGCCGCATGCGCACACGTCCGTCCTGGCGAGAGGCCAAGACCAGTAGCAGCGCCGCAAGTCGGTCGGCCGCAGCATCGCGGCCGCGGCGCTGCGCCATGAACCCTGGAAGTGTCACTGCCTTGCCCGGCGGAGCCCATCCCGGGCACAGCACGGCTTCAGCCAGGTACAGCAGCGTCGCGAGGTCGCGTTGAGATAGGAGTGCGAGAGGGTGGGTCCTTCCCGTCGCACGGGCCTCTTGCAGAGGCAGCAGATTGATCGCTACGGCCGCCGTGCCGGCAGAGGTTCGCTCCGGCTGGCTCACCGCTACTCCGAGGCTCTTGAGCCCCGGCAAGACGGTATGCCCGACATGCGAAACCGAACACCCGAGCCATCCACTCAGGTCCCGGTACAGCGTCCTGATGGTCGATGATGTGGCGGGCGCCTTCGCCAGCAGAACGACGGCGGCCAGTCGTACCGACGCGGAAGCGTCGCGGAGTCGCTCGTCCTGCAGCAGACTCTGCACGGCAGTGGAAAGTGCAGTGCGGCGTGACCGTGTCAGCAGGAGCGGCTCCCCCACGGACCGCGGTTCACGTGCACGAACACCGCTGGGTGAGACGGACAGTTTGAGACATGACGATGACGATTCAGGCCCGGCTTCTAGGGCGCCAGCGGGCACAACTGAGCCGAGCCTCTGACTGGTAGCTATGATGTGCTCCTGTCGAGGTGGTACGAGAGAAACCCTCATTGCCATCCGGCTCACCTGGGAGAGGGAAGGCCGGAAGCGCGACGGTGTTCATTTAGGGATGTGGGTGACTGTCACCTCCTCGTCAACAGGTCGGGCCCGGGATTCCCACATCCCGGGCCCGACCGCTATGTCGTCCGTCTCGTGGCCCCGAGGAGACCACGCGACGGACGACCCGAAGTCAGGCGGCCGGCTTCGAGCCAGCGCCGCGTCGGCGGCGTGATGCGAGAGCGGTTATGGCATTTGGCAGGTCGGCGATCCACATGCCGACGGGAATGCGAAAGGCGACGCGCCCGCCGAGGGTCTTCAGGTCGAAGGCGGCCCGGTCGGCCGGAGTGGTCACAAGGTGCACACTGTCCTCGAGCACCCACAGTGCCGTCTCCGGTGTCGTGCTCGAGTCCGACGCCGCCTGACGAGCGGCCTCGACGGCGGATTGTTGCCACAACTCCAGGTCCTGTCGCGCGCTGCGGGGCCGGCGTGTTCCAGGCCAGACGATCTGCGACACGAATGCGTAGACGCGTAGTGCGACGACCTCTTCTTCGAAGTGCGGTTCATGCAGGACGCCTTGGTCCCTGGCCTTCCAAGCCCAGGACTCGCTGAGCCCGGCCGCGGCCGCCACAGCGCTCGTGCTAAGCGTCTCGGATTCCATCGCCACTCGACTCCTGATACTCCGATGATCGTCAGCGACAGACTAGCCGAAGTGGGACGTCCTTTTCTCGCGACACTAGAGGAACCGGCGTGTCGCTCTCCAGGGTCGAACGCCTTGACCATGGTGTTTTCACGAGAGGTTGCATTCTCGCGGCATTCTGACGGTCGAACGGCTCTAGTGTCACAGGTGCGGTGGGCTTGCGGGACGAGTGGATCGTTAGAGTGTTCGTTAGACACGTCGCAAGAGATAGCGTTGCATTCTTAGTTGCAACACCCGGTCATGAAGAAGGGGCCGACGACAGCAGAAGTCATCGGCCCCATCTCACATTCACACGCTAGCTGCGCTGCCGATCCGGCCGCCGCAGAGGGCCCTCGGCAGCGAGCGACGCCAGCAACCGTTCGATGGCGGCCGACACCACGTACGTACCGCGCCGCCCGAAATCAGCCTCCTGCAACGCCAACTTGAGCGTACTCATCAACAGATACGCCGACTCCCCCACCCGATAGTTCGACGGCTGGGTCCGCTCCTGGTCCCACAGCTGCTTCGCTTCGAACGCGGCCGCCATCTCGATCTGATCCTCGACAGCCTTCGGCAAGTGCCGCAAAGCAGCATCGACATAGTGCCCCAGAGCCAGGCCCGAATTCCCCGTCGAACGCCGGTCAGCGTTGAGGCGCTCCTTCAGATTTCCCAGAACCTCCGGAGAGATCCGAAAACCATGAGACTTCCACCGTGCCGACCGCAGCTTGGCGTCAGCGAAGCTCTCATGGATGGCATGGTGGGCCCAGACCTGCTGAGCATCCACCCCCTCCATTGCCGAGCCAGCCTCGGGCACAGTCACTACGCCAGCACCGTCGGACCTCGCTGGCGCAGACGCTTCCTGCCCTCCCCCGGGGCTCGCGCCGTCCCGCTCGTCAGGTAGTGCCGGCGCCGCCAACTCCCGGCGGACAGCTGCCGTCGGTTCCGGATGCTGCAAGGCCCCGTCTGACGTCTCGGACTTAACGACCGGCGATGAAAGTGCCTCCGCTCGGACCGGGCGGGGCCTGCCGACCACCTGCCGGCCTACCTGAGTATCCGCCTCAGACCGCTTCGGGATGCCGGCGACCACAGGCTCCACAGTGAGGGACGCTTGAGGAGCCGTATCAGCTTCGCCCGCAGCAGCGACCTGTGCGGTGAGTCCGTCAGGGACCACCGGCACCTGTGTGGGCTCTGGAACCACGCCCAGCGTCCCGTCGGGGTTCGCTCCGCCCGCTCCGAGAAAGGAGCGGTCAGCTACATCGCTGGCACCGGCGATTAGGTTCTGCACCAACGCCGAGCCACCCGGCTTGAAATGGGCGGGCGCCCGCTTCTTCCTCTTCGGCCGCTGCTGCCCGGCCGCCGCCTCATCTTCAGGCACCGACAGCCTCGCTCTCGATACGCTCAGGCAGCTCCCACTTCTCTACAGGCTGCTCCATGCGTGCAAGAATCTGCGACATGAGCTCGCCATACATCTTGCCAGGCGTGTGACTGGCAAAGCGGAGCACAGAGGGCACCCCGTACGCGAACGAGTCACTGATGCGGTTGTCACTGCGAACATCCGTCAGGAATGGCGCGAGGTTGGCGTCAAGCATTCCATTGCGGATGTTGACTTCCTGGGCCTTCCACCTCGACGGAGGACTCGACCTGTTGAGGACCGCCCCCAGATACTGCGGGTCGCACTCTTCTCCCGTGCGCTCCTTGACGTAGCTGACCGTGCCGCGGGTGGCAGCTGCACCCTTCAAGGCAGGGTACTCAGGGATGCATACAGTGATGACGTAATCGGCAGCGGCCAGCGCCGTAGCGGAGAGAGAGGACACAGCCGGCGGAGTGTCGATCACAACGAAGTCAAACAGCTGCTCCAACTCGAGCAGTATCCGTCGCAACGTGGGGGTGGACTGATACCCCTTCTTGTGAATCAGGTCCTGAGCAGCTGTCATAGTGGACTCTTCACAAGCCAGCAAGTGCAGGCTGCCAGCGTCTTCGAACTCAGCAAGCAGTTCGCTGCGGTCGAACCAGACTGAACTCAAATCCATCCGCATTCCCTGGAGCCGGGCCTGCAGCACCCACCCGAGGGAGCGAGCCAACTGCTCCTCCCCCGCAAGGTTCACGCCCAGTGCGGTGCCTGCTTGCGCCTGGGGGTCGAGGTCGACGACCAGCACTCGGGCTCCCGCAAGTGCGAGCCCCGCGCCGAGGTTGACGGTCGTGCTGGTCTTGCCGACCCCTCCCTTCTGCGTCGCTACGGCGATGACTCTCATCGCTGGCCCTGCCTCTCTGCGTCAATCGTGCGTATGTGTAGCTGTCACCAGAGTCAGAACGAGTGGTCGAAGGCCTTCTGGCCCTGAGTAGACGCCCATTTGCCCTGATTGAGCGGTTGCTTCCACCGTCCGCCGTAGCTTCTGCTTCTAGTGACACGGGATCGTTTGCTCGACATTAACAGGTATGAGGCAGCGTGCACCCTTGACTCGCTGCAGTAAGAGGCTTGTAGCAGCTACCTCCACACTCAGGTGCTCCCCCTGGGCCGACCGATGGCCCGGGGTGCTCACCCTGCCGTCTCCCGGCAGTAGTTGAGTGGACCGCAGCTGGGTCCAGCCGAGAGCATCCCGTCGCCCGTTTAGTTCCGCCGCATCGCATCGGGCCTGCAGAGGCACAGTGAGATCCGGGGACCGGGCTGCACTTTGGGTCGTATCGGCATCACGGGAGCAGGCGGACTGGCAACCCCCCAGTTCCCGGTCGTGGTGCACATGCAAGGAGACCACGCGCGCGGCAGGGAGAGTGCGTCTCCTTCCTCGCTCACGGCAGAGCTAGGTCCAATGCCGTGTAGTTAGGGGTGCCGTGGGCGGTGTCAAGGGGCGGGCGTCAGGATGTGGACGCTGATCGTGGCCCTGTAGGTGGTGCGGTCGACGGTGCCTCTTGCGTTGTATCTCGAGATGGCCCGTTTCACGACGCGTGGACGGGTGCGGACACGGCGGTCGGGCATGAGGGCGGCCAGGATTCGGCGGCCTATGGTGCCGACGAGGTCGATCACGGCGCCACTGAACACGCCTGCGGCCTGGATGACCAGATCGCGGGCGGTGTTCAGGGCGATGGAGAAACTCGCCCGGTCGGGGTCGGTCCCGGGCCGGCTGGCGGTGGCGTCCGCCATCGCCAGCCGCAGGACCTGGTAGGTGACCAGCACTGCGAAGACTTCCTGGGCGACACCGGCGGGAGTGCGGGCACGAAGGACCCGACCGCCGAGGATCGTCGACTTGATCTCCAGATAGGTGGTCTCGATTTCCCACCGCTCGTGATACAGCCCGATCAGATCGCCGGCGGGGTGGGTGAAGGGGTCGGTCAGGGTTGTGACCAGCCGGTATGCGCCGGTGCGTCGTCCCTGTGATGTGCTGATGGTGATCTCGCAGCAGACAACACGGACCGGAACGGGTCCGATCCGGGAGAGCCAGGAGCCGTCGGGGAAGCGTCGCAGGACCGGCAGTCTGCGGTTCTCCTTCACCCGGACCAGGACGTGTGCGCTCCTCAAGGTGACTGCTTCGATCAGGGCCTGGACGGCGAAGTTCCGGTCCAGCAGGACGATCATGTCTTCCCGCAGGCTTCGGACCAGGCGTGGAGCGTAGGTGGTCTCACCGTCGGTGGCCGGACCGAATACCGCGTCCATGACGGTTCGGGTTCCGCAGGCGACCAGGATCAGAAGCCGCAGTGAGGGGTATCCCGCGCCGCCATTGTTGCAGCGGTGCCTGGTGAACTCGGCCTGGTTCGCGGGGCTGTCCGGCACTGCCATCAACGTGCCGTCGATGGCGCAGACGAGCAGTCCGTGCCACCGCGTTCCGGCGATCCCGAGTCCCGCGGCCGGTCCACGAAGCAAGTCGAACAGGTGACGCAACGGTCGGGTCCCGAGCCTCTTGCGGGCCTGGGCCAGCGCGCCGGCCGTGGGAGTCGCCGTCGGCAGTCCGTCCAGGCCGGCCGTCAGCCGCTGCCACACCTGCTGCCATCCGAGCCCCGGGAACAATGCCCCGCCCAGCAGCAGATACACCACCACGCGCGAGGGAAGGTCCCGTATCCGCTGCTGGGTTCTGCCGGTATCTGCCAACACCTCATCGACCATCTCGAACGGGACAATCCGTGTCAGCTCGCCGAGATGGCCGGGGGCAAACGCCCCTGCCGCAACCGCTACTTCACGAGAAATGACAGACTTGGCGGCCAACGGAGCTCCTGCTGAACAGTGATCTTGGTCGACACGGTTCTAGCAGGAGCTCCGTCACTTCATCAGCCTGCTTGACAAGCAGCCCAGAGCCCTAACTACACGGCATTGGAGCTAGGTCGCCTGCACGTCCGCGTGCTCGATGCCTGATAGGTGAAGCCGTTCCCTAGAGCACTGGTTACGTTGACCGATGCACAGTCACCAAGTAGGCACGACACGATGATAGGCCGTCAGTTGCAGAAAAGGATCGCCAAGCCGCTTCAGCGAGTCACAGTCCTATCCATAGAGAAAAAGCAATGTGGTTTGTGTCATTCGTAGCTACATACGGACCTGTAGCGTCACACGGCTCGACAGTCGCATACGTATCTGGATGGATCGCTCCCCCGCGAGCTAGTGCCCACGTCGCAACCCAAGAATCATAGATCGCTCGAAGCATAGATTTATTTATAGTTCGTTTCACGAGCACATGAATCGTGGCACGAGACGTTGCTCATTAAGTTGTTTTTCTAGTTGCATCAGTACGTGCATGGTTCGATGCTTACTTCGTCATGGCATTTGATGCAGCTAACACAACATTCATCGTTGCACCCAGGGCTTCCTGAACCGCTCCCCGAGACCCACGGAACGCAGGCCGACGCGCCGGGCTCCCTGAACTTGAGAGGCAACGAAAAGTGCAACGATCCGTGCAACGAAATTCGTGGTGGTGCAGTGACGCTGGCAGACGGTAACGGGAAGAAACGGCCCCACTCAGGCATGAGCGCCACGCGCCGGCCTGCCGACTTCTAGCAACAGCCGCCAGCATCGACAGAATCCTGCGAACTAATACATGCCGCATCCGCAGGCCCCAACGAGCACAGACACCGGACGCTCAACGGCAAGGCTGGTGTGAGATGCGTTTCCGGCCCTCGCTGCGGCTGCCCTTCTCACGTGCACGCCGCGTACAAAGCGATCCCCGCATACGCGAGGAGCGGGCCTGCTGCCCTTGCCATTGTCGGCACCACCGTCAGGTGGTGCCGATCCCGGGGGAGCAGCCTGGAAGGCCGATAGAAATCTACTCGGCCGATGTCCGCTTCTCAGACAGACCTACGCCAGCGCGTAGCCCGCATCCACGGCAATCTCCCGACCTAACCTTCAGTGGCATAGCCCGCATCAGGGCCAGCCGGCGAGTCAGCTCTCATGCCTTGGCTGCGGAGCGCAGTCCTCTCAGCCCTACGCTGCAGTTCTCGCTTGACACGCTCACACCACAGCCTCAGTGGCGCAGGAGGAGTCACTCCGTCAAGTGGCATGCGGAACGTGTCATCGATGCCCTCGTGGCCCCTGCCAGCGGCCTGATTCGCCTCGTAGTGTGTCACCAGCCTCCCAAGCTCGGGGATGGTCTCACGCAGAAGCTCGGCCCATTCAGGTGTGAGGAAGCGGTGATTGGCTACGTACCGGCCGTCCTGACGAGCTGTCGTCACGTACAGAATGTAGCCGTCCGTAGACCAGTAGTACCTGACGTCCGACGCCGAGCCTGACCGCTGACGCTGCAACACATCTCCGTGCGCGCCTCCGCCTTGCTCATGTATCAACCAGGAGCGCACACGCTGAGCATCCTGGTATTCGTCTTCGGTGAGCTGGACGCCGAACTCCCAAAGCCTGGGCAACATCTCCAACTGGGCAGCTTGCAGCAGGAGCCGGTCTCGGAGACTCACATCACCTCGACGCTCAGCGGCCCCTGCATCATGCTTGCAGTTCTCAAGACACCTCTCTTGATCGAATCGCAAAATGCTGGCCCAGTCAGGATCTTTCTCGTCGGCCATGGCCGCCCTCTCCGGCTCGGTCGGTCCGAGCCCAACCCAATATCGGTTCCCGGCAGCCTGATCCTCTCCCCCAGAGGGCCAGCGCGACGGATAGTTAACGATTGCAGCCGTATTTGGCCTGTATAACGCGCAAAGTGCCTCGGGCGTCTCCCCAAGACCAACCACCTATCAGTCAGGGCGATCTATGCCAAGCCCTCCGTGGCCGCTGGCGCGACGGCCATGCGCCTGCCGCCACCAAGACATCGCTGTCCGAGTGGCTGCGGGGAAGTACATCCTCTTAGAACACACAGACTCAGGCTTACGCTCGCCAGCCGTCAAACCTGTCGTTCCTTGGTTGGGTGTCATTTTGACGTAATGACACCCAACCAACCCCTAGCTTGTTGGCTGACAGGGCGCCTTGCGGCTGGCGCTCACCACGCAATCTGGAAGGCACCCACCACGTGTGTGACGCACGGGACATCGGTGCGCATCGCGCACGGCGGCGTATGCCTCGTCCTCTCACCGCTGAGATGCTCGCCAGGCGCGTAGGCGTGTCCATCCCGGATCGCAGAGACCAGCGGACCAAATGCCAACGGGAGACAATCTGCGCGAATGCTGACCAAGAGCGACAGCGAGAGCCGCCGCCGCAAGGACAGAGATGGCCTATCCATCAGTTCGGTCACAACTCGCGAAAGGGGAGGGCTGCGTCCTGCGCAACACGGCCTCTCATTCAATCGGGCTCTGGCCTCGTACGCGAGTAAGTCAGGCTACGAGTCAATGCGTGGTGACTCATCGCAGGTCCGGGCGGCCAGCCAGGGAGGGGGCATACTCCGCCCAGTCAACCTGCTCAACCGCCGGTTCCCACCAGCACCTCGCAGAATTCGGCAAGGTCGCTAACTCCATCCGCCAGCGCGTCAGAAGCGTGGATGGCTACCGCCATGCCGCGCCTTCACGCTGGGCCCTGTGAGACTACGAGACCTACCGGAACCAAGGCATCAACTCACACCTGAAGACATGTCCCACTTCAGGTTCTGTGCACGCTGCAGGGCCGTCGTATTGCTCGACCTACTGCATGTGCCTGACAAGAACGACCCGTCCAGCCAGCACTCAGCCATGGCCCAGGTGAGCACATCGGCATTATGCCGCGCCCAGGTGGTTCACGGCACGACTGCGTCCTGCGGCCTCGCCGTATCGCCGCCTCTCTTCGAACTGTTGGACACGCTCTGGTCTTGGTTGCACGCAGCGGCAGGCATCGGCTCGGATATCCGGCACCAGTGCCTCTTAGCGGAACTTCCGCTCTCGCAGCCCACCAAGTCAAGGTTGCACGTAGAACCTCCCGCACCTACCCCTCATCCCCACCGACCGGCAACCATGACATGCGCCAGCTAGCCGACGTCAGGTTCGTATTACGGCGTAATACTCACTCACGTAGCGAGGACATGGAGCTGATCGGTGATCCCCGACCCCCACTGCTCATACGGCACGGGTCCGCTATCGGCACCGCCTGACAAGCACCCAGCTGTCAAGCTCCTCGCGAATGATGCACGTAGGCAGGGGCAGAGGGTGACTTCGAGCTGCGACGCACGACGGCATGGCCGTCGTGGCGGTGATACCAACGAAGGAGTGGTCATTCACGGGATCGAGTGAGATTCCGACGCAGGCTTGCCACTCAGAGAGTGCGGAAGCAGTCGGCCCGGCCGGGAAGCCCGTGATGGCTAGTGCATCCACGAGAGCGGATGTCGATACTCGTCCCGAGCGGCGGGCTGCGGTCGGAGTTCGTGCCGAGGCAGAGATGGTCGGCAGCATGTCGACACGCAGACGTTGGGTCGCTTCCCAGATTCGAGGAGCAAGTCGACCTGGTCGACGTCTACCAATCCTGCAACCTGCCTGAGCTCGCGGCCAAGAGGACGAGGTGCTCGCATACGTCTGCCCCGACACAGCTTTCACCGGTGTCGCGATGCTCCTCGAGCCGATGCATCCCACACCGCGGAGCGCAGCTGGTCGGCTCGGCGTGGCTCTCCATTACGGCGTAATAGGGAGGAGCGCGCGCCCCGCCCGGTCTGTCGCCGATCCCGTAGCGGAGCTGTCAGCCCTAACACCAGGTGAGGCTGCCCATGCCCATCGAGTTGCCGCGCCATGGCGTCCTCATGGGTGGCCACGCCATCCCTCCACCGCCGCCGAATGACCCACGAACGAGTCTTCGAGTTCTGACTCGGCGAAGACTCCCGAGGCTCTTAGGCAGCACCAAGCGTGCCCGCATTGAAGCGAGGACCTGCACAAGTTGCACCTGCCGGCCCCCTCGGCGACCACTGGCAGGAACTGCCCTACTAGCGAGCGCTCAGGGAGCCCTGTACACAGGGATGCGAGCTCCTGAAGGCCACCAGCCGGAGTCGATGCTCGGAAGCTCATACAGTCTGCCGTTCCCCATCCGGTCCGACGACACGACCGGGGTTAGGAGGGGGTGAGCCCAAGCAACAGACGAGCGCTGCTCCCACCGCATTGGTATTACGGCGTAATAGTCGCCTGCTCGCCCTCCAGCCCTGGCGCACGCTGACCTGCGCTCGGTGAAGCAACTCAAGAATCCTCTGCGGCAGCGAGTGGCCACAGGAGGCTGGTACTCCAGAGGCAGTCACTTGCAGGGCGCCATCACTCATGGCAGCTGCGGGCAGATACGAGGCTCCACCTGTCTGCTTCGTTCGACATCTGAGCCGACTCGCAACCTTGGGTTCTCCGGACACCACGACGAGAGGCGCAATCGTCAGACGGTGCATCGTGGTCAGCGGCACGATCGCTGAGGTGCCCGATCATCTGCAGACCCAGCATCGCTATCTCGGTCGTAGCTGACTGCTGGCATGGGCTATGGGTGATGATGTGCCGACGTTCGACCTCCCGGCCGTGCTGGCCTTCGCTGCGGGAGAGCGTCGCACACGCCAGAGGCGGCCGCGGCCTCAGACACCCAGGCTGCAGCAGCGCGCAGCGCTGGTGCAGTGCTCGGAGTAGCACACCGGGTTTCATTACGACGTAATACGCGTCGCCGTCCTGACTGACACGTCTTTTTCAGCTCTCGGTAGTCATGCTCGATCCTCCAGCAGACCTTCGCGAGACGAGCCAGAACGCCGGGATGTCGGCGGGCAGGTTCGAGAGCCAGTACGTCACCGGTACCTCTCTGCCCTCGGGCCACTGCGCGATCAGCAGACCAGTGCAATCGTGCCGTCTACGGCTGGTTCCGGATGGCGCCCGGCGAGGCGGACTCACAGGTGGACGAAGCGCGAACTCATCGCTGCTTTCGAGTCCTTGCGGCAGGTCACGGTCCGCCGGTGGTGGCATCCGGCCGCCAGCAGAGGATCGCTCGCGTAAGGAGACCGGGCGGAGTGCGGTAGCGGGGCAGCGGGCGGGAGCCGAGAGCCCCGAGTATTCAGGCTGATGAGGCGCTGCTTTCTCTCCGTGGGTGATTATCTCGGTCTCGGCCTGCAGGACGTAGGCCATGCCTCGGTCCTCCAGGCCGTGGCAGAAGTCTGCGTTGGCATCGCATCCGCTGTTCAGGACCAGCACGGCGGTCCACAGCCCGTGGCCGGCCAGTTCGTTCAGCATGCCGAGAGCAAGCCGGGACTCGGCTGGGTGAGCCCCGGTCTCCGGCAAGCCCGGCGGCGGGTCTCGGTGCCTGTTCCTGCCCCACGACTGCGGGCAGGAACAGGCACCGGAACAGCGGACACGAAGCCGTGTCCGAGGCAGCATGGACACTGACACCAATCAGGCAGTCGCCGCCCCAGAGTCCGGAGTATTGCCGTGGTCGCACCTCTGCCACCGCCCACCAGTCCAGCCGCGCCTGGACGTCCATGACCTGCCAGGTCGAGGACGTCACGAACTGCTGCAACTGCTGATGGTCGGCACCGAGCCGATCGGCTGCGTCGACTTCCGCCGACCCTCCAACAGTAGTGGCGGGCAGGTGAAGGCACCCCTTCAAGCGCTGGTCCCACCGTGTCAGAGGCGCGCACCTCAGAAACGAACTCCTCCAGCCGCCCCCGCACCGCAGCCAGCTCCTCAGCCCTCATACAGCGGTCGACCCCGCAGACGCTCCTTGGGACAGAGACGCGTCGAGGCAACCGCTCTTCATGCAGGGCGAGAGCTGACAAGTGGCCGGCCCAGGCCAGGTCCTCTCGCTTGCTGAGGTAGGCATTCGATGGTGATCACGGTTGACAGCTGGCATCGGTATAAGGTCACCGGGCGCCCATAGCCGAAGTTCCCGTCGAACCACATCCTTTCGGCCGGTATCGGGCTCACATCTGTCGTCGGCGCTGGCGGAGTCGGCAGCCGGGCGGTGTTGTCAGGCTTCGCCGAGATGGACCAACTATTACGGCGTAATAATGCGCCTCTCGCGACGCTGGCTGCGGAGCCTAAGCTCCGGGTGCCGCTCTTGGCGAGGAGGGGCAGGAGCGAGAATCGTAGAAGATGTCGAACACTCGTCACCCGAGGCACACTTCGGCGCAGCGGCCGCGCAGTCGTGCCAAGGCGTATCTGGAGTCCCCAGCCGAACGCGCAGCCTCATGCGACGCCTTGCTGTGATCGACAGGTGGACGTGGAGAGCGGGACGGCGCTTGAGGTTCAGGTAGACCACCTGGGGCTGCCCTTCTTAGCGCATTCGTTGCGTACTTCGGGGTCAACCGCACCCTGAGCCTCCGCCACTAGCTACTTGGTAACGCGCCGATGCAGCTTTTGATCTCTGAGGTTAGTAAGGTGTCCCCATGACGTCGCCAACATCTGGGGACCGGGAGAAGGTTGTCTCCAAACTGCCCGGCCCCCTTCAGCAAGAACTCAAGATCCGCACCGCCCAGCGCGGCATCGACATCCAGCACGCCGTCGAAGAAGGCATCACCGCGTGGCGCGGTCTGGGAGCCAATCTCTCTCCCATCGACACAACGGGTGCCAAATCCTTCTCGACCTGGCTGCCTTACGGGCAATGGGAAGGCTTCCGCAGTGACTGCGCAGCCCGAGGTCTGTCCCTCGTCCAAGGGCTCGCACAATCCGTCTCCCTGTGGCTGGAGACGAACCCAGCCCCTGGCGTGCAGCGGCCCTCGGTCGTTAAGCGGATGATCGTCTGCAACCAAAAGGGTGGGGTGGGCAAGACCGCGATCACCGCTGGCGCCGGTCAGGCGTTGGCTGAAGACCCTGATCAGCTACACGCTGTCGGGGTGTCAAAGCACTTCGCCCACGCCCGCGCTGGCACCCACGATGCGACGGGGGAAGATGCCGCGCATGAGCAACTTCCTGGCCTTGGCCTGCGTGTGCTCCTCGTCGACTTCGACCCGCAGGGCCATCTCACCAAGCAGCTCGGCCACGAACTCCTGCCACTGGACGGTGACAGCCTCACCAAGCACATGGCGGGGGACTCCAAGGGCAAGCTGAAGGACCTCGTCGTCTGCGTCGACGACGACCGCTTCGGCGACCGCCTGCACCTCTTGCCCTCGTGCACTGACGCCTTTCTCCTTGACGTCAAGCTGTCCGGCGTACGGGCCCGTGAAGCCGCTCTCGAACGGGCGCTGATGCCGCTCGAAGAGGAATACGACGTCATCCTCATCGACTGCCCGCCGAGTCTCGGACTGAGCATGGACGCGGCCGTCTACTACGGCCGGCGTCGCGACGGCGAAGGTCCGGGGAACTCCGGCGTCCTGGTTGTCGTCCAGGCTGAGGACAGCTCAGCCGACGCCTACGGTCTCCTCACCGCACAGATCAGCGACCTCCGTGCGGACATGAACCTCGAGCTCGACTACCTCGGCATCGTCGTCAACCACTACGACGCCCGCCGCGGCTACATCGCCACCTCATCCCTCGACAGCTGGATGGCGATAAGGGACCCACGCGTCGTCGGCCTCATTGGAGACTTGAAGGAACAAAAGGAAGCCGTCCGTATGAAGCAGCCGCTTCTGGCATACGCTCCGCGTTGCACACAAGCAGTCGCCCTGCGTGCGCTGGCACGGGAGATCGTATGAGTAAGGCATCCAAGCTGGGGACGGGCGCGTCCTTCGCGCAGACGCAACCCGTCAGCGCCCGGCGCCAGGCCATCAACGCGGCGACAAACGCCCCCACCGACGGCGCCCCGCCGCCGGTAACGCTGCCCCTTAGCCTGATCAGTCTCAACCCAAGCAACCCCCGCACTGAGCTGGGTGACTTGTCTCAGCTGGCAGGCAGTCTGCGCGACCACGGGCAGAAGCAGGCCATTAGCATCATGTCCCGCTTCTCCTACCTGGAAGCTAACCCAGGCAAGGAAGACGAGCTCGAGGCCGGCACCAAGTACGTTGCCATCGACGGCAACTCACGCCTGGCAGCCGCCCGGGAAGCCGGACTCGCGGACATCAACGTCACCCTCAACGAAGACCTCGGCAGCAATCCCGACGAAGTCCTTGAATCAGCGCTTGTTGCCAACATTCACCGGCGCGACCTTGACCCGCTCGACGAGGCCCGCGCCCTGCAGCAACTCCTGTCCGTGCACGGCACCCAGGAGGCACTTGCCGCACGTCTGCACCGCTCGCAGGGGTGGGTCTCCCAGCGTCTTGCCCTCCTCGGCCTGACTCCGGAGCTTCAGGAGAAGCTGGCATCTGGAGAGGAGCCTGCGGATCTTCTGCGCCGAGTGGGAAACAAGAAGCCCGAGGAGCAGGAAGCGCACCTTGAGCGTCTCAAGAGCGAGAGGCAGCGGAAGGCGGCAGCACCGCCGCTCGCCGCCCCCTCTGCCCCGGCGCCGACCGCGCAGAACGGAGCTGAGACGCCTCCCGGTCCCCTGTCTCCTCCTGCGTCAGCGGCACAGAGTGATGGCCAAGCGGCGCCCTCGACCCGTCACGGTGTTCATTACGGCGTAATGACGGAGGTAGCCACTGGCGAGGAGGCAGCCCCCGCACCGGTAGCGGCGGACGAACCGGAGGCGGTTCACGTCCCAGAGCCCAGGCCTGAACCGTTGACCAAGCCTCAGATCAAGATGCCGTGGGACGACGGGGGAGCGGCCATGGAGATCGCCTTTGACAAGTTGACTCGCAGCGGTCAGCGTCAGGCCGCCCTATCCCGCTATGTCGAACTCGTCGGCGGTCCTGAGGCCTTCGTGGAGGATCTCAGGGCCGGAACAAGTAGGGAGTTCCGCCAGCAGTTGAGCGAACTACTGGGGGAGTAGCCCTGGTACGGCTCTGTGCCAGCTCCCCGGGAGTAGGTGCCCCCGGGGAGCTGGCCAGCGGATGCCCGCGCCGCCTGATGCGCATGTCGTGCGCCAGACGGCGCGGGCCCTCCGGCACATCGGCGCAGGTAGTCCCTCGACTGGCGGAGCCAGAGAGAGCCGTCGGATCGGCAGGTGAGTTCAGCTGACCATGTCTCCCGGCCCGCGGGACAGCATTGAGACGCGAACCAGGAGCCAGGACTGCTACGCACACCCATTTGCTTGGGATGTAGGTGTCATCCTCGCCTCAACGCAACAGCGTGGAGAACAGAACTCCTCCCGCACCGGTCCAGCACTTCGTCGACGTAGCCCTGGCCGGCGTGGGCAACTTTGAGGGTGGAGGGATGCTTGGCCGATGCCTTCGAGTCAGCGCTCCAAGGCCTGGTCGAGCCTTCCGACGTGTGGGCGGGCACGGGGAGACATCCGGTGCCGGGAACTGCTCCGAGTTCCCACGTCTCGGAATGTCCAGCCTCAGTGGGGCGATGCATGGTCACTGCACAACTGCCGCAACGACCGGCGAGGGCGGATCAGAGGGACTCTCCAGCCGGCTGTAGCGGCGGCGCGATCAGTCTCCGGTCACCGCGTAGACGGCGCTGTCCCCGGCCGCGTCCGACCTCCTCAGCAAACCCGTCATCTCCAGGTCTCGTAGGATCTGCCGCGCACGCCTGGCGGCCACCTGATGGCCAGCCGCCGAGAGGGTCGTCACGGCTCGCCGGGCGTCCCAGGCGCCAGCCTCGTTCGCACGGATCGCGCCCTCCAGGACTTCCGCCTGTGTCAATCGCCGCCTCACCCACTCCTCGTGCTCGTCCTCCACACTCGTGAGCGCGGCAAAGAAGACGGGCACCAGATCTTCGTCCATGGCGTAGCCCCCGACCTTGCCGAAGCCGGGGCCCTGTGGGGTAATGGGCGGCTGGATGCCCTCGGGCCACATTCCCCTCAGAGCGCCCCGCTGGAGGAGTCGCTTCAGTGCGGCCGAGTGACCGCGGAGGCTGGTGCTCTCGTCATCACGTAGATCCTCTGCGGCAACGTAGCCGTCACCGGCCACGGCGCCTGCAACGATCCGCCGGGCGCGCGTAGGTAGCGACCGGTAGTACGCCTGAGCCCGCTCAGCAGTCCACATCGCGTCCATCTCAACATGGACGGCATGCTCAGCGAGCAGCGCGAGTAGCTTCTCCTGGAACTCGGAACCCGGCTGATCGATGGTGACGGTGATGCGCACAGCGGCCCCGTTACATAGAACGTGAATAGAGTGACTCTTGATGTGGTGTCATTCTAGTAGCCGGAGTGCACTGCCGTCGCCCACCGATGTGACAGCGTGCTGCCCGCTGCGCAAGCGCAGATGGCATCAGCCCCCGCATGGGTGCGTTGCGCACTCACCCTGGCGGCAACCGGTGACGAAGCCCAACGCAGTTGCATCCAGACGGACATGCTCTCGGCCGGTTTCGGCAACGTCGCAGTCATCGCGGCACAGCCGGGGGCCAGCCGTCGTGCTGTCATAGGTGCAATGCCGTGTAGTTAGGGGTGCCGTGGGCGGTGTCAAGGGGCGGGCGTCAGGATGTGGACGCTGATCGTGGCCCTGTAGGTGGTGCGGTCGACGGTGCCTCTGGCGTTGTATCTCGAGATGGCCCGTTTCACGACGCGTGGACGGGTGCGGACACGGCGGTCGGGCATGAGGGCGGCCAGGATTCGGCGGCCTATGGTGCCGACGAGGTCGATCACGGCGCCACTGAACACGCCTGCGGCCTGGATGACCAGATCGCGGGCTGTGTTCAGGGCGATGGAGAAACTCGCCCGGTCGGGGTCGGTCCCGGGCCGGCTGGCGGTGGCGTCCGCCATCGCCAGCCGCAGGACCTGGTAGGTGACCAGCACTGCGAAGACTTCCTGGGCGACACCGGCGGGAGTGCGGGCACGAAGGACCCGACCGCCGAGGATCGTCGACTTGATCTCCAGATAGGTGGTCTCGATTTCCCACCGCTCGTGATACAGCCCGATCAGATCGCCGGCGGGGTGGGTGAAGGGGTCGGTCAGGGTTGTGACCAGCCGGTATGCGCCGGTGCGTCGTCCCTGTGATGTGCTGATGGTGATCTCGCAGCAGACAACACGGACCGGAACGGGTCCGATCCGGGAGAGCCAGGAGCCGTCGGGGAAGCGTCGCAGGACCGGCAGTCTGCGGTTCTCCTTCACCCGGACCAGGACGTGTGCGCTCCTCAAGGTGACTGCTTCGATCAGGGCCTGGACGGCGAAGTTCCGGTCCAGCAGGACGATCATGTCTTCCCGCAGGCTTCGGACCAGGCGTGGAGCGTAGGTGGTCTCACCGTCGGTGGCCGGACCGAATACCGCGTCCATGACGGTTCGGGTTCCGCAGGCGACCAGGATCAGAAGCCGCAGTGAGGGGTATCCCGCGCCGCCATTGTTGCAGCGGTGCCTGGTGAACTCGGCCTGGTTCGCGGGGCTGTCCGGCACTGCCATCAACGTGCCGTCGATGGCGCAGACGAGCAGTCCGTGCCACCGCGTTCCGGCGATCCCGAGTCCCGCGGCCGGTCCACGAAGCAAGTCGAACAGGTGACGCAACGGTCGGGTCCCGAGCCTCTTGCGGGCCTGGGCCAGCGCGCCGGCCGTGGGAGTCGCCGTCGGCAGTCCGTCCAGGCCGGCCGTCAGCCGCTGCCACACCTGCTGCCATCCGAGCCCCGGGAACAATGCCCCGCCCAGCAGCAGATACACCACCACGCGCGAGGGAAGGTCCCGTATCCGCTGCTGGGTTCTGCCGGTATCTGCCAACACCTCATCGACCATCTCGAACGGGACAATCCGTGTCAGCTCGCCGAGATGGCCGGGGGCAAACGCCCCTGCCGCAACCGCTACTTCACGAGAAATGACAGACTTGGCGGCCAACGGAGCTCCTGCTGAACAGTGATCTTGGTCGACACGGTTCTAGCAGGAGCTCCGTCACTTCATCAGCCTGCTTGACAAGCAGCCCAGAGCCCTAACTACACGGCATTGGTCATAGGTGGCCAGTGCCTCCTGACTAGGGATGGTCTGCGCACATGCCCGTCGTCTCGCTCCGGACATCGGTTCCACGACCGCTGGCGGGCCGGCGGTGCTTTCTATGCGATTCCACGGGATCTGAGGCATGGCGATATAGCCGATATGTAAGCTGGCCCGTGACTCGTGGCATCGCGTATTGGCCCCAAGGAGGGCAGTCTGCCTCCTGCGAGGTGACCCGGTTCAAGCGGTGCCATACTCAAGGGCTCGACTCCCGCGCAAACGCGGGGATGGCCCACACATGCAGGTGGCCTTCTGGCCTGTTGTCCATTGCTCCCCTCGCACCTGGGGTTGGTCCGGATCAGTCACATGTAGAGACCGTGCTCCCTTCTCACGTGGGGATGGTCCCAGCTTCATCGCTGGGTACGCTCCAGACGCGCGCCTCTGCAGCAACTGCCTGGCCATGCGCCTTCCGGCCGCACCGAGATGGGCATACGGATGGCTACTGAGGTTGAACTCGTGATGTCGTAGGGGCTGGCGGGTCGTCGCGCGTGCGGTATCACCGGGGCATGCGGCCGCACATGGCTGGGAGGATCAACGCCGGACCCTGAGCCGCGTGAAGACGGTGATCGGCCGGCGCATCCACCTGGCCTACACGGTCCAGGGCGTGCGCAAGCTGCTGGTGCGCAACGGCTGGTCCTGCCAGGCCCGGCCCGACGGGCGATGGAGCGGGACGACGAGGCGGTGGCCGGGTGGGTCAAGGAGGTGTGGCCCTGCGCGGAATACTCGCGGCGGTGAGTGGAGCCTGGCTCGTCTTCGAGGACGAAGCCGGATTCTCCATGACGCCGCCGCAGGCCAGGACCTGGTCACGGCGCGGCCGGACACCGGCAGTGCGGGTCCGCGGCCGTTCCCGCCGACGAATATCGATCGCCGCGCTGACCTGCTACAAACCCGGCCACAAGTCCCGGCTGATCTACCGGCCACGCCGGGATGACGACCGACGCGACGGACGCAAAAGCTTCTCCTGGCGCGACTACCATGATCTGCTGATCGCCGCCCACCGGCAGTTCGGTGGCCCGATCGTACTCTTCTGGGACAACCTCAACGCCCACAAAGCCTGAGGTAACTCGTATGCGTAGGCGGCGGTAGCGCGGCGGCTGCTTCGTGACTGGCTTCGCGTCCGGCGAACCGAAGGGGACACGGGCGGGTTGTGGGGCTCCGACCGACAGGGGGTCTCCTCGGCGAGAGCGCTCGGTACTCAGCGGCGCCAGCGCTCCAGAGAGCCAGCGCCGAACTGTGGAACCTGCAGCCTCCAGCTCTTGTGCTGTGCATCGCGGCAAGGCGCGCTGAGCAGCTGTGCCGGGAAACGCTCAAGTCGCGGGGGACCTGGGCTGACGTGGCAGCTATCTGTGACGGTACCGCGCTTGCTCAGGGAGCAGGATGCTACGGCTCGTCATTGGTCGGAAGGTCCTGCTCCGGGCTCAGACGACACGATGCCGCGCTTTGGTGTACTGCGGCGCAACGCAATAGGATAAGGGAAACTACAGAAATCGGCAGATCTACCGATTGCGGACAGTTGCGACACTCCGCAATCGTAGAACTCACCGTGCACGTAGCGTGTTGGGCTGGGCGTGCCATGCGACAGAGCGGAGGATCAGGCTCATGGGGCCAGCGAGCATCCGCAAGACGCGGACGGCAAAGCCCAGGGTTAAGAGGTCTCCATGACTGAACGAACAGACGCCATGATCGATGAGGGCTGTACCGACATCGTGGACCCTCGCGCATGCGCCGGTTGCAAATTCGACCTCGCTCGCTTTCGGTGGAGTTTAAGAAACTCCCTCGAACTGCGGGAGCGACTGCTTGCTCTCTGACGGGAACGGCCTGGCCTGACATCCGGCTCGATATTCCGCTCAAGTGCGCAGTGACGCAGAACCGGCATTTAATTTGCCGGAATACTCGCAACGGTCAGCAAATCAGGCAGCCCGGCGATCTATGTGGCCCGTTTGGACAGCAGGGGGAAGAAGTTATGGAAGCTCGCGCTCTGGCGGCATCCCAGTGGCCACTCGTGGGCCGGGAGCAAGAGATTCAGGCGTTTGAGGCTGCCTGGGCGGATGAGCGGTGCAAAGGTGTGCGGATCTTCGGACCGCCAGGGGTGGGGAAGTCGCGACTGGCCGAGGAATGCCTCAGCCGAGCCGCGGCCAGTGGCTGGAAGAGTTTGCAGGCAACGGCGACCGCCGCGGCCGCCACGGTGCCACTGGGGGCCATCGCGCACATCATCCCCGCAGGAGTAGATCTTTCCGACCCGGTGCGGGCCTTCGCGGAGGTAGCCGCCTCGCTGGCTGGGCCACAGCAGCGCACCCGTTGGGCCCTGTGGGTGGACGACATTCATCTGCTGGATACAACCTCTGTACTGCTGCTACAGCAGTTGCTGGACGCCGGTGTGATCCGTCTCATCTGCACCGTGCGTGCCGGCGAACCAATCTCCGAAGCCGTCGCAGCGCTGTGCTACCGAGACGTAGTACGGCAAATTGATGTCACGGTCTTTGACCATGAGAGCGTTGAGGAAGTTCTCCAGACAGCTCTCGGCGGCCCGATCGAGCGACAAACCCTCCGTGAACTCTACAGCGCCTCCGAGGGAAATATCCTCTACGTGCGAGAGTTGGTACTCAGCGCACTGGCTTCGGGAAATTTGACCACCGATGGGGAAATCTGGGAGCTGACAGGCGACCGCCCGGTAGGCACATCGAAGCTGATCGAAGTTATCGAAGCTCGCTTGGCTGTAGCCGAAATGGAAGCACGCCCAGTCCTGGAACTCCTGGCACTGTGCGGGTCCATCAGCCTGTCCGATGCGCAAGCGCTTGCACCGGTCGAGGTACTCATCAACCTAGAACAAGCTGGCCTCGTACGCGTCAACGCCGAATGGCGGCGCACAACGATGCACTTGGCTCATCCGCTGTACGGGGAAGTTCTCCGTGAGCAGATCCCACACTTGCGCCGCCGGGCAATGCTCCTGGAGCAAGCCGAACGGGTGGAGTCCTATGGGCCGCGGCGACGCGATGATGCCCTTCAGGTGGCCACGCGGCGCCTGGCTGCAACGGGAACCGCGGACCCCGCCCTGCTGGTCAAGGCCGCCAATCTGGCCCGCCACGCCACGGATGTCCAGCAAGTGCTGACGCTGATGTCCGCCATGCCGTCCGATGCTCGCACCGCCGCGACCCTCCTCCTCCACGGCGAAGCCCTCGCCTTGCTGGGCCGGTGGCAGGAAGCTGAGGACATCCTGGCCCAAGCTGACGCCATGTCCGACAACGAACAGGACCGTCTCGCCGTCATGTCGATGCGCGTACGGAACTTCTTCTGGATTGCACGGCGCACGGACGCAGCGTTTGCGGTCGTCGACGCGGCTCGAGACCGCGTGACAAGTCCTCCCGGACGACGTGTTGTTGACTTGAACGACGCGTGGGTGCGCTATCTCGTCGAAGTTCCGACCCCGGGCATGCCTCTGCTGAGCGAGTTGGAGGACGATCCAGCAGATTCGCTCGATGCCGGAACGTGGGACATGGCAGCCACCACGAAGACCATCGCGCTGGTGCGGCTTGGCCGCTGCCTCAAGGGAGCCGAGTGGGCTCTGCGTGCCTACACCGGCCAGTCACGAGATGTGAACGCCGGACGGAGCCACTCGGTCCCCGCCGCCTCGCAGCTCGTGCCAGCTATCCGAGCTTTCGCCGATGCCGGTCGGTTCAGGGAGAACCTCAACGTCGGAGAGGGTGCGCTAACGGAGCTGACGAATGCTCGTGCTTCGCCCTTCCCATCGATGGGCATCGCGTCATACCTCGGTCGTTCCGAACTACTGGCAGGTCACCCCAAGGCGGCTCGCAGTTGGTATGCCGAAGCCGCCTCGCTGACCCGCGCGTACCGATTCCATCACTTGCTTCCTGAAACGCTGTCTGGCCTAGCCTGTGCAGCCGCCCTACTCGGAGACCAAGAAGCAGCAGAAGATGCTCTTGCAGAAGCCGCCACGTATGCGCCCATGACCCACCTCCACGGTGAGGACCGGCTTGGACGTGCCTGGTTGCTCGTAGCCCGAGGACAACTGGCGGAGGCCAGGCAGTCTCTTACTGAGGGCGCAGAGGTTGCCCGGGAAGCCGGGAACTTGCCGGCAGAGGCGCTCCTCCTCACCGACCTCGCCCGCCTCGGCGCCGCCACCGAGGCAACGCCTCGGCTTGGTGAACTGGCTGAACAGAGCGAAGGTGCACTCACCCCGGCCCGGGCCGCCTTTGCTGCAGCGCTTGCCAGCAACTCCCCGGATCAGCTTCTCGCTGCAGCAGACGAGCTAGAAACTATGGGCGCCGACCTGCTGGCCGCGGAAGCGGCAAACGCCGCAGGCGCAGCCTTGACTCAAGCCGGAGAAGACCGCCTCGCAACAGCCGCAGCCCAGCGTGCTGCCGGATTGGCGGCACGCTGCGAAGGCGCCCGAACACCGCTGCTCAACGTCGGCAAGCTGACGCAGCCCCTCACACCCCGTCAGTACGAGATCGCACTCCTGGCCGCATCCCTTCGCAGTAACTCCGATATCGCCAAGCAACTGCATGTCACAGTCAAAACCGTAGAGGTCCACCTCGGCGCTGTCTTTCGGAAACTAGGCATCTCGCGTCGGCAGGAACTTCCCCGAGCCCTGGGGCAGATTGAGAGTCCGCCGGCCACCCGACCACGAGGACGACGGTGACGAAGCGGCACTGTCCCTCGCGATGGCGTCCAGCCCTCGAAGCCATCCATCCCTAGGAACAGAAGCGGCTCCTCCTGCATGCCTGAATATCCCGTGGCGACACAACCCCGCAGAACGGAGTATGGCCACGCCCGGCGCACCCGCGACAGGGCAGGTGGGAGTGCGCCGGGCATGGCGCGGGGGTGGTGCTCCCCGTTAGGCCACTCAATCGCACCGGCCACATGCGGCGTGTGCTCAGCGCCGAACCAGGGCCTTACGGGCAAGGAGGATGCATCACCGCACCCCCTGTTGAACCGCTGTCCGTGGGCCGCCCGAACAACTGACGTACCCAGCATCGAGACGCCGTGGGTCCACACGCGAATGTCTAAGGACTCCCGCTCATGCGCTTCCTGCCAACACACCGCGCGGAGTCCGTGGCATCAGCGCGGCCGCCACTCGAGCCGCATGCGTCAGCGACTGACTGGACCGAGTGTGCCCGGAACGGGGCAGGGCCTCGGGCAGGCCAGTATGCACCTAGGCCAACGCTGAGAAGCCAGGTCAGGGCTCTGTGAGCCATAGAGCGAAAAATGCCACGCCCGGTACGCCGCGACAGGGAGGACACGGGTGCACCGGGCGTGACGCGGGGGTGCCGCCCCCCGTGACACCATGACATCGCACCTGCCCAAATGTTGTGCCCGCTCCTCGCCACGAAGGGCCCGCACGGGCAGAAGGGGTGCATCAAGACACCCGCCCAGCCTCATTCCCAAAGGCGCAGACGAGGGATGGGGGCATGCTTGCAACTGCAGACGGCGAAGTAGCTTGCTCGCCCTCTGGAACCCCCGAGCTGGGCGTCACTTCGTGCAGCTTCGGCCCAGCATGTGTTGCCGTAGCCGAACCGCCTCAGCCGACTGCGATCGGAGCTTGCGGAGGCACAAGCGCCGGGCCCTACGCCGAAAGCGCCTGCTTGGTGGAGGCGGGCCCGCCGCGGACGGCACGGCTTCGCCGCACCAAAACAAGTCGGCTGAACTCGATCGCCTCAACCTGCCCGCACCTCCCTACAAGGAGGGTGACATGCCCCGCAGTCTGTCTTCTGCACTCTTCCCCGCGGGCCGCACGCGACCCTGCACCGCCCCGAGGAGCGCGTCGTGATCCCCCGCGGTCGACCCGCCCTGACCGAAGCTGACATTGCCGCTGAGCGGAGGATGGTGCTCAAGACCTGGCAACGCAACGAAGGCGCGAACATGCGCAGCCGGGTGCCGCTGGTTAACGAGGGAGGACGTCTGCGCCTCTACGACGAGGAGTTGGCTCGCGCATTTCTTGCGGGCTCGCCCCGGCCGCCTGGATCCGGGCACGACGGGACGCAGCCGGACACAGACGCGGTCAGCGACGGCATGTGGCCCCCTGCGGTGCCGCCGGGAGAGACACATCCAGACGATCTGCTCACAGACCAGGAGGCCGCAGCTGTACTGGAGACGCGGGCCTCCACTGTCCGGGGCTACGGCAAGGATGGACACCTGCCCATCATTCACCGGCACGGCCGCACCTGGTACCGACGGGCTGACCTCGAGGCCCGGATCAGTGCAGCTGATCAGCGCCACCAGCCCGTTCTGACGGCGGTCGGCCCACTACACGAAGCGGAAGACAAAGCCCCGCGGCCCCACCTTGAACCTTTTGCCGCCGAGATTGCTACCGCGCCTGCCCGTGTTGAGGGGAAGAGTGACCACACGACCTCGGCGGCCGAGCAGTACGGTACAGGAGAGCGCCTCGACTAGCGCTCCCTGCCGCAGTCTGTGTCTACCGGTTCAACTCGCCCTGAACTTGGCCTCGCTGACGGTGACCTGGACGCGACAGGGCGCGCTCCGTGGGGGAGTATCCGATGCGCAAAACCCGCCGCCCCGGGGCCTGTATGCCCTGGCGAACACTGCGCCCCTCGCGTGGCCGCCGCGCACAGACCGTGCGCTGCCTGGAGGCAACCTACGTCATTCAGCTACGCACGTTCTGCCGGGTCGGATGAGCTTGTTGCACCTTGATCCAATGGTTCAAGGTGCAATAATTGGTGGGAGCGGATTGCTCTGGTGAAGCACTTACAAACGCGTGAGATGCTCCGGCATACGTGAGGATGATCCGGCCGCGCCCAAGCCGTGGTCGTCGACGATGTGCTGCTCCCCGCCCCGCGCGGGGTTGACCCTTCCGACGGGAAGACCTCGACGTGGCAAAGTTCCCCGGCATGCGTGGGGATGATCCGGTGCGTGAGTCCGTCTGCAACTCGCCGCTGCCTGTTCCCCACCACACGCGGGGATGGTCCGTGGGCAGTGAGCGCGTTGATCATGGTGGCCATGTTTCCCCACGGGCAGGGCGGCCCCCCAGCAGCCACCCCACCTGTCGTGATCGCCTGCTCCCCCTCGCTGTGTGGGGCTGGTTCTGAGCCAAGGAAGAACGTGCAGATGCCCCTGCCCTCCACCGGCGGGGATCGTCCCTCCGGTGCCATGCGTCTTCGTGCGCACTTGATGGTGAGCCCCCGCATGGGGATGGCCCTGAGCCACGGTCGGCGCGCGGCTTGATCTGCCTCTGTTCCCTGCTCGTCCGGGGATGCTCCTGTGGGCGGCTGTTGATCGGGCTGCCGTCGCCTGCTCCCTGTGCGTCCCGGGGATGCTCCCGGTTCATTGACAGGCGCATGAGAACGGCTTCCGGGTGGCGGCAAGACGATCCAGGGTGCAAGAATTCTGTCTGTCACTGCCCGGAGTGCATCGCTCGTGTGAGGATGGCTCGCGCGTCTACTCTCACCGCCCCATAGGTGGTAGTGGTTGAGGCAGTTGCCCTGCGTTGCCGGGAGACGCCGTTCTCTGTCCTCCCTGCTCCTCGTATGCCCCGGGGATGACCCGACCGGCGCCGTGCGAGTGACGAACTATTCCCCTCGATGGGGATCTTCGCCGGTCATCAGCCACCAGGCTGCTCCTCGGCATGGTCGAAACGGTCCGCTCGGCAAGAAAGCCGGGCGGGACGGTCAAGTGGCTGCGACCACCGTCCGGCCCGGAGTGTGTGGGCTGTCTACTTGAGGCCGCCTGAATGTGTTCGCCAAACCCTTCGATGCCGTAGGAGTCGGCTCGTCCGGCGTCAGAATGCAGGCGCCCTGAGCCGCGCGGAGGGCGCCGGCCGGCAGACGAGCTGGGACTCAGTCGAACCAAGGAATATGACGGAGGGGGATCGCAGCACACGGCGTCGGCAGCCTCAACCAGGCAAGCGTAACCGCCGTCGTGGATCCCGCCTTCGTCGTGTGCATCTTCGGTAACGGCGACGACCTGGCGGAGGCCGGACTTGCCGCAGCCGCCCTTGACCGCTAGACCGTCGGCGGCAGTTGGGCACGCCGACTTGAGGACGCCTCCATTGTTGCCATCGCCCGCATCGAAGAGACCGACAACGAGGACCGCGCCCTCCTCACACAGGCGCACCCCACCGCTCGCCGCGTGCCGACCGGTCCGTGGACTTCGCCCAGGCAGCTTCGACATCGGGGCCTCGCGCAGATGGCCACCCTTCCGCGCTGAACGCCTCCATGAAGCTAGTGAGGACTTGCGCTCTGCCTCGCCCCGCAGCCGCAGCTAACTCTGGCTCGCCAACCGCCCAGGCATCCTCATCACGCGGGACCCAGCTGGCGGAGCACCTGACGACGACTCGGACGCGGCGGGACGTGAAGGGTGCTTGGAAGCACTTGACCGCCGTCTTGACAACAATCTTGCCGTTGCGTGACATCCTTGCGAATCGAGCACGGCTAGCCGGCATGCCGTGACCAACAGACTCGCGCCTTACCCAGGGCCATCAAGGACGCCGCTTAATGGCCCTGTTGCCCCATGTCAGCCGCTGACGCCCACCCCAGATCAGCATGTGTAGCACTCGCCCCCAAGAGGGCAGCCGGGAAGCGACCCGGATTGAGGCGGGCATCCGTGAGCGAAGCGAGGCTCTCCGAAAGAGCCCCGCCCTGTCACAATTCGGCCGACCGGGAGTTGGAGCCCTATCAGTGGACCGATCCAGTCGCTTCACAAGCCGTTGCGTCTCGGCGGGAGTACCGATTCCTCAACTCCCGGCTGCTGGAGCCTCAAGATGCCCTGACGCCACCTCAGCTATTGCGGAAACGCAGGCCTCCCACTGCAGATCGATGATCTCAGGGCATTACCGGTGCCGACGACCTGATCTGAGCGATGCGGATCAACCCCGTGAGGATCGCCGAGCCGCTCAGTTTGTCGTGCTCGTCCGTGCCTGCTGATACGGGGTGGCGGGCGCGGAGTTGTGGCGGCCGATCGGGAGCACGAGCGGCTTCCCCGAGACGGGGTCCTCGATGACGCGGCTGTCCATGCCGTACACGGCCCGTACGGTGTCCTCGGTCATGACCTCCTCGGTGGTGCCGGTCGCGTGAAGCCGGCCGTCGGCCAGGGCGATCAGGCGGTCCGCGTACCGTGCGGCCAGGTTGAGGTCGTGCAGGGTCATCACGATGGTGGTGCCGCGGGTGCGGTTGAGGTCGGTGAGCAGGTCGAGGACTTCGACCTGGTGGCTGATGTCGAGGAAGGTGGTGGGCTCGTCGAGGAGGAGCACGTCTGTCTGCTGGGCGAGGGCCATGGCGATCCAGACGCGCTGCCGCTGGCCGCCGGAAAGTTCGTCCACGGCTCGGTCGATCAGGTCCGCTGTATGCGTGGCCTCCAGCGCCTGTGTCACCGCGGCACTGTCCTGCGCCGACCATGCGGAGAAGGTCCGCTGGTGCGGGTGGCGGCCGCGGCCGACGAGGTCGAGCACGGTGATGCCCTCGGGGGTGACGGGTGATTGCGGCAGCAGCCCGATCCTTTTGGCGAGCACCCTGGCCGGGAGTCGGTGCACCTCCTTTCCGTCCAGGAGGACGCGGCCGGCCCGGGGGTGGAGGAGACGTGTCATGGAGCGCAGCAGCGTCGACTTGCCGCAGGCGTTGGCGCCGACGATCACCGTGATCCGCCCCGGCTCCAGGGCGAGGTCGAGGCCGTGGATGATGTCGCGGTCGCCGTAGCCGAGGGTGAGGTCCTCGGTGCTGAGGGAGTGGGACGCGGTCACAGTGAGCCTCCGGCTCGGTTGGTGCGTACGAGGAGATACACGAGGTAGGGGGCGCCGAGGACGCCGGTGATGATGCCTACGGGGTAGCGGGTGTCGAAGGCGTACTGGCCCGTGAAGTCGGCCACGATCACGAGCAGGGCGCCGACGAGGCCGGCGGGGAGGAGGAGGGAGTGTCCGCCGCCCACCAGCCGGGCGGCGATCGGCCCGGACAGGAAGGCCACGAAGGCGATGGGGCCCGCGGCGGCGGTCGCGAAGGCGATCAGGCCCACGGCGGCGACGATGCCGACGAGCCGGGTGCGTTCGACGCGGACGCCGAGCGCGGATGCGGTGTCGTCGCCGAGCCGCAGGGTGTTCAGGTTGCGGCTCTGGTGGAGCAGGACGGGTCCGAGGACGAGCAGGGCGATGACCGTGGGCACCGTCTCGTCCCAGGTGGAGCCGTTCAGGCTGCCGGTGAGCCAGCGCGTGGCCTCCTGCAGGTCCCAGCCGCCCGCTTGGGAGAGCGCGTAGGAGGTGACGCTGTCGAGCAGGGCGGCCATCCCGATGCCGATGAGGATGAGCCGGGTGCCGGCGACTCCGTCGCGGAAGGCCAGGACGTAGACGAGGAGGGCGACGCCGAGTGCGGCGGCGATCGCGACGGCCGACACCTGGGTGCCCCCGAGGGAGAGGGCGACGATGGCGACGGCGGCCGCGGCGCTGGCACCGGCGCTGATACCGATGATGTCGGGGCTGGCCAGGGGGTTGCGGAGCATGGTCTGGAAGGTGACGCCGGCGACCCCGAAGCTGCACCCCGCTGTCACGGCCAGCACCGCTCTGGGCAGGCGGAGCCGGCCGACGGTGAAGGAGGCGCCGGGCACGTCCTCTCCCATGATGGCGCGGAGCACGTCACGGGCCGGGTAGAAGGTGTGCCCGGCCATGAGGGTGATGGCGAAGGTGGCCAGGATGAGCAGCAGGAGGAGGAGCAGGAGGAGCCGGCGTCGGCTGTTGCGGCGGATGCGTGCCTGGTGGACCGCCCGCAGCGTCGCGGAGGTGCCGGCGGCGGGGGCGCTCACAGGGACGTGACTTTCTGTCGGCGGACGATGTGGATGAAGAAGGGGGCGCCGACGATGGCGGTCACGATGCCCACGTCGATCTCGGCCGGTCTGGCCACGACCCGTCCGATGACATCCGCGACAGTCAGCAGGACGGCGCCGCTGAGCGCGGAGAATGGCAGCAGCCAGCGGTGGTCGACGCCGATCAGGAGTCGGCAGGCGTGCGGGACGAGCAGGCCGACGAAGCCGATCGGCCCGACGGCGGCGGTCGTGGCGCCGCAGAGGATCACGGCGCCGAGGGCGGCGCCGGCCCGCACCAGCGCGACCCTTTCTCCGAGTCCCGCTGCCAGATCGTCGCCCAGGGCCAGCGAGTTGAGCGAGCGTGCCGAGGCGAGGCAGATGACGAAGCCGGCGAGGAGGTAGGGCGCGACCGTGCGGAGCTGGTCGTACGACGCGCCGCCCACGGTGCCGACCTGCCAGAGCCGGAAGGTGTCGCCGATGTCGGTGCGCGGCAGGACGACGGCGCTCACGAGTGAGGCGAGCGCGGCGGAGATCGCCGCGCCGGCCAGGGCGAGTTTCAGTGGCGTGGCGCCGCCGCGCCCCAGCGAACCGACGGCGTACACGAAGACCGCGCTCACGGCTGCGCCGGCCATCGCCACCCAGATGTATCCGGATGCCGATGCCAGGCCGAAGTAGGCGATGGCGGTGACCACGGCGAGCGAGGCGCCCATGTTGACCCCGAGGATGCCGGGGTCGGCCAGCGGGTTGCGCGTGACCCCCTGCATGACCGCCCCGGCGATGCCCAGTGCGGCACCGGCGACGGTGGCGAGCAGGGTGCGGGGGATGCGCTTGGCGACCGCGGCTTCCTCCAGGGTCCCCTCCGCCCCGCCCAGGGCCGACCAGAGGTCGGACCAGGCGACGGTGCGCGAGCCGAAGGCGAGCGAGGCGACGACGGACGCCGCCAGGACGCCGACGAGCACGAACAGCCAGATCACCCTCGTGCGCGCCGGACGCCGCGCGGGGGCGGCGTCCGGCGGGCTCAGGGTCTCGATGACGGTCATTCCGCCTTTTCCGCGGCCTTGGCGAGCTCCTTGAGGTAGTCGTCAAGGACGTACGAGATCGACAGAGGCGTCGGGTTGGCCGCAGTGGCCAGGGGCGTGCTGTCGGGCAGCAGGTAGACGGAGCCCTGCTGGACGGCCTTGAGCTTGGAGGTCAGCGGGTCCTTCTTCAGGGCGTTGAGCAGCTCGTTCTTGCTGTCGCCGTAGCCGGTGACGATGTCGACGTCGTTGAAGTCGTCGATGTGCTCCGCGCTCTTGCTGAGGACGAACTTCTTGGTGCCCTGGGAGGCTTCAGAGACGCTGTCCGGGATTCTCATGCCGAGGTCGGTGAAGAACTGCGTCCGGGTGTCATGCGCGCTATAGAAGCCGACCTCGCTCACGTCCTTGGACGAGACGTGGGTCATGAACATCGCCGACTTGCCCTTGAGCTGCGGGTACTTGGCGGCGGTCTCGGTGATCTGTCCCTCGATGCGGCCGATGAGCTGGTCGCCCTCGGTTCCGAGGCCGATCGCCTTGCTGTTCTGGCGGATGATGTCGCGCCACGGGGTGGCCCACGGCGCGTCGGGATAGGCGACGACGGGAGCGATCTGGCTCAGAGTCTCGTAGTCCTGCTTGGTCAGTCCGGAGTACGCGGCCAGGATGACGTCCGGCTTGGTGTCCGCCACCGCCTCGAAGTCGATTCCGTCGGTCTCGTCGAACAGGACCGGGGTCTTGGCTCCGAGTTCCTTCAGGCGGTCCTCGGTCCACGGCAGTACGCCGTCGTTGTCGTCGTCGCCGAAGGTGGCCTTGGCCATGCCGACCGGCACCACCCCGAGCGCGAGCGGGACCTCGTCGTTGGCCCAGTTCACGGTGGCGACACGCTGAGGCTTGGAAGGAATCTCCGTGGTGCCAAGCGCGTGTTCGATCGTCATCGGGAACTGCCGTGAGGCGCCGTCGGTCGTGCCGTCGCCCTTGCCGTGGTCACCGCTCTCGCCGCCGCAGGCGGTCAGACCGATCAGGAGGGTGGCTGCGGCAACGCAGACTCGCAGGCGCGGAGTGCTCATGGGACGGGGCATCGCTTTCGTTAGGAACTTAGGTAAGGCTCACCTTTTCTAGCTGATAAAGTCAGCGATGTGGCGCAGTTGAACATTCGCGACAGTATCTGTGCCCATCGGGACAGGCCGAAGTACCCGGACCGACACCCTGGGGTCGGTAAGGGCCGCACTTGCCCGGCTCGGCGCCTCTTTGCCCCTGCGGCCCAGTTCGCGCCGTCGTCGCATAGCGAGGCTCAGGTCATCGTTCGTGTGCCGCAGGCGAGGTCCGCCAGCTCGTGAGGACGCTTCCTCCGCACCGCATTGACGATCTGACGAAGCAGTAGCGCGATCCGGCGTCCCTGGTGATAGATGTACGAAGAGACTTGTGCGGTTGGAGACTCCCGGATAGGCACGTCGCTCCCCACATGAGCGGGGATGGTCCGCCCCATCAGTTACACACTCCGGCTGAACACGCCCTGTTCCCCGCTGGCGCGGGATAACCCGGCAACTCACCGGGAGTTCCCCAGTTCCTGCAAGCATGCACCGGAAGGCCCCGGAAGGGGCGCCGTGCATCTCCTCCCGCTGTGCTCCCTGCCCAACTGGGGTTGATCCCGACTGAGCCGTTGCCGCGCGGCAACAGGTTTGCTCCCCGCGCCTATGCGGGGATACTGCGGAGGTTGTTAGGCACGCCGTCTTGGCTCTGCGCTCGTGCCAACGCCCCCCGGAGGCGAGGAGCCTTCCACTCAAGGGACCGGTGTCGGAGTTGAGTTGCAAACGCTAGTGTCGCGGCAGTGCTCTCGGCACGCGGTGGTGGCCGATCGGACCGATCAACGTCGACTGGGCCCTGTGCACGCGGGGATGGTCCACGCTTACCGGCACCATTGAAAAATACTCCCCGACTGTGCGGGGATGACCCCAGGCCGTTCGTCCGCGGCAGGATACGGCTCAACCAGCAACTCGCCAGGAGCGGGCCATCTCCCCTGCGTCCGTGCCCTGGGCTCCTTGCGCGCTGTTCCTTGCCGCGCAGGGGAGGAAGCGGTACCGGAGCCGGTGTTGCCGCGATCTGGCGGTATTGCTGAAAGCCACGCCAAACGGCCACGATGACACCGCCCCGCATGCCGCTCGCGCGCAATGGTCCAGGCACCAAGGGATGCTGGAACGACATCATGTCTGCTTCCCGGGGGCGGGGGCGGGGGCGGGGCTGGACAGGCCGCCGTGGATGCAGCGGCCGCACTTCTCCCCGCTCACGCAGGGATGGCCCGACCGGAGTGGGACGGCGCGCCTCTCTTCACCGGCTTCCCCCGTGCTTGGGCGGGGTTGATGCCGACTGGGCTACAAGAGGGTCTGCTCTCCGGACTTGCGGGGATCGTCCGGCACGCAGGTCCGCATGCCGATCGATGTCGAGCGCTCCCGAGAACGGTGGGATGGCCCAACTGGCTCTCTGGCTCCACTCGTACTTGCACTCGGCCCTGGATCCCCCCCATAAGAGGAAGGAGCCCAGCTGGACAATCTCCGAGTATTGCGGCGATCAGCCTCGTGGGTCGGTTCCGGTCATGGTGGTGCACGCCGACTGCCATGCTGGCTAGCTGGGCAGATTCCGGTGGCCACGGGGCGAGGCGGAGGCAGCGCCGGAGCTCTCAAGGCGAAGACCACTGAACGGGATATGGGGGAACGGATGGGCCTATTCGGATCGCGCAGGCGTAAGGCAGAACCGCAGCAGGGCGGGAGCTGGATCTACGAGATCTCCGGGGAATACGCTGGCGAAGACGGGTGGACACCGAAAGAGACAATCCGTCGCGGCTGGAAAGTGGACCATCGAGGCCGCAAGACGGGAGAGATCTTCGAGAACGAGCACTACGGCATGCCGCAGGACGACTTCGAGCGGCTCGCGGACCCCGACTGCCCGTTGCACATGCTCGGCGACCCTCCCGCCGTCGTACGGGTGTGGACAACAGCCGCGCTGCAGCGGATCTTGCCAGGCGTCACCGTGGAATGGGTGAAAGTCCTGGCAGCGCCAGCGGTCCTGGCCGGCGACGACCACGCCTCCTACACGACGCCCGACGTCTCCAGCGCTCCGCCCTCACGCGTAGGGGCCGCTGTGCCGGTCGGCATCGGAATCCGCCGCCAGGACGGCGTCGCCATCCTGCTCTGGGGGCTACTGCTCTGGGCATCAGTAACCGCCCACGGGACCACCGAGATGTACATCACTATCGCCCCGCACCTGGAAGCCGACCATGCCGAGACGAGGCTGCGCGCACACCTGTCGAGCCCTGAGGGCAGAATCTGAGTCGTTACACGCAGCGGGTTCCCCACGGGACCGCTGCGGCACGTAGCCCCCAGCTGAGACACCTGAGCCGTCTGCCACAGGAGACGCACGCGGCGCCTGAATGCCTGCGCCCAGTCTGCCCTTGGCCGCAAGGGACGGCCGGCCCAGCCAGCTCGGCGGCCTTCCACCACCGCCACTGGTACATCGTCTCCCCAGGTCGTCAGCACCTGCCGTGCGTGCCGCAGGCCCCCTTGCTACGAGGTTGAGTCCAGTTAGCCCGAGCTCTCCACGTGGTCAGACTTGCCAGTCAACGCGCCGCAGCGTGGGGATGGTCCCGACATCATCAACGGCAGGACCGAGCTGGTCTGCTCCCCGCAGGTGGGGGATTGCCCTTGCCTGATCCTGGAAGGATGCTAAGCGGGCGGGACCAGCCTCCGCACATTGTGGAACGGCCCGGAGCCGCGGTCCGCGACAGCCATCTCATCGGCTGTTCCCTGCCTAGGTGGGGATGATCCTCAGCAGAACGCCCCTCGATATGCTTCGTCTGCTCCCGCAAATGCGGGGATGGCCCTGGCAGGGGCTGCGCCTTGAAGTGCACGCCTTGCTCCTCGCATAGGCGGGGATGACTACCCGCACCCGACACCAGCGGCACGGGCGCCGGCTGCTGCTCCCTTGCGCGCAGGGATGCTCCCCATTTCGAATCCGAGATCAGTACGGCTCATCTCTGCTCCCCAACCTGTTCGGGGAAGACACCAGGGAGCACATCGCGCGTCATTGATTCCGCATAGCCCCTACACGCCCAGCTGTTCCACGCACCCGCCGCGAGGCTGCCAAGTAGTGGTGGCATGCTCACAGCACTCGGCGTACGACATAGTCTCTTCGCAAGGTGGCACCTGGCAGCCTGCCCCGAACACCCGCTGTCCAGTGGACGCCGCACGCCAGAGCCTAGTGTCGGTGCGACACTCACAGTCGCGAACCTGCTCCCCACCGCATGGGGCTGATCCCAAGGTCTTCGGCGTCGAACCCCACACGGACGGCTCCCCCGCCTTGCGCGGGGATGGTCCCTGCCCGATCCTCGAAACTGCCTACAGCAGGACTGCTCCCCATGGCCACGCGGGGATGATCCGTGGGCTGGCGTGTCGCACGGACCCTGAGCGACCTGCTCCCTGCCGATCGCGGGGATGGTCCGTGGACTTACCCTGTCTGCGCGGACCTCGGGCTGCTCCCCGCCTGCGCGGCGCACGTTCGCCATCCGACCGGCGCCTAGTAATACAGGGCTGCAGCTGCGAGTGGCTCCGGGGCCTCCTGCGTTGGCTGCTGCCCGCGTACGCGGCCTGTTCGCGTACCCGTAGCGTTTGCATGCTTCCGCCCGCCCCCTGCTGGCAGACTTCGTCACTACTCCCGGCGCACGCGGGGATGTCCCCGAGGGCAACAATCTCCGTAGCACCGAGGGTGATTGCTTTCCACTTTGGGTGGGAATGGTCCACATGTAGCTTCCGGATGCGGCGCACTGCTGCCCCGCCGGGGATGTTCCGGGAGTCGGCGAGCTCAACGCCCGCACTCTTGGTCCCCGCTACTGGCAGAGATGGCTCTGGCTGAGCTCACTCGCATCGACCGGCTGCTCCCCGTAAGTGCTGGGGATGGTTCCACCGGCGCCAGCATGGCTTCAACTACGCCAAGTCACGACCCCGCTCCGGGGGGATCCCTCTCGCTCCGTCCCAGCAGAGGAAAAGCGTCGCAGGAGTGGGTTCGTTGTTGGACCCACGCGGTCGGCCTCCGTGCGGCAGACGGAGGCCGAGCGCTCAACGGGTATCAGCGCCCGCCGACGACGTCGTCGATCGCCTGGTCGAGCAGGGCGAGACCGAGCGAGAGCTCGTCCTCGGTGATGGTCAGCGGCGGGGCGATGCGGAAGACCCCGCCCATCCCGGGCAGCTGCACGATGTTCATGTGCAGACCCAGCTCCAGACAGCGGCGGGTGATGCGCGCGCCGAGCAGATCCGTGCTCGCCCCTGCCTCGTACGAGGCGTCCAGCTCGATCCCGGCCAGCAGGCCCCGGCCGCGCACGTCACCGACGACCGGGTGCCGCTGCTGGATGTCCAGCAGCCCGTCGCGGAGGAACTCGCCCAGCGAGGCCGCGCGTTCGTCGAGCCGCTCGGCGGTGAGGACGTCGAGCACGGTGTTGCCGACCGCGGCGACGAGCGGGTCGGCGACATGGGTGGTGAAGAACAGGTAGCCGCGCTCGTGCGCCGCCTGCTCGATCTCGGCGCTGGTGATCACGGCCGCCAGCGGCAGACCGGCGCCGAGCGTCTTGGAGAGCGTGAGGATGTCGGGCACGACCCCGTCGCGTTCGAACGCGTACCAGGTGCCCGTGCGGCACAGCCCGGTCTGCGCCTCGTCCAGGATGAGCAGCATCCCGCGCTCCCGGCACTTCGCCTTCAGCGCCGCGAAGTAGCCCGGCGGCGGCTCGATGATGCCGCCCGAGCTGAGGATCGGCTCCACGATGCACGCGGCGAGACTGCCGGTCGACTGCGCGTCGATCAGGTCGAACCCGAAGTCCAGCTGACGGCGCCAGTCGTGCGAGCCGTCGGGCAGGGTGAAGTCCGGCCGGTAGGCGTGCGGCGCCGGGATGGCGAAGTTCCCCGGGGCGCCCGGGCCGTAGCCCTTGCGGCCCGCGCTGTAGGTGGCGGACGCGGCCGCCTGCGTCATGCCGTGCCACGACCGCGCGAACGAGACGATCTCGTGGCGCCCGGTGACCAGCTTCGCCATCCGGATCGCCGCCTCGTTCGACTCCGCCCCGGTCGTCAGCAGCAGCGCCTTCTCCAGCGGGTCGGGCAGGGTGCCGGCCAGCCGGCGCGCGAGGTCGACCACCGGGCGGCTGAGCATGCCGCTGTACAGGTGGCTGACGGTGGTGATCTGCCGCTGCACGGTCTCCACGATCGCCGGATGCCCGTGACCGAGGATCGCGCTCATCTGACCGGAGGTGAAGTCGAGGATCTTCCGGCCGTCGGCGGTGTGGACGAAGCTGCCGGAGGCGTGCTCGATCACCTCACGGCAGAACTCGCCGCCGTAGCGGACCAGATGCCGGTCGGCGTCGGCCCAGAAGGCGTCGGCCGACGGGGCGGCGGGTGAGACGGTCGTGCCGGTGGGAGAGGTCATGCCGCGACGGTAGGCGCCGTGCGAAGCACACGCCCATCGACTCTTTCCGGCTTTCCTGTTCGGAGGATCCGTACAAGAAACGGTCAAACAAAGTCCTAGAGGACGCAAAAGCCCCCCACAACCCGTAGGCACCCCACGTCTCGACAAGGACAGCAACACGGCCGGCCTGCTCCTGCACGGCAGCCCCTATGCACAGATCGCCCCGCGAGTCACACTGCATCTTTCACTGCCTTTCCCCCACCTGTCCGTTCACTGACGCCCATGCCCTTAGCGAGAGCAATCGGTCCCAGGCCAGCAGGCCCTGGGCTATGTGACGGCCCACAAGGCCGCACTCACCGCCTCAAGGGGCGGTCACTGCCGAACCTGAACGCCTGTAAGGCGAGGTGGTCTACCTGAACATGCTGCAGACACGCTCGTGAATCTGGTGCACGACGCTTGCGGCAAGATCGCTGCTCAAATCCCGTTGCCGACCGGTGGGCCAGCGCGCACGCGCGTGTTTGCCGTGGACGTTGCATCGTGACAGGCCGCTGGCGTCCGCGGACCTGCCAAGAGGCGGCAGCGGCATCCAAGGGCCGCGTCACCCAACAGCCCGCCCCCGTGTGCCAGCCGCCTCGAACCCCGACTACGTTGCTCTCCTGAGGTTGGTGCGGGGCGCCACCGAGCAGCCTGCTAACGACATCAGTTTCCTGCAAGGCGCAGCGCGCCTGCACGCAAGTGCCGTTCGATGGCTTGTCCCCGCGACCCTGCCGCTCAGCGCAACGTCAACTTGCAGGCCCCGGGCACGACCCGCGCCAGAGGCCGACACCGAAATCGGCAGGCAGGGCCTATTGCCCAGAAGTGCCTATCAACCCCCGTCAGGCCAACCGGACGGCGACGGGCGTCAGGCGCCGGTCAGTGTCCGCACCTGGCTTGTTCTGTCAACGACGTCCGGTGCGGTATCCGAGAGCCTGCTGGTCCGGTCGCCCCGCGCGCGGGATCCGATTAGCCTCATCCACTCCGCACGGGCAGTGGCGAGGGTGGTGATTGACAGTCCTGGGAGATATCACTCGCTTGAAGGGGCCGGCATGGCGTACCTCGGCGACTCGCGGCAGAACTCCAGGTTTCCCCGCATCCATGAAGCGAGCCCGTCAGCCCATGCTCGGTGGACTGAATGGAGGCTGGACGGAGGCGCTTGATCAAGCATAGTCGGGAGCAGAGCATGGAACTCGGAAACTCGGGCTTCTATGCGCTCGACAGTGGCTTCGGCGGCCTCTTGGAGAGTCATACCGTAATGGTGCTGCAGGACTACGAGCAGGTTGTTCGGGTCCCCTCTCTGGATCTCCTTGGGAGCCGAGTAGAGATCGTTAGTCCAACAGATAACGTCAGCGGCGGCCTCAACGAGTTCGGCATACGCAGAACTAGATACAGAGGCGGCAGGCAGTTCGCGCTCCGTAGCATACTCAACCAGGTCGAAACCCCACAGTAGCGTTCCTGATACGCGCCGCCACGGCACGTACTCCTCAAGGGACGGAACTTCCTGAGCATGGTGTCGGGTGGCCGCCTGCTCGTTGCTCGTGACCCAGTCGGCAAGATGCTCACGGAATCGGGTGCACCACTGCGGGCTCATGTCCGCTTCGATGCGCTGTAGCACCTCGCCGAGGATTCCACCACTGCTGATGAGTCCGTCGATAGTCCGGAGCTCATCGGCGTGGTCATCGGCCAGAAACATCCAGGCGTCCACTGCTGTGAGCTGGACAAGATGCGACAGTGAGGCTGTTGGATACATCCAGGAAGCAAAGCGGAAGTGCCCTTCTCGGAGGGCTCGCTCCTCGGCTGACTTTCCCTCGAGCAGACCCGCTTCGCGCGCCCACGTTATTGCGTGGTCGCCTGCCGCTGCAACCGCCGGATGAAGGGTCGCAGTGAAAGGGATGTTGAGGTCGGGAACATCAAGATGCACCTGGTCCCCGAAAGCTAGATCGAACATGCAGCCTACCCTTCCACAGTCCCGGTGTCTGGCAAAAGTGGCGTGTTCAACCGGCTTACGGAAATCAGCCGACGGTCTCATAAAGGAGTCGTTCCGTGAGCTGGGCACACCTATTTGCGATGCACGGGTCTGCGCTGTCCGGTTCGAATTCCGCATCGGCGCATGCGGCCTGTTGTGCGCACCCTGCCACCGGTTCTCTATCCTCCGGTACTACCAAGGTCGAACTCAGATACATTTGGGCAACTACTGGGAGTCCAGGCAACGTCAACGGCGACGCAGGTAGCGCAAGACCATTGAGAACGACGCGTCCCCGGCCCCTGCCGCTTGTGCCCGTCCAAATAGTGACCACTGACGCGATGTGGGACGAATCCAGCCGCTGATGCCGCCGATCCGGTCCGCGGTCGGCCGCGCCGGTCACCGCCGAACCTTGGAAGCCACCACATGGAAGTATCCGCACCTGCTCGCCCTGGCGAGATCTGCCCGACGAATTCGGTTCTGAGCGCATCAGCACGCCGCCGACCCAGGAGAGGGGCCTCCAGGCCAGACCGAACCAGGCGCCCTGCCCGCGGGTGCTCCCAAGACGGCCTGAGCACGAAGGTCCATTGTGCCAGCGACGCCACGCACGACCCGTGGCACGTCGCATGACCGCAGGCCAGGCGGGCAGCTCCCCGGCCTTCGAGAGTGTCATAGTCGGCATCCGTGTTTCCGTGAAGGAGACCAGGAGGATCTGACACCCGGCCCGACCGAGCACACCCTTGCCGCGCAATCCGGAGCCACCTCATCCGACGCGGCATCCGCACGAACATCCCCTGAAGTGCCCGACCAGATCGGCCACCGTCTGCGGCGAGACCGTGGTGGTGGTCGGCCACCGGCTCTCCACACCGAGGCGCCTCCTGGCGCCACGAACCGACAAGGTCGCCATCGCTTACCAGGCCGCAGTCCACATCGCCGGCATTCCTCGTCTGGGCTGGCGATAGCACGCTCAGCGATCGACCACCCAGTGCGTGTCCATGGGCCAAGCGCCGTGGCAGCAATCTGCATCACTACCCTGAACGCCTCACGGACGTGGACTTTCACCACATCCGGATACTCGTCGTCCTGGCCAGGGAACGCGGACTGGGCGCTCACTTCAGCGGCGACCTCCTCCGGGTGCAGGTTCTGCCGAACGATCTTGAAGTACGCCTCCGCCTGTCAGACACGTTCGTGCCTGTCGGCAACCTCCTGGCAGGCACGAGCGCAATGAAGTGCCCGGGCGCCTTGGTCCGGCGGGCGCCAGAACACCCGACCGAGGCGTCAGCCGGTCCTCTACGTGTGCGCGGAGTGTGGTGGCGCGCGGAGCGAGCGAGCTGCCGTGGTCGCCAGTGCCCCACGTGCGCGGGTGGGCGGAAGCCGCCCTCGCAGGGGCGGGAGGTACGGACGCATCGTCTGCTTCCGTCTGAACTTGTGTTCTTTGCCACGGGCTTGCTCAACATTGCCTAAGATGACGACCCGTGAGATCGAGGGGGAGCTATGACCACTTCTGAGACAGTGATGATCGACCTCGGAGACGGTACGAAGGTCGCGGCTGAAGTCGTCGGCAGCGTGCCGTTCGAGCAGAGTGAAGAGTTCGGGGATGCCGCGCTTCGAAAGAAGGCGGCTGAGAAGCTCGGGTCTGCCGTGACGATGAGCCTGGAACAGGTAGGCACCACCGTCCAGGGCGTAGGGCGGTGGGCTGCCAAGACCATCATCGACGGGGAAGCCGGGAACCCGGACTCCTTCGAGGTGGAATTCGGTCTCAAGCTAGCGGTGAAGTCAGGCCAACTCCTGGGAGTCATCGCGGAAGCCGGCAGCGAGGCGGCCCTGACCGTGCGACTGTCCTGGAACCTTAAGCCGTCGGGTGAACAGCCGTCGGCCTCCGCGTGATCCGGACCGGACTCTCGGAACCCATGGAAGCCCTGATGGCGCGCACTGTGTGGATCAGCGCCGAGGATGAGTTCTGCGGCAGCGGCTTCCTCACCAGTGCGGGAACCGTAACCACAGCCGCGCACGTAGTAGTCGGCGACGGCACGCTCAGCGACCTCGTCATCCACCATGCTTCCGGTGCCTACCCGGTACAGGCGCACGACGTGCGTGCCGAGCCCAAGAACAGCGACGGGGGACTGTTCTATCCGTTCCCCGACCTTGCGACCGTGCACGTTCCGGCACTGGCGAATCACCCTGTGCTGCCTCTGGCACAGGACGAAGCACCGGTCAGCAGCGAGGTAACGATCGTGGGCTACTCCTCGACCGTTCCAGGTTTCGACGGGGCCAAACCCGAGACACTTCTGCTGCGCGTGGCGGGCGTATCTGGGCCGTATCGGAGGTTCCTCGGTGACGGTGTCCGACCCGGGCACAGTGGCGCCGCGGTCCTCAACCAGGACGGCACGGTGTGCGGCGTACTCAAGGGCAGCCGCAACTACAGGACTGACGCGGGCGGCTGGTTCGTCCCGGTCGGGGCACTGGCCCGTTTCCTGGGTGTGCGGCCGGTGGCAGCACCCGTTCGCCAGCCCGTGCCGTCTCAGGCTGAGATCGTAGACGCGCTTCTGGCGTTTCCTGTCCTGGCTCGCCCCGAGGCACGCTTCGACCTGCTCGACATCATGGGCAACCACCTCGGGCTGCCGCATTCGTTCGACGCCGACGACCGACCTGACCGTCGTGCTCATCTCCAACGCATTGTGAGCCGTATCGAGTCCTTCCGCGACAAGGAGAGCGCGTACACAGCGCTGTACACCGCTATGGAGGAACTGGCCCCCTACGACCAGGCCCTGGAGCGGCTGCGCGAGGTCATCGGGCGGGCTATCGGCGGCTGGGAAAGCGCGTAGGGCCGATGACGCAGGTATGCGAACCGGCGCACGCCGAGCCGTGGAGTCAGGACGCCCAGAATCTGCTGTGCGACCTCCTCGCCGACTTCGCCAGCATGAACAGGCCGGATTTCCGTGCGGACCTGCTCGACCATGTGTCGCGCAATCCGGGGTGCCGAGGATTCGGCGCCAGTGTGCAACATGGGGCGACGGCAAAGGACCACGTTCGCAGCATGCTGTCCGCCGCCGCCGCGTGGCGCGACCCGATGGGGGCAGTTGAGGCGATCTGCGACGCCCTGGAAGCCATGGCCAACGATGACAGGGCATTCGCCTGGCTGCAGGTGGCGGTCCGGTCCGTCGTAGACGAACAGCCGCTGCCTGTGCACGAGATGGGGCAGCTGATCCGCGTGCTGCGCGCCCTTGATCCACAGCCCCGGCCCGCCGAACTCAAACTCCATGCCGCGAACGCCGGTAAGGGGCTCACCGCGCTCGAAGGGCACGAAACTCTTCCCGAGATCCTTGTCCGCATCGCCAGCCTGTGGGGAGACCAGGGGCCCGCACTCCTCGCGCGCTTCCTGCGCTCTCTGGCCGGGGACACCACCAGTCGACATCACGCCAACCGGGCGCCCGTAAGGGACATTCTCGACCGGCTGGAGTTGCCAGCGGACCAGTCCGCAGTACAGGTCACGGGAGAGTACCGGCTCATCATCCAGGTCCGCCTTGAGCCTGAAGATGCGCCGCACATCGACGACGCCCGCTACGGCCTGTACGCCACGTGCTACCGCCAGCCCCAAGCTGGAGGTGCGTTCACCAGAGTCTCATCCCTCACCCAGCCCCTGTCCCTGCGCACCAGTGAGCTCACGACGCACGGCAACAACTCCCTGACCGCGTGGGAAGGTCTGGCCGACGAACTCGAAGCCGTGCCGCCACCAGCGACACGCATCGAGTTCGTTCTCCCCTCCCGGCTCCTGGGTCACCCGGCCGAACTGTGGGCGACAGGCCCGACCGGTCAGGCATTGGGCCACCACCACCCTGTAGTCGTGCGTTCCCGTGAGCGGTACATCGATACCTTCATCAGCCGACAGCCCTGGCAGGGACGCTGGAGCCGATTGAACCAACGCGGCAGCGACGGCCAGATGGATGTCCTAGAACTCATCGAATGGCCGGCGATGACTCCGGGAAAGAACAGCGAGTTCTCATCCTGGATCATGGAGCGGCCCGCCCTCGCCTGCCTCGGACTGCGGCAGCCCTACGAACAACTCGATCCAAAGCTGCAAGAAGCGGTCAACGCGGCCATGTTCACCGACGGAATCCCCGCCGTGCTGTGGGTCCGCACCGCTGGCGATCCGGAGACCCTCATGCAAGCCCTGCGCGTCCACAAGCCGAGCTGCCTGGCGGATCTTCCGGACATCATTCATCAGTGCCGCTTCCAGGGGCGCGGGGCTGCGGACAGCGACGTGCGCAATCACATCACGCTGCTCTGGGAAGACCCCGACTGCGTGGACCGAAAGCAAGACCTCCGATTCACCGGGATGGTGTCATGAACAGCCCGCAGGGCAGCAACGAGGAGTCGGCGTTACCTGGCGAGGACTGGTGGATCTACCGCGGCTCACGGATGCCGCACGACGGAATCGAGGATCTGCCCGACACACCCGCCTGGCGTGCTTTCGGCACGTTCGACGAAGACGAACTTCTGATGCCCCCCGCGGACACTCCAGCAGTCACAGACCGAAGGCTGGGGCGCACCCAACAAGCGGAAGCCTTCCAAGCAGATGTGAAAGACATCCAACTCGTCAACCTGGCCCTGCACCTGCGCAGACCCCTCCTCATCACCGGCAAGCCTGGCGTGGGCAAATCCACGCTTGCCTACGCCGTGGCGCACGAACTCGGGCTCGGGCCCGTACTGCGCTGGTCGATCACCAGCCGGTCAACCCTGCGCGACGGCCTCTATGTCTATGACGCCATCGGCCGCCTGCATGACGCAGGCCTCAAGAGCTCCAAGAGACCTTCGCGCAATCTGGCGATCGGCAAGTATCTGAGGCTCGGTCCCCTTGGAACAGCCCTGCTGCCGTGGCGGCGGCCCCGCGTCCTGCTAATCGACGAAATCGACAAATGCGACGTCGACCTGCCGAACGACCTTCTCAACGTCTTCGAGGAGGGGGAGTACACGATTCCCGAACTCTCTCGGCTGGGACCAGGGCGCCGGCAGGTGATGACCTCTGACCAGGACGGCAAGGCGATCATCAAGGACGGCAGAGTGGGATGTGCCCAGTTCCCCCTGGTCGTCCTCACCAGCAACGGGGAACGCGAGTTCCCCACCGCCTTCCTGCGCCGGTGTGTCAGGCTCAAGGTCCAGCCACCGGACGAGAAGCGACTGGCGGCGATGGTTGCTGCCCATCTGGGAGGGAACATTGAAACCGAGTCTGCACGGACCGAGTTGATCGCCGAATTCCTGCGCCGCCAGCGTGAGGAAGGGGCAGTCTTGGCCAACGACCAGCTCCTCAACGCCCTGCTGATGGCAGAGCGCGGCCTGTGGCGTCACGACCCAGGCCGTAAGATCATCCAAGATGTTCTCCTCCGCTCGCTGAGCGATGGCCATGACTAGCCCGTCCTCTCCGCGCGAGCATCTACTCGCCGCCCTCGCCGGGCTGCTGCAGACGGATGACGCCGACCTGCCTCACGGCGGCGGCGTCGACCCCAAAGACCTGGCCGACATCCTGTGGGTCTCGCGCATCATCGGCGCCCCGCCTCAGGCAGGCAGCACACCCCTGCAGCCCCATTCCGTCCCGGAATCCGATTCTCCCGGCGGGCACAAGGACGCGCTCGACCCAGCCGCTCCGGGATCGAACGGCGACCGTCTCCATGCTTCCGCACCCGAAACGTGCGCCGTGAACACGACCACGGTGCGTCTACACACCCTCGGCGGAGGACGCGACGTGGCCTTCGGCCACGTTTCCGCTCACGTGGTGCAGGTCAGTCGGCCCGCCTTCCTCTCCGACCCGCTGCATCTGAACCGGGCCCTACGTCCCCTGCGCCAACTTGTGGCCGCATCCGGAGCACCACCGGACCTCGACGAAGAGGCGACGGCGCAGGCAACCGGCGAAGCAGCCCGTCTGATCCCCGTATGGCGACCAGCGACCAAGCCCCGCTTCGGTGTCGACCTAGTGGTCGACACGGGTAGCACGATGGCCGTTTGGCATCATCTCGCCGGTGAACTCGGCACTCTGCTCGAGCGCCACGGGGCCTTCGACAGCATCCGGCAATGGGCGATGAACACGGATACCGAGACACCCACGCTGACCCGCTTCCGTCGCAAGCCCTCCATGAGCCCGTCAGCCCCACAACCTTCCGCCCACTGGCATCGCCCCCTGAAGGACACGACCGGCACCCGCCTGCTTCTGGTGCTCACCGACGCCGTCGGACCGGCCTGGTACGGACCGAGCCTGCCGGCCTTCCTTGCATGCCAGACATCGAAACGCCCTGCCGCAGTGCTCCACGTGCTGCCCCGCCGGCTGTGGCACCGCACCGCAGTGCCGACAGAGAATGTCGACGCCCGCATCACCGACCCTGCCCGGCCCGTTCTGCAGTTCCGCACCCGCCACCTGCCGCCCCCGCTTCAGACGTCCCCCCGAGCAAGCAATGCGCAGGCGCCGTGCACTCGGTGGCTGCCTGTCATGGAAGTTCACGGCTCATGGCTTGCCCCCTGGGCCGAGCATTTGGGAGGCCGCAGCAGCAGTTGGGTGCCGATGCTCGCCACTCCCCTCGGCAATGTGCCCCGACCTCCCGCAGAGGAAGAAAGTGGCGCCAGCACTCCGCAAGAGCGAGTGGCACGCTTCCATGCCGGCAGCACATCCATGGCGTTTCGCCTTGCGTGCTACCTGGCTGCCGTGCCGCTGAGCCTGCCCGTCATGCGCATTGTCCAACGTGAACTCGTCCCGCGCTCAGAGCAGACCGACCTTGCCCAGCTGTTCGTCTCGGGTCTCATTGAACGCCGTGAACAGCAACAATCGGGCCAGGACCCGGATGACGTGGTCTACGACTTCCGCCCGGGTGTGCGGGAGGAACTCCTTGCGGAGCTGACACGCCGCGAATCCCTGGTGGTGCTTGAGGACGTACTCGCCAACGTGTCTCGCCGCGTCGCGGCGACATTCGGCGGCACCCTGGACTTCCGCGCTCTTGCCTCACTCGTCGGCAACGAAGACCGCCCCGCATCGTCACCGCTCGATCCTCGCAGCCTGCCCTTCGCGGAAGTCGCCGTCGCCGTTCTCAGCGGAGCCGGCGGCCAGCACCGCTCCATCGCCCGCCTGCTGGAGCAGGCAGTCCTCGCGCAGACCCAGCAGCCGCCTCCAGCTCCCGAACCTGCCGCGCCCCGCACATCGCGGTACAGGCCGGGAGACATCGTCCAGGGAATCGTCGCCTCCATCCAGGAGGGCTCCTTCCTCATCGGACTGGGTGATGAGGAGGCCATCTTGACGGCCGTGGAGACACAACCACATGCGCAGCTAGCCGTCGGCGACAGCCTCGAGGTGCTGATCCTCAGACGCCGAGATCCTACGGGTCGCTGCTTCGTCTCGCACCGGCAGGCAGTTGAGCACCGGCGTTGGCACGCGCTGCGTGAACACTACGAGCAAGACCGCTCCGTCGAGGGGACGGTGACCGAGGTGGTCAAGGGCGGCCTTGTCCTCGACATCGGCGTCCGGGCCTTTCTGCCGGCCTCCCTGGTCGAGCGGAGGCGCGTGCGCAACTTCCGCCCGTACCTCGGCCTAACCTTGAAAGCCAAGATCCTCGAACTCGACACGGACCGCCGGAACATCGTCCTGTCCCGCCGAGCCCTCCTTGAGGAAGCCGAGTCTGCAGCGCGCATCGAGTTACTCAACACACTGCGGGTCGGTGAAGTCCGCAGGGGCACGGTCTCCTCCATCGTCCCCTTTGGCGCGTTCGTCGACCTCGGTGGTCTCGACGGACTCGTACACATCTCAGAACTGTCCTGGTCACGTGTCGACCAGCCGTCCGACGTCGTGGAACTCGGCCAGGAGATCGAGGTTCGGGTCATGGAGGTGGATTTGGAAAGGGAGCGTGTCACCCTTTCCCTCAAGGAGACCACGGATGACCCGTGGAGCGTCTTCGCGCGCAGCCATGCTGTTGGAGAAATTCTTCCAGCCACGGTGACCAAGATCGTTCCCTTCGGCGCCTTCGTCCGCGTGAACGGCGGCGTCGAGGGCCTCGTTCACATTTCCGAACTGGCCGACCACCACGTGGACGACGCGGGATTGATCGTACGGGTCGGTGAAGAGATTTTCGTCAGCCTGCTCGAAGCCGACATGGAACGCCGTCGCCTCGCCTTCTCGGTCCGGCAGGCGAACGCGAGCCTCGGCAGCGACCCCGGGCATGCAGAGTTCGATCCGGCACTGTACGGAATGTCCGCTTCCTACGACGACGAGGGCAACCACATCTTCCCTGACGGGTTCGATCCCGAAACCAACGACTGGCTGCCTGGCTCCGAGGAGCAGCAGGAAGCATGGCTGGCCCAGTACAACGAGGCCCAGCGCCGCTTCGAACGGCACCGGGCCCAAGTCTTTCGGGCGCAGGAGCGGGCCCAACAGCTCGGCACCGTCACCATGGCGCTCAACCGTCGATGGCCATCCGCTGCGGCACTCGCGAGAGCCCTTCGCCGTAGGCGGGACTCCGAAGACGGCTGAAGCGAAACACGAGTCCGGCGGCCAGGAGGCCGTCGCCCATGCAAGTGCCATGGCGGCTTCTGGCCGTCCACCGCCAGTTGGGGCGTTGGCGTCGAAGAGCCTCGATCGGGGTGCGCCAGTCCGGGAACTCGCGGCAGCGGCGGGTGCTTGCGGGGGAATGCGTGGAGAAGTCGTGCACGTCAGCGCCGAGGTTCACGAGTTGCAGCACCTCGAAGTGTGGGATACGTCACGTCGTAGCGTTTCCATAAATGTCAAGACTCGGTCAATTTCGCACACGTCACCGGTTCTTGATATTCGAATATCGGATACTGGTCTAGACGGCTGAAGGTCTTCCGGTGAAGTGACATGTGTGTGACAGCAGTTCTATAGCTACCGCCAAGTTCTACCGCTCGGTAACGAAATGCCGGAGCTATCGCTTCCGGATCTGCCATGCCATCAGATACGCAACAGGCGAACGTCGTTGCGCTGTCCATCACTCCGCCCGAATGGACTCACCCGCTAAAGTTGTGATGTCGCCTTGTCGCACGGTACGCCGGAGGGCCTCCCTGGAGGGCCCACCGGACCGGAAGGGAGGTGATGGCCATGGCAGCTACCTGCTTCGCTCAGGCGGGGCAGGGCAGACGACGAACCGCAAGCTCGCGAAGAAGGTTCTCGAACGGTTGATCTCGCAGGCACTCGCCGAAAGGGTCACCGCACCTCCGGGAGTCTCCCCCAACGGCTAACGGGCCCCCTGGTGGCACAGGAAGCCCGTATGCGGAGCTGTCAGCTCCCGTAGCCGGCCCCATTCCCCGCTCTGGGTTTTCGCGAACCAAGGGGGTGGGGCCACCTTCTTGCACTGGACGCGCACACGTAGAAGTTGTAGCTGCACCGTGGCGCCGATGATGCCCAAGTTCCCGTATTGAGCACCTGCGATCCAGATGTATGGCCGACTAACTGCACAACAGCGCAGTTCAAGGGGGACTGTGACGCTGCGTGGCATCTAGTTGGCCCTGCAGGAATGTACCTCTAAAATGGTCCTCTGAAGTGCCGTTAGGAGGCAGTGCATGGCCCGCGGACTTGCGGACTTTGACCCAGTGGCGCTCTACAACGCCCGTAAGTCCCACGCCGATCGGGACGGCAACCCGCAACCGCTGAGCGCCGCACGCCTCGGAGAACTCGTCGGTACAACGAAGGCACAGATCCTTGCCTACGAGCACGGCCACCGCACACCCGATCCCGCACGAATCCGGCTACTCGCCGAGCGCCTGAGCATCCGCCCCATTGACCTGATGAAGCGGGACAACTGGCAGACCTGGAACGTGGCCGACTGGCGCCGGGCCAGCGGTCGCACCGCCCAGGAGCTCTGCGCAGAACTGGGCATCTCCCCAAAGTCCTACCGCAGACTGGAGCAGCAGGGCATCGTCCCGGCGCGCAGACCCCGGTTCCTCGACGACGTCGTCCAAGCCCTCGGCATCTGGCACTCAATCCTCGACAGCGCCATGGACAACATCCCGGCCGTCGCCGTGCGCCGCCAGGAGACGGAAGCCATCATCGAAAGACTCGCCACCACCTACGTGCGCCGCCCGGGCCACTGGAAGGGGCCGAGCCCCGACGACCCCGGGGTCCAGCGGCTGTCCCAGCTCTACGGCAGACCCGTGCAACGTATACGGCGCATACTCACAAGAGTCCTTGGAGAGCTGCGCCTCACAGCTGCCCGACGCGAACGAGAGCGCGTAATCGCCGACTTCGATCCCGAACCCTCTCGCCAGCTCAAAGCGGAGAAGGCGGCCGAGCGGTGGGAAGGGCTCTACCACGCGGAGCTTGCCCGGATCCCAGGGCTCCTCGAAGGATTCCACCGCAGCGCGCAACCGTCCGACACCTGGCAGGTCCTGGTCGCACTCCATGAGGTGGAGCCCCGTGCCGGAGCGTCATGGGTCCCCGCCCCACTGGTCGCGCGCCCCGAAACTCTGCAGCAGCTTCCGCCATCGATGGCCGTCCGGCGCACCTTCGGCGACCTGCAGGCCTTACATCTCACTCCGACCGGGGTCCGGCACGTCACCAGCTATCAGGAGTTCTACGCGGCCCTGTACCCAGGGGTGCGCCGGCCCCGCCAGCGCACCCCGCGCCGCGGCGAGTCAAACAGCTTGTCCCCGGCTCTATTCGGCCTCTCCATCACCCAGGAACGCTTCACCGTCCCACCGCAGATCCTGGAACGCCTAGTCCTTCGTTCCAGCGGGACGGGTCCGTGGGACCTCTGGCTATCCCCGACGATCCGGCTGACCATCAGCGCCAGCTCCGGACGCCCCACCGTCACCGCACACGATGACCGATACCCCGGCGACCAGCCCTGGCCCCCTCCGCTTGACCCGGTAACCATGGCACTGCGGCAAAGGGGCACTCAGACAGAAGGCCCAACCGGAGCCACGATATGACGGATGCCGGCACGACGGCACAGCACCCAAGTACCTCAAGACGGGCGCCCTTCGAGCGAGCGATTCGTGCTGCCCTGTCCCGGTCTTGGGAATCCGCGGCCAGCACTGTCTCGACCAGACGGTCGTATCCGCCCGTATGCACAGAGCACTCTGCAGAGCTGCCTTCTTGAAGCGCCGGCGCGCGACGCAGCCGTATGCGCTGGCGGTGGCTGCCGTTCTCCGGCTTGCCGAGTGATCCAGGTTAGTAGGGTGGGCGTCGTGCGGTAGCGCGTCCGTTGTCGATACTGCCATCTGAGCCCGTTTGTCCCGCGTGCTGGCCGGGATGGCCCAGCTTCCCACCGTGCCCGAGGACGGCGCCGAGTGTGCTCCCCGCGCCTGCGGGGATGGCCCCAACCTGGATCCGTCGCGTCCGCCTGGAGCCGCGGCTCCCTGCGCATGCGGGGATGGGCCCTTCCCCTGCGCCGAGACGGGCCTTCAGCAGAGGTGCATGCGCGCCCGGCCGAGGCGTACACAGTTCGCGGAGAGAACGAAGAGCGGAAGCAACGCGGCGCGCCGACCGCGAGCTGTCGGCTTGCGGCGACGGGTGGCGCACGCCGCTCCAGCTACGTGAGCGATGGCGCTGCGCGCGATGTCTCGGAGGAACGCCGTCACACAGCGCAAGACCTTCGGCGCTCCGGTCGTGGCTGACCGCCAGCGTGCCCGGCTCCGAGACACGAACATCAATGGAATTACGACACTTGGGGATGTCGGCAGAGCACAGCCCCATTGGCTTTGCCGGTCTGATTCGGGGTCTGGCCCGAGTTTTGTGGAACGTGAACTGTGTGTGACGGCCGCCTGCGACCCTGGCCTTGCTGATCGAGACGTGAAATGCTCGCCGAGTCGCTTCAACAGGTGCCGCCGGGGCGCCCGAGACCCCAGGGTCGAACCAGTGGGAGTAAGAGACGGTGCAGGCGGCAGCCGCACGCGTGACTCGCGATCGGAGTCCTGAGTAGACCCCACTGGACCCCGGCACCTTCACGCGAGGAGAACTCGTTTCCGGAGGAGCGGGAAGCCAGCGCGGCCGAACATCTGCCTCTTGAGCATCTTGATCCGGTTGACCGTTCCTTCAACGGGTCCGGAGTTCCAGTGGGTGGTGAGTCCGGCGGTAACCGCGTCGAAGTCGCTTTCGAGTCCGGCCGCGAAGGTGCTGATGCCGGGCAGGCCGGCTGCCACTGCTTCGGTGATCCATTCGGGCAGACGCAGGCCGTCGAGCGTGGTGAGCATTTCCGCGAACGAGTTGGTCAGTTCGGCGGCGGAGGCCAGTTCCGGGATGTGGGCGAGGACTGCCTTGCGGTGGAGCTTCTCCGCTTCGGTCAGGGTTGCCGGGTGCCGGGTGATCCAGCCGGTCACCTGCCGTACCGATGGTGGTGGCGGAGCGGGCGTGAAACCTTCCCGCTGGGGCAGGTCGCGGCGGATCCAGTCGCAGACGATGGTGTAGTGGCCGCGAAAGCCTCGGGCGGTGATCTCCCGGCAGAGAGCCAGGACGGTCACTCTTCCGCCGGTCTCAGCCCAGCGCGCCGCCAGGTAGGGCTTGAACGGATCGAGCTTGCTCGGAAGCTGCCGTTTCCGCCCCTTGACCATGTCTTGCCAGGCCACTGCGCGGGCGTATCGCTGCACGGTGTGTCGGCCCCAGCCCAAGTGCTGTGCGACGGCCCGCAGACTCATGCCTTGGGCGAGGAGTTCGTGGACCAGACCATGGTGCATCCGGGCCCGCTCGGCGAACTTGCCCTCCGGAAAGTCCGTTTCATCATCCCGCCCGGTGGCGTCCCCGATCGGGTCCTCCCAGAGGGGGTCCGGCTCGGGAACGGGGAACTGCAGGTCACGCAGGCCGGAGCGATGGGCGGCCACCGCCTTTTCGACGGCGGAAGCGAGGTTCTGCCAGAGGTGGAACCGGTCGGCGACCTGGAGGGCCTGGGGCGCGGCAACGTGGGCCGCTTCGGCGTAGGCGCCGGCGCGGTCGCGGCAGATGACTTCGATTCCGGGGCGGGCCGCGAGCCAGGGGGCGAGGGTGGCGGCGTCGCGTTCGGGCAGCAGGTCGAGGACCTGGTGGGTCTCGGCGTCGATCACGACCGTCCCGTAGACATGGCCGCGGCGCAGGGCGAAGTCGTCCACGCCGACAGCGCGAGGCTCGGTCGGCGCCGGGTCGGGCAAGTCCATCACCCGCCGCAACAGCGTATTGCGGCTGGTCACGATGCCCAGATGCGCGGCGAGCCGTGCACCGGCCCGCCCGGCGAGCGCCAAACCGACCTTGCCCATCGTGGACCGCAGACGCTCGGTGGTCCGGCCATGTCGCCTCCTCAGTCCGGGCACTTGCTCGACGAACGTACGCCGCGAACAGGCCGGAGCCGCGCAGACGAACCGGCGAACCCTCAGCACCAGCACACACGGCCGCCCACCACAGGCCAGATCCGTGGGAAACCGTTGGTAGGAGCCGTGAACCCGAGCCGACCAGTCCCCGCATGCCGGACAGCAAGCGCTGCTCGCGGTGCACCGTGCCTCGACGCGTATCGCTTCGCCGTACGTCTGGGCGGACGTAATCACGATCATCGTGTTCGACGGGAACAACAGCTCTTGCACCACGGAAGGATCTTCGCTCACGGCAACCGAATGTCGAGCACGCCAGCCATGCGATGAGCGAAATCCGGGCGACCTTCCAGTATCAGAAGCGGAGATCAACAACTACAACGAGTAGTCACCTCACACAACTTGGGCCAGACCCCAATTCGAACCGTCAACGCCACCCATGACCCATCGCATCGAATAGCCGCTCGGGGACACTCACCAGGTGGTGGTTTTTCGACACGAGCGCGCTCCGGGATGCAGCGTGACCAGTCGAGGTCTTACCGGTGCCCTGCCCGAAGATGACTGCGCGAGCTGCCCATCAGGGAAGCAGGACACCCTCTAACAATGCCATAAATGCGGCATATCGGAAGAATGTAATTGAAAACATTGAAGCGTGCATTCAGTCAGTCCCGTCGGCCATCCCCCGAACCCGCGACCGCCCCGATACAGTTGCCCATGCACCACCCTGCCTCCCTCGACCACCAGGCAGAACGCTGATTGAGGCCACCGTTTGGCCTCAATCAATAGATCCTCGTCAATACGGGGATGCCCCTCGGGGAACTTAGGCGCAACGCATGGTCTACGTCCTCCCCGCCGGGCCGGGGGTGCTCCCACTCCGGACCATCGGACGGCATAGAGCGCACTCCTCCCCGCCATCGCCGGGGGTGCTCCTCCTTCGTTCGACAATGCCAGTGTCGGGCGTGCACCAGTCGCGGCCCTGTGCCGCAGACCCTTCACCCCGTCTTCCCCGCCCAGCGGGGGTGCCCCGTCGACCTCCTCGAAAGAACCTCGTACTCCCCGCCGTGCGGGAATGCTCCGGAGACCGGAGAACAGGTCGACCAGGCTTGTGCCGTCCTCCCTGCCCGTGCAGGGGTTCACCGAACGACTCGCTGATCCAGCTCAGCGCTGCACCATCTCCTGCCCGACCTGAGGGGGTGTGTCTGTCCAACCGCTCCAGAGGCTGGACAGACACACCCCCTCAGGAGCCCTGTACCACCAGCAGCGCGGCCCGAACGATGCTCTGCGCCCCCTCATTCGGCACGGTCACCTCAGCACATGCCAGGGAGGCGCACACGCCGTTACTGCGCTCTCTCCGTCCCCCACACTTGCATCGTGCGGTCCGGCGCGCATGCTGTGCCCTCAGCAGCCGTCGATCCAGTTCAACTCCGACATTGCGCCGGGTGCGTCACCGAACAAGACCGGGTATCGAGCAATGCAGGCATACTCCCCTTGAGGCCGAATCTCTGAACATTTGACCTTCACCAGGTGCAGAAGCGGGCGGCCCGGAGATCCAAGCCGTCCGAGCCGCGAAGGCCGCAGCCATGCGCGGCTGTCTGCTGAGCCTGCAACCGCGTCGGCCCGACCTCAAAACTCCGGGTGCGCGTGGGCGACATGTCCGCCCGCTGCTGATCGGGGCGAGGGTGGTCGTCGTCTCCTCCTCCCAGCGGGCGGCGCTCACCACGCGGTCCTCGTCGATGTCCGCGTCACCACCGCGGGTGTCGTGCTCGTTCTCCGGTGTCCAGAAGCGGGTGTGCTTCCTCGTCTTCGGGGCGCGCAGACGGGCGACGATGACGCCGGCCTGCCTGGCGAGGAGTGCGGCGAGTGCTGCCCGGACGGCCAGGGCGACGGCGTCGAAGTCGGCGTCGGTCACCTCGAACCCTTCGGCGGGCGCGGTGAGGGCCTTGGTCTCGATCCGCGTGCGGGCGGCGTCGACGTCGTCGGCCGCCGGGCCGCGGCCGGGTGCCCCGGAGGCGGTCCGGGCCCGGGCGACGTCGTCGGCAGCGTCCCCCGGAACGGAGAGGCCGGTGTTCTGTGCGAGAGCTTGGGCGACGTCGGCGGCGGCCGGTGAGGACGGTGCGGCGGCGGCCGGCAGTTCCAGCGGCGCCTGGCCCCGGGCGAGCGCGACATCATCCGCGGCGGTCGGGCCGCCGTCGAGTGCCTGGGCCACGGCTGCGGCTGCGGCTGCGGAGTCGTCGCGCGCGGGGAGAGCGGGGTCCGATCCGGCTCCCAGGCCGTTGCCGGCGCCGGGGTCCGGCGCGAGGCCGAGGGCCTTTGCGTCCGCGTCGTTGGCCGGGATCGGGGCCTTCTGCGGGGAGATCCACAGGGCGCGGGACTGCGGGGTGTTGAAGGGCCGTCGTCCGGCGACCTTGCGGTACTCGTCGAGGGTGATCAGGCCGGCCTCGAACTCGGTTCGGGCTTCCTCGCGTGCCTGGCGGCGGGGGAACGCGAGCGCCTGCACGCCGGCGGTGTTGAAGCGGATCTGCCAGTCGTCCGAGAGGTCCGGGTCGAAAGCGGAGGCGAACAGGCGGAGGTGGGGGAGTTCCGTGTGGTCCCAGAAGTTCCACTCTTCGCGGTCTGCGTTGTTGAACGTCCGCTCGCTGGCGTTGCCGATCACGCTCTCGTAGACGCCGAACGCGCTCAGGATCTCGTTCTTCGCGGTGCTGGAGAGGGTCTCGTACGCCATCTCGCATGGCGGGCGGAGGTATCGACGTACGTGACGCCGCCCGGTCCGGTGCCGACGAGGGTGAGTTGCCCGGCGTTGTGCGCGCCCGGGGCAAGGCGGCGCTGGATGCGGTCGACTTCCTTGGCGTCGACGCCGTCCAGGTCGATGCCGACGATGCCGCCCGGGCGGCCGTCGTTGTCGATGAAGCTGATGTTGTAGGTGGGGGCCTTCACGTCCAGGTCGACGGATAGGCCGGCCGCCTCGAGCGGGGTGACGCCGCAGAACGGATCGGTGGGGTGCGGGTCGCGGAGCCAGATGACGTACCTGGGCTCGAGCTCGCGTACGACGCCGGCGTTGTCAGTGAACTCGAAGTGCTTGATGTAGCTGGCGTTCACGTCGTCGGGGACCACGCGGACGCGGTCCGGTGGGAGGATGTCGAGGCGGACCAGGACCCCGCCCCGGGAGTACGTCTTCTCGATGAAGACGCCCTTCTTGCTGAGCAGGAGCTGCGCGCTGACGCGCTTCTTGAAGACATCGCCGGTCTCCAGCGGGTTGGCCTGCTTGTTCAGCAGCCGCAGCAGCGGGTGGTCCTCGAGGACCTCGTCGAACTCGCGCTCGTCGCCGCCGCGGCCGATCTGCACGGCGAGGGTGGAGGCATGCTTGCTGATCGCCTCGACGGCCTTGAACGTCCAGATGGATCGCTCGTAGCCCTCGACGATGACGCGCTCGAGGTCCCATCCGTCTGCGCGTCCCTGCGTGCCCCAGATGTTCGTGACACCGGCGTAGGAGACGGAGGTGTAGACGCCCCCGGCGAGGAGGTCCTTCGTGTCCACGGGCGCGGCGGCCGGCTCCGGTGCAGGGGGCACAAGGAGGCCCCGCAGGGCGGGCAGGAACTGGCGGGGCATCAGGCTCCCTCACTGCCCGTGGCGAGCCACCAGCCCGCGCCGGCGACGGCACCGGCGATGGAGAGCCACCCGAGGGCCGGGGAGATGGTGAAGGCGCCTCCGGTCACGAACCCGTAGCCGACGCCGACCGCTGCCCGCAGGCGCAGCGTCCAGCGAGGAGCGCCGGTGCGCGGCTTGTAGGAGAGGCCGAGGAAGGTGATGGTGGCCCCGAAGGCGGCTGCGCCGAGAGCCCAGTGGAGTGCGCCCAGCGCCACGAGGGCACCGAAGGCGCCGGTTGCGGTCATGAGCAGTCCGGCGGCTTCGCGGGCCAGGGCCCTGGAGGGTTGCTGAGTAGTCACGCCGCGCACCATGGACAGTGGGCGGCGTTAGCGTCGCGTGCTCAGCTCTTGGGCCGGGAGACGCCCGACATGTAGGCGTTGATGCCGCGCCGGTTGATGGTGCCGCCGGGGATGATGCGGGCGGCCGGCCACATAGGTCTGGGGGCCGCTCTGGTGCTGCTGCGGTGTCTGCCCGTACGGCTGGTGGTACGCGCCGCCCGGCTCGCGGGTCGTCTGCCGGGCCGGGCCGCCTCGCCGGAGGAGGCCGACGCGGTGTGCACGGCGGTCCGGCGGGCGGCCGGTTGGTGGCCCGGTAGAGCGGCGTGCCTGGAGGAGTCGCTAACCGCCTACCTGGCCGCTGCGCTCATCGGACGCCGGGTGGCGTGGGTGCTGGGCGCCCGGTTCGCGCCGCAGGGCGCACACGCCTGGATCGCCACCACACATGCGGTGCACGGGCAGGAACCCGTCGACCGGGTGTGGCCGTACCGGGCTGTCCTTACGGTGGAACCGTCGAACTGTCGCCACCCCTCGCCACCACAACCACCCGTATGGGTGATGCGTTGCGCCTTGCATGAAGCCCACGCACGGCCAGGAAACCGCCCCCACGTCCCGAGTCCCGTGGCGGCGACGCGCCCGCCCCGCCGTCACGGACGTCATCCCGCAGTACGCGGTCAGCGCCGAACGCCACGACAACGCCCTCAACGACAGCTTCACCACCATGGCCCGGCGCCTGCCATCCCTGTCGGCCACAGTCCTGCGCCTGGCCTGGCAGGCCGACCGGCCCGCACTGCTGCTCACGGCACTGCTCCAGGTCGGCACCGGCATCGTTACCGCGGTCGGCCTGTACGCCACCAAGGGGGCGCTCTCCCCGCTGTTCGCCTCCGGCCCGGCCGCCGACCGGCTGCACGCCGCGCTCCCCGCGATCATCGTCATCATGACGGCCGCCGCCGTACGCTCCCTGATCGGCGCCGCCACCCTGGCCACCACCGCTCGGATCGGGCCGCGCATCGACGCCATCGCCGAACTTCGCTACCTCCACGCCGCCACCAGCGTCCCGCTCGCGTCCTACGACAATCCCGCCTGGTGCGACCACAGCGAGGCCGCGAACCGGGCGTCGAAGGACGCCCACCTGATGGTCGACGCGCTCACCGCCGTCAGCACGGCCCTCATCGGGCTGCTCGCCTCCGCCGGCATCCTCGCCGCCCTCCACCCGCTTCTGCTTCCGCTGCTGCTCCTGGCCGTGCTCCCTCGCGGGGCGGCAGCGGTACAGGCGGCCCGCACCTCGCACCGTGCCGAGCGCCACACCCTGGCGGACCGGCGACTGCGGCACACCCTCATCTACAACACCGCCGGACGGCCGACCGCGTTGGACGTCCGCGCCGCGACGATGCGCCCCTGGCTGCTGAGCCGGTTCACGGAGGTCACCGAGCGGCTGACGGCGCACGCGGCGCGGGTAGGACGGGAGACCGGTCGCTACCAGCTCCTGGGCGACGCGCTGGCTGGCGCGGCGGCGATGCTGGTGTACGCGGCGCTCGCTGCTCTGGTGATCTCCGGCCGAGTGCCACTGGCAGCGGCTGGCACGGCGGTGGTGGCGGTGCAGGCCAGTCGCATGATGCTCGCCGGACTCGTGACCGGGATGAACACCACGTACAAGACCGGCCTCTACCTCGGCGACTGGGCCGACTTCGTTGCGGACGCACAACAGCGGACGGAGGGCCGGGACTTCACCGGCACGGTCCCCGCGGTGCCGGACGAGATCCGGGCCAGGGACCTCACCTTCCACTATCCCGGGCACACCAGCCCTGCCCTGGACCGGGTCAGCGTCGCCGTAAGGCGTGGAGAAACGCTGGCAATCGTGGGGGCGAACGGCTCAGGCAAGTCGACGCTCGCCAAGCTGCTGGCAGGCCTCTACGAGCCGACTCAGGGAGTGGTCGAGTGGGGAGGCGTCGACCTGGCGACCGTCGACCCGGAAACGGTGTGGGCGAAGCTGGCGATGCTGCCGCAGGACATCGCGCGGTGGCCCGTGTCTGCTCGGGAGAACATCACCCTCGGGCAGGGCGACGGCGACGACCAGGCCGTGCTCGAGGCGGCAAAGCTCGCCGGAGCCGACGCGGTGATTGAGCAGCTTGCCGACGGGTTGGACACCAACCTAGCGCCGTCGCAGTGGGGCGGTCGGGACCTGTCCGGCGGTCAGTGGCAGCGCCTGGCCGGCGCCAGGGCCTTCTTCCGCGAGGACGCGCCGGTGCTGATCTGCGACGAGCCGACTTCCGCACTCGACCCCCGGGCTGAAGAGGCGATGTACGAACGGATTCGTGCGCTGGGGGCCGGCAGGACCGTCATCCTCATCACCCATCGGCTGGGCTCGACCCGGACTGCTGACCGGATCGTCGTGCTCGACCGCGGCCGACTCGTTGAGGCCGGCACCCACGAGTCTCTGCTCGACTTGGACGGTGAGTACGCAACCATGTGGCGGACACAGGCCCAGACCTACGGTGAGCAGTCGCAGCCTCAGCGGCCGAAGGTAGAGGCCTGAGCCTGGGCAGCCTGGTGCCTTGCAGGGCTGCGCCCCCGAGCTGGAACTCGGGGGCGCAGCGGGAAGCGGAGCCGGAGGCTACAGCCTGGCCGTCCAGTTTCCGCGGGTGAGAGTGGTGTCGCCGTCGGGCGTGATGGTGACGCGGGCGCCGTACACGGGCAGCTCGCCCACCCAGTTGAGGCGGTCGAGGATGTCCTCCAGCGGGTCCCACAGGCGGCGCGGGCCGCCCTGGTAGACGGTGGCGACCTCGCGAGGGCCGGGGGCATGTGCACGGACCCACGAGCCGTCGGCGTGCGCCATCCAGACCGTGTGGCTGCGGTCCGGGTACCACCGGTGACGGTGCTCGATCCCCGGCGTGTGGAGCTGGAGCATGGAGCGGATGCTCCATGCCTCGGGCACGAACACGAGCAGATGACGGCTCACGCTCGCGTCGCCGCCGCCGTGCTCGGCCGCGTCCCAGACGGCCGCCGGGACGGTCTCCTCGTAGTCGTCGCCCTGGCGGGCGGCCATGAAGGAGGCCGGCTCGAACGAGGTCCTTCCCACAGCGCCGCCGTCCGGGGTCTTGTCGGCGTAGAGGGTCAGCCCCGTCCCGGTGATCGTGGTAACCAGCCGGCCGTAGGGCCGCAGGGCCTCCAGCCAGGCGGCCGGGATGCGCGGCACGGCCACGGTGGACACGATCCGGTCGTACTCGCCCGGGAGCGGCCCCTGTGTGAGGTCGCAGACGGCGGTCTCGGGGCGCAGCCCGATGGAGGAGAGCCGGTCGGCGGCGGCTTCCACGAGGTATGGGTCGACGTCGACGCTGGTCACCATGCCTGCGCCGAGTCGGTGGCAGGCGAGTGCGGTGCCGTAGCCGGTGCCGGTGGTCACCAGCGTGCGGCACCCGTCGACGAGGTCCGCCTGCCGGTACATCTCGACGATCAGGCCCGGCTCCGTCGAGGACGACGTCGAGACGCCGGAGGTGACCACGGTGCCGGGTTCGGCGTGGTCCGCGTGCACGGCCCCGACCCGCGTGACCAGCGTGGTGTCGCTGTACGCGGCGGCGAGCCACGCGTCGGGGTCGGCCGCACCGTCGCGGACGACCCGGCCGCCGGCCTCCTGGTCCCGTTCGAACCACCGGGGCACGAACACGTGCCGGGGGGTTTCCGAGACGGCCGCCTCCCAGGGGGATCCCGGCCGGGCGACCTTGGTGCCCAGGCGCTGGGCGTCTGTCTCCCAGTCCATGCTGCTTCTCCTCTTCCTGGCCGTTCTCAGCTCATGGGGCCGCAGGAGCCGCCGCCGGACGAGCTGTCGTCCGAGGGCCCGCAGTCCGGCCCGCACGGGTCCGCCGAGTCCCGGACCGGGACGCTTTCGCGGGCCTGCTGCCACGCGGGGCTGGTCAGAACCGACGCCAGCGGCGTCTCGCGGACGTTGCCCGCGGTCAGGAAGCGGCCGATCTCGCAGACGGACACCTCACCGTTCGGCAGGACGGCCGCCTTGCGATCGCCGCACCGCCCGCACAGCGACGACGTGGACGGCGGGAGGCCGCCGGAGGCGCGCCCGACCGCGCGGACCTTGTCGACGGTGGCGGTGACCCTGAGGCTCTCCATCTCGGCGCGTGCCTGCTCCGCCCGCTGGCCGTTCCCGTGGTCGACGATCGCGACGCGCAGCTTCACGCCGCGCATGAATGCTTCGCGGATCGCGGCGCGCGTGGCCGCGTGAGACCCGTCCCGGCCGGTGATCGCATCGTGCTGCGCGGCGTCATCGCTGTGGTAGGTGGTCGCCACGCGCACCCGCGGGTCCTCGAAGAGGCTCCAGTGCTCGGGACGGACCTTGTAGAGGTTCGAGTGCACCCGGACATTCAGACCGACGCGCAGCGCGTGAGCGACGAGCTCGGTGAAGGCCGGGTGCAGGGTGGGCTCCCCGCCGATGAACTGCACGCTGCGCGTCCCGAGGGCGTGGGCCTCGTCGATGAGCCGGTGCCAGTCCTCGGCGGTCATGCTGCCGTGGCCGCGGGTCGGGCCCGCCTCGGCGTAGCACTGGCTGGGGCAGGTGAACTGGCACCGGGAGGTGAGTTCGAGCGAGAGGACGTCGAGCGGGGCGGGGGAGGGGCGGCGTATGTCCAGCACGGTCATCGATTGCTCCTTGCTCGTCCGGCCCAGGATGCCGGGCCGGGGCGGAAGGTGTGGGCGGAACGGTCCCATCGGTCGTGGGTGATGCGCCCGGCGCGGGGAACGTCGCCGTGGGGGAACACGATCGGGTGGTGCCCCGCGCCGGGAGTGGCGCCTGTCCGGCGGCCGGGGACGGGCCGTCGACCCGGCCACCGGACAGGAGTTGTGGGGCCTCTGGTGCCGGAGCCGGATCCGCTCCGGCACCAGGGGGTGCGCCCGTGTCGGGCAGCTACGGGGGGGGCCGCCCGGACACGGGGATCTAGGGGGTTCCGCCGAGACGCTTCTCGAACGCGGCGTGCGGCGTCGGCTCCGGCTGGTGCAGGGCGAGCGTCTTCCACAGCGGGATGCCGGGTACCAGACGGTCGCTCCGGGACGGCCGGTACCAGTAGGGCCCGGGGACGGAAGGCCATGACGTGGAGTCGAGCGACGGAAGCGTGATTCGGTACGGCGCGCCGAGGCAGACGGCATGGGTGTGCTGCGGCCACCGGTCGGCCGTGCCCGGCGGGACCAGCCAGTAGAAGGATCCGTCTCGGGTGTCCTCGATGACCGGTCCGCACCCGCCCTGGACCTCGTCCATGACGTCGACAGCGGCGCGGGCTTTGAAGCTCGAGCTGGTGACCACGACGTCGAAGAGGTTGCCGCCCAGGCGCACGATGGTGTCCTCGCGCCTGGTGACTGCCAGGAGATTGCGGAGCAGCTCGGCAATCCGCCAGGTCGGCCATGTCGGCGGCCGGCTCGCAGGGGCCTCCCGCACGAGCCTGTTCATCATCTGCCCGGCGTCGGGCGTCGCGGTGACGGTCACAGGTCTACCGGCCCCGCCTGGAGCATGGCGCGCACGGTCTTGCCGGCGCTACTGGGGAACCAGGTCACTTCGGCGCCGTGACTCCTGGCCCCCCACAGACCGCAGCCGAGCTCACCGCTCACGGCCTTGTCGAACGCGGGGAAGTCGGGGGTGTGGTCCTCGACATCGACGAGCAGTTCGTCGCGGTCCGTCAGCCGGAGCGCCACCCTCACCGACCGTCCGCTCCCCGCGGGTAACCCGTGCTCGAAAGCGTTGGTGACGAGGACGTACAGCACGTCCGTGGCAACGTGGACGGGGCCGGGCCAGGCCAGGATCGTGAGCGCGGATCGTGCCCAGACGCGGGCAGACCCGGACGAGTTCGGGTTGGCGTCGAAGGCCATGATCTGCTCGCGCACGATCTGCGGGGTGGCCATGTCGAATGTTCCTTCAGTCAGGGGGAGGGTGCACCAGACCGTCGTTCGGTCTTCGCTGACGCCCCAGGCATCGGCCACCGCGTCGACGATGAACAGGCCGCGGCCGTGCTCGGCGTCCGGGCTCGAGGAGCCTGCCAGCGGGCCGCGGGGCGTTCCATCGTTCACCTCGATCTTGAGGTGGCTGTCCAGGTGGGCAACCCGCACGTTCACCGTGGGGGCGGATGCGTGCCGGAGGGCGTTCGTCACGAGCTCGGTGAGCAGCAGCTCCGCGGCGTCGACGAGTTCGTGCCTCTCCCAGTGGCGGAGAGCTGCGCGAAGCGTCCGGCGGAGCTGGCTCGGCCGCCTTCTGTCCGCCTCGGACATGCCACCGGTGACGGGATCGGGGTGGCGCTCGAGCGACACTTCCAGGGCAGCTAGACCCCGCGTGCGGTCTCTTGGTTCGTGGGCGGAAGCAGGGGCGCTTCGACAGGTGCGCTCCTGGCCCGCAAGGTGCGTCGTCATGGTCGGCTCCATGTCGAATGGGCAGTGACGACATGCTGGAGCAGCAACAAGGCCCTAACTATCACGAGTTGGTGATAGCTAGGGCCAAGGGTTGACCGTCTGTAAGATTCAGGCGGAAGGAGCTGAGCTGAGCCACGAGCCGTATGACAGGAAGCTCTCCGGCAGTCGGCGGTGGGCCGCCTCCAGGCCGGCGTAGGTGTCCCGCACCATCGGGTGGTACTTGGCCTGCTGCGGTGCTGTCCGCCTCGCCGCGAGCAGGTTCTGGAACGAGGCGTCGAGCTTCCCTGTCCACATCTGCGCGCGGGCCACTTCGGCGTAGTGGTGGCTGGTCCGGGACTTCGGCCAGTCGCGGGGAATGCTGAGTCCGGCCGTGGCCTCCACGGCCTCGCCGTACTTGTCGAGTTCGGCGAGCACAGCAACCCGGTGGACGCGAACGTTGGTGGGGCCGAAGGCGAGCCAGTGCACCTTCACGGCCTCCCCGGTCGACTCGGCAAACCGCTCCGCTTCCCGGAGATGGGACATGGCGAGGGCTTCGTCATGGGCGCGACCGGCCATCACGGCACCGCCCAAGTGGATCTGCCCGGTGACGGCCTCGCGTTCCCGTGACGGGTCAGCCTGCTCGAGAGCGCGCAGTCCCAGATCAACGAGGCGCTGACCAGTCCGGTATTGGCCGGCCCGGAGGTAGGTGAGGGCCCGCAGGTACTGGTACATGCCGCCGAAGACGGCATCGGACCCGCGCTGGGCGGCCCAGTCCATTCGGGCCAGGGCGAGCTGAGCCAGGTCCGGGAACCCGAGCTTCGCAGCAACGTCGTACCCGGTCCTGTAGAGCGAGGCGAGGGCCAGCCACCCTTCCCTGCTCTGCGCGATATGGGCGGCGGTGGTGGTCTCTTCGATGAGGCCGGCCACGTCCGTGGCCGCCCGCTTGATCTCTCCCGCGCGAACAGCAGCGCACAACGCCTCTGCCTCGGCTGTGAGGTCAACGAGGGGCCGCGCTTGTACGTCCGGGTCGGCCCCCAGGTCGTAGACGTCCAGGGCCTCTCTGATAGGCCGTATCAGGACGTCAAGTTCATCGGCTCTCAGATCGCCGGCGTAGGGCTGACCCACGATGGTGGCCGTCTCAACCTGCATGGCCCGAGCGCACGCATTGACGACGTGCGGAGTTGCTGGGAGAGCTCCCTGCTCCGTCTTCGTCAGGGTGCTGTAGGGGATGCCAGAGAGGTCTGAGAGTGCTCGCTGGGTGAGGTGCCGCTCCCGGCGGAGGCGCGCGATGCGCACCCCGGTGTGGTCTTCAGGCAGAGCGTGCATACTGACTCCTGTTCTGCTTCGACACCAGAACGGTACCCCGCGATCGGCTTCGTGGGGGACGGACGAACCCCGCTCCCCGAGAGCGGGGTTCGTCGTCTTGCGGGACTGGCCACCGACTTCAAGGCACGCCCGTTCTCAGCTCGTTCAGTCGGCTTCTGCAGTGGTGCTCAGGCGGGCCGTCTGACGTTCTCGAACGGGTCCTTCGACGCGTCCTTGACGGGCCGGACGTACACGCGCTCGGGGATAGTCGATCCCTCGGCCCAGCGGCCGGCTTCGCGGATGTCGCTGACGGACGCCTCCGCCTCGGCAAGGCCCGTTGCCGCCCCGGCCCGGAGTCCGTGGCTGCTGACGGGACGGCCGTCGGTGACCAGACCAGCCTTGGCGAACCACAGCTTCACCCGCTCGTCGACAGTCGCCGGCCGCAGGTACCCGCCACGGACGGGGGCCTTCTTCGCCCGGGTCTCGGCTGAGGCCGGCACTCCGCTTTTCAGCACGTGCCGGAACAGGGGCCCCGTCGTGATGCCGTGGGAGGCAAGGTAGGCGAGCCAGCGACGGAGCCGGGGGACGAGCTGGAGGTCTGGGTGTTCGTGAAGAGTGATCTCCTGCGCCTCGCCCTTGTGCGTCTTGTCCTGAGCGAGCCACACCAGCACTAGGTGATCGAGGATCGTAGTCAGGTCCTCGATCATCGAGGCCAACGTCTTCTTCGCTGCGACCGAAGAACCGGTACCCGAAGGCGAACATGGCCGCGTCCCGGATCCCGATGGCGGACCCGTCCGCTTCTGCCTTCTCCATCATCGGCACGAGGTAGGACAGGGTGAGCGGGAACGCGCGCCGAACCCGCATGGCCCTCTTGTTGTTCTTCCGGTAGTCGGCCAACAGCACCTGGTAGAGGCTCGAGTCGGGGCGTTCTCCTGCCGGCATCGACGTGGGGATCAAGGACATGTAGTTCCTGATCGTGGACACCTTGAGGCCCCGCTGCATTAGGTGCCTGCTGTACTCGGTGTACGCCACGGTGGTGCACGGCTCAGCGACGTAGCCCTGCTCTGCGCACCAGGCCTTGAAGCCGCGCATCGCCGTGCGGCGCCCGGGCTCGCGGTCGTTCTCCGCGTCATCAAGCGCCTGGGCGGTCTCGTCGGTGAGAGTGATGTCCCGCTTGGTGTACCGCGGGCCGCGGTACACCGTCGCGGGGATGGGCTGCCCGGGCGCAGCACGGTGTGCAGACCGACGACAGGACGCGCGTCAGAGGCGACGCGGGCCACGGCAGCGTCGTCGACGAGCCTCGCGTCGACGACCTGGTCGTCGGTCTCGCGCAGGGTCATCAGCCCCTCCACTTCCAGCAGCCGGGTGCGCAGTCTTCGGGCAGGTGCCACGGTGTGGGCTGCCCGGACAGGAGCAGGCCGGCGTCGAAGTGCGCGCCGCGGGCCTGAAGTTCGGCGGCTCTCGGGGACTGCCAGAAGTGCCCGCCGCCGGGGCCCTCGGCCGCCGTCCAGCCGGGCGGGATCCGCTTGGTGCACGGGTGCCCGGTCTCGGGGGCGGGGACAGGGCACGCCATCGTGCCGTCGGAAACCTCCGCCGGGGCGTTCATCGTGCATGCTCCTCGGAGGTCATCGGGTGGTTCGGCTCCGGGACCGTCACCCATCCAGCAGGGGTCGCGAATTCCAGGTCCGGGGAGACACGGCGGGGCAACGGCTTGTCAGATCCGTCCAACAGCACCATCAGGAACTCGGTGCCTTGCGTGTCGACGATCTTGCCCTCATGGCCGCGAAGCCGGACGCGTACACCAAGGTCCACCTGGATGTCCTGACGGTTCTCCAGTCCGTAATAGCTGCGGATGTACGCGAGTTCGGCGGTCCGTCGGCGCTGCTGCCGAGACTCTGCTGCGGCGTGTTCCTCGGGGGTGGCCCACGGGCTCACGACCGGCGGCCTGTAGGCGTGATTCGACAAGGTGCTGAGGGAGTTCAGGAAGCCCTGCAACTGGTAAACCGTGGCATTCTCCCCCGCTTCAGGGGCCTGGATGGCGAGGGTGTGAATCTGGTTGATCACGTAGCCGAGGCCCACATGGTCCTTCGCATAGAGGAGCACTCGGCGGGTGCCGTCGGTTGGCAGCTTGGTCGGCAGATGCCCGATCTTGTTGTCGGCCAGCTTCAGTTCGATGCTCTCGATGATGCGCGCACCGGCCTTCTTCGCTCCATAGAGATGCACGAGCATCCCGATGTCCCACACAGCGAATCCACCCTGGAACTTGAGGTTGGCCGACAGACCGGCCCACTCGTTCGCGGACATGCGCTCCCCCTCTGATGGCTGCTTGGTGCTCGTGGCAGCAGATTACCGACAACAATTACACTTATTACACTTATTGTCGGTTACCGCAGGTAACATGGTCGCACCCCAGCAGTACGGATCCGTCGACAGCTTGAAGGTCTCCGAGCGGTGCGGCTGCAGGCCGAACGCCCGCCAGACCCGTGACACCGTCGACTGCGACAGACCCGTCTGCCTCGCCATCGACCGTGTCGACCAGTGCGTCGCGTTCTTCGGGGCGGACTCCAGGGTCTTGGCGACGAGCGCGGCTACCTGTTCGTCGGTGACCGACCTGGGACCGCCCGAGCGGGGCATGTCGCCCAGGCCGGCGATCCGGTGCTCGACGAACCTCGCCCGCCAGCGGCCCACCGCATGCGGAGTCGAGTCGAGCCGGGCCGCGACGTCCTTGTTCGAAGCACCCTCCGCAGCACTGGCACAGCGACTGAAGCCAGCACACGCAGCGACTCTTCAGTCGCTCCAAGAAACCCCTGGTCAGAACCCTGATGCAAGGTGGGTAGCGACTGAAGCGACTCAAGTTCCTTATATGGGCTGCAGGGATCGCGCGTGTGCGCCTGATATATAGGCACCTACAGTCGCTACAGTCGCTTTCTCGGCTTGCGAATGCGGCCTGGCCTGCAACGTTGTGCCCGCAAGCGACCGAGCGCACGGAGCTTCCGAGTCGCTCGCTTCAGTCGCTCGGTCGCTCACGAAACGAAAGACCGCCACGCCGGTGACCCATCTGGTCACCCCGAACATACGTTTTCGCTAGGCTATCTCCATCGTTGAGTCGCTTCAGTCGCTACCGGGGGATCGCAATGCCTTCTGACCTGCGGCTTCCCGTCAGCGACCCAGAGCACGGCACTCCAGTCACCACTCAGCCCAGTGCCCTGGCGCTCGCACGCTGGTGCGCCAGCCACGGGTGGCCGGTCCACCCTCTGGCCCCAGGCCGGAAGACACCCGCCGCCAACTGCCCCGCCTGCCGAGAGCCCGGACACGACCGCCGCACCTGCCCCTGCCGCGCTGCAGGTCGCTGGTGCCACGGCTTTCACGCAGCCACCCTCGACAGCACCCGCATCCAGCAGTGGTGGGGTCCCAGACCTCGCATGGGAGTCGGCATCGCCTGCGGACCGGCCAACCTTGTCGTCATCGACATCGACGCCCACCCCGCAACCCCACCCACCCGTAACAGACTTCTCCCCGGCATCGACATCGCCGACGAGATCGACGTGTCCGCCATGACCACCGGCTTCCACACCCTCGCCGTACTCGCAGCCCTCCGCGGACAGCCCAGCCCTGCCCAGGACACCAGCACCCTGCGCGTCCGCACCCCCTCCGGAGGACTACACGTCTGGTACCGCCAAACCGACGCCCGGCACTGGCAGTGCTCCACCGGCTCCAGCACCACCCGCGCCCTCGCCTGGCAGGTCGACATCCGCGCCGACGGCGGCTACATCATCGCGCCCGGCACGACAACAGACGCCGGCACCTACACACCCCTCGGCACCGCACGAACCCCGGCACCACTGCCTACCTGGCTCGCGCAGGAACTTCAGCGCACCCACCACCTCCCAGCCCCCCACGTACCAGCACCACGACCCGTCCCCGGCCGCGCACGCCAAGCCGTCCTCGCTGCCCGCGGCACCAACAACCCCGTCATCACCATCCTCACCAACGCCCTCGCCGAAATCGCCGACTGCGCCCACTCCACCGAGGGCACCGGCTTCTCCGAGAAACTCAACCGCGCCGCCTATACCCTGGGTGGCCTCGTCTCAGCAGGACACCTGACCGCCCAGGACGCCGAAGACGCACTCATGGAGACCGCCCGCCTCACTCGCCCCGGCCAGGAAGCCCGCGCGCAAACAATCATCCGCAGTGGCATGACCGCCGGAGCCCGCCGCCCCCTGAACCCCGGGAGCCGCCCATGACCAGTCCCGCCGGAGGCGAGCCGAGCACGCTCTTCGACTTCGACCCTCACGCCCTGGCTGAACAGATCATGGCCAAGGCCGCTCCCGTCCTGCCGGCCCAGCACGCCACAGCCAGCGAGCCGACACCGCCTGCGACGCCCGCCACCGCACACGGCCTGCGACCCGACTCACTCACCGACCGCGGCAACGCCAAACTGTTCGTCCAGCTCTACCAGGCCGACTTCCGACACGTCCCCGGCCTCGGCTGGTACCGCTGGGACACCACCCGCTGGCAATACGACGAAGACGACTCCGTCCTGTGGGCCGCCGGTGAAATCGGCGAACACCTCGCTCTGAGCGACCCCACCGGCGAACACGCCGTCGAAGCACTCAGAAAGCACCGTCGCCGAGCTCTCAGCACCGCCGGCATCAACGCCATGCTCGTCCAGGCGAAATCCGCCCCCGGCATGGTCCTCAAAGCCGAACACCTCGACGCCGACCCCTACGCCCTGTGCACCCCAGCAGGAATCGTCGACCTCCACACCGGCCTCCTGCGCACACCCGACCCCAACAAGGACTTCCACTCCCGCTCCACCAGCGTCGGCCCCGCCGTCATGCCGATCCCCAGGTTCCAGCGCTTCCTCGCCGACACCTTCGGCGACGACGCCGACGGCACGCAGATGATCAACTTCCTGCAGTTGCTCCTCGGCTACTCCATCACCGGCGACGTCGGCGGCCAGGTCATGCCCTTCCTCTTCGGGGCCGGCAAGAACGGAAAATCCGTCCTCCTCGACGTTTCCATGAAGCTCCTCGGCGACTACGCCGACGCCGCACCCCCCGGCTTCCTCATGGCCCGCCTCTACGAAGGCCACCCCACCGACCTCGCCGAACTCCACGGCCGCCGCGTCGTCGTCTGCTCCGAAGTCAAACCCGGCGACAAGTTCGACGAAGCCCGGGTCAAGCACCTCACCGGCGGGGACCGCATCAAAGCCCGCCGCATGCGACAGGACTTCTTCTCCTTCAACCCCACCCACAAGCTCTGGCTCCTCGGCAACCACCGCCCCGAAGTCGGCACCGGCGGATTCGCCTTCTGGCGCCGCATGCGTTTGATCCCCTTCGAGCGCACCGTCGCCGACGACCGCCGCATCGACAATCTCACCGATCTCCTCGTCGCCGAGGAAGGCCCCGGCATCCTCAACTGGCTCATCGACGGCGCCCGTCGCTACCTCGCCGGCGAGAAGGACCTCACCGGCCCGGACAAAGTACGCATCGCCACCAACGCCTATGCCGAGACCGAGGATCACACCGGCCGCTTCTTCGACGAGGCCTGCCTCCTCAACCCTGACTGCCGCACCGAACAGAAGACGCTCTACGACGCCTACCGCGGCTGGTGCCAGAGCGAAGGCTGCCTGCCCATGAGCAACCGAACCTTCGCCGCCCGAGCCCGCGAGCTTCTCGGCCTTGCCTCCCCGAAGGAGATGATCTTGTCGAATTCGAGGAAGTACTACCCTGGTATCGGACTGCTCGCGAACGAGGAGACGGCATGAGTTCCCTGATCAGCGAGAACGATCTTCAGCACGAGACCGCGCTTGTCTGGCTCGAGGACGTCACCCGTCTCGATTACGTGCGGCAGAGCCTGGACCGGCTCCCCACCCGTAGCGGCAAGCCCGCCTACCATCGTGACGGGCGCATGGTCGGCTACGCTGTCCTGGCTGCGGAGGCAAAAGCGTCCCGCGCATCCGGAACCTTCAGACGCCGTGTCTTCTGGCTCCTGCCGCACGACCGCGACGCCGAACCCGACGGCCTGTACGCCGGCTCCGCCCCCGCCGAAGCTATCGATCCCTCCACTCTCCAGCCACGTACCAAAGGCAGGAAGACCGAGCGCTCGGAGGGTGGACCCCCGTCCAGTGCCATGCGAGCGCTCGGTATAACTCTTCCTCTCTGACCAGCCGTCTCCGGGGACTCGGTCTCAGCGACTGAAGCGACTCAAGCGACTGGACATCCGACATCGCCGTCCGTCCGGGCGTCTTCCTGAGGAGGCACATGCGCCATTGCTAAAAGCGTGCAAATAGCCACTCATGGTGACGGTCGGTGGTTGTGGGAATCCGGAGGCGGATGATGCCGCCCCGATCCAGGTCACTCCGGGAACGGATGCTCAGTCCAGCCCCGACGGCCGCACTACAGGACGAGAGATGCGGCCTCTGGGAGGCAACCGACTGGATACTGCCCTGCAGGAACCTGAGCAGCCAGCCGACACCCGTGAACGAGATGGGGAACAAGGACCAGCTTCACTGCACCCGAAGGAAGGCCCCGGAGCCCGGTGACCGCTACCCGAAGAAGCCCGTACCCACTGCCCGACCTCCCCAGATGACCAGAGACAATACGGTCGGCGACTGCCGACAGACTGGAGGAGATGGCATGACCGGCGCCGGACAGCCTTCAACTACTCACGACAACGGCGCGGAGAACGAGCTGCGCCGCTGGATGGCGCTCTACGCGAATCTGCGCATCGGGGACCCTTCATGGGCACACAGCAGTATTGCCGACCTGACGGCCACGCATGGGACCTATCACGACCCCTCTCCTTGGACCCGGGCAGATGAACAGCAGCCTGGCCGGTGCTTTGAGGTCGCGACCCTATGGGCCGAACGCGCGGGCTGGACCTACATCGAGGGGTTCGCACTCGCCCCCTCGGCCTGGCCATTTCCCGTCTTCGAGCACGCATGGTGTCTGACCGCCGACGGCCTGGTCGCCGATCCCGCCCTGCCCGACGGAACCGCCACCGGGTACTTCGGTATCGCTCTCAGCGACGCCTACCGACGCGAACAGCAGAGCAACCGCGGCACGAACGCCGTCTTCGCCTCCGACCCCGCAAACCCCCTGGCCGGCATCAACGAACAAGCCCTGCGCGAAGGACTCCCGCCCTCCGCCCTGGCCCCGCGTACCACCAACCCACCGCCCATCCGCTGACCAAGCGCACGCAACTCCACCCGCGGTCCTCGACACCGCCGTCCACACGGCCATGTCCAGGAGTATCTTTCTCCTCGGCTGTTCAGGGCGGGGATGGCCCGAACCTGAGCCCAACCACCACCCGGCTCTGCTCCCCACCCGCAGCTCTCTGACCGCGCCCCTCCGTACGGCGAGGCGTCGCCCCGCACACCCCGAAGCCGATAAGCGGCTTCGCCAGCTTCCTCAAACAGGACCTCGACACTGTTCCGGCCAGCCTGATCCCCGCTCAGCCATGAGACATGACGCTCCGGGCGCCTCGAGGATCCGATCAGAACTCGGTCAGCCGAGTCCGGGCCCCGCCGAGTTCGACGGATTGTCTGACCCGGGTGTCATGCTGTGCCGTCGTGAACACCGAACAGTTCTGGAAGCTGATTGAGCAAGCCCGCGAGAGAGCCGACCACTCTGCGGAGGCCCAGGATGTTGCAACCCAGACCACCAACCTGCTGGCCGTCCTTGAGCCCCAACAGATCCTCGCGGCCCAGCAGATCCTCTGGGATCTCATGACCGCTTCCTATCAAGCTCCCCTCTGGGCTGCCGCCTACCTCATCAACGGCGGATGTTCCGACGACGGCTTCGACTACTTCCGAGGGTGGCTTATCGCCCAAGGCCGCACCGTATACGAGCGCGCATCGACGGACGCCGACTACCTCGCCGATCTCCCAGCTGTCCAGGCAGCAGCAGCCGATGGAATCAGTCTTGAGTGCGAGCAAACCCTCAGCATGGCCTGGGACGCCTACAAGGCCGCCACCGGTACAGAACTCCCCGACGATTGCATCACCATCACCTACCCCGACCTCGATCCCGCCTGGAACTTCGACTTCGACGACCACAGCCAGATTGGCGCCCGACTGCCCCGCATCGCAGCGCTCTACCCCAAGTGACCAGCCCGACCAGGACCCGGAGCATCACTCCTGCCACGCTCCTTAGCTGCGACCATTCCGCTCCGCTTGGCTACAGGTGCCGTGCAAGGCAGCGCCGCACCTCCCACCCGGTTGATCAAACCCGTTCGAGACGAACCGCCCGCTCCGTGGGCTGGCCCATACAGCAAGGAGCTGGAAGGGTCCTGCCTACTCACTGTTGCCGTGGACTTCTGCCCCGCCGGCGAGCACCGAGCCGTTGCGCGAATTCCCTACCGCGAGGCCGCCGAACGGTTTCGCGCCTGGCTGGCAGAGACGGCCTACGACGGCAGCCGCTGCCAGCCCCGACCGTCTGGACGGGTTGCCCGCCGCATTCCGGCCCGTTGTCGCGGGCACCAGCGGAGACGACCTGGAACTGTTCTGAGCAGATACCGGGCGACCTGACACCCGCCCACCTCGCAGCACGGCCCTACCCCTCCGGCGGTCATCCCGCGCAGGAACGCACCACGACCGGCACAGCAACACCGCTCAGGCGCCCACGATGACCACCGAAGCCATCCCTGCGGAGCAGGGAGCACTCGCCCGTCACCGAGTTGCGGGACTCACGGACACGTCTCCTCGAACTTGACAGCCGTCAGCATGACAGGCCGACCTGCCAAGGCCGTCCCAGCAGCCGGCACTTGCGTGCACACCTGCCAATTCGACTCCACGAGCACCATCCGGTCGTCCGCGGACGCGTCACTGACCCTGATCGATGTACCAGAGTCCAGCGCCATACGGGCCGCCTTCACCGACTTCCCCGTGAAATCAGGCATGGTGCCACTGTCAGCCGACGGCGGCACCTCGTCCTTCGCAGGACAGTCTTCCTCCAGCTTCACCGCGCCGAAGTCCAGCCTCGTGTCCGTCGACGCCTTCGTGCCAGCAGCCACGCTCTGACTGCACACCTTCCAGTTCCGGTCCAGTGCCTGAGCCCGGCCGCGGCCCAGCGCGTCGTGCGAGTCGAGCCCGTAGAAGCCAACTTCCTGTGCCGTGTCCTGCGCTGACTGCAAGCCCATGCCCACGAAGTTCGGAACAGTCGCCGCCACGGAGGTTGCCGAGGCGTCAGCCTCGGGGCTGGCAGCGGCCTTCGCGGACGATGCCGTGCTGCCACCTGCCGGCGTCTGTGTCCCGGTCGGCTGACACGCGACCATGCCGCTCAGGGCAGCGCAGAGCAGGAAAATGCTGATGGTGTCGGTTCGCACAGATTACCCCCACAGATCCCGTTACAGACGGAACAGGCTATGGCACTTGCGAGATGATGTTGACGGAAGTCGCCGAGCCGTGACACGACAAGCCCCGCAGCGCCGTTACACCCTCGAACTGGACAAGTCGCTACTGCGGCACGAACAGCGAGCTCACCAGTCGACGCCTGAGCACCCACCTGCGACTCCTGCGGCGACAGGTGAGCACGAGCCTGATCGGCCGGCCCACACCCGGCCTGCCGCACCCTGAGTGTTTCCGTCCATCCAAGGGCGGGCCGCTCGTGTGCGCTGAAAGGCGAGAGGGCGCCCTCGTACCCGCCGTGAGGCCGAAAGCCTTCGGGCTGCAGCCGTGTTCGCCCGCACGTGTGCACCAGGCGAAGCGTCGGCGACGTCCGTGCAACGCGGTGGCCAGCGAGGCAGCTCCTCACCGGGCGGTGCACCTTGGTGCAACCATCCGGATCCTGGAACTCAAGTCACCGTTTGATGCGGCCCCGGACGGCAAGGACCGCGAGGGCGAGCAGTGCGGGCTCCACGAGGCGCGAGGTCATCTCGATGTACGTGCCAGTGGTGGTGAGGTCTTGGCCGCTGGAGCGGAAGACCACCGAGTTGAGCGTGACGCTCAGGGCCTTCTCGAAGCGCTTGCCGGTGAATCGGTCCCCAGCCGGGTTGAGCGGGTCGTCCTTGCCGATCTCGAAGGTGACCTTGCCCCCGCCCGCCGGCACGGTGCCGGTCGCCTGCTGCTTCGGGGTGTCCTGCGGGAGCCCGAACCCCATCAGCAGCACAATCGTGACGAGCATCGTAGCCGCGAGCCAGCACAGGGCACGCGAGGCACGCAAGCCATACCCGGACAGCGCCCAGTAGGCCGTCAGCAGGCCCCGTTCACTGCGAGGAATGTCGTCGGCGTGCCGGCGCATCTCCATCTCACCGTAGTAGAAGTCCGCGGCCCCCGGCTCGTGCTTGCCGTCCTCGAACGCCTTGCGCAGCGCCCGGTACACCGGCGCCAACTGCAGCGGCCCGGCTCGCCAGGCGCCCAGTACGGCCGTGTTCCACCCCGGGGCGGCTCCCGGCCGGCTCGCCCGCCAGTGCTGCTCCTCGGCGAGGGTGCGGCGCGGCGTGAAGCGAACCGGACGCCGGCCCCGCCACTGAACGGCGGTCGGCGTCGTGTCGAAAGTGCAGGCGCCCTCCAGCCGCAGCTGGTCCAGATGAACTGTCCCAAGGAGCAGGCACCCAGCCAGGTCGACATCGGCAAGGACCAGATGGGCCGCGTCGACCCCGCGCAGCGTGGCGATCCGCACCCCGGCATCGGGCGCGTGGGCCAGCATTTGCTCATCGATCGCCCGCCCGTCAAGCAGGGTGAACGCCGCGGCCTGGGCGGCGATAGTGAGGGGATACTCGAAGACCGCGTGATCGAAGTCCACGGTGGCGTAGCGCAACTGCAGCGAGGCGGTCGATGACCAACGGGTGCGCCGGCACTCCAACCGGTGCGCGGCAATCAATAGTGTCGCCGGGCCACCGAAGACCGCCCCCGAAAGCTTCAGCCGCCCAGCACACACCAGCGGCCCCAGACTCACTTCCTGCTCGAAGACCGCAGACTCGAACCTGGCGTCGGTCTGGAAGGTCGCCGACCCGAACCAGGCATCGCCCCTGAAAATCGCTGACATGAACCAGGCGGGGCCACTGAAGGCCGCCGAATCGAAGTTGGCGGAGCCCAGGAAAGACGCTGACATGAACCAGGCGGGGCCCTGGAAGGACGCCGACATGAACCAGGCGTCGCTCTGGTAGCTTGCCGAACCAAAGTCGGCGGAGCCCAGGAAAGACGCTGACATGAAGCTGGCTAAGCCCTGGAAGGTCGCCGAATCGAAGTTGACGCCTTCCTGAAAGGTCGCCAACCCGAAGTCGACGCCCGCCTGAAACGTCGCCCTGCGGAAGTTGGGGCGCCCCTGGAAGGTTGCCGAACCGAAGTCGGCGCCGGCCTGGAAGGTCGCCGAACAGAAGTCGGCGATGCCGAAGCGGGGGTGTCCGGTCGCGAGGTCGCAGACAGCCAACAGCAGTGAGGCGAGCAAAGGCTGGGTGAAGGTGGTGCCGCGGTGGTCGACGGCGCTGCCAGGTGCCAGGCCCGCCAGGTAGGCGACGCAGTCAGAGTTCTGCAGGTGGGCGAGACACGCGCCGTAGGGGGCAACCTTGATACCGGTGCAGCCGACTGGATCGGCGGTATGGGCACCGTGTGCGCAGTGGGGCCAGTCTGGCGCGGGTGGGGGGCCGGTCGTCGTTGGGGACGTCTAATGCCCGCAAGGCGGTTGCCCCGACGGCAAAGGTCAGGCGTCTGAACGGTTCCTGGCCAGGCCCGCATCCGGCTAGATTCTCAACTTTCCCGCCGCCCCGCGTGACTCTGCTCATCGCGGCCGTCCAGAGGACGGCGTTTCCGATGCCGCGCGGCGCTGACACCACAGCGGCCCACTTCGCGACCGCGAGCACCTGGTCGATAGACCTGCTCAAGACTATCGCCGTCGTCGCCACCGATACGGTCCGTGACCACCCTGCCTCGTGCCACCAGCAGGACAGCTCGAAACCGAGGGCACTGTTGACGAAGCGACGTCCTCGATCGACGGATCCCGTCGGCATCGGCGGGAACGGATGATGTGGCGATCGGTAGCCGCGATATGCACGCGCGTGAGGACGGCGTGGAAGCGGGCGGGCAGGGTGTGCCGAACCCGACATCCGCGGCTGTCGGCGATGCTTGAAATGTGCGTCGATTCCGGCGCCTGAGCCCCCGCCTCGCCATCAACACTGCACAATGATCAAGCAATGCTGCGACAAACGTGAGAGTCCAAGTGCCGCCACCGGTCGACTTTCGGCAGACGCCGACAGCCAATCAGGAGCGCCCGCACGAGGGCCGCAACATCTCGAACTGCGGTGTCCGCTCGACGTGCCAGCGCTTCCGTCACTGCAGGCACTGCCGTCCGCTGTGCGTGCAGAACGCTTGCTTCGCCCTACACACCCACGGCCTCCAGCCCTGGCAGCCGCAGCACGAGAAGCCCAAGGGATGTCCGGGCACCGGACCATGGAGGCAGGAGCCGACATCACGGGAGGCGAAGACGCGAGGTAGGGCAACCTTTCTTCGTACCTGCCCTGCGGCAAGGGGAAACAGCATGCCGCCGATATCACGGGAGCGGGCTACGGTGCAGCAGTCAGGAGAGGGGCCGACGCACTGCCCATCATGCGCATCACCCGCAAGCCGACGAAACCGGCGGTCCAGTCGGAGCCGTACGACCTAAGGAAGAACTCCGCCTGCTCGTTGACGCCCTGGCAAGGACTACGCGGCCCGACCGTGCCCCGGACCGCCGGTTTCGGCGAAAGTCGGGCGCGTAAGCTACCTGCGATGAAAGGATCCCAGCTCAGAAAGCCCGCCCCCAACCACTCGGCGGATAGCCGTCCGCCGACCAGGGCCCCGAGCCTGGACGGGAATCAACTCTCAGAGACAGCCCGCGACCAGTTCGCCCAGTGAGACACCACGGGCCCCGCCCACACAGAACTTGGCCCAATGTCAGGCGAGAGACGGCGCTCGACAACTGCTCCCCGCGCCCGTGGGGATGGCCCGAGGGGTGTTAGCCCCGTCACCGAACCGAGAACCGCCTCCCGCGCAGGAGACGTCCCCTGGCGCATCATGCCGCCTCCAACCCCCCGCACACGTCCTGGCTCCCGGCCTCAACGTCCGACAAGGCACCGCCGAACCCGTCTACCGCAAAGCTCATGGCCGGCCTCAGGTCCCTACGCGGGATGGCCCGAAGCTTCCCGAACACTCGAAGCACCGGCCCGCCTGCTCCCCGACTCCTCGGGGATCACCCCAAGGTCGTCGCAGTCCAGTCGGCTGTGGAAACCTGTTCCCGCCCGTGCGGGAATGACCCCGTCGTCAGGCAAGGGACAGCGCTCCACCCCTGCTCCCCGCGTCTGGGGGATGGCCCCGTCCTGGTGCCCGCACCCATCCGCCACTTCGGCTGCTCCCCGCCCGCGCGGAGATGATCCCTAGGTTGACCGCAACACGCGCAGGAAATACGCCTGCTCCCCGACCCCGCGGGGATGATCCAGTGAACCAGGCCCCGGTATACGTACTCGGCCCCTGTTCCCACCAGCGCAGCCACGGACCCGTCGTTGGGCACGGGATGAGTCCATCGCATCATCCCCAAGTGCGGGCGATGGTCAGGATTCGGCCGCCGCCCTCGAGGCGGAAGGGTTCCGGTGCCCGCGCCTGCCGGGATGCCCCGCTGATCAAGTTGATACCGACAGGCCTCGCCCGTATCAACGCCGTAGCGCGGGTGCCCTATCGTCAGGGCGCTAGCGTCATCCGCGCTTCCCCCAGCAGTGGGGATGGTCCAGTGCTCCACTGGCTCGACGCCAGCCCTCCGCCACGTCCCCGCTGTCGGGGACACTGCGCGACTGGACACCCACGCTCGTCGCCGCCCGGCAGGCCCAGCCCGCCGCGGGAAAGCGATGTGGTGCCATCGCCGCGCAACCAAACCTGTTCCCTGCCCCCGCAGGGATCACCACTCCAGGCGATGAATCGCTAAGTGTTGCGGTGCTTGGCCTCACCGGGGCACTGTGCTCGTGGCCGGAGCGCATCAGGTCTCCGGACTGCTACGTTCCGCGCCCCGGCGAGCTGCCCCGTCCCCTGGTGCCTGCCAGCGTGGCGTGGTCTGACCTCGCAAGGGTCGTCCCACGCTCTCCGCCAGCAAGCGCAGCAAGCGGCCGTTCCTCTCCTATCCTGCCCAGCTTTAAGGTGCTCTCATGACCGATGACGCCTGCAGTCCCGTGATCGCTTCCGCCGCGCCGGGAGACGGGCAGGCCGTAGCGACCCTGGGAACCATGGCCCTGCCCGGCACCCTTCCCGCCCAGCCGGCATCACTGTCGCCTCTGGCCGCCGCCATCGATGAACACGGCGGTCGGGTCCCCCTCCCCTACGGGCAGGGGCACTGCTGGGTCGCCAGAACCACTGAGGGCTCTATTACCGGCATGATCTACGCGACACCACCCATCCGCTGGCTCCAGGAACAGCCTGCACCACTCAGGCCACGCCTCACCCACACCCTGGCAGAGATCGAGCTCCTTGCCGTTGCCGCTGAACACCGCAGCCTCGGCACCGGGTCCGCCCTGCTGCACGTGGCAGAGGACGCAGCCCGCAGCGACGGAGTACACCTGATGCTCGCGAAGGTACAGATCGGCGCATTTCCGGTAATGCGCTGGTACCGCAAGCGGGGATACACGCTGGCCGCGCAAGGCGAACCCGTTGTCTTCGCCACCCAGGGCGGACTGACCTCCTGCGACGACGGCGGCGACGGATACCAGCTCGCCGTCAAGGCCCTTCAGCCCGGCGTGAAAGTCCGCCGCACCACCACCCGCGGCACCACCATGCTCATCACGGAACGAGGCATCTGAGCCCTCGCACCAGGCCCGCCAGCCCCTGACATCACGCGAGAGCCCCACACATCGACCGACAGCACAGCGATACCTGTCAAAAACGATCGATCGTAACCTGCCCGGACACCCCGGCAGGACTGCCACACTGCTGTCATGCGAGGCGACGCCCACAGGCTTCACACAACCCCAAGGCCCGCCCAGCCGCGGGTAGCGAGGCTTGGAACAACGAGGCGCAGAGTGAAGCCCTCTGCAAGACACACCAAGGGAGAATGTCGTGGCACCCGGGTCCGTTCCCCCAGGCGAAACGCCAGCGAACACGCAACACACGCCCATGCGCGGACCGGCTCCGCGCCCCTGCGAGTCATGCCCCTACCGCACCGATGTCCCCTCAGGGATCTGGGCGCAAGAGGAGTACGCGAAACTCGTTGGCTATGACGCGCCCACCGGCGAACAACCAGGCGGACTGTTCCAGTGCCACCAATTAGATGGCGGCAGCGCAGCCAGCCGCGTATGCGCAGGCTGGGCAGGCTGTCACGGCCGGGAACTCCTCGCCCCCAGGATCGCCCTGCTCTCCGGCAAGATCGACGCCGACACCTTCACCGAGATCGTCGACTACCAATCACCCGTCCCTCTGTTCGACTCCGGTACACAAGCGGCCCTACATGGCCAAACCGACATCGAGAAGCCAGACCAAGACGCCCAGCGCCTGATCAACAAGGTCACCCGCGCACGCACCGACCTCCGGCCCACCTAACCCCCAGCGCGCCCCCGCCACGAACCCACACAGGGGCGCCCCCTACAGCGGCAGCAAAGCCCCAACACCTGCCACCTGCGCCCCACAGAAATTAGGAGCGGACCGCCCGCACAGCCCCACAAGAGACCGCAGCCAGCCGCCACACCCCCACGCCAGCCGGAACAACACACAGGCACAGAGCCCACAAGCCCCACGCGCACGGGCCCCCTTGCTGCTCCTCGCCGCCCAGAGCCCCTCCCGACGATGTGATCAACGACACCCCGCCATAAACGGCACCGGCACGCACAGAGGGACTGCACAGCCCCGTAGCCTCGCCCCCCAAGAAACCTCAAACGCTCCCCGCCCACATCCGCAGGGACGCCCTCCCGCGGTCATGACACCCCAAGAAAGCGGCACACCCCGCCTGCTGCCCCGGCCAGCCGTCACCGTTGCACTACCGCCCGCGCCCCGTCCGCACCACCCGGCACAGCCGGCCGGGGCGGAACACCAGACGAGACCGCACCCGGAACAGCCGCCCGAATAACAGAACTCGGCGGAACCGAAGCAACCAGTGACGCGTCCCCGCCGCGCGCGCCCACACCACCCTCCACCGGACCCTGCCGCCCACCCCCACTCCTGCCCGCCACAGTCCCCGACTCGAAGCCCACCTCCTCCTGCGCAGCCAGATGCTCACGGCCAAGCCGGCGCAACTCCTTGACCCGCTCCACGCCCACACCCAGCCGACGCCCACACCCCACCACGGTCTCTCCCGCCTCCCCCATAGCCAGCACAATCCCCGCCGCCGCCACCCGAGCCGCGTCGATGCGCACCCGGCCACGCTCCCGCACCCGCTCCACCTCCCGCTCCACCTCGGCCACCACCGCCGCTTCCCCCTCCACCACGAGCTCAAAGTCAGCCACCAACTCGTCGAACGCCTTCTCCCGCCGCAGCCGCTGTGCCTCCGCCTCCTGCGCCTCCCGCCGCTGCTCGGCCATCCGCTGCGCGGCCCGCTCCAGCGCTACCTTGCGACGCGCCAGCACCGCACCGGCCTTCCCCCTGGCTCTGGTCCCGCCTGACCCCATGACAACCACCTCCCAGCCATCCGCGCGCCCACCCCGCTGGTAGGTCGCCTCGACAAGCGTCGAGCGCCGCAACCTCCGCGCAGCCCACGCCCAGCGGCCACGTCCCAAGCCCTGAGGCTCCTGTCACCGCGCCTGGTCCCGCTCATGGGACAGGTCGGTGTCACACCGGCGAGGACGTGTGCCCCTGGCGGGGGCCTGCTGACGCGAGAAGCGAGCCGGATTGCCGAGGCATGCCATGCAGGTGCAGGCAAGGCTGAGGTTCAGGTTGAGGCTGACACCGGGTGCGGGCGGCGGCGAGTATGGGCCAGCCAGCGGCCGCGGCACCTCTGGCACTGCTGCCACTTGTATCTCCGCCGAACCCCCGACCGGCCCTGTGTGACCTCTTCGGAAGTAGCACCCCTCCCCAGGGCACCGGAGGTACGTCCCGCCGTCGCGGCCGTCCTCGTCGGCGACGACGCGTCCGAAACCGGGGAGAGAAGACGCTCAGTCCAGTGAAGACGATGAGTACGAGCAGTGCACCGACGCCAAGCCTGAGCGGCAGGAGGCCTACGGGTTCCGGCCTGCCTCTGCAGGGCGCGCATGTGACGGACAGCTGCAAGCTCGGGTAGCGGACCGTCGTGAGCAGTGACCGTGCCAGACGCCGGGAGGATGCGCTTCCGCTGTCCGTGTCACTGGATGCGGCGTTGTCGGTAGCCGGGTGTCCTGTTGGGCTCTTGCCGCGGCGGCTGCTCTGGTTGCCGCTGGCGCCTGTGCGCCGTTGCCTGCCCCCGGGCTCCGGTGTACGGGCGCCGGCCCTGTCCGGTTCCCTCGAACTTCTTGCAGGAGCTATCGATCTATGGCGCACGTGCAGGTTCGTGATGTCCCCCGCACTCTTGAGGTGCCGCCTTACGCCCCATCGCCCGCTCCAGCACAGACTGATGAGCGAGCGTTACGGGCGGCTCCCCCCACATTTCGTGATGTGCTCCGCCACCGGCACTGCGGGCGGCTCTTGATCGCCTCGGTCGTCGGTCGCCTACCGCTGGGTATGGTGCCGGTCACCCTGCTTCTGACGGCGCGGACGGATGGTCACTCGCTGGCAACCGGCAGCGTGCTGGCCGCGATGTATGGCCTCGCACCTGCGTTCGGTCTGCCGCTGCTCGGGCGGCTGGCGGACCTGCGCGGTCTTCTCGTGCCGTGCTGCCTGGGCGCCGCCGCGGTGACCGCAGCGCTCTGCATGGTGGCGCTGGCAGGTACGTCGCATCTGCCCCTGACTGTGGCCTGTGTGGTCCTGGCGGGCGCCGGGTGCCCTCCGTTGGAGGGCGGGCTTCGATCACTGTGGGGCGCGGCGCTGCCGGATGACGCGCATGTGCGCACTGCATGCACCCTGGACGCCTCAGCCCAGCAGATCGTGTATGTCGCTGGTCCCGCCCTGGCCATTGGCATTGCCACATGGCTCTCCCCGGCTGCGGCCTTGCTCGTGGCAGCTGTGGCGACGTTGGCTGGCTCGCTTGCCTTCGTTTCCGCCCGTCCCGCGCGCAAGTGGCGGGGAGCAGCACACCGTCGGGGGCAGTCTGGTGTGCTGGGTTCACGGGCGGTGCGACCTGTGCTGATCTCGCTTGTGTTCCTCGGTGCCACGATTGGTGCCCTGGATGTCGCGGGGGTCGCGGTTGCGGCTCGGGAGGAGGCGCCTTGGCTCGCGGGCGTGCTGCCTGCGGTGTTCTCTGCGGCGGGGCTATTGGGCGGTGTCCTGTTCGCACGCTTCCAGGGTGCGGCTGATGCTCGGCCCCGTCATCTGGCGCTGCTGGGCTTCATGTTCACAGCAGCATGGCTTCCGCTGCTCGCTGCCGTCCCGGCGCCGGTCGTCCTTGCCCTGGCGATGCTGCCGGGCGCACTGTTCGTACCGCTGCTGACTGCGGCGAGTCTGACGGTGACCACGCTTGCTCCGCCCGGCAGGTCGAGCGAGGCGGTCGGCTGGGGTTCGAGCGCGATCCGTCTCGGTCTTGCGTTCGGTACCGGACAGGCAGGCTCGCTCGGCGGCCATTTCACCATCCCATTGGCTGCCGCCGCCGGGTGTGCGCTGTTACTGGTGGTTCATACACTGCGGCCCGCGGCGGCGACCACTGCGGCCTGCCAGGCAGGTTACAGAGGGTGAAAGCTCCGTAGACGTTGGGTCAGAGCCCCTTCCCGTCAACATCCGGCGAGGACAGCACCTCCCGAAATGCTCTGCGACGTGAACAGAGCCAGGGATAGGGTGTCGTGGCCAGCTTTACCTGGTGTGCCGGGATTCAGTACTGACGGATCCGCAGATCACGCGGGCCGCGAGCCTGAGGTGCACTGTGCTTCCGCCAGGGTGAAAGAACAGGCCCAAGAACTGATGTGATCGGTCCTCGGGTCGCTGCTGCCCCTTGCGAGGGTTCGGCCGCGAAGTAGATCGCCCGTCTGGCTTTGGTGGAGGCGGCCGCAAGGCCATCAGCGCGTTTCAGTACGGTTCTTCCATGGAGGATCAGCGTCATCGGGATGGGTCAGTGTCCAGCCGGGTAGCGAGTAGGGGTGCCTGACACCACCATGGCCGAGCGGACCGAGCCGGAGATGACCGTGTTCGTGTGTGCTGCCTGCGGCGCTGCGCTGACCGGGCCCCTGAAGCGTCTGCCAGAGGTGCCCGAAGCTCCCGACTACGCCTGGTGGGATGCGGAGGAAATGGGGCCATCGCCGGCCACCGTGCCGTCCGGCTGCTACGCGATCGAACTGGAACCCTACTGCCCGCCTCTCGTCGTTGCCGAAGCACCCGACCCAGTGATGCCACGGCACGGAACTCGCTACAACATCGACGGGCAACCACTGATCTCGCACGGGCCACGAGGCAATATCGTCATAAACCCTAATGACTGCCGCGGGATGACGACACGGCACGCCTCCCCTGCCTGCTGCGGGGCGACTCCCGATGGTGGGCTGAACCAGGTCTGCTCCTGCGGAACTCTGGTTGCGACCCTCTGTTCTGACTGCTGCTTGCCATATGAGCTGCACCTGTCGCCCGACCACGTCCGGGCCTTCTCGTCGCCCTCACCTGGCTCCGGCTAAGTGCATCCACCCTGTGACTTCGTACGGACCGCATAAACCGGACCAGGTCCCTGTGGCGAGAATGCGCGGACGAGCTCGCAGAACAGCTGGCCAGACAGCTGGAGGAGGTGCGGGGCGAGTGGGACGACTCGCCGTCACCGAACGTGTGGCCAGGGCAGGTGTCACCCGTCTGCGGTGTCGGGGGTGCGTAGCGTCGCTCAAGGTGCGTAGGTTCTGATTGCCGGCTTGACAGGACGGCAAGGCGGCCCGGTGTTTCCTTCGCACGTTGCGCCGGGCCGCCGAGTAGCCTCCCCACGCACGGGACAGGCAGGGGTCTGTGACGCCCGAGAAGGACGATTCCTACTCAAGGCCGGGAACGTCTGCAACTCAAGCGAGACGGGACTCGATGACATCGCCGACCATCTTGGATGGGAAGGCGTAAAGAGAGCGGAGAGCGCCCTGACGTCGCCTTTGGCGAGCCCTCTTCGCCACCCTGACCCGCCCGGCAGCGCTGTCCTCGCGGCCCGCGCCGCCTCCCTGCCTGCCATCGAGGTGCATCGCTTGGGGTGACCGGCCGAGAAGGCCGGCCGGCCACCCCAAGCGTCTTCGCTCTAGCAGCGGCCGACGCTGGTCTGGCCGCCTACCAGAGAGGAGTGGACCCACCCGGTACCGACACCGCTGGCCACCTTGAACCACCGGTTGGAGGCATAGTTCGAACTCGGCGGGTATACCCACTGGTCATCGCGCCAGCACTGCATCGTGACACCTGACCCGTTGCTGAGGTAGCCGTAGGAGGAGCAGGCGGTGTTGGAGCAGCTGCGCACGTTGGCGCCACCGCTGTTGGAGGAGATGTAGCTTCCGGCGGCTTCGGCACTCCCGGCACCACTCAGCAGAGCCGTCGCGGCCAAACCTGCCGTCGCGGTGGCCACCGCGCCCTTTGTACGAAGTGCCTTCCAAACGCTGCGCATCGTGTTCTCCTTCGTGCTCGTCATTCCGCTGGGACGAAGCGCCTCCGGGACCGGGGCGCATCACCAGTCAGCGCGCCGAACCGCTGTCCGATCAAGGGCGAAGCCGCAGCTAGGACAGTGTTGGACAGTCCTTCGGACACTCAAGGAGCCTGGTGTACGTCTGCCTGCGTGGAGGGCTGAAGGCGTGCCTGTTCCCGCGTTCCTGCTGGTGGTCGCCGGCTGGGTTCCTGTTTCTTCACGCTGTGCCGGGATGTGTGCCGGTCTTACCGCGCTCCCCAGGCAGTGACCGCCAGTCCGGCGGCCTGGGCGACGTTGATGGCCGCATTGATGTCCCGGTCCGACGGTTCCGCACGCCCCGCACGTCCACTGCCGGATGTGGAGGGGCTTGGGGCCGTCCTTGACGCCATAGGCGGAGCAGACCAGGGACGTGGGCTCGAACCGTTTGATGCGGTGGAAGGTGCGCCCGTACAGGGCGGCCTTGTACTCCAGCATCGCGGTGAACGCCGACCATCCGGCGTCGTGAACGGACTTCACGAGGCGCGTACGGGCGAGGCCCTTGACCGCCAGGTCTTCCACTGCGACGGCTTGGTTCTCGCGGATCAGCCTTGTGGAGAGCTGGTGGTGGAACTTGCGCCGGGCATCGGCTGCCCGTGCGTGGGCGCGGGGCGGGTGGGGCCGGTGTACCGGGCCCTGCGTAAGGAGTACGAGCCACGTGGGCCGGTATCTGTGGGGTGGACACTTCTGGTCCGGCTCGTACTTCACCGGGAGCTGCGGCGGCGCACCATTGACCGTACTCAACCAATACATCGAGAACCAGAAGCGGCCTGCCTGACTGGCACCCCGGAGACGCAGAGAACTCCGGCGCTTCGCGCCTCCGGTGCAGGGATGGCCTCCACCCCTGTCCTGAAGAGGGGAGAACTCGGCAAGATCAGCGGTAGAGGCAGGGCGCGCCAACGCCCTGCCCGGTGCACGGACCGTCGGCAGGGCGGTGGTTGGTTCGCGGCTCCGCGTTCAGCGTCGGCGACGACGGGGTGTCGACTTGGCGTTGAGGTGGCGCGGCCATTTCTGCAAGGTGCACCGGACGCTGGAATCAGAGTGCTGGCAGACGGCTCCGACCTGATGCCTGTCCTCGTTAAGTCTGCTTGTCTGTCGCTCTCGTGGGGCCCGGTAGGAGGGTGGCCTGCCGGGCGGAGGGGGACCGCGGAATGAGCGATAGGCGGGGGCGCGCCAACGCCCTGCCGGGGTGCACGGGGCGCCGGCAGGGCGTCGGTCGGAACAAGGTGCATGAGGCGAGGCGGCGGGTGCAGGCGGGTGTGCCGTACCCGTGCCGTAGCTCTATGCGATGTTGTCCTGCGCTCCGTGCAGGTCAAGTCGGCCTGCGTCAGGTCGGTAGGGGGCAGAGGTGGGGCCGGCCGGGTCCCGTCCCAGGAGGTTCATGCACTCGGTGAACACCAGGGCGCCTCCGGGGACGGCGCGGGGAAGCACCGGCCGCCAGCTCTCCAATTCGTAGGTCTCTCCCGTCAGCCAGTTGCTGCCCTCTCGCGGAGCGGGGACTGCCGAGTTGACCTGGTGGCATTCGAGCTGGTCCCAGATGGAGTCCGCGAGACCGCCTTCGAGGCCGGACACGCAGCCCTGGATGGCGTGCCACTGCTCAACGACCGCGTCGCGAGGGCTGAGTGCTGTAAACGCATGCCAGCGGGCTTCCGGGGTGGGCGTGAGGATGATCTGGAATGCGCCGTCGCCCCAGTCAGCGACCTTGATCTCTTGGACGAACTTGCTCGGACCGCAGTAAGGGGCTGCGGTCGCTGGCGGGGCCAGCACGGTCAGGCCCAGGGTTGCCAAGCCCGCGGCCGTGAGTGAGACGGCCGCTCCGCGACCTGCGCGGCGCAGGCGCAATCCACGCTTCATGTTCGACTGATTCCTCTCCGATGGCCCGGCTCTTGAAGCCGGGCTGCGTCATGGTCGGGGTGAGCCAGATGCTTTCTGGCTCACCCCGACCATGACGCAGCCGCTACGACGGCCACCAGAGCAAAGGACCAGGTTGGACACGGGATTGGACAGGGGAAGGTCGCGGTTGGTCTAGGAACAAGGCGGGGCGTAGGAGACGTCGGAGGGCAGGTACTTGGCCCACTCCTCGCGGGTGATCAGGTCGCCGGAGGTGTCGCAGATGAGGTCGGCGGCCTGGTCGGCGTCGGTGGTCCAGATCCAGGCCTTCTTCTCGTCTCCGCCCGAGATGAGAAGCGGCCGCAGCGGATGGAAGTGAACGGGGTACATCGCTCCCAGCCCCATGCGGAGGGTGGCCTGTCGAGTCGGAGCGCTTTGACTGTGCATATTCCAGATCCAGATGGTGCCGTCTCCGCCTGTCGCGGCCATGGACGAGCCCTGTGGGGAGAAGGCGATGGAGAAGACGTAGCCCTCCGGTCCTGTCAGGGGTTTCCCGACGGACCTGGGACGGGAGGGGTTGGAGATGTCGTAGAGGCGGACTGTGCCGTCTGCCAGGCCCAGGGCGAGGACCTTGCCATCGGGACTGAATGCCGCCGCGTAGAGGTAGTGGTCGGCGGGAGTGAGTGCAGCCCCCAAAGGAAGGGGTGCCTGGGGTTGACGGACGTCCCACAGCCTTACGGTCTTGTCGGTGCTCGCAGCGACGAGGACCGAGCCGTCGGGGCTGAAAGTGACCTGGTTGACGAAGCCGTTGAACGAACCCGGTGTGGACATCAGCAAGGGTTTACTGGGGGTGCGGATATCCCACAGCTTGACCGTGCCATCGCGGCTTCCGGTGGCCAGCACCGTGTCGTCGGGACTGACGGCGACGGTCTCGACCTGAGCGGAGTGGGCCGGGAGCACGGCCCCCGCAGGGACCGGCCGGGCAGGGACGGAGGTATCCCACAGCTGGACGCCGCCCGATTTTCCGCGGCCCTCGACCAGCAGGGGCTTGCGGGACGCGAAGGCGAGCGTGCCGGAGAACCGGTCAGGATTGACCTGCGGTCCGCCCAGTTGCCTGGGGTGCTGAGGATCAGTGATATCGACAAGTCGGAGGTCGGCGCTGCCCAAGGCGAGGGTGTGGCCGTCGGGTGCGAAGCGGGCGGCGCTGAGGATGTAGTCCAGTCCGTCTATCGCGGGGGAGTCGATCGGCCACAGCCGGGCTGTGCCGTCGTTCGCCCCGGTGATCACGTGTCGGCCGTCGGGACTGAACTTCACCGAGGTGACGGGTGACGGGTGTGGCATGGTCGCCAGGACGCGACGGCTCTGCACGTCCACCAGGCGCATGCCGGTGTTGCTGTCGGAGCCGGCAAGTGCGAGCGTGGCGCTGTCGGGGGAGAAGGTGACGGCATTGATGTAGGTGGCGGATCCGCCGATCGGCTCGCCCGCCGTGACGGGCTTGCGGGGGTCGGTGGTCGACCATAGACGCACCAGGTTGTCCGCGCCGCCTGAGGCCAGCAGCCGGCCGTTCGGGCTGAACGCGAGTTGACCGACGGCTTTGGTACCTCCCGGCGCGATCACCGGTGCGATGGGGCGGGCGGGGTCACTGATATCCCAGATGCGCACGGATCCGTCGTCCGAGCCGACCGCGAGCTCCCGGTTGCCGGGACGGATAGCCACCGACTTCACCGCTGAATTCTGCCCGGCCACAAGGGGCCGACCCAGTGGCCGCACCGATATTCCGATGACGGTCCACAGGCGCGCACTTCCTGCCACCTCGCCGTCCGCGCCCGCCCGCGTGATGGCGGCGGCCATCATCGCACCGTCCGGGCTGAACACGACGGAGTACACCTTCGTTCCCAGACCCGTCAGAGAGGGCAGAGCACGTGGTGCCATGGGATCACTCATGTCCCACAGGCGGATGCTGCCATCGTCACAGGACGCAGAGAGCAGATCACCGCGCGGAGAAAAGGCCAGAGCGTAGATCTTCGCGCACACGCCACCTGGCATCCGCGGCAGCGCCACCGGCCGCCCGGAAGAGGAAATGTCCCACAACCGCACAGCTCCTTCCGCCGCTGCGGCTGCCACCCTCCCCCCTGGATGGATGCCGACCGCGTACATGATCTGGCGCTTGTCGGCCCCGAGCATCCGGACCGCCGCGGGCAGCGCGGTCGCTTCCACCAACGCCGAACGGGCTTCCACGGTGGGGGATATACGGAAGGCGGCCAACGCCAACTGGCGGGCCAGATTGACGTCCTTACTTCTCAACAGGACCGACTGGCCAGCCAGACTCCGCGATTGAGCCTCATCACGCTGCTGCTCAAGGTCACGCGCCTGATAGAACACGACACCGGCCAGCCCTCCGGCGATGCAGACCAACGCGATCAGCACGCAGATCGTCCCCGACACCAGCTGAGACCTGCGACGGGAGCGTCTGACCGACGCATCGATGAACGCCCGGGCCAACTCCCCGACGTCGAGGGGGTAGGTATCCCGCCACGCCCGCGCAGCCTGCAGCCGCGTGCTTGTGTAAAGGAGACCGCCGGGCCGTCCCGCCCGATCCCACTCGCGGGCATCTGCGCCCACCTGCTGGGCCACCAGCCGGCTGCCCCGATCGGCGTCCAGCCACGACCGCAGCTCGGGCCACGCCACCATCAGTGCCTCGTGGGTGATCTCCACACCGCCGTCATCGACGATGACCAGCCGCCGATCGACGAACTGGTCGACCACAAGGTCCACATCGCCCTGATCACCGCCGACTTCCTCATAGAGTTCGTCCTGTGACACGCGACGGCGGGTTGCCACCCCGCTAGGCTGTACATGGACCAGACAGAGAAAAACCCGCCGGGCCACCGTCTGGCGTGCGGGAGAAAGATTGGCGTAAACAGTCTCGGCAGTCGACCGCAAGGCGCCCTCGACCCCGCCGGCCGCGACATAGTGGGCAATGGTCATTTCCTTGCCCCCGCCACGGTCCCATGTCATCTGCAGCGCATGCGAGAGCAGCGGCAACACCCCCGCTTGATGCGCCAGCCGACCCCCACGAGCTGAGACATCGCCCAGCACCTTCTCCACGAAGCCGGACTCCGGATCGACATGGAACGCGCGGGCAGGCTGCCTGATGACCTGAGCAAGATCGTCTTCACTCATCGGACCCACGAACACAGGCGGCCGGCCCCGAAGCAAAGCCCGCACATCCTGCCGAGACGTCACAGCGTCGAGGAAGTCCAGACGCACACCGACGATCACGATTGCCGGAGCAGGCGCAGCCGCCATCGCCCCCAGAACACCGACGAACTCCGCGAGCGACTCCTCACTCCCCGGACCGTCCTCGGCGCTGACCACCGCGCGCTCGAACTGGTCGACGACCACCACCACACGACAGTCCCCTCCAGAACGACCCCGAGACGCAGAGCCTGCCTGAGTCGACGCGACGATCCGTTCGCACAAGGCGCTGACCGCATCCCCGCCACTCCGCAACTGACGCAGAACCGCTTCCGGGTCATCCTTCAGCCGGGCGGCGGCCACCCGCGCCAGCACTGCCAACGGGTGCGCCTCGTGGCTCTCCGCGCTGATACTCAGGACCGGCCACGACGCACTGCCCGCCACATTGCCCGCAGCCAGGGCCGGCACAACCCCTGCGTTCAGCAACGACGACTTTCCGGTCCCAGAGGCACCGGTCAGTACCACCGCCCCGCCGCTCTCACGAAGCGCTTCGACCTCTCTCAGAACATCTGCGACAAGAGCGGCCCTGCCGTAGAACACCGCAGCGCAGTCCGCGTCGTAGCTCCTCAGCCCCCGATACGGCTCCGCCGCCAGCGGCCTTCCGCGACTGGTCCGCAACCTCCGGGCAACCTCGATCCATGAAGCGAGAGCCGCCTTGTCCGTCACCCCCATAGCCCGCAGAAAGCACTCGAAGGCCGGCTCATTGACAGCCGACACGATCCCGCCCTTGCACCAGTGCTCGATCGTGCCCCGGCTCACCTCGTGCACCTCAGCACACGCACGCTGCAACCTGCGGATACTCAAGCCAGAACGAGCACGCAGCCGCTGCACCGCGGCACCGTAGGCAAAGCGATCGTCACAATCCTTTGGCGGAAGAAGATCGGGGTCCGGCGTCGTCTCGCTCACGCATCTCCTTCAGCTGTGCTGCCAAGCCGCGGAATCGCGACAGTACAGCGCGGCTTAACCCGGCATATAGGTGTACATGTCCGATCAGCCATTTCGGCGGCGGCAGAGAGGGCAGGCCACAGCACAGGGGCCGCCGGGCACCTGTATCACCTCTCAGAACCGGGCCCGCGCAGACAACTGCCGTCAGTTCGAGGACCCGCTTCCCGCTGAAATTGACCCGACGAGGCCGGAGCCCAGTGGGCGGATGATCAAGCTCTGCGCTGGGTACAGGTGCCGCTGCAGTCTCCGGAGAGGAGAATGAGATGAACTGTCAGCGGTGCGGGGCAGGTGCCCTACAGCAGAATGGGCGCTGGGTGTGCAGTCGGTTGTGCGGGTGGTCTTCGGCCACTCCCGAAGGAGTGTGGGGTGAGGAGCATGGACGCGCCGGATGGAGCGGGTCCCGTCACGTCCGAGATCACGCGGACTGAGTGCAGGCGGTGCGGAACAACGATCCGCGGCGTTAACGGCCGGTACGCGTGCTCTCTGTGCGGTTGGGTGAACCACTGGTCAGAAGGGCACAACGAGCTCCCCACCGCAGCAGACGACCCCGACTCCCCTCAACACACATGACGTCTGCCCGTGCGATTAACCCCAGACCTCCCGCCTCGACAACGAAGGCAGAGGGAATGCTCGATCGGCCACCGCTGCTTCCGAACCCTGTCGCATCGAGGCCCGGCTCCAGAGCGGCTCGACGCCGGCCGTTCGCAGTGGCATGGATGAAGGGGGCGCGGGGTGACCGGCGGAAACGACCATTTTGAGGACTGGGGCAACGATCGCCCGCCGGGCCTGGTGCGAAGCCTGGAGGAAAGGTCTCATGGGCGTGGACACCGGTGCCGCCAATCAGGACGGGTAAATCGGCTGGCATTGAACGACTGACCGCGAGGGGACCTGCGAGATCCCGGACAACCTCCAAACCCCGTCCCGTGACTGTGCGCACGGGACGCGGCGGGGCCTATACCCCGCACCGCCAACTAACAGAGCATCTTCCGTGTGCAGCGCAATGCTGGCCTTCGCCCAGAGCCTCCTGGGACAGGGCGCGAGCAGGTGCCATCACGGCGAGGCACGCGAAGACGATGCCTACACCCTCGGCCCCCGGCGTTCCGAGCGGTGCACGGGCTCGCAGCTAGAGCCCATCTCCGTGAATGCAAGGTGGCCGCGCAACACGTGAGAGTGGTGGCCATGGCAACGCTGGGCTGGGCTGGCACCACGGTGGCCGGGCCCGGGCGAACAGGCAGGGAGAGGGCACCAACGTCCCGGACATGCGCGTCCTGCACAGCGACTGCACGGCTCGGGCCGTCCGGTCGACTCCTTCCGCTCACCCACGTCACGTCGGCTTCACTCTCACGGTCCATGTCTTCGTGCCTCGCAAAGCTCCGGCTCGTTGATCCTGATGGCGCGGAAAGGAGCCTGGCGGGCTCTTCGTGCCAAGGGCGGGGCCCCAGCCTGCACTGTTGGGGTCCCGCTGCAGGCCGTGCCCTCACGCTCGTGCCGACGGAGATGCGGGCCACCCAACGAAGGCCTTTGTGGCTACCGTGTGGTGTGTCGTACCCGCCAAGGCTTCCACGAGAGACCAGCACCTTGGGCAGTCAAGTTCCTCGAAGGCCCCTCCCGGGGATACCGCCAGGTCCACCCCTCAGTTCGTGAGCGCGGATTTCTGACGGCGGAAAGCGTCCGTCACGGACGCGTACTCCGGCTCCGCCCGGGGAGCGATCTTGTCGGACTGGGCATGCCGGACGAGCCTGCTGGCGGATCGTGGGGCAAACATGCACGATTGCCTCTCGACCCTCTGGTTGCCGAGGGCACAGTCCAGAGCAGGTCAGAAGCTCAGGCAGAGTATTCGTGCACCGCGTTGTTGGCCCGCTGCCTTGTGGCGGCGGTCGCCACCTCCGGAGTCGTGTGTTCACCGTGAACCGGTCCAGGGCCAAGTCAGCGAGTCTCGCTTCGTTGTCCAGGCTCGACTAGATGTCCCTGGCCTCGTCCGCTTGATGATCTGAGGGTCGATCGCGTTCAGTGCGGCCAGGTACGCGGCACGGGCTTCCTGCTCCGAACGGGGCGGCAGGCTGGCAGCCTCCCGAATCCCCCTTATGCCGACGACCGGATGGCGCCGGCGGGACGCGCGTCGATAACAGCCTTTGGGACTGCGGTGCGTCGGAGAAGGCTTCACCGCCGCCGTGGTGGTGGCTTTCCTGCCAGCCATGAGCGACTCGCTTGCCTCTGTCGGCTTGCTGCTGGCTGTGTCCCCGGTGCTCTGTGGGCCGACGATGAGGACGAGGACGACTGACGGTGATTGTGGCCCAAGCCCAGCCGTTGACTGACGCCAGCGCCCGACTTCGGGCGACCAACTCCCCGCTGAGCAGCCACGCTGCACGACTTCGGCACCTCGACCCGACGACGCCGTCTCGAGCCAGGGCTGCCAGATCATCGCTGGCTGTTTCGGAATGGCGCCCGAAGGCGCTCCGCAGACGCTAGATTCACAACCGGGAGACGCGGGTGCCTGGGAGAGGGAGAATCTCACGGGTATGAAACGCCGCACGGAACACCGGACGGTGGAAAGCCTTTCAAGGAGGCACTATGACTCGCGCCGATGATGAATTTGACACCCACAGCGAGGACGCTCGTCGCCGGCAGAACAGATACTGGACGATCGGTGTCACGATTGCCATGATTGCGTTCGCCCTTTTCCTCATCTCCATCTACGAGGACCCCGGCCCGGTTTGCGGCACCGGACAGGACAAGGGCCCTTGCTGAACACACCAGCACCCAGCCGCACCGGACCCAGAGCACGCGCACAAGGAGCATGTCCGTCCGGCCAGGTTTGGCCAAGGCGGGCTCGCTCTGCGATGTCAGGAGGCATCAAACCCTGCCCCTCACCGGGACCGGCACTCACTGACCTAGCACGGTCATGTCAGTCACTACCACAAGCACGGTCGTGACGTGATCCTGGTTCCGTACGGTCTGCGCATGAGCCACTGCCCCAGGCGCCTGTGGGAGCCACCCGTCCAACTCCTGTCTGTCTCCATGGCCGTCCAGCCAAACCTCAATGATCGCGCGGACGCTGACGCGGCGGCTGCTGCCGGAGCCCACCGGTCCTTATCGAGTAGCGATTCATAGAACTCGGGAAGTGGCTCTTGACGCTCGTTGGCGCTGTGCCCGTGATCATCATCCACGTGAAGCTGAGGTCGGATGCGATCTCGACCCTGATCTGCCCATGCGCGCCGTCACAGCGGTACAGCGCGTCCCAGACCACCTGCTGAAGCACCTCAGTGGGCAGTTCCGGTGCTGTCCCGCTCGACACGAAAGTACATGGCCGGACGGGCCCGAACGGGCTCCTCGAGCGCAACTATTCGAATCTGATCAGCTGTGTAGCGCTTCACTCGCCCTCCCTGCTACCGCTTCTTGAGGCAAGTCACGATCATGGCACCCGTTCACGCCACACTCCATGCTGTCCAACTCGCTGGAAGCCGTGACGCTCTGTCACGGATCGTAGGAAGGGGCCAGAGCCGCTTCTCACTTATGCAGAGCCGGCCTCCGCACCTTGCGCAGCTGGAGGCAGGGCGGATCGCGCGAACTGCCCGATCTTCCTGGGAATCCCAGAGGTGAGGCAGGTCGAGCTCGCGCCACGACGGTAGTCGCGTCGCCATCTTCCGCGGCTCGCGGACCAGCAGAGCACTGAGAAAAGGCGCCAGGCTGATGGATCACCCATCTCACCTTCTCGCAGCCAAGACGAGAGGGGATGAAATAAGGTCTCCCTCAGCGGGTGAGTGAGCCCGCACTGCCATGATCAGGAGACAACCAGTGCCACGCAGGGTGACCGAAGCCGCTGCCGTCGAAGCAATGCTTGCACGAAAAGCGCAGCCGCTGGAGCCATTTCCCGGGACCCAACTCCCATGGAGATGCCTATGCCTGACCTGCGGCGAGGCTAGTTCGCCACGTTACAACGACGTTGTCAACAAGGGAACAGGGGTCTGCAGCAGGACCTGCCGTTCGCGCAAGATCGCAGCGAAACTCATTCGCGATACAGAGGGGGCCTGCGCAGTCATGCTCCAGTGGGGCTGGTCTCCACTGGAGGACTACCCGGGGGCGGGGAAACCATGGTCTGCCAGGTGCATCCATTGCGGGGCCATCAAGCCGAAGAGGTTGGCCCACGTCCAAAAAGGCCGCGGCGGCTGCACCAACTGCGCTGGACGTGATGTCATCGACGAACACGCGCGGAAGGCCATGCGTGAAGCCGATCTGGTTCCTCTCGTGGACTACCCCGGATCACTTCAACCCTGGCTGTGCCGCTGCAGTCGGTGCGGTCATGTTGGAAATCCGACGTACGCGAAGGTCCGCCTCCGCGGTCATCAATGCTGGTCATGCCGCTCTGAGAAGATCGCACAAGCGTTGAGAGTCTCCGAGGAAGAAGCCATCGCCAGCATGTTGGAGAAGGCGCTCGATCCGCTCGTTCCCTATCCTGGCAGCACGGAGGTTCCCTGGAAATCCCGCTGCAAGAAGTGCGAGATGGTCCTTGACCCGGGCCCGACCTTGCACAACATACGGGGCTCGCAGGGAGGGTGCGGTTTCTGTGCAGAGCGCGGCATCGACCCTAGCAAGCCCGGCTACCTCTACCTCGTGGTTCACGACGGTCACCAGGCGCTTAAGTGGGGCATTGCCAACCTCGAACAGAGGCTGGCCCAACACCTCTCCCAGCACTGGAGGCTGGTCGCACGTTGGAACTTCGACCTCACGAGAGATGCATGGGCATTTGAGCGGCAAATCAAGGCCTGGGTTCGAGGGCAGGGCATCCCGAAAGCGTTGGCCGCCGATCAGATGAAGTATCGCGGACACACGGAAACGGCCTACCTTTCCGATATGACGTTGCAACTCCTGTCGGCGTACATTGAGTCGTTGACCGGTCGTTGCCCTGAATCGCCCAAGCCACGTGGTTGAGAGAAGGGCGTACTGCGTCGACAGCGCAGTTGGCTGGTTGACCTCAGCGGTGTGGGCCTGTCGCAGGTGAAGGTGGGCAAGGCGTGGGTGGGGCTGGATGGCAGTCTGCTGCCGTCGCCGTTCACGCCGAAGGGCGACCGCCCCGAGTGCCCGGCCTGGTACGCGACCCCGACCGTCGCCTACGCGGTGGAGCTCGGCTACGACGTTGCCCCCAGCGAGGGGTGGGTGCGCCGTGACAACGGCCGCTATGTGGATGGCTGGTACACCCGGCTGCGCGACGCCTACCTTGCCACCATGGCCGACCTCGGCGGTCGTTGGGCCCCGACCGTCCACGGTCAGCGCGCGCCAGCCCGGCCCAAGGGGTGACCACCACCCCGCACCCGCCGGGCCGCCCCTCCTTTCGAGAAGCGGAGCATCATCATGGCCACCACCAGCACCACGGGCACCGGCACGGGCACCACCGGCACCACGGGCTCCGGGACTGATCCGCTGTGGCAGAACCTCGCCGACGACCTGAACGCCCTCATCACCGCCGGACGCTTCCCCCACTTCCACGACCTCTACGGCACCCGCAACGACTGGCAGCACCAGCCCTACGCCAGCACCGCCGCCCACGCTCACGCCCCCTGGGTGGTCTTCGACCTGTCCACCCGGCAGTTCACCGTGTCCAGCCGGGAGCGGACCCTCAGCGGCGAGCACTCCGCCAGCACCAGGCGTAAGCGCCGCTGACCCCCCGGGAAACCGTCCGGCACCCCGCCGCGCGCTTCCGGTCCCGTCCAACACGCCAGCTCGATCAGCGTGTTGCGCCCCTTGCTCCCCACGCCGACACAGTGCGTTGACCGGGCCGGGGGAGCGGTGTCCAGCTTCCCGCTCTCCCGGCCCGCCACCGTCCCCCCGGCGGCCCTCCCGTCTGGCACGCCGAGCCGGGCCAGGAGGCGTGGGACACGGTCCAGCCCTGGGCCGAGGCCCAGACCCGCCGACTGTTCCCGACGCTGACGTGGGACCTGTGACGACCGAACTCCCCGACACCCCCGGCGACGTGACCGCCATGCTCACCATCGCCCCCGCCACCACGCCGCCTGCCCGGCCGCCTGGCGGCACGCCACCGGTTTCGTCCACGTCCTGACCAGCGGCAACCCCGCCCCGACACGTTCCTGACACCCACCGGCTCACCGCCCCGCCCGGCCCCACGCCACCGGACACCCCGGCAGGCGCGGGGCCGCATTCCGTTGCAGCCCTTACCACCCGCCCCGGCACGGTACGGGCAACCCCACCCCTTCAAAGACGTCGAAGCGCTCCTCACCCTTGCCCCCGACGCCCGCCCCCAGTGGTTCCGCGACCTGACCACCGAGCCGACCGGCGGCGCCCCGCCGCCCCGGGCGACCCAGCCGAGACACGGCGATTACTCGCCCTGCCCCCAGACCAGCGTCCCGACTGGCTCAACGAATTCCTCGGCACCATGACCATCCCGCCGATCTCCCACACCAGCACCGACCCCCTGCTGGACGTCGTCACGGCCAACACCGCCCACAACCAGAAGAAGGCCACGCTCGTCTTCCCCCTCGCCAAGGTCCTCGCCGCCGCCGACCAGCACAAGCTCGGCTACGCGGAAACCGAGGCCACGCCCCGCCTGTGGTGGGTCAAGGACGACGGCACCCACCTCATGAACAACGGCCAGGACCCCACCGACACCCCCGACGACACGTACCTGCCCACCGTCGTCCACGTCGACGGCTGGGGACCGGGCACCGACGCCCGCTCCATCCTCGGCGGCGACGACTTCCGCGAATCCATCGACCTGACCACCCCCATCTTCGAGGACGGCACCACCCTGCTCGGCATGCTCCGCCAAGCCGCCACCGACGGCGCCACCCGCTTCCTGCTGAAGGCCACCTTCGACGACACGCACATGCACCAGACCTACATCACCGAATAACCACCCCCGCCCCCTTACGGCCCCGCGCCCGAACCCCATCCCGGCACGGGGCCGCCCGCCCACCCCACCCCCCACCACGTCCCACGGCGCCCGGCCAGCAAGCCCCCGGCCCGCGCCACGCACCAGACCGAAGCCGCCCCCGCCCACCCTTGTCGCCCCAACGCCCCCGCCCCCGACCATGTGCCCGCCGCGCCCCGCGCCGGCATCCACCCAGCACCGCACCCACGAGGAGCCCCAAGACCACCCACACCCCGGCACGCCCCGACCACCACCGGCCCGGCCGACCAAGCCCCCGGCACCACGTACGCACTCATCGTCCCCGGCCTGACCACCGTCTACGTCAACGCCCCCACCGAGGCCGCGGCCCGGGACGAACTGGCACTGGAGGGCTCAGACACCATCGAATTCCACGACCCGCACCTGGCGGTCGGCCGTTCGCCGAAGCCCTCGAACCCGAAGACCACTGACGCCGCCCCGCCCCCGGCCCCCGCATCAGGAGGCCGGGGACCGGGCCCTATCCCCGACGACGACGAGGTCACGGCCCTCGCCATGACCACCACGTAGCCCCCGCCCCTTTACGGCCCCGTGCCCGGACACCTGTCCCAGCGCGGGGCCGCTCCGTGTTCCCGCCCCGCGCTCCCGCCACCCCGACCCGTATCCCGCCCCCCGGCACCCGCCCCGCCCCCCCAGGCCGCCTACCGTCCCAAGCGAACTCACAGACCCAGGCCACAACCAGAAGGGGGGAGCGCCGTGAAGCACGAGACCACCATCAACGAACTTGCCCAGTACGCCGGTCTCTTCAGCGCCGCCGACCACATCACGGTCCCCGAGACCCACCCGGACACCGGCATCACCGACGAGGTCACCCTCCCCCCACCACTCATCCGCCACACCCAGCGCCGCGACGACACCATCTGGTGGATCCTCACCCCGCCCGGCATCCACGAACGCATCTTCGTCGCCGACCAGGCCCCCCGTCACCGTCTACCTCAAAGACACCAACCCCGGCCGCATCACCGGCCACGTCCCCCCCACACCAGGCCACCGCACCGGCCGCCTGGCAACAGCAGCAGACCCCCGCCGCCTCCTACCCGCCCCAGCAGCAGCCGCCCGCCCCCCAGACCACCACCCCCCCCAGGCCCCGCCGCACCCTGGTCGAACCACCAGCGCTCACCCCCACCCCCCGGCCCCGGCCACCGCACCCCCGCTCGGCAGCCAGCGCCTCTGCCCGCCCCGACACACCACCGTCACCGCGTCGACTCCGGCCACCCCGCCCCCACTCCACCCCCACCGCCCGGCGCCCCCGAAAACCCGGCCGGCGTACCGGGCGACGGAACACCCGGGACAGCCGCCGAAGGAGCAGACCGGACCGAAGCCGCCCCCGACGCCGGGAGAACAGCCAAAGCCGTCACCGGGGAAGCGCCCGCCCGCCCCCGCCCACCATCCCGCTGCTGCTCCCGACCCGCCCCGCCCACCGACTCCAGCGCCGCGCCTTCCCCTTCTCCGGCGCCGCGCCCTCGGCGGCCAGGCCCTCGCGCCCCAGCCGCCGCAGCTCCTTGATCCGATCCACCCCCACACCCAACCGCTGACCGCACCCGGCCACCGTCTCCCCAGCCTCACCCCTCGCCAGCACGACCCGCGCCGCCGCAGTCTTCGCCGCGTCGATCCGCACCCGGCCCCGTCCTGAACCGCCAGCTCGAAGTCGGCCACCAGCTCGTCAAACGCCGCCTCCTGGCGCAGTCGCTGCGCCTCCGCTTCCTCCGCCGCCCGCCGCCGCTCAGCCATCCGCTCCGCGGCACGCTTCAGCGCCGCCTTCCGGCGCGCCAGAGTCGCGCTGTTCTTCCCCTTCCCCTTGGTCCGGCTCGACGCCACCACAGCCACCTCCCGGCATTTGGCGCCCACCCCTGTGGCAGGCCGCGCCCGGTCAGTCTCAGCTGGCCCCCACCCCCGCCAGGGCGGCCACGTCACCCCCGTCCCAGGCCGTAGCACGCCTCTCGCTGCGCCCGGTCCCGCTCACGGGACGACGCCCGAGCAGGCAGGACAGAACCCCGTTCAGGAACGTCCCCGGGCGATGGGGTGGCGGAACCCAGAGTGTCGGTGCGTGCCGGTGGTGTGTGGAGGCCGGGTGGTGCCCGGTTGATGGGCAGGTTGGTGAGGGACGTGGCTGTGCGGTCGCCGGCCGATGACGGTTCAGTCCCTGTACACCTCTGGCACTTTTGACGCCTGCCCATGCTCAAGCAGGGTTTTCCCTTCCGGCGGGACGCGTTCCAAGGTCGTCTTTCGGGCCCTGGGAAGTTCGGGGTCCCGGGCCGGGCGGTGCCGCACCGGCCCTGCACGCGGTGATCTTCTGGCGTCGCGGGGATGACAGCGAACGCGTTCACCGCGGGACGGCAGCGCTACTACCGTCGCAACATCGCCCGCGGCGACGGCGCCCCGGGTGCCGAGCTGACAGTGTCCTCCAGCGCGCCCGGAGTACCGCCCGGGGTGTGGCACGGGCAGGCCGCGCGCGCTCTGGGGCTGTCCGGGATCGTGAGCGACGCGCAGATGCGGGCCCTGTACGGGCTCGGCATGCACCCCGACGCCGAGGAGATCGCCGCCCACGAACTGGGCGCCGGAGCCTCCCTCAAGCGGGCCATGACGGCCGCCATACTCGGGCCGGCCGTGCCGCACCTGGCCGAACTCTCCCCGCTCGACCAGGAGATCGAGCACGTCAGCGACCGGCTGTGCCGCCCGCTGACGAAGGCCGAGACCAAGGACGTGCGCATGCGGTGTGCGGCGCGCACCTTCGAGGCCGAGTACCACCGCACCCCCGCGGACGGCGCCGAGCTCGGCCGGTACCTGGCCGCCCGCAGCGGCCCACAGCGCCGCGCCGTGACCGGATACGACCTCACCTTCTCCAGCGAGGAACTCTCGCTGCTGTTCGCGCTCGGCGGCCCCGAGGTACGCCGCATCGTCCTCGAGGTCCTGGCCCAGGCCCGCACCGAGACCCTGGCCTGGATCGAGCACAACGCCCTCGCGGTGCGCACCGGTCCGGGCGGTGTCGCCCAACAGCAGGCCGAACCCGGGCTGCTGGCCACCGTCTACCTGCACTACGAATCCCGCGCGGGCGACCCGATGCTCCACGAGCACGCGGTCATATCCCCACGGGTGAAGGGCCCCGACGGGCGCTGGCGCAACCTGGACTCCCGCCTCCTGCTGCGCGACGTCGTCGTCGCCAGCGAGCTGTTCAACCAGCGCGCGCTCGAACTCGCCTGCGCCCGCCTCGGGCTCGCCACCGAAGAAGTGGAGGTCACCCCCGGCCAGCGGCCGGTGATGCAGGTCATCGGCATCGACGCTCGGCTGCGCGCCGCGTTTGCGCAGCGCTCGACCGCGGTGCGCAACATGGCCGAGTCCCTCTTCGACGACTACCGGCGCCGCCACGGCCGCCAGCCCGCTCGGTCGGCCCGGACCCGGCTGCAGTGGCAGGCCACCGTAAGGACCCGCCCGCCCAAGCGGCAGGCACGCTCCCTGGATGACCTGCTCGCCGAGTGGCGGCGCCGGGCGATCGCGGCCACCAACCGGGAGGTCGTCGACAACCTGCTCGCCACCGCCCGCGCCGCCGCCGGACAGCGGCCCGCCCCGACCGCGTTCGACCCCGCCGCGGCGGCCGAAGAAGTCCTGGCCCACGTGTCCGAGCGGCGTACGACGTTCCGCCGCCGCCACGTACTGGCCGAAGCACGCCGCTACCTGATGCGCACCCGGGCCGGGGCCACTGCACCGGACCAGGCGGCCGAGCAGATCACCGACCAGGTCCTCGCCCACGCCGACTGACTGGACATCACCCCGCCCGAGATCAACCCGCCCCACCCCGCCCCCGATGGAGGGAGGCAAGCGCTAGATGCGGATAGTCGCCACACGGCCACGTTCTGTTACGGTTGAGATCTCCTCAACCAATAAGTCATAGGGGTGGTCGGGATGCGTCCGGGTGGGGTTTCTGAAGTTGCCGAGCTTCTGGGAATGAGCCCGCAGCGGCTGGCCGTTCTCCGTCAACGGGCCAGTTTCCCGCCCCCGGTCGTCGAGATCGCGCAAGGACCAATCTGGGACCTCGACGTGATTGCGACGTGGTCCTCGTCGGCCTGGCGCAGCACTGGGCCCGGCCGGCCCCCCGCCGCCCGGGCCCGTCGCCTCATCGGGGACCGGTTCGAGGTCGAGGCTCTCATTGACAAGGGCGGGTTCGCCGACGTTCACCGTGCTCTTGACCGCCAGACCGGCCAGCCCGTCGCCGTCAAGATCCAGCGTGACATCCAAGACCTAGACGGGGATGCGGCACGGCGGTTCAAGCGGGAACTGCGTGTCCTGACCGGCTTGACACACTCGAACGTAATTCCCGTCATCGCCCATGGCGACATGTCGAATCAGGACGAAATCTGGTACGCGATGCCCCTCGCGCAGGGCAGCCTTCACGACGTCATCACAGAGTTCGAGGGGAAGGATGTCGAGATCGCCGATGTGATGACCCAGCTCTGCAACGGCCTCTCCTACGTCCATGACGCTGGTGTGTTCCACCGCGACCTGAAACCCGCCAACGTGCTCAGAACCTCCGATGGGCAGTGGGCCATCAGCGACTTCGGGCTGGCGCGCGAGGAGCAACCTACGACGACGACGCTGACTATGACCGGAGACGGGCTTGGCACCCGCCTCTACGCGGCTCCCGAGCAGTGGAATGCCGCCAAGACAGTAGATGCTCGCGCCGATGTCTACTCCCTCGGCAAGATCCTCCAGCACTTGGTCACCGGTCAGCCGCCCTTTGTGGACAATGACGTCCCCACCAGTCCGCTCTCACCCGTGATTCAGCGCGCGACGGCAAAGTACGCACAGCGATATGAAAATCCCCGCCAACTCCTGGAAGCCATTAACAGGGCTCTCGCGACGAGCCCCGAGTGGCAGTCGGACGAAACGATCGCCAGGTTGCTGTCACCCCGCTTGACCTTGGACTCTCCCGACGTCTCAGCTATCGAAGAGTTCCTGCTCTGGACGCAGGGCATCCCCTCCGATGACCTCGTGGATGTCGTGCCGATCCTCGTTCGCATGTCAACCAACGGTATCGCGGCCACCTGGAAGTGGGACGCCGTCGCCTTCTTGACCGTCTACGAGAAGTTCTGCAACTTCATCGAGACCTACCGTGAATTCGGCTTCGAAGACTGCGACGGACTGGCGGACTTCTGCCACCGAGCCGTCGTCGCCACCTGGGACTTGCAGATCCTGAGGCACACTATTCGTGCTCTCCCGGGGCTTGGCTTTAACCACATCCGCTGGCATGTCCGCGATGTCCTCACGGAAATCTTGCAAGGCATCACGACCCAGGACCGCGCCCTCGTCGCCTTGGAGTCCCTCCAGGACGCCAGCACCCGCTCAGGCGCCGTCGAGTGGTCGTTCGAAGAATTCGCCGTCCGATCCCTTCAGCCACTATTGCGGACCGGCATCCGCAAAATCATCACTGAGAACCAGCCCAACGAGTGACCAACATCGACGCCATGTCACGGACGTGCACACCGGCGGAAACGAATCGGGGGCACCGGGCAACTCACCACCGCACACATCGCACGTCATGTCGCCGATCATCCCAGGCCCTCCAGACCCGGCCAGCCAGGGATCAGCACGGCAACCGGCTCGTGCGAACAACCCCGCAAACCTTCCCGGCCAGAGCACTGGATACATCACCGCCACCACACACGCCACGCTGAGACTGGAGTGCTCCAGCCAGCGCAGCCGACCGAGGGTGTGGACGAGGGCGACAGCGCGGGCGTAGGCGCCCTGATAGACCGCAGATTCCAGCAGCTCCGCGCGGTGACGGGCGACCGCGGCGAGCGGGACACCCCAGTCGTCGGGAGAGGGATCGCGATGGCCGGCGCGCTCCGCGACCTCGAGGATCCAGGAGAGATCCACGTGAAGGCACATGCTCACGCAGCGGCACCCCGATCTGCCGCGGGGGAGTGCCGGGCGTCGAGATCCCTCTCGAGACCGTCGAGGAAGCTGCCCTCCTCGTCGAGGAGGCGCTGCGCCCTCGCCATGCCCGAAACGTGCGGTCGCGAACGTCGCCCCTCCGAGCCAGCCGTCCAGCCCTCAGAACACGTCCGCGCCGGCGGACAGCAGCGTCCCGACCACGCCGACAGCAGCCACGGCCACCCCCACCGCAGTGATCTTCTCGATCGCCCCCAACCGCGACCACATACCCCCCACTGGCAGATCCCGCGTCGGCGCGAGGACAGGCTTCAAGGACCGGAGCGAAACGACCGAGTACGCCGCAATCATCGCCCCACAGAACACCAGCGCCAGCCCAGCAGCCGGTGGCCCGGAGTACAGAACGAGCTCCTCAAGCCTCGAGGCTCCCCTCCTGCCGTTAGCGATCAGAGCAAGAGCGACGAGCCAGTACAGCAGGACGAAACCTGCGACAGCTGTGAACCACGCAACGCCTCGGGGCATGCCTGGTTGCGCCCCATGGGGAAGACCACCTACGGACTTGTCTTGCAGGAAGAGCCTGATCTGAGTCTCTGCCCCGTAGACCAACGTTGCGTCCGAGCCACGCACCGCCGTCGACACCTCCTTCGCCGACAGGTCCATCTCGATGCTCCGCCGGCCGGACGGGTCCGTGGCCGTGAACCGTAAGTTGTCCCACGCGTCGACCGGGCTCGGCAGTGGCGCAGCTGTCACCACAGCTATCAGAGCACCAAGTGTCCCGGCGGTGTACGTGTGATTGTGCCGGGTGTGCGACACCGCGACCTCAGACGGCTGGAAGCCCTGCGAGGCCACAGTGAACAGGGCATCCAACTGCCGCCGCCCCAGGCGGCAGTACCGCATCTTCGTCGACAGGTTGATACCTGGTGGAGTGGTCATGCGCGGAAACTCCCACCCGCCGCCAACCCCAAACCGGCGACCGCGGGCATTGAGGCGATCCTGTGACCTACCCAGCCGTAGTGGCCTGTCCCTCGCCTACACGGCCACGAAGGCAGCCGGGCACACCCGGCAGTACATCGACCTCGCCCACACGTCCCGCGCATCCCTGGCCCGGCCCGTCAGCAGTCGCATCCACCACCCCGACACCCCAGCCCCCACCAGAGTCAGCATCCCGTAGCCGACCGCGTCATGGACTATCAGCATCAGCCCCAAAGCCAGCAACCTGGCCGGCACCATCCACCGGGCCGCGTACTCCACTGGCTGCGCAAGCTCCCGCTTCAACTCCGAGCCCGGCGGCAGGCCCTTCCAGAACGTCGGCAGATGCAGCACCTGCTCCGACCGCCACACCGCGGACACCTCCACCTCCCAGCCCGTTGAAGCCGAACAGCATGCCCGAGGAACCCGCATTCAGCAGAGGCACGAAGAAGCCCTCAACGCGCACTGGGGGCGCAGCAGGGGCGCGTCGGCGGGGAGGACTGGCCATGGCCGGACGCGAGATCCAGCGACAGCGGAACACCCCCGCGACCGCGGGGGTGCTCCGTCCCCGAACGTGCGCCGCTGCGCCGCCGGGTCGTCCTCCCCGCCGACGTGGGGGCGATCCGTCGAGGCGGCGGCAACTGCACCGGCATGTCCCCCTCGCCGTTGCTGGGTTGCTGGGCGCAGCACCGTGCGGCAAGGGACAAGTCGACGTTCGGCCCGGTTCACTCGTATGAGGGTTCAGTGGTGCGGCCCGGCGATACCGTGGTGACACACGCCAGACAGAAGCCCAGGAGTTGCCGATGAGCGAGCAGCCGGCCCTCGTCCGACCGCCAGCCCCTCGACGAGCAGGCCGCCGCGTCGGCTCGTGCGTACGCGGCAGACCAGCGCGCGAAGGTCGACGTTCTCGCCTCGGTGCTGGAGGACATCGCCGCCCACGGCTACCCGTCCCCGGAGACGGGCGTGCTGTGGGAGGAGGCCCGCGACGCGCACCTGGAGCGCCTGGCCGGCGAGGAGCCCCGTGTCGCCTGAGCACGCGCCACGCCGGTCCCAGGTTGTCAGGGTGGAGCCCGCGCTGAGCCAGCTGGCGAAGCTGACGGCGAGTGAAACGCACCGCCTTGACCGGGCGATCGTCGCGATCAGCGTCAACCCCGAGCTGGGCACCCCGGTGCCCGACACCCTGCTGCGCGACTACAGCGACGACGTCGACGGGGTGCGGGTCATCTACTACGTCACGGCGCTGCACCAGATCATTATCTCGGGTCGGGAGCGAATTAATGCTGGTCAGGGACGTGTGCGCATGGCAGTGACATAAGGGACGTTGGAGCGATAGGCCCACTGCTGGTGCGGGGTCAGAACAGTGTCCCCGGGGCCTCCGGCTCATCTTTGTTGGGCTCGACGGGGCACTCTTGGAGTGGGATGTTCAGGTGCTGAGCCATCAAGGCCAGCTCCGCGTATCGGGCGACCAGGGCATCGCGCTTCGCTGTGAGGTGCTTGCGTTGGAGGCTTTCGGCGGTGTTCTCCAGAGCGGTGGCCAGTTGAAGATGCGCCGGATTAACGCACCCGCGGCGGGCGCATGTGTGGTGGAGCTGCGCGCCTTCGGGGATTTTCCCGAATTTGGACTCATAGGCGAATCGGTGAGCGAGCTGCCTTTGGGTCCCGTCGGGTGTGTCCCAGGTCCACATCCCGTAGCGGTCCTCGTCGTCCCGTGACGCGTCCGGGATCTTCGCACCAGACCACAGCAGGCAGTCATCCGGCCCAGTCACGACCTTCTTCCAGAAACGCTCCTCAACGGTGCCGGTATGTATCCGGTGTCGGACGGCGAGAGGGTCACCGTTGGTGTTCAGTCGATAGAGGTGCTTCTTGCAGTAGCCCTTGCCGACGTGCTTCCCCTCGCAGCCCTCGATGCCACAGCCGCGAGCTTCGCGTTCCTTAGGCCATCGAGGCATCGTTGCCCCCTTCCTGGTCGTCAATGGGAACATCCAGACCAAGAGCAGCCTCAAGAGCGGCAACGGCCGCGGTGAGCATCTCGATCTCACGCTCCAGGCTGATCCGCTGCTTCATCTCCAGGATGTTCGCAACGGCGTCGACGGACTGGAGATGGTCCGGGTTGGAGCACAGCCTCAAACCGCAGGTGTGGTGGACGACCCCCGACTCGGGCAAGGCGCCATGAGCCCAGCGATAGGCGACGTGGTGGGCATACTCAGTCGTCCACCTTCCATCGATTTTGCCGCCTAGCTTGGGGTAGGGGCATCCCTTCGGTGACTCGGGCCAGAGCCAGTGGCCGTCAGGGGTGGGAATGACCTTCGCGAGCCATCGTTCCTCGATGGTGCCTCGGATTACCACTTTGGGAGCCACGGGCTGGCCTATCCGACGCTCGTTTGCGTTGTGGATCTTGCAGTGGCCGTTCGCGTGATGTGGGCTCTCGCAACCCTTCACGTCGCACCCGGTCCGCCCGTGGACCTGAACGCGCTCGATCTCGCCTCGCCGGTATGCCCTGCTCAAGCATGGGTTGCAGAGCCTCCGAGCCCACTGGGGCCGCTCGCAATCAGCCGCGGTGCACTTTTCGGTGCTCGGCGTGCGCTCCGCCATGACGAGCCCTCTCTTCAATGGTCCCGTGGAGAGTAGCGGGGGCAACGACAAGTGACGATGGATCAGGCTAGCTGACCGTGATTCTGGCTGCGGATCATGCGGGGGAGGCCGGTGCGGGCAGCGCTGAGGTCGTCTTCGATCTCGGCGACTCGCTGCTGGAGTTCCGCGTTCTGGGTGGTCGCCTGCCGTTCCGCGGTGGACAGTCGCAGGTTTTCCTCGGTGAGCTCGTTGACGCGGTCTACCAGATCGTGGTTGCCGAGCTGTTCGACCTGCTGTCCGAGGTGAACGCGGGCCTATCGCCGCAGTTGGTCGTTCTCGGTCCGGAGCCGCTTGATCTCCTGGCGGGCGAGAAGCAGGTCGGTCTGCTCGCTGGCGGTCGAGACCTTCCGTCCGTTCTGCTGGTCGTGGTGTCCCTAGGCGGCCTGACGGGCCCGCGCCTGGTCGATGCGTTCACGCGGGCCAGGGGCATAGACGAGCCAGCTGGAGACGCCCGCCTAGCGGGCGACCGTGGCGAAGGTGACGCGCCGGTTGGCGTGGAGCATGTCCTGGACCGCTTTGAGGACGCGTCCGCGTTTGTCGGCGCTGTCCCGCTGACGTGCGGCTTTGAGGATCTCCGCGGGTGTCCTGGAGGGCTTCATGGATGTCTCAGCTGGCATCGGGGGTCTCCTTGCGGATCACGGTCAGTGGCAGCAGCTTGTGGTCCCGGGTCGCACGGACCTTCCGCAGGACCGCGCTGGCCTCCTTGATCTCCTCGCGTTCGTCCCGGGGGAGGCTGCTGAGCCGCTCGCGCATGGTGTCGGCGACGTTCGTGAACGCGGTGATCTGGTCGCCGAGGTTGCGGACGACGAAGTCGTCGGCGTCCATCGCCCTGGCGGTCTCACGGTCGGCCCGCAGGTCGTTGACGTGCTCCTCGATGGCGGGCAGGTAGGACGGGTCGGGTCGGTAGAAGCCGCAGCCGGCGCACTGGAAACGGATTGCGCAGGCCTTGCCGCCGGCCTTGACGTTGCTGGGCTCGCGGCAGTTGCCGAATGGGACAGCGACCGACTGGGCCTCGTAGTCGGTCGGGCTGGTGAACGGTGCCGGACGGCCGGACCGGTCGACGGTGTGCTTCCGCAGGGTCGTGATCGCTTCGCGTTTCCGCTTCAGGGACACCTGGTAGTACGACATCGTTGTGACGATCGACCGGTGGTCCATCAGCTCTCTGAGGACGTCAACTGGGACGCCCGCGTCGGCATGCCGCTGGGCATAGGCATGCCGGAACGCGTAGGGGAAGATCAGCGTTCGGTCGAACGGCATCCTGCGGCCCTGCACGTCGAGTTCGTCGCTCAGCAGCACCGGGATCGCCGCGACCCACTCCCGCAACGCATTGGCCAGGCTGGAGGTGTCCATGTGCGCGAACCCGCTGCGATCGGTGATCGACGGGAACAGTTGCTTCCGGCTGCGGGAGGGAACCTCCGTCTGACGTCGACGGGCCTGCCAGTTTCTGATCACCGTGGCGGTCTCGCGAGTGATGGGCAGCTTGCGGCCGTAGCGGCGCTTCTTGACGTTGTCCCAGACGAGGGTGTTCTCGTCCCCTCGGGTCTCCAGGCACTTCAGGCTCAGACTGGCGACCTCGATGGGACGGCGGCCGGTGTCACGGAGGACCAGGTAGGCCGTCTGCATCATCAGTTCGATATCGGCCCGTGCCATCTCGCCGTAGGAGAAGGCGGCTCCCATCAGGGCGAGATGGGCATCGAGCTGGGCGATGACAGGCTCAGGGACAGCCCGGCCGGCAGCGTCCTCGGTCGTCTCCTCGGGCGGCAGTACCATCGTCTTGTCGGGGTCGAAACTGCCGGGCATGCCCGGCAGCATGTCCGTCTTGCGGCCGAAGTCGACGATCTCCAGGAAGCAGCCGAACGAATGCTGGCGCCAGCTCCTGCTGGCGAGCTCGTCGTCGGTGGTGCGGCGGATGCGGCTCATCGCGGTGAAGACCGCCTGCATGTCGGCGAACCTCAGCTTCGTGTGGTCCTGGCCTCCGCCGGGCCGGGCATGCAGAGCATCGGAGTCGATGACACACGCGGTGAATACCCGCTTGAACTTGCCACTGTCCAGGCTGACGGAGGTGGCCCACGACTTGATCACGTCCCGAAACCATTGCTGGCGGATTGCGGACGCGTCCACCTGCGCAGGCCGATGGCGACGGCCGCCGAGGGTCGAGGACCGCAGGTCCAATCAGCCCAGATCCCAGCTGTCGACATCGGTGGGCTTCAGACCGCGGAACGACAGTGCGGCCCGCCGCAGAGCCCGGACAACCTCGCGGATCAAGGACGTGAGGTTGTGTTGTGTGGCGATCCCCTCGACGAAGGACTCGACATCGACGGCCAGCAGACTCGGGACCCCATCTAGCCGACGCGCCAGCTGCCGGGCGGCCACCGGCTCGATGACGCCGCCGCGGGCATCCCGCTGTTGCAGCCCGTAGAGAAATTCCCAGCGGACAGGTTCCGCCAGGTTCCGCAGGCTGAACTGGCTGGTCAGCAGGCGGTTGGCGGCCTGACGGGCCCACTGCTCGGGGTCGCGGGTGGCGCCCGCCCGCTTCTCCCGTTCCCATGACTGCAAATGCGTGTTGCAGAGCCCGGAGATCACCCTCTGGTTCGCGCAGCCCCGGACGACGCCGGTCGGCTTCGCTTGCAGCGGTTCCGCCGTCGTGGTGGCCAGCCATTCCTCGACCGAGACCCGCTGGTCAGGGCGCCGTCGCCAGCGGGAGTAGTGGGTGCGGCAGAGCCCGCCGCTGTGGGCTGGCCGCTCGCATCGGCCCGAGGGGCGTGCCAGGACGCACGGTTCGCGCTCGGATCCGCGCTGGGTGCGGATCCGCCGAGGCCGCCTATAGGAAGCGGCGAACTCCTCCCGGCTCAGCAAGCTGGCCTTGTGGGCATCTAGGCAGTGCCGGCAGAACAGGTTGCGGGAGGGCATCAAGGTCCAGCACGAGGCCGTGAGGCACCTCGACGCCGCCGTGCGCGGGTTGTCCACGTCGCCGTCGAAGAACCAATCCTGCTGGGACCACTCACCCGGCCGCCAGAGGAGATCCACCCGCGCTTGCAGCCAACTCACCCAGGCGGTCGAATCAAGCGGGACGACCGGGGCGAACGGCTCCGCGGCGAGCACGGCGGGAGTGGTCAAGACCGCCGCCCCGCCGCCACCAGCTCGACCGCCGCCCGCTTGTCCGCCTCACTCGCGTGCAGGTAGGGCGTCAGCGAGGACCGGGAGATGTGCCCCATCAGGTCCTGGACCACGTCCTCGTCGACGCCGGCGCGGACCCAGGCCGTGGCCGCTCCGTGCCGCAGCATGTGCGGGCGTGCGGTGAGCTGGGTCCTCTTCGCCAGCCGGTCGAAGAGCCTCTTCGCTGTGCCGTAGCGCATCGGCTGCCCGAGCGGGGCGTGGAACAGGTTCACGAAGACCATGTCGCAGTCAGCCGCCTCGGGGACCTCGTCCCGTTCGAGCTGGTAGTCCGCATAGAGACCCGCGACGTCCTCGGTCACCGGGATCACCCGGGCGAACTGAGACCTGGCAAGGGCTCCGTTGGCGTTGTTCGCCCGCCGTCGGACGTGGACGTGCGGGCCTTCGACCCGGCATCCGAGCATCCGCGAGTCGCTGAGCAGGTGCATGTCCTGGCGCCGCAGGCCCAGAGCCTCGCTGATGCGCTCCCCCGTGCACGCGAGCAGGGCGACCAGGAACCGGTCACGGGCATGCGTGGCGATCTGAAACAGCTGGTCAGCCTCTTCCGGAGTCAGATACTCCACGGCATCATTGGACGGCTCCGGCAGTTTGAGCATCTTCGCTCTTACGGTGCGGAACTGGCCGTCCTCGCCCGCATCGCCGCGATCAAGACGGCGCTCACCATCGGCGCCGCCTGTCCTACGGATCCGGCTGCTCACCGACACCGCAGTGCGTCGAGATGTGACGTAGGCCCATGATCGGCGGCGTTGGTGTCGCAGGAGTGGCTTCTGGCGCGGCTGTTCCTATCGTTTCCGCTTGTGCCGTGTTGCGTTCCTCGTGCCGCTTTGCGGCCGCTTGGCGTTCGGGTGGATGGAGCGATGAAGCTCTGAGGTCGGCCGCAAGGACGACAAGATGGCCGTCTGAGCAGCATCAAGCGGTCCGGTGTGCCCGTCGTAGCAAATATCAAGGAGCTTGCGGGTTGATTGGTCGTAGAGGAAGACGACGCCTCGCGGCAGACCGAGTTGGTGCTTCTTAGCTCGGAGGTAGTTGCGGAGCCTCCTGTCCGTCTCTTCGGAATCGGCTCCAGCCGGATGGGTGGCCCACACGAACAGCCAGCCCTCTGCCGGGTCGACGCTGGCCGTGAGCGGCACGGTCAGGCTACGGCCCTCGGGGCTCGGACTGTCGAGGAGTTCGCTGCCGTGGCGGGCGAATTTGTGCTGCACGTCGGTTGCCCCAGACAGCAGCGTGGCGCCGATGCTCAGCCATCCAGTGACATTGCGGGACTGCAACTCGTCGACCACTGGCGCGAGCGGTGATGGCACCATCGTCGGCTTGGGCGCCAGTGCTGAGCACGCGCTGTCGCGGTCTTGGGTGTGGAACCACTGGTCCAGCGCATCGGTTCGGCTGGTCAGGAACGCAGGGCTTCTTTTTCGGTAGCGGCGCAGTTCGGCTGTGGCCGGCTCGGGCAGGAAGGGGAACGCCGCACGCACCTGCACCGGGTCGGGTTCCACCCAAAGGCCTGCCTCGAAGAAGTACAGGAACAGATCCATTTCGTCGGGCGCGTGGAACATCACGGTGACGTCGGGGTTGCGGCGCCGACGCAGGTACAGCAGGAACTCGGCCGGACGTGCCACCAGTTCGGTGATCAGCTCGAGATCGTGCAGAGATACCGTCCATGGAATGTTGTCCTCGGCCAGCAGGCCGGCCCGCACCAGCTCGGCGGTGGCAGTCAGGACCGTTGATAGGTCATCGAGACTGACGGCGATGGTGTGGATCTCACGGATTTGGCTGAGGTCGATCCATCCCTCGTTCTTGGTGCGGAGGCCGCCGTCCTGCTCGATGGCGTCGCGCATTCGCCCGGCCTGGTCGGCTGCTTTGGTGATGATGCCGGTCAGGTCGGTACGGATCCGTGCCGCCTTGCCCCCGCGGGATAGGGCGCTCAAAGCGACGGCCTTGTCCTCCACGATGATGGCGACATCGTCGAGGACGATGAGGTGGTCGCCCTCGGCCCGTTTGGTGTACTTCGAGGGGTCGGCGGCCTCAGCTTCATCATCGCTCGCGGGTAGGTAGTACTCCAATCCGTCCCGGAAACGAGCGCCGGGAAGGACACGCTCCAGCGCGGCGTGTGTGCGGGATTCGAGAAGGTCTCCGCGATGCTTGGCGTACTGGCTCCACACCGGAGCTGTCTTCTTCAGGTGTTCCTCGAGGTTCTCCCGCACAGCGAACACGTTCAACGCCGGGTGCGGCAGCATCAGACGCCCGTCTGTGCCCACGATGAGTGGCCGTGTTCGCAGCGGGTTCCTTCCGCTGGTGAACGCCTCGACGACATCTATCGGACTGTCCGTCCCCAGGTCCAGGCGGAACCGCTCGACAACGGCCCGGACACATTCTTCCGGCAGGCTCGTATGCGCAGCGATGTCGTCGATCGTGACAGTGGCCTGCGCGGCAGGTGGCTCGAACATCGACGTGACGCTGAGCATGGCCTGCTCCGTTAGCTGCCTGTCCGCCCGGCCTTCGTCCTCCGCCGCCATCGCGTCCAGGACCGCATTGCCCATCGCCTCAATGCGGTCGTTCAGTCTGTCCTGCTGCAGGTCGTGGCAGGCGTTGAGGACGGCAATTGCATCCGCGGCGTCGAAGCCCAGTTGCGCCTGCAGGGCTGCGCGGACGCTCTCAACGCCGTCAAGTAGCGCCAGATTGGTTTCCTCTACCATTTCCGGATATGACGGATTGCGCATCCATACTTCGGCGCCCCGAATGAACAAAGAGACCATGGCGAACTTGTCGTTCGGGTCAGCACGCGCGAATGAACGCAGCTGAGCAAGGTGGAGGACCTTGCTCAGCTCTTCCTTCGCGCTGGAGACGAAGTGGCTCATCTCCTGAAATCCGGCTTCGGGCCCGACCGTCGTCCCTGCCTCCTGCCGGGCGGTCAGAGCAATCAGCGCCAGCAGTTCGACGTAGACCGCGCCCGCTTCCGCAGTGACAGGTATCTCGCCCTCGCGGGCCATCGGCAAGAATCGCTGACGAGCCACCTCGATAAGCCGCATCGCGTCGAAACGCCGCACCTCCACGACGAACTCCTCGATCGCCGTGGCGAAGGCCGCGTCGGCCTCAGATGCAGGGTCGTCGCCAGTGAAGGAGGCCATGAGCGTGGTCATGGTGGTCAAGGAATCCGCTATGACCTGCGCGTGCGGATCGAGCACCAGCGTCTCCGGCACGGAACGGCGATGTCTCTTGTTGCGCGCTTCGCGTCGCTTCGTGCGGGAGCCCATGGGGCACTTCACCACATAATACGGGTGGCCAGCAAGGGATTTGGCGTTGCACAGCAGCCACCTTCGCCGGCTGTCTGCGGTTAGCCGGGTGGTCGGCGGTCGCTGGTGGGAGACCGCTGCTGTCATGGGGTGACCGGTTGGCTGTCATGGTGCGGCTAGCAGATCGCGGCCCGGCTGTGCGAACCCCGGTGGGGGAGACGGCGCCGGGTCCGCCTGGTTCGGCGGAGGCCGGGCGGGTGGTGCGGGCTGTGGTGGTGCGGCGGCTGCTCGTGGTGGACTGGGGTGAGGGTGGTCTGTCGTCGTTGCACGTGCGGATCGCGGCCGGTTTGGCGGGCGTGACGGAGCGGACGGTATGGCGGTGGCTGGCCGAGGGACGCGAGGGGCGGCTGGAGGCGCGGCCACGGCAGGGCGGGTTCGTGGTGGGGGACGCCTTGTGGGAGGTGCTGCCCCAGGCGGGCGGGAACGTCGCCGAACTGCGCCGAAGGATGCTCCGGGCGCAGGACGAGGGCGTCCTGGAGCACTGGGGGGCGGAGTTTGTGCCGTCCTTGGCGACTCTGCACCGTGCGATCAAGGACGAGTTGCGGGCGGGCCGGGTGCTTCTAGGTCGCCCGGGCGGCGTCGGGCCGGGTGGAGCCGAGCCGGTACGACCGGGCGCTGGCCGAACTCGGCTTCGCAGAGGGTGCGAACGGTCCGCCGGTCGTGGACGGCCCGGAGGCCGTGCCGTCCGGCACGGGCGGTGAGACGGTCGCGGTCGAGCAGACTCTGCATCTGCTGCCTGCCCGGGTGCCGGTGTGGCGGGCGGTGGTGGGAGTCAGGCCCGGGCTGCCGCAGGTGCGGGCCGCGCCGCCGCCGGCCGGCCGACACCTGCAGTCTGTCGTGTCAGTTCCCCCAGGTCGTCTGCCACTGCCTGCCAGGTTTCTGCGTTCTTGGGACAGCGCTGGCTGACGCAAGCTACGAGCCTTGGGTGAGCACCGGCGACAAGTTGGCGGCTCAGGTGACGACGGGCGTCGCCGACATCCCGGTGTTGTCCTTCTGGTATCGAGTCCCTAGGAGGGAGCTCCACCCGGGGCGTGTCCCTTTGAGAGCTCAGCGCGCTTTGGCCCCGCCACGCTCGCGCTGAAGATCTCCGAGACCGGGCAGCCCCAGGCCGCGCCCGGCTGGTCGTGCCCGTAGGGCTTGAGCCCGCATGCCCGGAAGAATGCCAGCCGGCTGGCTGCATCGTCGCCGTCCTGTGGGACCAGGGCCAGGAGAGTATGTCCGGCTTCGTGGGCTCGGCGGGCTACCTCGGTGAGGAGCGCGCGGCCGACTCCGCTGCGACGGCAGGCATTGGCAACGGCCACGGTCAAGACGAACGCCTGCTCGCCGGCGTGCGTCTCCCGGCCTTCGTCGTGTCCGAAATCGCAGTGGAGATGGAACTCGGCGACCCCGACAACAGTTCCGCAGACCTCGGCCACGACGACCTCCATGCCCTCGGGGTCGTAGGGCCCGCAGATGGTGAGGCCAGTAGAGTCCAGGATTTCTTCCACCACCGAGTGGTCGACCTCGGTGATGTCGCGGATCAAGGGCACGGTCTGAGTATCGCAGGGCCGCTGGCGCGGAGTATCGCTCGTGCTGACACTCTTTGCCTCACCGAGCCGACAGGAACGACTGGGTGGGGTGGGTCCGCCAGAACAAGGCCGACGGTCCTTGGAGGACCCCTGCCGGATAGGTCTCCGTGGCGTGGCAATCAGCGGCCGCTTCGGGCCCTTGCGCGCTGAGCTATGCGCCGGGCACCCGTCGCATTCATCCGCCAGCGCGCGAACTTGACGCTGATACCGAAGCGGGCGGCTACGGATTCGTCGGGCACGCCGTTGTGGGCCAGCCGGCGGGCCGCGTCGAAGGGGAGGAGCAGTTCACCGGAGAGCTCTGCCGCTTCGCTCTCCTGGTCGTGGTCGCTGTTGCGGCACTCACGCCCCGAGGTACGGAGCAGCGTGGTGAACTCGTGCTCAAGCAGGACATGGGACATCTCGTGCGCGAGGGTGGAGACGCGCCGGGGACGTTCGTGACCCGAGTTCTCCACGATCACCCGGCGGCGGCCCAGGCACAGGACCGCCGCGGAGAAGACGTCGGGACGGACTTCGGTGAAGTGACGCATGGCTGCCATCGCACCGGAGTGGTCTTCAGCCACTTCGTGCAGGGTGAAGACGTCGATGCCGTAGAGCTCCGCCAGAGCGTAGGGGTCCATCGGCTCGTGCGCCGTGACACCGAGCTCTTCCCGCACCTCCAGTGCCAGGCGCTTCGCCTCGGCCTTGAACCCTCTGCGCACTACGCCTCCTTGTCCCGGGGCAGGGCCTTCACGCGGCGCACCGTAGCCTGAATGACAGCCTCCAGATAGGTGATGTCCTCAGGCTCGAGGTCCTTGCGGGCCCGCAGCAGTGAGCCGATCTGCGTGACAAGCTCCGGCTCCTCCCGCTGCGCGGGCGCGTCACCTCCCACCGCGAACTGCTCGGCGGGAACCCCGTAACGCTGGGTGGGGGGTTTGTTGGTGTGCTGGGTCGTTGGTGGCCTGGGGTGTTGCGGGTTTGTTGAGAAGTCGAGCGAGTGGTTTGGTCGGGGTGGGCGTGGTGTGTGGGCTGGGGTTATGTGTTCTGTGCTGAGCGGGGCTGGGTCTGTTGTAGGTAGTTCTAGCGTGTAAAGGCCCGGTTGGTGTTTGTGCTGGTCAGAGCTGTTCTGCCTGTGTGGAGGGCGGGTCTATCGGTCTCGGCGGGGGCGGTGGTGGGTTTCGGCGAGGTGGTCGAGGCGGATGGCTTCGAGTGTGGCCTTGGTGATGCGTTCGGTGCCGTCGCTGATGGCGGTGATGGCGGCTTGGCGGATCAGCCGGGTGAGGGATCCGATGCGGCCGGCGGTGCGCTGGTGGAGGTAGGAGGCGTGTCGGGGGAGCGTGCCGCGTTTGTGGTGGGTGAGGTCGAGGGCGTTTTCGATGTCGGTGATGACGTCGCGGAATGGGTGGCGTGTGCCGTGGCGGGCGGGTAGGGGGCCGCAGTCGACGAGGGTGGCGCGTCCGGCGAGTTGGGCGCCACGTGTCCCGCTGAAGAGGGGTGTGTCGGTGACGTTGATGCCGGCGTAGACGAATGTGGCCGGTAGGCGTTCGCTGAGGTCTTTGATCAGATCGGCGGTTTGGGCGCCGGTGGTGGTGCGGGGGTTGAGGCGGTGGATCTCGTCGATCATCACCAGCTGTACACCGGCTTGGGTGTAGGTGTGGCAGACGGCGTCGGTGATCTGGGTCTGGGTCATGCGGGCGGTGACGGGGATGCCGAGGTAGCGGGCGAACTCGGTGACGAGGGTTTTCGCGGTCGCTCCGGGCGGGACCAGAACATACGCGACGGGTACCACTGCGTGCGCTGATCCGGGCGGTGCGGGGTTCTTGCGGATGTGGGCGAGGTGACAGGTGCGGCCGACGTTCAGCAGGGCGGTCGTTTTCCCTGCTGCGGCGGGTCCGGTGACGATCAGCGAGGGCCGTGCGGTGGTCTGCTGATGGCGGCCGAGGAGCATCAGGGTGCGGACCTGGGTGGCCAGGGTGCTGATGGCGGGGGTGCGGATGGTGACGAACGCGGAGTGGTAGGCCAGACGTTCCTCTGTGCTGCGGGGCGGGTCACCTGGCCGGGGAGGGGCGGGCGGGTCGGTGGTGGCGAAGCGGTCCCAGCCTTGCCAGGTGGTCAGGGGCCAGGACGGCTCCGCCTCGCCGCTGTCGTCGGTGCCGCCTTGTGTGCTGCCCGCGCTTGGCTGGCTCGGGTTCACCATGCGGCGGCTTCCTCGTGTGCGTTGTAGAGCCCGAATCCGGCGGCCGGGGCGGGGCTGACGTCGTCGGGCAGGTCGCCGAGGTCGTCGATGCTGTCGTCGTCTTGCTGTCTCGGGCTGTCGGCGGGTGCTTCGGTGTCGTGGTCCCCATCGCGGGCTGTGGGGAGCGGGATGTGAGCGGTGCGGGCCATGAGAGCCTGCTCCGTTGTGGTGGCGTGGCCGCTGTGGACGCGGCGCATGAGCTGGTCGAGGGCGTCGGCGAGGCCGGCTTCGTACTGCTCGGCGTCACCGTGGTTGCCGTCGACGGCCTGGGTGCGGATGTGATGCCAGGTGCGTTCGTCGAAGGGCCGGTGGACGTGGTCGCGGTGGATCCACGGAATCTCGGTGAGTTCGCCGTCGGGAAGCCGGACCCAGATCTGGCGCACGTCGTGGGGGTTGTAGTGGATCTCCCATTTCCCGCCCCGGCCGGCGACGGGTGAGGCCTGGCCGCGGTGCGGGGCGAGGAGATCCGCGTCGTAGGTGCGGTGGTGGATGGAGATGCCGGCGGGGGTGATGGCCTGCCAGCGCACGGGCAGCAGTTCGAGGTAGTCGCGCCCGGTCAACGGGACGGGCACGTATCCGGCGACGGCGACGAGCGCGCCCCACATCTCATTAGGGGTGAGGGCCTTCCTGGGCATCATCGGGTGGCGCAGCCCTTCGTGGGGCCGGTGGTGGTAGTGCACCAGCCACTCATCAAGAAGGTCCTGGAGCTGGGCGACGCTGTAGCAGGCGTCTTTCTCGGCATCGGGGCCACGGCGGGTGACGTCGGATCCGGTGTAGCCGGGCAGGTGCTGGCAGAACAGGGCGTTGATGGAGCCGAAGGTCCGCTCGACGATGCCCTTCGCGGTGGGGGCGCGGGGCGGGGCGGGCTGGACGCTGATGCCGAGGGTCTCGCAGGCGGCGGTGAACGCGGCGGAGACGAAGACCTTGCCCCGGTCGACGACGATCGTCTCGGGCAACACGACCGGCCGTGCCGCCGCACCAGCCAGGCGCTCATCCAGCGTGGCCAGCCGCTGGTGGGGCAGCGCGCGGGCGTGGTCCATGCGCAGGATGTCCGGCCAGGTCGGCCTGGCCGGGTGCGGGACGGCCATCTCCGCCAGCAGCAGGGCCGCGTCCACGGCCTTGGTCGCGCTGGGGCACAGCACGGCGGCCAGGACGGAGCGGGTGGCGACGTCGACGGCGATGGTCAGCTCGGGCCGTGCGAGGCGCCCGTCGTCGAAGAGGGCCAGAACATCCAGGCGGGTGGTGTCGATCTGGACCTGCTCGCCCGGCCGCAGCGCGGTGGCAGGGGTGAAAGCCCGCCCCTCGACACTCGCGGGCACCTGCCGCACCGGACCACTGGGCAGTTCACCGGGGCGGGCGAGGGAGGTGACGAGACGGTACAGCGTGGCCTGGGACGGCACGGGCACCGCACCGGGACCGTGCCGGTCCTGAAGGATCTGGTTGATCAGCGGGAACAGGCCGTTGATGGTGCCCCTGGAACACCCGCGCCGGCGGCGCAGTGCCTCGCGGACGGCGGCGACGACGCGTTCGTCGGAGCGCCCGGTGGGGCTGGAGGCGCGGGTGGTGCGGTGGTCCAGGAGACCCCACAGTCCCTGCTTGCGGTAGGCCAGGCGCATGCGCTGCACCGTGGTACGCGACACCCGCCCGAAGCCGAGTGCGGTCAGCTCCTCGGCCTTGGCCTGCTCCCGCTCGGCCAGCGTGTGCCGCTCCGGGTCGTACTGCTCCCGCACCACCCCTTCGCTGCCTGGCCCGTCGGCAAGGCCGCATTCGACTTCCCTCACGTGCCGCTGCCAGGCCAGAGCCTTGTTCCGCGCCGCGGCGGGCGCGGTCTCGAACAGCCCCCACTGCGGGGCCGCCTGCGGCAGGTCGGCTCCGATGACGCTGAAGCCGGGATCGGCGAACAGGTACCCGGCGAGCACGGCCTCACCGCCGCTGTCCGGGCCGACGAGGTGAATGGTCTGCCCGGACAGGGCGACCACCTGCCACTTCACACCGCGGAACCGGACATGCGCCCCGACCCTCACCGCCGGCCGGGCATTGCGCCGCGCGCTCACCCGGCACCTCCCGCCTTGTCCAGACCGTTCCAGCCCCTGGGGCCGACGAGGACGCACTCGTGCAGCGGCGCCTCCAGGTCCGCCGTGAGCTGTCCGTGCCACAGGGCGCGAAAGACGACGGGAAGCACCTCGATCGGGTCACCGACAGCTTCGGCTCCCTCCAGCAGCGGCCGAGGCCGCGCGAACACCTCCAGAACAGCGGGCATCAGGCCCGGGCGGCCAACGTTGCGGGGATGGCGGTAGCCGGCCAGCCACTTCAGATTGGCGGCCGGTACGTCACCGAGCGGTGCAAGGCGCCGATAGGTCCAGCCGATCTCCTCACACGCCTCGCCCACCGCTTCGGCAGCCCTCACCGCGCGGTCGCCGCCTGCCTCCAGGCGGCCGGGGCAATCGGCCAGCAGACCCGTGCCGTCGCGGTACCGGGCGAACAACTGCGGCACCCAGGAACGCACCCGCCCCCGATCGTCCCGCCACAGCAGCCGTACCGGCCGCCCCGCGAGCCCGGTCACGTCAGGGTCACGGTCCAGCACCATCAGCTGGGTGCGCATCGCGTTCGACCCCGCGGCCACGTGCCGCCCGGTGGTCGCCGACCACCACAGGCCCGGCCCCCACCGCCTGCCCGGCACCATCGGGAACGCCGACACCGGCGGCAGGCCTTCGAACGCCACGGTCACGGCGGCATCCGCCCACCGCTGCTGCACCGCCTGCCCCACCGGGTCGAGGAACACCGCCTCGAACCCGCTCCCTCGGCCCACGGCCGCTCGCCTTCCCCAGCCCTCGAGCCGGGTCGCTCCTGTGCTGATCACCGCGTCAGCCAAGCCGCTCCTGCTGACAGGCGCCGCCGTTTTCAAGGTTTCTGCCACAAACGAGTGCTGTATCAGCTAACAGCCGATGCGCCCGGTCCTACCTTGCTCTCAACCCCGTCTCCCCGCTCGCCAGCCCTCAGCACGCTCCTGAGCGTCTCGGCGGGCATGTCCGCCCACCGGGCCACCTCCTCCAACGGCACTCCGCCATTCACCGCCGCCACCGCGGTCCGCTTCCAGGCCGCCTCGACCAGACCGGCACTGTGACCGAGGCCTTGCAGCAACTGCCGGGCGACCTCGGCGGTCGGCCCGCTCTGCACGCCGCGCAGCTGCAGCAACTGCTCCTCGGCACTGCCGAGGAGACTGCTGATCCGCATCCGCTGCTCGGCCGGCACCACCGCCCGCCACATCGTCCCCGAACCCGGCGCCCTTCTCTCCTTGCCCAGCACCCGCAACTGCCCCGCCATCGTCACCGGCTGATGCTCCCGGCGCAGCCACCAGGGGTCGTTGTCGTATCCGAGAGGCCCACCGGCCCCACGGCGCAACCGGATCACGCTGCCCATCCACGCGATCAGCGGACCGCCATGGTCCGCCGCAGCCAGCGGCCCCAGCCACTCCCGCCCCACCCGCTCACCGAGCCGACGGCAGAACAACCCGTCGACGCGCAGCACTCGCGGCTGCCCGGCACCGCTGTCCACCCACACCAACTGAGCCATAGCCGGATCAAGCAACACATCGGCCACGGTCACCACCTCGGGAAAGACCACCGCGTCCCGCCCCACGATCCGCCACCGCTCCAGATCACCCCCGGCATCACCGCCCGCGACCTGATGCAGCCGCCGCGGCCAGACCTTCTCCCGCTCCCAGTGCAGGGCCTGCTCCCACCAGCGCGCCACCACCGCCTGCGCCAGCGCGAACACCCTCTCCGGCTCGGCCCCCGCCCGCACCGCACGCCGCGCCACCCCCGCCCACCGCCGCTGCGCCGCGACCACCTCCGGCAGGCGCCGCACGTCCAAGTACTCGTGAGGCTGGTCGGCGTCCGCATCAAGGAGCCACCGCCCGTGCCGTGCACACACACGGTTCCACCGTGGGGCGTACAGCACCGCCGGCCCAGCCGTCCCCGTACGCCGGGCCGTACACAGACGACAGCCGAAAGCCACCGGCCCGGCAACCGCACCACCGGTCCGCCATGCCGCCGTCGGCTCCCCGACCTCCGCGGCCGGCAGCCTGGCATCCTCCCGCCCCCAGGACGGCAACGCCCGCGCCAGCACACCCTCCTCGACGCCGCACAGACCTGCCAGGAGCTGTCGTCCGGCCGCGTTCAGGAGCACCTCGGCATCTGCCCGAGAGGTCCCGCCCTCGTGCTTGGGCTGGTGATTGCGCCATTGCCACCTGGACCGCAGGGCTTTGGCCTCCAGTCCGTAGCGGCTCGCGATGCGGCAGATCAGCGACGAGCTCGTCTCTCCGAGTAGGGGAGCGGTCCGCAAAAGGCCAGGAGGAGGGATCACTGCACCACGGTCTCGTGTTGGCCGATCCGGGAGGGAGCTTTCGCGGTGCTTCCTTCCGGCCCCGGGCGTCGTGGGCGCACCTCCCTGAGGCCGTAGCTGCCCCTCCCCTTGAAGCCACTCCTCAGTGTGGCGAGAGATTAGCCCGTTCGAGCCGACCGTGATGGTCCGATCGCACTAAGCTACGAGTGTGGTGGTTGGCGAAGACGCTCAGATGAAGGGCTTCTCGGGGGCCCGCAGAGCCAAGCAGTGGCTCGAGGGCACGATGCGTATCTTCGGTGCGTACGCGAACACGGACTCGGAGTCCTGCGGCCGTCGGCTGACTCTGCCCTGGCCGTACGGAGGCCGGACGTTCTCCTTCGATCTGGGCGGGGCCATGCGCGGTGACCCCTACCAGAACGACATGTTTTGTGCAGAGGTCAAGAACTACGCGCAACCCAGCGATCAAGGAACGCAGTTCGACGAGTTCCTCGCCAAGTGCTACGTGGCGGCGCAGAGAGAGCACCACCTCAGCGATCACTTCATGTGGATCACCTGGGCGCCGTTCCGTGCGAACTCCTGGTCCACCCTCAACTCACCTGACCAGGTGGAGAGTGCAGTCCTTCAGCACAGCAACCGAGTTTTCGGCACCAGCGACACCGAGGAAGCCCGAAAGCTCCTAGACAGCGAACTCACCCGGTCGGTCGCCGCACGCCTATGGCTGATCGTGCTCTCGGACAAGCAGGAAACTCTCCTGCCGCTCAAGGACTGGGCAGCCATCGTCGCCGCCGAACTCACCCGCAGAGAGGGCTCATGGTGAACCTCGTCGAACAGTCGATCTCCCAGGCCATGGACGAGCCCGACGACCGGATGATGTTCGCCCGGGTCAAAGACACCGTCGCCCGGCACCTGCGCCGCATGGACCCAGGCGCCACCGTCACCAAGACCGAGTTCTTCAACCACACCCATGTCCCCGACATGGTCCTGGAATGGCCCGGCAGACCCCGCACACCGCGCCGCTTCATCTACCTGCGCACCACATCGGACCAGCACGAGCTTGAGGACGACCTGGAGCGCCTTCCTCGTGCGGACCGGCCGGTGCTCCTGGCGCTCGGGCAACTGCCCACCGCACGGCAGCAAGGAGACCTTCCCCCACTGTCCGGCAGCAGCACCTCGCTCCTCCTCGACGCTTCCGCGCTTGGCGCACTCCAGCCGGCCGACGACTCTCCCGGTATCCCTCATCTGGTGTCCCGCTCCGTCCTCGAAGGCGGCCGCGGCACCCTCGACAAAGCGGCGGCTGAGGAGTTCCTCAGCACGGTCGTCCAAGGAGCCGAGGCTGCCCGGGCTGGAGAACGCGTCCCCACCCGCGACGCCATCGACGCCCTTACCGCGCGGATGACCACCGACGTCGCCGACCGGATGTCAGCCTTCCTTGCCGCGCTATGGCAGGGCGGCGGCTCCACGCTTGCCAGTTTCCCCGCCCCGCAAGGCATCGGCCATCTCGACGAGACGGCCCTGATGTACCTGCTGGAATCCGAGGACATCACCGACACCGCGTTCTGGAATCGGGTCGTCCGCATGATCAGCCTCCACATTCTGCTGCGCACCCCGGCCGCCAGCACGGGCAATCTTCAGTACCTCATGCGTGAGGCGATTCGGCTCTGGACCAGTCGCGTCTGCATGATCGTGCCCGGCGATGCAGAGGCGGACATTAGTCCGTGGCGCTGGGCGGTGAAGGCTGGCCAGCTGATCCTTCAGACCCCACGTTTTCATGTGCTTGTTGCTCAGTCCCGGCGCCAGCTCCCGTCCGGGCAGGAGCATGATCTGCCCCGCCTCGACGAGGTGAGGAATAGGGCTGACCGCTTCGGCATCCCGTTGACCTCTCTGCGTATGGTCGTGACGGACCGCCACGTCGGATACGGCGGCCCCGGAGACGACATCTCCCACGACACCCAACTCGACGGCATCAGCGACGCTCTGGGACAGGCTGAGGGAGTCATCGAGGCCGATGCCCGCATTCCTTCCGGTGAGACTCTCCAGTGCGTCTTCGGCTCCGGAATCGCCAGCGCCCGCGGCGCACGTACCCAGGTACCGATGGATGCCCTACTCGGCACGACGACGCGCCTGCTCTCTGATCTCTCGGGCGACGAAGCTGAGAAGATCACGCAGCTGCTCGGCGCCCAAGCCGCGCCCCCCGGCCAGCCATGGAGTCAGTCCAGCTTCGACGACGTATAGGGCTAGCACGGTGCCGTCAGCTCTCTCGACGCTGACGGGGCCGATGAGAGCAGGCAACGGCACTAGTAGTGCTTGGTCATGTGCGATTTGCCATGGCGTGTCTTCTTGATCGGCCGTGTCGTTGACTGGATGTGCTGAGCGAGGAGTTGGCCGCGGTTCGGTGTGATCTGGAGGACTTCGCGGCGGAGATGTTCGAGCCGTTCGCGCGGGCGGATCAGCGCCGGTGGGGCGGCGTCTATCTGCGGGGGCTGCTGCTGGACGGCGGCCGCAAGTCGGTGGAGCCGATGGCCGCCCGCCTTGGCGAGGAAGGTAACCGGCAGGCCCTGGCCCACTTCGTGACCTCCAGCCCATGGGATGCGGCGCATGTGCGGGCCCGGCTGGCCTGGCGCATACAGCCGGTCATCAAGCCCATCGCGCTGGTCATCGATGACACCGGATTCCTCAAGGACGGGGACGCGTCGGCGTGCGTGACCCGGCAGTACACCGGCACTGCGGGCAAGGTCACCAACTGCCAGGCCGGTGTCTCGCTCCACCTGGCTTCCAACAGCGCCTCCGCGGCGGTGAACTGGCGTCTGTTCCTGCCAGGGAGCTGGGATCCCGCCTCACCGACAGCCGATCCGGCCAAGGTCGCCCGCCGTAACAAGTGCGCCATCCCTGCCCAGGTGGGCCATGTCGAGAAGTGGCAGCTGGCCCTCGACATGATCGATGAGACTCGATCCTGGGGCATCGAAGTGCCCCAGGTCATCGCCGACGGCGGCTACGGGGACACCGCCGCCTTCCGGCTCGGCCTTGAGACACGCGGACTCGACTACGTGGTGGGCATCTCGACCACAACCACCGCACACCCCGAGGACGCACAGCCTACGACCCCGGCCTACCTCGGCAGGGGCCGGCGGCCGGTCCCTGCATACCCCGAGTCGGCACAGCGAGTGAAAGACCTGGTCATCGCGGCCGGCAAATCCTCTGCACGGCCGGTGCAGTGGAGGGAAGGATCACGGCCGGGCAGTGGCCGCAGCGGATTCAAGCGCATGTACTCGCGCTTCGTGGCCCTGCGGATCCGGCCCGCCGGACGTGAGATCCGCAAGGCCGCGACCACCGCCGAGCTTCCGGTCCGCTGGCTGCTGGCCGAATGGCCCGCCGACCAGGACGAGCCCGTGCAGTTCTGGCTCTCCAACTTGCCCGAGACCACCCCGCTGCCCGTCCTCGTGCGCACGGCGAAACTCCGCTGGCGCATCGAGAACGACTACCGCGAGATGAAACAAGCCCTCGGCCTGGCCCACTTCGAAGGCCGGACCTGGCCAGGCTGGCACCACCACGTCACCCTTGTCTCAGTAGCCCACGCCTTCTGCACCCTCCAGCGACTGAGCCGATCCCCAAAAGAGACGGCGCCGGCCTGAGCCTCTACCGAGTCGTCCGCGAGCTGCAGATACTCCTCGCGACCTGGACCGGCGCCTGCCCCACCTGTCACCGCGACATACCGGACCCTGCACCAACATGACCAAGCCCTACTAGTCTCTGTCTGTTTTGCTCGGCTCTCGCTGTGCCGATTGTCAGTGCCCCATGGGACTCTTTGAGTACGCCAGTGACGGACCAAGTGGAGAGTGTTGAGGGGCGTGCCATGGCTGTGCGTGTTCGGCATACAGATCCACCCGCGCCGTCCGGGTGTCGGTGGTGCGGCGAGGAAAAGAACAGACACGGTCGACGGTGGGTGGCTTCTGCGGGAGTGCACTCATGGGAGGCTCCTACCCGCGAGCAGCGTCTGAGCAGGATGAAAGCCCGCCGTGCAGCACGGTTGGCTCATTCGTCCTCGGACCAGTGACGCAGCCCGGCCTCGCTGGCCACCTTGATCGCGTCATTGAACGACTTCACCAGGGCAGGCGGAACGTCCGAGGGCTGCCGAAGTCGCTGCGCCAGCTGGACGACCATGCTCTCCTTCTTACGCGGAGCCTGCTCGGAGTTCTGGTACAGCAGGGTGTGAAGCGACTTGCTGAACTTACCGGCGCGGCGCAAGCCTGCGACATCCGCGGGCGTCCACTGCTTCTCGTCCTTGCGAGGCCACTCGGCGTTCATGGTGTCGGCCCACTGATCGTCACTGAAGACGTCCTCCAGCTCGTTCGGATCTCCCAGGAAGAGGCAGTCCTTCTCGGTAAAACCGTACTTCTCCAGGCGATTGAGACTAAATTCCCTTTCCTTGTCGCGCATCGAGTCGCCATCGACTAGGAACAGGACGGTGCGCCTGTGCTTTTTGAGGAATTTGGCAAAGTTGAGGGCGCCGTCGTTGCCACCGCAGTCCCACAGTGCGATGCCCGCGGACTGGATCGGGTAGCCGAACGCCAGCTTGAACAGCGCTGGTAGTGCCGCGTACTCGGTGGGGCCCTCCACACCCACAAAACACCGTTCATGCAAGAGGACACTGTTGCGGAAGCCCAGGGAAACCGCCATGTTTGACAGAAAGCGCCGGGTGTCCTCGTCGCTGTCGTCTGCGCCGAGTGACTGTACGTAGGCTCGTCCGTCCCTACTGTTGAGATGCACGATGTCCTGGATGTCGACGCCGTCGATGAGGTTCAGGGAATGGGTGGCAACGATTACGGTGGACTGCTCGGCGGACGACGACACCTTGATCATGTCCATGATGCGGCGCTGGTGCTCGTAGTCGAGGTGCGTGTCGGGCTCGTCATAAGCGATGATCACACCGCCAGTGACGCCGCCCTCCGCTGCTTCCGAAAGAAGCTGCTGGCTGGCCTCCCATAGGGCTAGTGAAATCCTGCGGGACCTGCCCGCCCCGGCCGCAGCCAGCGACACCGCCCGTTGACCCGGCGCCGCAGCGGTCATCGAGACGCCACTGACGGTCGGCCGCAACTGCACGGTCGGCTCCAGTGAGAAGGAGTCGAGAGCGCATCGTTCCTCGACCAATTTCTGCAGGCGAGCGGCGTCATCCTTGAGTAGGCCGGAGAAAGCGGTCTCCAGGTCGGTGATCTTCTGCCGGGTCTCCTCACGCAAGGTGTACTCGCGCAACTTCGCCGTCAGGATGCTGCGGACTACAGTGTCGGGAGTTTCCGCGGCATCGCCTCGGAAATAGAGAAGCTGAGGGAGGGCGCTGACGACGTGCTCCGGCGCCTGCGCCCAGCCGGCAACCGTTGGGGCTGAGGCCACGTAGTCCTCAAGGACCTCGGTCCAGCTCGCCTTGACGTTCGGTTGGCCGTCACGCAACCTGATCCCTACCTCCGAGGCAAGGCTGCGGAGCTCGGGCACCTTCAGGGAGGAGATGTTCCGTAGAGCGGGGTTCTGCGGCACCTGGGCAAGCCACTCGAGTGAGACGCCTTCACCTTCTACGTGCCGTCGGCGCACCTGAATCGAAGAGGTGAGCCCTAGGGCCTTCTTATCGGCGTCGGACAGGTCGAACCTGCCCTCCACCGTCACCGCGATCGGCTCCGCAGCGTCATCGTCCGATGGCAGCGCAGCGCGCGCTGGCTCACTTTCGGCAAACTGAGAGACGTCACTGTCCGCGAGAGGGCGCTCGCCGAGCAGGAAGGCGATGGCATCCAGGGTTGCTGTCTTCCCGCAGTCGTTGTGGCCCGTCAAGATGGTCTGCTTGTGGATTGGGATGCTCTGGACGTCGCCCAGCGAGCGGAAATTAGTGACGCTGAGTTCGACGAGTCGCACAAGGCTCCCTTGCTATAGGGCACGGACACGCGGGGGCCAGCAGCCGTCAACGCGCCCTTGGAACAGACCACTTCGGGGCGAGGTGGGAAAACTCTAGCGTCTGATGAGGCATGGAAGAGCCAAGATCGCACGTTGCAGATGGCGCGTCAGCGTAGAAGGGCGACATACGTCCCTTCTCGGACGATGGGAGCCTCCCTGACCGCTAGGGGGACAGGCAGTCACTCCGGGTTACTCGCCGGTCTGTTGCACACCGCAATCTCCTCCGACGATGCGGGTGTGAGCGAGGAGTTGTTGTTGGTGGGGGTGGAGGGTATGCCAGCGGGTGCGTTGCTGGGCGGCCCAGTGGTGGAGTGTGTCCGGGACGGGTTTGTTCCCGCTGATCGTGGTGCGGTATTGCTGCCAGGTGCGGTGCCAGGTGTAGAGCCAGGGCGGGTTCCACCACGGGTCCAGGCTGGTGAGCGCGGCTGCGGTGGTGGCAGAGAGGGTGCCGGCGCGGGCATGGCGGCGTTGCTGGCCCAGCCATTGGCCGAGAGGGAAGCCGTCTTGCCGGGTGTGCTTGTCCGGGGTGAGGTGGCCATGCTGGGCGGCGTAGGCGCGTGCATGGCCCAGTCCGGGGCTGACGGGGTAGGAGCGTGTGGCTGAGGCGGGCCGTTCGCTCGTGTCGGCGTGGGGTGTGATGCCGAGGGCGGTCAGGAGGTCCTGCTGGGCGGGGTGGAGATGCTCCCAGGACTCGTGCTGGACACGGATCCAGCGGTAAAGGCCTCGGGAGAGGTTCGTGGCCGGGAGGCCGTCGGCACCCGCAGCTGCTGTGCGGATGCGGTGGTAGGCCTGCTGCCACTGCAGGGGCCAGGGCGGATTCCACCACGGATCGATCATGGCCAGGGCTTTGACCCGGGTGGGGGAGAGGCGCCCCTGATTGGCGCGTCGCCGTTGCCAGGCCAGCCACTTCCCCAGCCGGAACCCGTCGAGGACGGTGCTGGAGGAGGGCACGGAGATATGTCCATACACGGCCGCATAAGCGCGAGCTTGGGTGAGCGCGGTGTCGAGGAAACCAGGGCCGGTGCGGGCGCGGGGAGCCGGTGGTTCGGCGGCGCGGGCTGCTTCAGCAGTGATGCCGATCTTGATCAGCAGGTGGCGCTGTCCGGCGTCGAGGGTGCCGTAGCCGGCGTACTGACGCCTCACCCAGTCAGCCAGCTCCTTCTCCAGGTCCGCGATGCCGGTACCACCGCCGTCGGCTGCGGACGCAAACTCTGACCGCCTCCATACGCGACTCCAATCGCGCTGCCACGCCAAGGACCAGATCGGGTTCCACCAGGGGTCGAGCGCTGCGAGGAGCGTGCTGACCGGCCATGTTCCGCCCGTAATACGGTGGTGCTGCCGCGCTTGGCGGCGCTGTTCGCTCAGCCACCGCCCCAGCGGAAACCCCTCAAAACAAGCTTTCAGGGGCGTGGCGAGGTGGCCATGTGCGACGGCGTACGTGCGTGCGTGGGCCAGCCCGGGGCCCGTACCGCAGAGCTGGCCGATGATCGCGTGGGGGCAAGCGGCGGCGGTCTCGGCGGTGATGCCGATCTCCGTCAGCAGACGCTGCTGCAGCGGATGCAACTGCTTGTAGCCGGTGCACTGTACGGACAGCCATGTGGCCCAGCCGTCACTGCCGTCCGGCCAGCCACCTTCTGCAGCCCCTTGGCGCCGCTCTTGGGCATGAGCGCGGATCCGGTGCCAGGTGCGCTGCCACGCCAGGGGCCACGGTGGGTTCCACCACACGTCGATCGTGTCGAGCACCTGAAGGTGCGCTGGTTCGTCCTGGCGGCGGGTGAGGCAACGCTGGGCAGCGAGCCATTTCCCGAGCAAAAGCCCCTGGTGGGAGATGTTCTTGGTGGCCAGGGCCAGGCATCCGTGTTCGGCGACGAAGGCGCGCGCACAGGCAACAGCCATATCGATGCCCGCTGTCCGGCTCGTTCGGCGCGGGCGTGCGCTACCGGCAACCTGGGCCGTGATGCCGATGTCGGCCAGCAGACGGCGCTGTTCGGGGTGGAGTGAGCCGTAGTCGGTGCACTGCAGGTACAGCCACTCCCCGGTCAGCACGTGGGTGTCGGGGAAGCCGTCGGCGGCGTTGAGGGGGCCGTGGCGCCTGACGTGGTCGCGGGCGCGGTAGTAGGAGCGCTGCCACTTCACCGACCAGGGGATGTTCCACCACGGATCCACCTCCTTCAGGGCGGCGGCCTTTTCTTCGGGCAGGGCCAAGGCGTGGGCCTGCTGGTTGTGCACCCATTTCCCCAGGGAGAAGGAACCGACTCGCGTGTCGCGGCGAGTGGCGAGGTGGCCGTGCTGGGCGGCGTAGGTACGCGCGTGGGCCAGGCCGGCGGCGAAGGCCCCGTCGGCGTGCACGCTGTGGCCCCGCAGCCGTTTCTGAGCCGGCAGACCCTCTGTGCCCGCGGTCTGCCGACGCTGGTAGCCCGCGAGAACCTCGGCGAGAGGCCGGGGCCGGAGCGCCAAGGGGACCTGCCACAGCCGCTGTTCGTCGTCTCCACTGCCGCCCCCCGTACGGATGCACTGGTACGTCCAGGCAAACAGCGGTCCGTGGGTGCAGGCGGCCAGACGCTCGGTGAGCCACGGACGCCGCAGGCGATGGCCCAGCTCGCTGGGCGCACAGGGCACATCAGCCAACCGGTAGGGGAGGTGACCACCACTGTCAGCCGCGACACGCAACCGCCAGGCCCGGCTGGCCAGAAGCGTGGCGAGGAGGACAGTCTCGGGATAGGTGACCAGATCCCGCGCCAGGATCCGCCACCGCTGCGGATCCTCGCCCGCAGGCATGGTCGCAGCCAGCCGCATCGGCCACAGGCGCTCCTCGGGCCACTCCTGCGCCCACCACCAGGCTGCGACCGCTTCAGCAGCCTCGAAAGCCGCACCGGCGACGGAGGAGCGACGCAGCAGCCTGCGGTGACCCCCCTGCGCCTGGACCACCTCCGGGCATCCGCCCAACCCGACGACACGACCCCCGCTGCCAGGCACGCCCATCAACCAGCACCAGTGACGTGGGCAGACTCGCTGGTGCGCCGCCAGATACATCCGGGCCGGTGCAACGCGACCGGTCCGCGCAGCCACACAGCCCGGGCACGCCGGACCCCAGGCAGCGACCGTCTCCACCCCGTTGTGGAGCCGCGCCACTGGCCTCTCCTTCGAGGACCCCAGCGGCTCCTCCCGCATCCACGCCGGCAACGCACGGCGTAAGCCCACCTGCGGCACACGGCACAACGCTGCGGCCCGGTCCCGGGCCGCAGCGTTCAAGAACACCTCACTGTCGCCCCGCAGAGCCCCAGCAACACCATGCTGGCCAGCCACGTCAGTCATCGACCACAGCAGACTCCGCACCGTCAATCCGTACCTGTCCGCGACCCGCCCCAGGAACGACAGCGTCATCTCACCCTGCAGAGGAGCCACCCGAAAGGCACCCACGGCCAGCAACAGCCTTCCCTCCCCTTCATCGCCTGTGACAACTCGCGCGCTTCGACTCATGTGACCGAGTAGTTCATCTGACAGGCTTCACCACATGAACGACGCAGATTGAGAGGCCGTCAGCCACCTACCCTGGACGTCTGGCCCGCTCTTCGTCGAAAACCAAGCACACGTCGTCCACTGCAGCCCCCAACTCAACCAGCAGGGCAGACGGCGCCGCGACCACTTCACCCGAGGCCTCACCCGCAGCACACCAGTACTCACTGCGGCGGTCGCGCTCGGGCTCACCGCACAGCTGTGACCACCCGCGCAGGCGCCCCCAGTGCCGCCGCGTTCCCTCACAGCACCGCAACCCGCCCCGCCAACAGTCCCCCAATGGCAGACCGTGTCCCCGACCGCCAGCGGCCAGCCGCCGAACGGGGAAGCCCGCGATCACGCCCAGTCGATGCCGAGTGCGGCCAGCCGGCTGCGCTGCTCTTCGCTCAGCCCGGCCCGCCGTGATCGGGTGTTCGATACCCACACCCCCAGATTCTGCGGCCCGTCCCGCAACTGTTCGACCCAGGCCCGGGGGACCACGGTGCGTCCTTCCCGCTCGATGTACTGGGCGAGCGCCGCGATGCCGCGCTCGAACGCCGCGCTCGCCCCAGCCCCCGCCCGCTTCCCCCGCGCC